>NZ_JBMIQI010000012.1:0-438132 GCF_052584175.1 Billgrantia hypersalina
GAACTCAGCAGTGAAACCGCTCAGCGCCGATGGTAGTGTGGGGCTTCCCCATGCGAGAGTAGGTCATCGTCAGGCATCTCTTCCCAAACCCCGCGTTCGAAAGAACGCGGGGTTTTTGTTTATCCGATCAATGCGTTTCCGTAACAGCGGCAGTTCGCTAGAATGGCTTTTTTCCCATCGGGGCATAGGGCATGACCATTGGCGACCTCATTCGGCTGCTGAGTGACGGTGAGTTTCACTCCGGCGAGCAGCTGGGAGAGCGGTTGGGTGTATCTCGCACCGCGGTATGGAAACAACTGAAAAAGCTAGAGGCCATGGACATCCCTCTCGAAGCGGTCAAGGGGCAGGGATATCGACTAACACAGCCGTTGGAGCTGCTGGATGGAAGCCAGATCGTTGCCGGTCTGTCACGGCAGGGGCGCCAGCATCTGGCCCGGCTATTTGTCGAGGAAACGTTGCCGTCCAGCAACGAATTTGTTCGTCAACGCTTTGCGCAAGGGGCCGGGCATGGCGAGGTGTGCCTGGTGGAGCAGCAGAGCGCGGGCCGCGGTCGCCGTGGGCGCGTCTGGTCGACCCCTTGGGGTCGGGCGCTCATGCTGTCGATTGGCTGGCGTTTCGAGTCCGGCATTGCCGTCCTTGAAGGGCTGAGCCTGGCGGTAGGTGTGGCCCTGGCCCGGGTGCTGGAACGCCACGGCATGACTCCCAGGCTCAAGTGGCCCAATGACGTCTTGTTGGAAGATGATGAGGGGGGGCTCGGCAAGCTGGCCGGCATCCTGGTCGAGATCAGTGGCGATACGACTGGGCCGTGTGAGGTCGTGGTGGGCATGGGAATCAATTTCGACCTACCTGTGAGTTTTCGTGAAAGAATTGAGCAGCGCGTGGCGGCGGTGGCCGACCAGGTTTCATCGCTTTCGCGAAACCGGCTAGCCGCTGAATTGCTGGACGAATTAATGCCGCTGCTGTCAGGCTATGAGTCGATTGGCTTCGCAGCCTGGCAGGGCGAATGGAACAAGCGTCACGCCTTCCAAGGATGTACGGTCGATGTTTTAAGGGGGCATCAGCGCATCGAGGCTATAGCCGAGGCGGTGGATGAGGCGGGCCATTTGTGGGTCCGTCATGGTGAGAGGCGCGAGCGCCTGGGGGGAGGGGAGATCAGCGTGCGTGGGCGTACATGATCCTTGACCTGGATATCGGCAACACGCTTTCCAAGTGGCGGTTGAAGGATGCCGACAGCAGCGAGATTCGCTCTCGCGGCGCTGTCTGGACCCGCGAGGAGTGGAAGCCCGGCTCCGATATTCCCGATCTCGACGTGGTCGAGGCGGTGCGTATCTCCAGCGTTGCGCGACAGGCGGTACTGGAGCAGACCGTGCCACTGCTGCAAAGTCGTGTGCGTAGCGTACACGTGGCACGTTCAGTACCCGAGGCGCTGGGAGTCGTCAATGGCTATGAGGAGCCCCACCGGCTGGGTGTCGACCGGTGGATGGGCGTGCTGGCAGGCTACCAGCTGGCCGGTGGCTGCTGCGCCGTGGATTGCGGTAGCGCCATCACCATCGATTTCGTGCTGCCGGGAGGGCGCCACCTGGGGGGCTATATTCTGCCGGGCCTGCGTCTGATGAAGGAGAGCCTCAAGCTCGGCACACGTAATGTCGCCATCGATCCGGACAGCGAAGCCGAGGAGTTGTTGCTTCCTGGCAGGCGCACCGTCGAGGCGGTCAACCATGGCATCTATCTGGCTGCCGTCAGTGCCGTCAATCGCATCTATGCCGAAGTGTGCGATCGCGAAGGGGTTGCCCTGCCGATGATACTCACAGGCGGCGATGCCCGCGTGGTGGCGCGTGGTGTGCAATCCCCCCATGCGGTATGGCCTGACATGGTTTACGGGGGGCTGGAGGCCTGCTTCCCGTTGACCGCGGCCGAGCGGGCCGGACGCATGTCCGGAGCGCCGCAGGTGCCCGCCCCGGCAGGGCTGGAAAAAATCCGTGCGGGCCTTGCATTCTCGATGTTGCTTTGACACAATGCAGCGCGTTCCAGGGCCTAGGGTGAGCCGGTTCGGCGCCCGATAGTGACAAGTTGCTAAAAAACAAGCACTTGACATGGCCTCGGCAGGCGGTAGAATAGTCCGCCATCTGGAGGGGTTCCCGAGTGGCCAAAGGGAGCAGACTGTAAATCTGCCGCGAAAGCTTCGAAGGTTCGAATCCTTCCCCCTCCACCAGATTGCCCCGCCTTGGGCGTTGTGCCGGGGCAGGAAGAGTGGGTAGGCGGGCATAGTTCAATGGTAGAACCTCAGCCTTCCAAGCTGATGATGCGGGTTCGATTCCCGCTGCCCGCTCCAGAAACTGGAAAGTGAAGTGGTAGCTGTAAATTGCGCTCATGTAGCTCAGGGGTAGAGCACACCCTTGGTAAGGGTGAGGTCGACGGTTCAAATCCGTCCATGAGCTCCAATTCGAAAAGGCGGGCTAAGGCTCGCCTTTTCTTTTCCTCCCGGTAGGAGTCTGCCGGGAAGGGTTGCCAGTCGGCGAGTCATCCGCTATCATGGCGCCCGCTGTTGTGCATGCTGCCTGCAAGAGGTGGGGCATATCAGATTCAGGCCAGTAGCTCAATTGGCAGAGCAGCGGTCTCCAAAACCGCAGGTTGGGGGTTCGATTCCCTCCTGGCCTGCCAACCTTCCCCAGGTTGGCATCTTTCATACGAACATACTCGATTGCCGCACCCTGAGGAGTCTCGTTTTCATGAAACATAACGCCGAGGTGCAGGAGTCGCGCCACGACGGGCTCAAGTGGGCGGTTGTCGTCACGTTGGTAGTGCTGGCGGTGGTGGGCAATACCTATTTTTCCGCCCAGCCGCTTCTCTATCGTGTGCTAGGTGTCGTCCTGCTCTGCGCGTGTGCTGCAGCGATTGCGCTGACGACCGCCAAGGGGCGGGATCTCGCCGAGCTAGCCAAGAACGCCAAGAAAGAAATTCAGCGTGTGGTGTGGCCTACCCGCCCCGAGACAGTGCAGACGACCGCCATCGTCCTGGTGGCCGTGCTTGTCGTCGGGCTGATGCTGTGGCTGATCGACACCCTTCTTAGCTGGGCGATGTCCGGCGTCATCGGTTAGGAGTCTTCATGTCCAAGCGTTGGTACGTCGTTCACGCCTACTCCGGCTTCGAGAAGCATGTCATGCGCTCCCTCAAGGAGCGCGTGAAGATGTATGGCATGGAGGATCGCTTCGGCGAGATCCTGGTGCCGACCGAAGAGGTGGTCGAGGTGCGTGACGGCAAGCGCCGCAAGAGTGAGCGCAAGTTCTATCCCGGCTATGTACTGGTCGAGATGGAGATGGACGACGGGACCTGGCACCTGGTCAACGAGACGCCCCGTGTCATGGGGTTCATCGGTGGCACCAAGGAGAAGCCTGCGCCGATCACGCAGAAGGAAGCCGATGCGATTCTGCGGCGGGTGAAGGACGGAAGCGACAAGCCGCGGCCCAAGACCATGTTCGAGCCGGGCCAGTCCGTGCGAGTCATCGACGGGCCCTTCGCCGACTTCAATGGTGTGGTCGAAGAGGTCAACTACGACAAGAGCCGCCTTCAGGTCAGTGTGCTGATCTTCGGTCGGGCGACGCCGGTCGAGCTGGAGTTCTCCCAAGTCGAGAAAGAGTGAGCGTTCTCGGCTTCAGATTTTATCGTCCGGCCGCTGCGGTGGCCGTTTAACCCGGGGAGCCGCAAGGCGCTAATACCCAACTGGAGTGCATCATGGCCAAGAAAGTACAGGCTTACATCAAGCTGCAGGTGGCAGCGGGTAAAGCCAATCCGAGTCCGCCCGTGGGGCCCGCGCTGGGTCAGCACGGTGTCAATATCATGGAATTCTGCAAGGCGTTCAACGCTGCGACCCAGGATATCGAGCCGGGTCTGCCGACTCCCGTGGTCATTACCGTCTATTCCGACCGCAGCTTTACCTTCATCACCAAGACGCCCCCCGCGGCCGTCCTGCTGAAGAAAGCGGCTGGCATCAAGTCCGGCTCGGGTGAGCCGAACAAGAAGAAGGTCGGTACCGTGACACGCGAGCAGCTCGAGGAGATTGCCAAGACCAAGGAGCCGGACCTGACGGCTGCCGATCTCGACGCCGCGGTGCGTACCATTGCCGGCAGTGCCCGTAGCATGGGCCTCAACGTGGAGGGTCTCTGATCATGGCCAAACTGTCCAAGCGTGCTCAGATGATTCGCGAGAAGGTCGACGCCTCCAAGGCGTACAGCCTGGAAGAGGCTGTGGCCCTGCTCGCCGAACTCTCCACCGTCAAGTTCAAGGAATCGCTGGATGTCGCCATCAACCTGGGCGTCGATCCGCGTAAATCCGACCAGGTGGTGCGCGGGGCGACCGTCATGCCCAACGGTACCGGTAAGGACGTGCGTGTCGCCGTGTTTGCCCAGGGCGCCAATGCCGATGCCGCCAAGGAAGCCGGTGCCGATATCGTCGGCATGGACGACCTGGCCGAGCAGGTCAAGAAGGGCCAGCTCGACTTCGATGTGGTCATCGCCTCGCCGGACGCCATGCGCGTCGTCGGCCAGTTGGGCCAGATCCTCGGTCCGCGAGGCCTGATGCCGAACCCCAAGGTCGGTACTGTGACGCCGGACGTGGCCACGGCGGTGAAGAATGCCAAGGCCGGTCAGGTGCGCTTCCGTACCGACAAGAACGGCATCATCCACACCACTTTGGGCAAGGTCGACTTCGACGCCGATGCCATCCGGGGCAACCTGGAGGCACTGGTTGCCGACCTCAAGCGGCTCAAGCCGAGTACGTCCAAGGGTATTTATTTCAAGAAGGTCACCCTGTCCACTACCATGGGCCCGGGCCTGACCGTCGATCATTCTGCTTTCGTCTAAGCGCAGGCAGAAGTAAACGTTGCAAGAACTTTGCGGTCCCCGAATGCCCAGTTCGTCAGGGTGTGAGGGGCGCCGTCAAAGACCGCAGGTGCCGCCCTCTCTCGAGTGGGCGGCTTAATCTCCCCTAGGGGGCCTGCGCAGATGGTGTGGCCGCCAGAACGCTGGTGAGCACCATCACCCAGGACTTCCGTCGACGCCTCGTGCCTGGCGGAAGAGATGGTAACCCCCGGAACTCCCTGTGGTTCCGGCACGAAGGAGTGATCACTGTGCCACTAGCACTCGAAGGCAAGAAGGCGATAGTTGCCGAGGTCAGTGAAGCCGCCAAGGGCGCACTCTCCGTCGTAGTTGCCGATTCTCGTGGCGTTACGGTCGAGAAAATGACCGACCTGCGCAAGCAGGCGCGCGAGAATGGCGTCCAGATGCGTGTTGTTCGCAACACCCTGGCGCGCCGCGCCCTCTCGGGCACTCAGTGGGAGTGTCTGAATGAGAGCTTCGTTGGTCCGACTCTGCTGGCCTTTTCCTATGAGCATCCGGGCGCTGCCGCTCGCTTGTTCAAGGAATTTGCCAAAGGACAGAAGGACTTCGAAGTCAAGGCGCTGGCCTACGAAGGCGAATTGATCCCGGCTTCCGACCTTGACCGTCTGGCGACCCTGCCGACTTATGACGAGGCCATCGCCAAGCTGATGTCCGTCATGAAGGAGGCTTCCGCCGGCAAGCTGGTTCGTACTCTGGCTGCCCTGCGCGACAAGAAGCAGGAAGAAGCCGCCTGATCGTCGAACTCATGGCTATAGCCTGAATCGAACACTGAATAGAGCGCTCGGTGCGCCGAGGCTCCCGCAAAGTTAGGAATATGAAAATGGCACTGTCTCAAGAAGATATCATCAACGCCGTCGCTGAAATGTCCGTCATGGAAGTGGCCGAGCTGGTCTCTGCCATGGAAGAGAAGTTCGGCGTTTCTGCTGCCGCCGCTGTCGTGGCCGGCCCCGCTGCTGCTGGCGAAGCCGCCGAAGAGCAGACCGAATTCGACCTGGTGCTGACCAGCGCCGGCGACAAGAAGGTCAACGTGATCAAGGCCGTGCGCGAGATCACCGGTCTGGGCCTGAAGGAAGCCAAGGGTGCCGTCGACGGCGCTCCGGCGACCATCAAGGAAGCCATGTCCAAGGACGAGGCCGAAGAGGCCAAGAAGAAGCTGGAAGAAGCCGGCGCAACCGTGGAACTCAAGTAACCCCTTGGTTTCCATGGCTTCACGCGCTGCGTAAGCTTCCATGGCTGGTGGCGGGCCTTCCCGCTGCCGGCCTTTTTCTGTTGCACTAGCGCCTTGCTGACGCAGCGTCGCTAGAAGAATCCCGACGGCGAGCTACCTCTTGTGGAGCTTGCCGTCAGCGCCTGACGGGAGCGGTCCCGTCAGGCGGCGCCGACCACGCATCGGTCACCCATGGTGAACAAGCTGGGGAATACAGATGGCTTACTCATACACTGAGAAAAAACGCATCCGCAAGGATTTCGGCAAACTGCCCCAAGTGATGGATGTGCCCTACCTGCTGGCGATCCAGCTTGATTCCTACTACGACTTTCTCCAGCAGGACCGCTCGGCCGATGAGCGCCTCGAGGTGGGGCTGCATGCGGCCTTTAAGTCGGTGTTCCCGATCGAGAGCTTCTCCGGCAACGCCGCGCTCGAGTATGTCAGCTACCGCTTCGGTACCCCGGCATTCGACGTCAAGGAGTGCCAGCTGCGTGGTGTTACCTATTCCGCCCCCCTGCGGGTGAAGGTTCGCTTGATCATCTATGATCGCGACTCTTCGAACAAGGCCATCAAGGACATCAAGGAGCAGGAAGTCTACATGGGGGAAATCCCCCTGATGACTGAGAACGGCACCTTCGTGGTCAACGGCACCGAGCGGGTCATTGTTTCCCAGCTGCACCGCTCGCCGGGTGTGTTCTTCGACCATGACAAGGGCAAGAGCCACTCCTCCGGCAAGCTGCTCTACTCGGCACGCGTGATTCCCTACCGTGGCTCCTGGCTCGACTTCGAGTTCGATCCCAAGGACAACGTCTTCGTGCGCATCGACCGTCGCCGCAAACTGCCGGCCACGGTACTGCTGCGTGCGTTGGGCATGAGCGCCGAGGAGATCCTCGACGAGTTCTTCGACACCAGCACCTTCCATATCGAGAAGAGCGGCTTCTCGGTGGATCTGGTGCCGTCGCGCCTGCGCGGCGAGACCGCGACCTTCGACATCAAGGATGCCGACGGCAACCTGATCGTCGAAGAGGGGCGTCGCATCACCCAGAAGCATATCCGCCAGCTGGAGAAGGCCGGCCTCGAGCGCCTCGAGGTGCCGATGGATTACCTGTTCGGCAAGACCCTGGCCAAGGATCAGGTCGACCCGAATACCGGCGAGCTCATCTGCCCCTGTAACAGCGTGATCACACCCGAGCTGCTGGAAAAGATCGGCCAGGCGGGTATCACCTCGCTCGAGACCCTGTACACCAACGATCTCGATTGCGGTCCGTTCATCTCCGAGACCCTGCGCCTGGACACCACTGGTTCGCAGCTCGAGGCGCTGGTCGAGATCTACCGCATGATGCGCCCCGGCGAGCCGCCGACCAAGGAAGCCGCCGAGACGCTGTTCCACAATCTGTTCTTCACCGAGGACCGCTACGACCTCTCCGGCGTCGGTCGCATGAAGTTCAATCGTCGCCTGCGTCGGGATTCCGACACCGGCTCCGGCGTGCTCGACAATCGCGACATCCTCGATGTGCTCAAGGAGCTGATCTATATCCGCAACGGCTTTGGTGAAGTCGACGATATCGATCACCTGGGCAACCGCCGAATCCGCTGCGTCGGCGAAATGGCCGAGAACCAGTTCCGCGTGGGCCTGGTACGTGTCGAGCGTGCGGTCAAGGAACGTCTCTCCATGGCCGAGAGCGAAGGCCTGATGCCGCAGGACCTGATCAATGCCAAGCCCGTTGCCGCGGCGGTCAAGGAGTTCTTCGGTTCAAGCCAGCTGTCCCAGTTCATGGACCAGAACAACCCGCTTTCCGAGGTCACCCACAAGCGCCGCGTCTCCGCGCTTGGCCCGGGCGGCCTGACGCGTGAACGGGCCGGCTTCGAGGTGCGCGACGTTCACGCCACGCACTACGGACGTCTGTGCCCGATCGAGACGCCGGAAGGGCCGAACATCGGCCTGATCAACTCGCTGGCCACGTACAGCCACACCAACAGCTACGGCTTCCTCGAGACGCCGTATCGTAAAGTAGTGGATCGCCAGGTGACCGACGAGGTGGTGCACCTCTCGGCCATCGAAGAGGGCGATTACATCATCGCCCAGGCATCGGCCAGCGTGGATGAGTCGAACAAGCTGGTGGATGATCTGGTGCAGGTGCGTCACAAGGGCGAGACCACCTTCATGCGTCCCGAGCAGGTGACGCTGATGGATGTGTCGCCGCGTCAGGTCGTCTCCGTGGCCGCGGCGCTGATCCCGTTCCTTGAGCACGACGACGCCAACCGCGCCCTGATGGGCTCGAACATGCAGCGTCAGGCGGTGCCGACCCTGCGTGCCGAGAAGCCGCTGGTGGGCACCGGCATGGAGCGCTTCGTCGCCCGCGACTCCGGCGTCTGCGCCGTGGCGCGTCGCGGCGGTGTGATCGATTCGGTCGATGCCAAGCGTATCGTGGTGCGTATCAACGAGGACGAGATCATCGGCGGCGAGGCCGGCGTCGATATCTACAACCTCACTAAGTACGTGCGCTCCAACCAGAACACCTGCATGAATCAGCGCCCGATCGTACGCCCCGGTGATGTGGTCGAACGCGGCGATATCCTGGCCGACGGCCCCTCCGTCGACATGGGTGACCTGGCCCTGGGCCAGAACATGCGCATCGCCTTCATGCCCTGGAACGGCTACAACTTCGAGGATTCGATCCTGCTCTCGGAGCGGGTGGTACAGGAAGATCGCTTTACCACCATCCATATCCAGGAGCTGACCTGCGTCTCGCGAGACACCAAGCTGGGGCCGGAAGAGATCACCTCCGACATCCCCAACGTCGGTGAGTCGGCGCTGGCCAAGCTCGATGAGGCCGGCGTGGTGTATATCGGTGCCGAAGTGGGGCCGGGCGACATCCTGGTGGGCAAGGTCACGCCCAAGGGCGAAACTCAGTTGACGCCCGAGGAGAAGCTGCTGCGGGCGATTTTCGGCGAGAAGGCCTCCGACGTGAAGGACACCTCGCTGCGCGCACCCACCGGCATGAAGGGCACCGTCATCGATGTGCAGGTGTTCACGCGTGACGGCGTGGAGAAGGATTCACGTGCGCTTGCCATCGAGCAGATGCAGCTCGACGAAGTGCGCAAGGACCTTCAGGAGACCTACCGCATCGCCGAGGACGCCACCTTCGAGCGACTCAAGCGGGCCCTGGCCGGCCAGCCGGTCAATGGCGGTCCCAAGCTGAAAAAAGGAGACGTGCTCTCCGACAGCTATCTGGAGGAGCTGCCGCGTCAGCAGTGGTTCAAGCTGCGTCTGCAGGACGAGTCGCTCAATGAGCTGCTGGCTCAGGCCGACGAACAGCTCGAAAACCGCCGCAAGGAAATGGAAGAGCGCTTCGAGGACAAGAAGCGCAAGCTGACCCAGGGCGACGACCTGGCGCCGGGCGTGCTCAAGATCGTCAAGGTCTACATGGCGGTCAAGCGCCGCATCCAGCCGGGCGACAAGATGGCCGGGCGCCACGGCAACAAGGGTGTCATCTCCGCCATCATGCCGGTGGAGGACATGCCTTTCGACGACAACGGCGTGCCGGTCGACATCGTCCTGAACCCGCTGGGCGTACCTTCGCGCATGAACGTGGGCCAGATCCTCGAGACCCACCTGGGCCTGGCCGCTCAGGGCCTTGGCGTCAAGATCGATGCCATGCTGCGCGACGCACGCGAGCAGCAGGTGGCGCAGATCCGCGAGTTCCTCGGCGAGGTGTACAACTCCACGCCGGGCACGCGCACCGAAGACATCGATTCGCTGAGCGACGACGAGGTCATCGCCCTGGCCAAGAACCTGCGCGGCGGCGTGCCAATGGCATCGCCGGTATTCGATGGCGCGGCCGAAGGCGAGATCAAGCACCTGCTGCGCCTGGCCGACCTGCCGGATTCTGGCCAGATGACGCTGTACGACGGGCGTACCGGTGACGCCTTCGACCGCCCGGTGACGGTGGGCTACATGTACATGCTCAAGCTCAACCACCTGGTGGACGACAAGATGCACGCCCGTTCCACTGGCTCCTACTCGCTCGTTACCCAGCAGCCGCTGGGCGGCAAGGCGCAGTTCGGTGGCCAGCGTTTCGGTGAGATGGAGGTGTGGGCGCTGGAAGCCTACGGCGCCGCCTACACGCTCCAGGAGATGCTCACGGTGAAGTCCGACGACGTGGAAGGTCGCACCAAGATGTACAAGAGCATTGTCGACGGCGACCACACCATGCATGCCGGCATGCCGGAATCCTTCAACGTACTGGTGAAGGAAATCCGCTCGCTGGGCATCGATATCGAGTTAGAGAGCTAGGAGCCGACTCCATGAAAGATTTGGTGAAAGTACTCAAATCGCAGTCACAGTCCGAAGAGTTCGACGCGATCAAGATTTCGCTCGCCTCGCCGGACATGATTCGCTCCTGGTCCTACGGTGAGGTCAAGAAGCCCGAGACCATCAACTACCGCACTTTCAAGCCGGAGCGGGACGGGCTGTTCTGCGCCAAGATCTTCGGTCCGGTGAAGGACTACGAGTGCCTGTGCGGCAAGTACAAGCGCATGAAGCACCGCGGTATCATCTGCGAGAAGTGCGGCGTCGAGGTGACCAAGGCGGCCGTGCGCCGCGAGCGCATGGGCCACATCGAGCTGGCTTCGCCGGTTGCCCACATCTGGTTCCTCAAGTCGCTGCCGTCGCGCATCGGCATGTTCCTCGACATGACCCTGCGCGACATCGAGCGGGTGCTCTACTTCGAAAGCTTCGTGGTCATCGACCCGGGCATGACCACGCTCGAGCGCGGTCAGCTGCTCAATGACGAGCAGTACTTCGAGGCACTCGAGGAGTTCGGCGACGACTTCGACGCCCGCATGGGCGCCGAGGCGATCCAGGCCCTGCTCAAGGACATCGACCTCGGCGAGGAGGTCGACCGCCTGCGCGAGGAGATCCCGCAGACCAATTCCGAGACCAAGATCAAGAAGCTCTCCAAGCGGCTCAAGCTGCTGGAGGCCTTCCTCAACTCCGGCAACGATCCGGCGTGGATGGTCATGGAGGTGCTGCCGGTGCTGCCCCCGGACCTGCGTCCGCTGGTGCCGCTGGACGGCGGCCGTTTCGCCACCTCCGACCTCAACGACCTCTATCGCCGGGTGATCAACCGCAATAACCGTCTCAAGCGACTGCTCGACCTCAATGCGCCGGATATCATCGTGCGCAACGAGAAGCGCATGCTGCAGGAAGCGGTCGATGCGCTGCTCGACAACGGTCGTCGCGGTCGTGCGATCACCGGGTCCAACAAGCGCCCGCTGAAGTCGCTGGCCGACATGATCAAGGGCAAGCAGGGGCGTTTCCGTCAGAACCTGCTGGGCAAGCGCGTCGACTACTCCGGCCGCTCGGTCATCACCGTCGGCCCGACCCTGCGCCTGCACCAGTGCGGTCTGCCCAAGAAGATGGCGCTGGAGCTGTTCAAGCCGTTTATCTATTCCAAGCTGCAGGCGCTGGGCCATGCGTCGACCATCAAGGCCGCCAAGAAGATGGTCGAGCGCGAACTGCCCGAGGTGTGGGATATCCTCGCCGATGTCATTCGCGAGCATCCGGTGCTGCTCAATCGCGCCCCGACCCTGCACCGCCTGGGCATCCAGGCCTTCGAGCCGCTGCTGATCGAGGGCAAGGCGATCCAGCTGCACCCGCTCGTGTGTGCGGCCTATAACGCCGACTTCGACGGCGACCAGATGGCGGTGCACGTGCCGCTGACCCTGGAAGCCCAGCTAGAAGCGCGCGCGTTGATGATGGCGACCAACAACGTGCTGTCACCGGCCAACGGCGATCCGATCATCGTGCCGTCCCAGGACGTGGTGCTGGGTCTGTACTACATGACCCGCGAGAAGATCAATGCCAAGGGCGAGGGCATGGTGTTCTCCGACCTCAACGAGGTCGAGCGCGCTTTCGGTACCCAGAGCGTGTCGCTGCACTCGCGGGTCAAGGTGCGCCTCACCGAGGTGCTGGTCGACGAGGAAACCGGTGAGCGCAGCACCGCGCGTACGCTGTACGATACTACCGTGGGCCGTGCGCTGCTGTTCCGTATTCTGCCCGACGGCGTACCCTTCGAGCTGGTCGACCAGCCGATGAAGAAGAAGGCGATATCCAGGCTCCTCAACGAGGTGTATCGCCGCGCCGGCCTCAAGCCGACCGTCATCTTTGCCGACCAGCTGATGTACACCGGCTTTCGCATGGCGACCTGGTCGGGTGCCTCCATTGGTGTCAACGACTTCGTCATTCCCGAGGCCAAGGGCGAAATCGTCGAGGCAGCCGAAGCCGAGGTCAAGGAGATCGAGGACCAGTTCTCCTCAGGTCTCGTGACCGCCGGCGAGAAGTACAACAAGGTCATCGACATCTGGTCCAAGGCCAACGACAAGGTGGCCAAGGCAATGATGGCGGGTATCTCCAAGGAGACCGTGATCGACCGCGACGGCAACGAGGTGGAGCAGGACTCGTTCAACAGCGTATTCATCATGGCCGACTCCGGAGCGCGTGGTAGTGCCGCCCAGATTCGCCAGCTGGCGGGCATGCGCGGCCTGATGGCCAAGCCGGACGGCTCGATCATCGAAACGCCGATCGTCGCGAACTTCCGTGAGGGCCTGAACGTACTGCAGTACTTCATCTCGACCCACGGCGCGCGGAAGGGCCTGGCGGACACGGCGCTCAAGACCGCCAACTCCGGTTACCTGACTCGTCGCCTGGTCGACGTGGCGCAGGACATGGTGATCACAGAGACCGATTGCGGCACCGAGCAGGGCCTGACCCTGCATCCGGTCATCGAGGGTGGCGACATCATCGTCTCGCTGGCACAGCGTGTGCTGGGCCGCGTGGTGGCTCAGGATGTCATCGACCCCAGCACCGACGAGGTGTTGATCGAGAAGGGCACACTGCTCGACGAGGCCTGGTGTGAGCGTCTCGACACCATGGGTGTCGACGAGATCGTGGTGCGCAGCGCCATCGCCTGTGAGTCGACCCATGGGGTCTGTTCGTCGTGCTATGGCCGCGACCTGGCGCGCGGGCATCAGGTCAACATCGGCGAGGCAGTCGGCGTCATTGCCGCCCAGTCGATCGGCGAGCCGGGTACACAGCTGACCATGCGGACGTTCCACATCGGTGGTGCGGCATCGCGCGCCTCTGCAGTGGACAGCGTCCAGGTCAAGCACGGCGGCAAGGTACGCCTGCATAACATGAAGTTCGTCGAGCGCACCGACGGCAAGCTGGTGGTGGTGTCCCGCTCCAGCGCACTGGCGGTGGCCGACGAGCACGGCCGCGAGCGCGAGTACTACAAGCTGCCCTACGGCGCCGAGCTGTCGGTGAAGGATGGCGAGGCGGTCGATGCCGGCCAGATGGTTGCCAAGTGGGATCCGCATACCCACCCGATCATCGCCGAGGTCGAGGGCAAGGTGCAGTACGTCGACATGGTCGAGGGCGTCACCATCCACCGCAGCGTGGACGAGATGACCGGCCTCTCCTCCATCGAGGTGATCGAATCGGCAGCGCGTCCGCAAGCCGGCCGCGACAGCCGCCCGATGATTCTGCTCACCGACGAAAGCGGCGAGCCGGTCAGCGTGGCGGGCTCCAACACCCCGGTGCAGTACCTGCTGCCGGGCAAGGCGATCGTCTCGGTGGACAATGGCGCCAAGATTGGCGTCGGCGAGATCGTTGCGCGTATCCCGGTGGAAGCGTCAGGTAACAAGGACATCACCGGCGGTCTGCCCCGCGTGGCCGACCTGTTCGAGGCGCGTAAGCCGAAGGAGCCGGCAATCCTCGCCGAGATCAGCGGCACGATCAGCTTCGGCAAGGAGACCAAGGGCAAGCGGCGCCTGACGATCACGCCGGATGACGGCAGTGATCCGTTCGAGATGCTGATTCCCAAGTGGCGACAGATCGCGGTGTTCGAAGGCGAGACGGTGGAGAAGGGCGAGGTGATCTCCGACGGGCCGAGCAATCCGCACGACATCCTGCGGCTGCTGGGCGTGGCGGAGCTGGCCAAGTACATCACCGCCGAGATCCAGGAGGTCTACCGCCTCCAGGGCGTGGGCATCAACGACAAGCACATCGAAGTGATCGTGCGACAGATGCTGCGCAAGGTCGAGATCACGGATTCCGGCGACTCCGAGTTCATTCCGGGCGACCAGGTCGAGCTGGTCCGGGTGCTTGAGGAAAATGCCCGGCTGGAGCAGGCCGAGAAATTTCCGGCCAAGTACCAGCGCGTGCTGCTGGGGATCACCAAGGCCAGCCTGGCCACCGAATCGTTCATCTCCGCCGCCTCCTTCCAGGAGACCACGCGGGTGCTGACCGAAGCGGCGGTGACCGGCAAGCGCGACTACCTGCGCGGCCTCAAGGAGAACGTGGTGGTCGGCCGCCTGATCCCGGCGGGTACAGGGTTGGCTCATCACCAGGAGCGTCGCCGCAAGCGCGAAGACACCGAGCGGCTGCTCCATCCGTCGGCTTTCGACGTCGAGCAGGAGCTGGGTGCCCAGCTCACTGCCCTCGATTCGGACGACGACGAGCTGTAAGCAGTGCGGGGAAGGGTGTCAGGCGCGTGCGCTTGACGCCCTACCCCGTTAGACCTTAGAATGCGCAGCCTTTAACAGTGGGGTGGGTGCGCCCGCGCCCGCTGGAAGGCAAGGCAACCATTGGAGTCAGCTACACAACATGGCAACGATCAATCAGCTCGTGCGCAAGCCGCGCAAGCGCCCCGCCGCCAAGAGCGACGTGCCGGCGCTGCAGGCCTGCCCGCAGAAGCGCGGCGTTTGCACCCGCGTCTACACCACCACCCCGAAGAAGCCGAACTCGGCCTTGCGTAAGGTCTGCCGTGTGCGCCTGACCAACGGTTTCGAGGTTTCGTCCTATATCGGCGGTGAAGGCCACAACCTTCAGGAACACTCTGTCGTGCTGATCCGCGGCGGCCGTGTCAAGGACTTGCCCGGTGTGCGTTACCACACCGTTCGCGGCGCCCTCGACACCTCCGGCGTGCAGAATCGTAAGCAGGGCCGTTCCAAGTACGGCACCAAGCGTCCGAAGTCCTGATCGGCATCGGTACGCAACCAGAATCAATTTCGGTCTGATAAGAGTAAGGCCGGGCGTCGCTAGGCGAGAGTCCCGGGTTTGCCTGAAAGACCCTTCGCTAGAGGGCTTGTCATGCCTAGAAGAAGAGTAGTAGCCAAGCGCGAGATCCTGCCGGATCCCAAGTTCGGAAGCGAGCGCCTGGCCAAGTTCATGAACCACCTGATGGTCAGCGGCAAGAAGTCCACAGCTGAGCGTATCGTCTATGGTGCGCTGGACACGGTTGCCGAGCGTAGCAAGGAAGAGCCGCTGGAGATTTTCGATCGCGCGCTGGAAGCGATCCAGCCGATGGTCGAAGTGAAATCCCGCCGCGTCGGCGGTGCGACCTATCAGGTGCCGGTTGAAGTCCGTCCCTCGCGTCGTCAGGCACTGGCCATGCGCTGGCTGGTGGATGCGGCGCGCAAGCGTGGTGAGAAGACCATGGTGCAGCGTCTCGCCGGTGAGATGCTCGATGCCGCCGAGGGCAAGGGCTCTGCAGTCAAGAAGCGTGAAGACGTGCATCGCATGGCCGAGGCCAATAAGGCGTTCTCGCACTACCGCTTCTAAGTGCAGCGCTTCTAAACGCATCGCCAACCAACGGGGAGTTCCACCGTGGCTCGCAAGACTCCACTCAAGCGCTATCGTAATATCGGTATCGTCGCTCACGTCGATGCCGGCAAGACCACCACGACCGAGCGCGTCCTGTTCTATACCGGCCTGTCCCACAAGGTGGGCGAGGTTCATGACGGCGCTGCCACCATGGACTGGATGGAGCAGGAGCAGGAGCGTGGCATCACCATCACCTCCGCGGCGACCACCTGCTTCTGGCAGGGCATGAACAAGCAGTTCGATGAGCACCGCATCAACATCATCGACACCCCCGGGCACGTCGACTTCACCATCGAGGTGGAGCGTTCCCTGCGCGTGCTCGACGGCGCCGTGGTGGTGCTGTGCGGCTCCTCCGGCGTGCAGCCGCAGACCGAGACCGTGTGGCGTCAGGCCAACAAGTACGAAGTGCCGCGCATGGTGTTCGTCAACAAGATGGACCGTACCGGCGCAGACTTCTTCATGGTCGTCGATCAGCTCAAGAAGCGCCTGAACGCCAATGCGGTGCCGATCCAGATCAACTGGGGCACCGAAGAGGATTTCAAGGGCGTCATCGACCTGATCCAGATGAAGGCTATCCTGTGGGACGAGGAGAGCCTGGGCATGAACTACGAGCTGGTCGATATCCCGGCCGAGCTCCAGGAAACCGCCGAGGAATACCGCGAGCAGATGGTCGAAGCCGCTGCCGAGGCCTCCGAAGAGCTGATGGACAAGTACCTCGAAGAGGGTGAGCTGTCCGTCGAGGAGATCAAGTCCGGTCTGCGTCGTCGCACCCTGGACAACGAGATCGTGCTGGTGACGTGCGGCTCAGCGTTTAAGAACAAGGGCGTACAGGCGGTGCTGGATGGCGTCATCGAGTACATGCCGTCACCCACCGAGGTCAAGGCCATCGAGGGTGAGCTCGACGACAAGGACGGCACCATCGCTACCCGCGAGGCCGACGATAGCGCTCCCTTCGCCGCGCTGGCCTTCAAGATCGCCACCGATCCCTTCGTTGGCACGCTGACCTTCATTCGCGTCTACTCCGGTGTCCTCAACTCCGGTGATAGCGTATTCAACTCGGTCAAGCAGAAGAAGGAGCGCGTGGGTCGTATCGTGCAGATGCATGCCAACTCGCGCGAGGAGATCAAGGAAGTGCGGGCTGGCGACATCGCTGCCTGTATCGGGCTCAAGGATGTCACCACCGGTGATACCCTGTGTGACCTTGAGAACAAGATCGTGCTGGAGCGCATGGAGTTCCCCGATCCTGTGATTTCCGTGGCCGTGGAGCCGAAATCTAAGGCCGACCAGGAGAAGATGGGCGTGGCGCTGGGCAAGCTGGCCCAGGAGGACCCGTCGTTCCGCGTCAAGACCGACGAGGAAACTGGCCAGACCATCATCTCCGGCATGGGCGAGCTGCACCTGGACATCATCGTCGACCGCATGCGTCGCGAGTTCAAGGTCGAGGCCAATATCGGCAAGCCGCAGGTCGCCTACCGCGAAACCATTCGCGGAAAGGTCGAGCAGGAAGGCAAGTTCGTACGTCAGTCCGGCGGTCGTGGCCAGTACGGTCATGTCTGGCTGCGTATCGAGCCGCTCACCGAGGCGGACAAGGGCGAAGATGAAGACATGCACTTCAAGTTCGCTTCCGAGATCGTCGGCGGTGTGGTACCCAAGGAGTACGTGGGTGCCGTCGAGAAAGGGGCCTATGAGCAGCTGCAGAACGGCGTCATCGCGGGCTACCCGATGATCGACGTCAAGGTCACGCTGTACGATGGTTCCTACCATGACGTGGACTCGAACGAGAACGCGTTCAAGGTCGCCTCTTCCATGGCAGTCAAGGAAGGGGCCCGCAAGGCCAAGGCCGTGCTGCTGGAGCCGGTGATGAGGGTCGAAGTCGTGACGCCCGAGGATTTCATGGGTGACGTCATGGGTGACCTGAACCGTCGCCGTGGTCTGGTGCAGGGCATGGATGACTCTTCCTCCGGCAAGGTCATCCGCGCGATGGTGCCTCTGGGCGAGATGTTCGGTTACGCGACCGATCTGCGTTCTCAGACCCAGGGTCGTGCGAGCTACACTATGGAGTTCGCGAGCTACGAAGAGGCGCCCTCCAGCATCGTTGAAGCCGTCATCAACCAGAAAGGCTAACCGCTAGCAAACGTAAAGAGGTTATCGAAGTGGCTAAGGAAAAATTCGAACGTTCCAAACCGCACGTCAACGTCGGCACCATCGGTCACGTCGACCACGGCAAGACCACTCTGACTGCGGCCCTGACTCGCGTTTCTGCTGAGGTCTTCGGCGGTGAATGGCGTCAGTTCGACTCCATCGACAATGCGCCGGAAGAGCGTGAGCGTGGTATCACCATCGCTACCTCTCACGTCGAGTATCAGTCCGAGCAGCGCCACTATGCGCACGTCGACTGCCCGGGGCACGCCGACTACGTCAAGAACATGATCACCGGTGCCGCGCAGATGGATGGCGCCATCCTGGTCTGTTCCGCTGCCGACGGCCCCATGCCGCAGACGCGTGAGCACATCCTGCTGTCACGCCAGGTCGGCGTTCCGTACATCGTCGTGTTCCTGAACAAGGCCGACATGGTCGATGACGAGGAGCTGCTCGAGCTGGTCGAAATGGAAGTGCGCGAACTCCTGAACGAGTACGACTTCCCGGGCGACGACACGCCGATCATCACCGGCTCCGCGCTGATGGCGCTGAACGGCGAAGACGACAACGGAATGGGCACCACCGCCGTTGCCAACCTGATCAAGGCGCTGGACGACTACATCCCCGAGCCGGAGCGTGCGATCGATCAGCCGTTCCTGATGCCGATCGAGGACGTGTTCTCCATCTCCGGTCGCGGCACCGTTGTCACCGGCCGTATCGAGCGTGGCATCGTCAAGGCCGGCGAAGAAGTCGAGATCGTGGGTATCAAGGACACCACCAAGACTACCGTTACCGGTGTCGAGATGTTCCGCAAGCTGCTCGACGAAGGTCGTGCCGGTGAGAACGTCGGCGCCCTGCTGCGTGGCACCAAGCGTGACGAGGTCGAGCGCGGCCAGGTTCTGGCCAAGCCGGGCACCATCACACCGCACACCGTCTTCGAAGCCGAAGTCTATGTGCTGTCCAAGGAAGAGGGTGGTCGCCACACTCCGTTCTTCAAGGGCTACCGCCCGCAGTTCTACTTCCGTACCACCGACGTGACCGGTACTTGTGAGCTGCCGGAAGGCGTCGAGATGGTCATGCCGGGCGACAACGTCCAGATGGTCGTCACCCTGATCGCTCCGATTGCCATGGACGAAGGTCTGCGCTTCGCCATCCGCGAAGGCGGCCGCACCGTCGGCGCCGGCGTCGTGGCCAAGATCGTTCAGTAAGTCCTGGACTTCTGAGAGATCGAAGGGGGCTCCGTGAGGAGCCCCCTTTCTGCGCACCCGAGCGGAGTTGTTTGACTCTCGTCTCGGGCATGCATATAATGCGCATCCTTTGAATGCGTGGGTAGGCGGCAGATTGCCGTCGACATCCATTGGAGTTTAGGGCAAATGCAGAACCAGAAGATTCGCATTCGGTTGAAGGCTTTCGACCATCGCCTGATCGACCAGTCCGCCGCGGAGATCGTTGATACCGCCAAGCGTACTGGCGCCCAGGTGCGCGGTCCGATCCCGCTGCCGACCAATCGTGAGCGCTACACTGTGCTGATCTCGCCGCACGTCAACAAGGACGCGCGCGACCAGTACGAGATTCGTACTCACAAGCGTGTGCTCGATATCGTCGAGCCGACCGAAAAGACTGTCGATGCCCTCATGAAGCTCGACCTCGCCGCTGGCGTGGACGTGCAGATCAAGCTCGACTAACCACACTAGACACCCGCGGCCCAGCGCTCTTCGCCTGACGCATCGAGCAGCAGCCGCCACGCCGTGATGGCGTCATACAACGTGCTAGTGGAATGCTCTGGAAAGGGCAGCCATAGCGGGTGATAGCCCCGTACACTAAAGGAGACTGAGAATGACTATCGGTTTGGTCGGTAGAAAGGCCGGTATGACCCGTGTCTTTACCGAAGATGGCGCCTCCGTGCCCGTAACCGTGATCGAGGTTGAGCCGAATCGCGTCACTAGCGTGAAGTCTGTCGAAAGCGATGGCTACGCTGCGATTCAGGTAACAACCGGCTCCCGCAAGGCCAAGCATCTCACCAAGGCGCAAGCAGGTCAGTACGCCAAGGCGGGTGTCGAGGCCGGTCGTTCCCTGATGGAGTTCCGACTCGCCGAAGGCGATGAGACTCCGGAAGTGGGCGGCGAACTCACCGTATCTCTCTTCGAAGCTGGTCAGATGGTCGACGTGACCGGCACCTCCAAGGGCAAGGGTTTCCAGGGCGCCGTCAAGCGCTGGAATTTCCGTACCCAGGATGCCACCCACGGCAACTCCCTGTCGCATCGCGCGCCGGGCTCCATCGGCATGTGTCAGACGCCGGGTCGCGTCTTCAAGGGCAAGAAAATGGCCGGTCAGATGGGCAACGTCCGCTGCACCGTTCAGAGCCTCGAAGTCGTGCGGGTCGATGCCGAGCGCAACCTGCTGCTGATCAAGGGTGCCGTGCCTGGTGCTACCGGCAGCGACGTCATCGTTCGCAGCGCCGTCAAAGCTGGCTGAAGGGGATAGAACCGATGAATCTGAATCTTGCTGCAGGCGCGGGTACTGTCGAAGTCGCCGACGCCACCTTTGGCAAAGAATTCAACGAGGCGCTGGTTCACCAGGTCGTCACCGCCTATCTGGCCGGTGCGCGTCAGGGTTCCCGCGCCCAGAAGAACCGTTCCGATGTGAGTGGCGGCGGCAAGAAGCCGTGGCGCCAGAAGGGCACCGGTCGTGCACGTGCCGGCACCATCCGCTCGCCGCTGTGGCGCAGTGGTGGCGTGACCTTCGCTGCGCGCCCGCAGGACCACTCGCAGAAAGTCAATCGCAAGATGTATCGCGCAGCCATGCGCTCCATCCTGTCCGAGCTGGTGCGTCAGGAACGCCTGATTGCCATCGACGAGTTTACCGTCGATGCGCCCAAGACCAAGCAGCTGGTCGCCAAGCTGGGCGAGCTGGGTCTGGAGAAGGCGCTGATCGTCACCGAGGAAGTCGACGAGAAGCTCTATCTGGCCGCCCGCAACATCCCCAACGTGGATGTGGTGGACGTGGCCGCCGCCGATCCGGTGAGCCTGATCGCCTTCGACAAGGTGCTGGTCACCGTCTCTGCTCTGCGTAAATTCGAGGAGAAGCTGGCATGAACCAGGAGCGCGTATTCAAGGTTCTGCTTGGTCCCCACGTGACCGAGAAGGCCGCTTTCGCCGCCGAGCGCAACCAGTATGTGTTCAAGGTGGCCAGCGACGCGACCAAGCCCGAAATCAAGCAGGCCGTTCAGGTGCTGTTTGGCAAGAAGGTCGATCGTGTCCAGGTGCTGAACATGAAGGGCAAGACCAAGCGCACGGCGCACGGTCTGGGCCGTCGTCAGGGTTACCGCAAGGCCTACGTGACTCTGGCGGCTGGTGAGACGCTCGAAGACTTCACTGGCGCCGAATAAGGGCAGGAGTACGGATCATGGCAATCGTCAAGACTAAACCCACATCCGCCGGTCGTCGCCACGTCGTCAAGGTCGTCAGCGAAGATCTGCACAAGGGTAAGCCCTACGCCCCGCTGCTCGAGAAGCAGTCGCGCAGCGGCGGTCGTAACAATAACGGTCGCATCACTACCCGCCACGTGGGCGGTGGTCACCGTCAGCACTACCGGATCATCGACTTCAAGCGCACCAAGGATGGCGTTCCCGCCATCGTCGAGCGTCTCGAGTACGATCCGAACCGCAGCGCTCACATCGCGCTGCTGAAGTACCTGGACGGCGAGCGTCGCTACATCATCGCGCCCAAGGGCGTGAGCGCAGGCGACCGTCTCGAGTCCGGCGTGAATGCGGCGATCAAGAAGGGCAACACCCTTCCGCTGCGCAACATCCCGCTGGGTTCCACCGTTCACTGCATCGAGCTCAAGCCCGGCAAGGGTGCCCAGCTCGCGCGCAGTGCCGGTACTAGCGCCCAGTTGGTCGCCCGCGAGGGCAGCTATGCCACCCTGCGTCTTCGCTCCGGCGAGATGCGCAAGGTGCTGGCCGACTGTCGCGCAACCCTGGGTGAAGTGAGCAACTCTGAGCACAGCCTGCGTCAACTTGGCAAGGCCGGTGCGAAGCGCTGGAGAGGCGTGCGTCCGACCGTTCGCGGTGTGGCCATGAACCCGGTAGATCACCCGCACGGTGGCGGCGAAGGCCGCACCAGCGGTGGTCGTCACCCGGTGACGCCGTGGGGCGTTCCCACCAAGGGCCACAAGACCCGCAAGAACAAGCGCACTGACGCGCTGATCGTTCGTCGCCGCAAGGCCAAGTAACAGACATTAAGGGGTAACGGCTGTGCCACGTTCACTGAAGAAAGGTCCTTTTATCGACCTTCATCTGTTGAAGAAGGTTGAGGCTGCAGTGGAAAAGAACGACCGCAAACCGATCAAGACCTGGTCGCGTCGTTCCATGATTCTGCCGAACATGGTTGGACTCACCATTGCTGTCCATAACGGTCGCCAACACGTCCCGGTGCACGTCTCCGAGGAAATGGTTGGCCACAAGCTGGGCGAATTCGCTGCCACCCGCACCTATCGCGGCCATGCGGCGGACAAGAAAGCCAAACGGTAAGCCAGAGAGGATTGAGAGATGGAAGTCACAGCTAAGCTGCGTGGCGCTCGTTTATCCGCCCAGAAGGCCCGTTTGGTGGCTGACCAGGTGCGCGGTAAACCGGTCGCCGAGGCGCTCGACCTGCTGACCTTCTCACCGAAGAAGGCTGCCAAGCTGGTCAAGAAAGTGCTGCAGTCCGCCATCGCGAATGCGGAAGAGAACAACGGCATGGATATCGACGAGCTGCGTGTCTCGACCATCTGCGTCGATGAGGGCATGACGCTCAAGCGCATCCGTCCGCGCGCCAAGGGTCGTGCGGATCGCATCCTGAAGCGCACCTGCCACATCACCGTCAAGGTAGCCGAGAAGTAGGAGTCGACCAGATGGGTCAGAAAGTCAATCCGACAGGTATTCGGCTGGGTATCGTCAAGGATCACTCCTCGGTGTGGTACGCCGAGGGCGATGCTTACGCCGACAAGCTGAACAACGATCTCGAGGTGCGTCGCTTCCTCGAAGAGCGTCTGAAGAACGCGTCCGTCAGCCGCATCACTATCGAGCGGCCGGCGAACAACGCGCGTATCACCATTCACACTGCCCGTCCGGGCATCGTGATTGGGAAGAAGGGCGAGGACGTCGATCGTCTGCGTCGCGATGTCACCGCGATGATGGGCGTGCCCGTGCACGTCAACATCGAAGAGGTCCGCAAGCCGGAGCTCGATGCCAAGCTCGTCGCGCAGAACATTGCCGGCCAGCTCGAGCGCCGCGTGATGTTCCGTCGCGCCATGAAGCGTGCGGTGCAGAACGCCATGCGCCTGGGTGCGGGTGGCATCAAGGTGCAGCTCTCCGGTCGCCTCGGCGGCGCGGAAATCGCCCGCACCGAATGGTACCGGGAAGGTCGCGTGCCGCTGCATACCCTGCGTGCGGACATCGACTACGCCACCTACGAGGCCAAGACCACCTACGGCATCATCGGTGTCAAGGTGTGGGTCTTCAAGGGTGAAATCCTCGGGGGCATCGAAGAGGTCCGCGCCAAGGCCAAGCAACAGCCGCAGGCCGCGCCCTCCAAGAAGAAAGGTTCCAGGTAAGGGGAGAGCGAGTCGATGTTACAGCCCAAGCGCATGAAATTCCGCAAGATGATGAAAGGCCGCAACCGTGGCCTGGCGCATCGCGGAAGCAAGATCAGCTTCGGGGAATACGGCCTGAAGGCAACCGGTCGCGGCCGCATCACGGCGCGTCAGATCGAAGCCGGCCGTCGTGCGATCACCCGTCACGTCAAGCGTGGCGGCAAGATCTGGATCCGCGTCTTCCCCGACAAGCCGATTTCCAAGAAGCCGCTCGAAGTCCGTATGGGTAAGGGCAAGGGCTCCGTCGAGTACTGGGTCGCACAGATCCAGCCGGGCCGGGTCCTTTATGAGATCGAAGGCGTATCCGAAGAGCTGGCCCGTGAGGCCTTCTCCCTGGCCGCGCAGAAGATGCCCATATCCACCACCTTTGTGAAACGGACGGTGATGTGATGAAAGCCCAGGAAATTCGTGAAAAGTCAGTCGAGCAGCTCCAGGAGCAGCTCTTCGAACTCCTCCGCGAGCAGTTCAACCTGCGCATGCAGAAGGCCACCGGCCAGCTCAGCCAGACTCATCTGCTCAAGCAGGTTCGTCGGGATATCGCCCGGGTGAAGACTGTGCTCAACGAGAAGGCAGGTGACTGAGATGGCCGAAGAAAAGAAAGCCCGTACGCTCACCGGCAAGGTGGTGAGCGACAAGATGGAAAAATCCATCGTCGTCATGATCGAGCGCCGCGAGCGGCATCCGATCTACGGCAAGTACGTCAAGCGCTCCACCAAGCTGCACGCCCACGACGAGACGAACCAGGCCAAGGCCGGTGACACGGTTTCCATTCAGGAGTGCCGTCCGCTGTCCAAGAAGAAGGCCTGGACGCTGGTCGAGGTGATCGAGCAGGCCAAGGGCTGAGCTCGGCGAGAGCAGTCAGATTAGGTTTGGAGAAAACCGATGATTCAGACTCAGACAATGCTGGATGTCGCCGACAACAGCGGAGCGCGCCGGGTGCAGTGCATCAAGGTGCTTGGCGGCTCACACCGCCGCTACGCGCGTGTCGGTGACATCATCAAGGTCACGGTGAAGGAAGCCATTCCGCGTGGCAAGGTCAAGAAAGGCCAGGTCCTCAAGGCGGTAGTGGTTCGCACCCGCAGCGGTGTCCGTCGTTCCGACGGTTCGCTGATCCGCTTCGATGGAAATGCGGCGGTTCTGTTGAACAACACCAACGAACAGCCGATCGGTACCCGTATCTTCGGACCGGTGACCCGTGAGCTTCGTACCGAGAAGTTCATGAAGATCATTTCCCTGGCGCCCGAAGTGCTGTAAGGAGCGAGGCGGATATGCAAAAGATCAAACGTGACGATGAAGTGATCGTCATCGCCGGCAAGGACAAGGGCAAGCGTGGCACCGTCAAGCGCGTCCTTAAGGACGAACGCTTCGTCGTGTCCGGTGTGAACATGATCAAGCGTCACACCAAGCCCAACCCTATGGCGGGCAATCAGGGCGGTATCGTCGAGCGCGAGGCTCCGATTCACGCGTCCAACGTGGCGATCTTCAACTCGGAGACCGGTAAGGCGGATCGCGTCGGCTTCCAGGTTAAGGAAGACGGTACCAAGGTACGTATCTACAAGTCGACGCAGACGCAGATCGACGCCTAACGCGAGTCGGGTAGCAAAATGGCGAACTTGAAAGAACGTTATCAGAACGAGGTGGTGGCTCAGCTCAAAGAGCAGTTCAGCTACGCCAACGTGATGCAAGTGCCGCGGATCACCAAGGTGACCCTCAACATGGGTATCGGTGACGCGACCAGCGACAAGAAGCTGATCGAGAATGCCATCGGCGACCTGGAGAAGCTCTCCGGTCAGAAGCCGCTGGTGACCAAGGCGCGCAAGTCCATCGCGGGCTTCAAGGTGCGCGAAGGTTGGCCGATCGGCATCAAGGTGACCCTGCGCGCCGAGCGCATGTGGGAATTCCTTGATCGTCTGGTCAATATCGCGATTCCCCGCGTACGTGACTTCCGTGGTCTCAACCCGAAGTCCTTCGACGGTCGCGGCAACTACTCCATGGGTGTGCGTGAGCAGATCATCTTCCCCGAGATCGAATATGATAAGATCGATCGGATTCGTGGGCTGGATGTCACCATCACCACTACTGCCAACACCGACGAGGAAGGTCGTGCGCTGCTGAGCGCGCTGAACTTCCCGTTCAAGAAATAAGGGTGGGATCATGGCAAAGAAAAGCATGATTGAACGCGAGCTCAAGCGCACCAAGCTGGTCGAGAAGTATGCGGCCCGCCGTGCCGAGCTCAAGGCGATCATCCAGAACGTGAACACTTCCGACGAAGAGCGCTTCGAGGCGACGCTGAAACTGCAGCAGTTGCCGCGGGACTCCAGCCCGGTTCGTCAGCGTAACCGCTGCCGTATGACCGGCCGTCCGCACGGCTACTACAACAAGTTCGGGCTTGCCCGTAACAAGCTGCGTGAAGCCGCTATGCGTGGCGAGGTCCCTGGGCTGAAGAAGTCCAGCTGGTAAGCCGCCACGGAAACATCAGGAGCGCAATGTAAATGAGCATGCAAGACACTCTGGCGGATATGTTCACCCGTATCCGCAATGCGCAAATGGCCACCAAGGAGACGGTCACCATGCCGTCCTCCAAGCTCAAGGTCCAGGTGGCCCGCGTATTGAAGGAAGAGGGCTATATCAACGACTTCGCGGTCGCTGAAGGTACCAAGCCCGAGCTGACCGTGACCCTCAAGTACTTCGAGGGCAGGCCGGTCATCGAGCACCTGCAGCGGGTATCCAAGCCGTCCCTGCGTCAGTACAAGGGCAAGGATGCACTGCCCAAAGTCGCGGACGGCATGGGTGTGGCGATCGTCACCACCTCCCAGGGCGTGATGACCGACCGTGCCGCTCGCCAGGCGGGCGTCGGTGGCGAAGTCATCTGCACCGTATTCTAGGAGTCTGGAATGTCCCGCGTAGCCAAATATCCGGTTAAAGTGCCCGCCGGCGTCGACATCAAGCTCGACGGCGACCAGTTGACCGTCAAGGGCAGCCAGGGCGCGCTGTCCATGACCGTTCACCCGGACGTGGCCATCGGTCAGGAAGAGGGTCAGCTGACCTTCAATCCGAGCGAGAGCGCCAAGTCCTGGGCCATGGTCGGCACTACTCGTGCTCTGGTCCAGAACCTGGTCACCGGCGTCTCCGAGGGTTTTACCAAGACCCTCGAAATCGTTGGCGTCGGCTATCGTGCCCAGGCAAGTGGCCAGACGCTGAATCTGTCACTGGGCTTCTCTCACCCGGTCGAGTATTCGCTGCCTGAGGGTGTCTCCGCGGAAACGCCGAAGAACACCGTCATCGTGCTGAAGAGCGCGGACAAGCAGAAGCTGGGCCAGGTCGCCGCCGAGGTTCGTGCCTTCCGTCCGCCTGAGCCCTACAAGGGCAAGGGTGTGCGGTATGCCGACGAGCAGGTGCGTCGTAAAGAAGCCAAGAAGAAGTAAGGCAGGGTTATGAACGCGAAGAAAGAATCTCGTCTCCGTCGTGCCCGCCGCGCTCGCGCCAAGATGCGCGAGCTGGGCGTGTATCGCCTGTGCGTCAATCGTACCCCCCGCCACATCTACGCGCAGATCATCTCGCCGGATGGTGGCAAGGTGCTGGCCAGCGCTTCCACGCTGGACAAGGACCTGCGTGAGGGGGCGACTGGCAACTCTGACGCCGCCGCCAAGGTCGGTGCGCTGATTGCCGAACGCGCCAAGCAGGCTGGCATCACCCAGGTGGCCTTCGATCGTGCCGGTTACAAGTACCACGGTCGCGTGAAGGCCCTGGCCGACGCCGCACGTGAAGGCGGCCTGGAATTCTAAAGGGTTTTACGATGGCGAAGAACGAACAGAACACCGGCGACCTGCAGGAAAAGCTCGTGCAGGTCAACCGCGTCGCCAAGGTGGTCAAGGGTGGCCGTATTTTCGGCTTCACCGCACTGACCGTCGTGGGCGACGGCAATGGTCGTGTCGGCTTCGGTCGCGGCAAGGCGCGTGAAGTGCCGGTCGCGATCCAGAAGGCCATGGATCAGGCGCGCCGCAATATGGTCAAGGTGAGCCTCAAGGGCCACACGCTGCAGTACCCGGTCAAGGCCCGTCATGGTGCCTCCAAGGTGTACATGCAGCCGGCTTCCGAAGGTACCGGGATCATTGCCGGCGGCGCCATGCGCTCCGTGCTCGAGTTGGCTGGCGTCCACGACGTCCTGGCCAAGTGCTACGGCTCCACCAATCCGGTGAACGTGGTGCGCGCGACCGTCAAGGGTCTCGCTTCCATGCAGTCGCCGGAAGACATCGCCGCCAAGCGTGGCCTGTCTGTCGAAGCGATCACGGGGTAAATACCATGGCAGCCACACTCAAGGTTACCCAGATCCGTAGCACCATCGGCACACTGCCCAAGCACAAGGCCACCATGAAGGGCCTGGGGCTGCGCCGCATCGGTCATACGGTCGAACTGGAAGACACCCCTGCCGTCCGCGGCATGATCCACAAGGTCAACTACCTTGTGCGGGTAGAGGGAGAGTAATCCATGAAACTCAATAGCTTAAGCCCGGCTCCGGGCTCCAAGCACGCCGAGAAGCGCGTCGGCCGTGGCATGGGTTCCGGTCTGGGCAAGACCGGTGGCCGTGGCCACAAGGGCCAGAAGTCGCGCAGCGGCGGCAGCGTGAAGCCCGGTTTCGAAGGCGGTCAGATGCCGCTGCAGCGGCGCTTGCCGAAGTTCGGCTTCACCTCCATGAAGTCTCTGGTCACCGAAGAGGTGCGTCTGAGCGAGCTGGCCAAGGTCAGCGGTGACGAAGTCACCCTGGAGACCCTGAAGCAGGCGAACGTCCTCAAGGGTGCCACCCAGCACGCGAAGATCATTCTTTCCGGCGACGTCAACAAGGCGGTTATCGTTCGCGGTCTCAAGGTCACCAAGGGTGCCCGTGCCGCGATCGAGGCCGCCGGCGGCAAGGTAGAGGACTAAATGGCCAAGTCAGGAAACATGCCGGCGATGGGCAGCGGTCTGAGTGAACTGTGGGCGCGCCTGCGCTTCGTGCTCCTCGCCATCGTGGTGTACCGCATCGGTGCCCATATCCCCGTTCCCGGTATCAATCCTGACCAGCTTGCTGCCTTGTTCAGGGAGCAGCAGGGCACCATCCTGGGACTGTTCAACATGTTCTCGGGCGGTGCGCTGGAACGCATGAGTATCTTCGCCCTGGGCATCATGCCCTACATATCAGCGTCGATCATCATGCAGCTGCTGACCGCAGTCTCGCCCCACCTCGAGCAGTTGAAGAAGGAGGGCGAGGCTGGTCGTCGCAAGATCAGCCAGTACACCCGCTACGGCACCGTGGTGCTGGCTTTCGTCCAGGCCACCGGCATGTCGGTGGGCCTGGCCAGCCAGGGCATTGCTTATACCGCCGACTTCAGCTTCTATTTCACTGCCATCGTCACTTTCGTGTCGGGCGCAGTGTTCCTGATGTGGCTGGGTGAGCAGATCACCGAGAAAGGTATCGGCAACGGTATCTCGCTGCTGATCTTCGCGGGGATCGTCGCTGGTTTGCCGGGTGCGGTGGGCCAGGCGTTCGAGCTGGCCCGCAACGAAGGTGCGTGGAACGTGCTACCGCTGCTGGCCCTCTCCGCGCTGGGTGTGGCGACCGTGGCTTTCGTGGTGTTCATCGAGCGCGGCCAGCGCCGTATCACGGTGAACTACCCGCGACGTCAGGTCGGAAACAAGATGTACGCTGGGCAGAGCAGTTACCTGCCGCTGAAAGTGAACATGGCGGGCGTGATTCCGCCGATTTTCGCTTCCAGTATCCTGCTTTTCCCCGCCTCCATTGGCCAGTGGGTCGGAGCCGGGGATGGCATGGAGTGGCTGCAGCGTGCTTCCCAGGCCTTGGGCCCGGGCCAGCCGCTGTACATCTTGCTTTTCGCGGCGGCGGTGGTATTCTTCTGCTTCTTTTACACAGCGCTGGTCTTCAACCCCAAGGATGTCGCTGACAACCTCAAGAAGTCAGGGGCCTTCCTCCCGGGTATTCGCCCTGGTGAGCAGACCGCTCGCTATGTCGACAAGGTCATGACCCGTCTGACCTTATTCGGTGCCCTTTACATCACTGCGGTTTCCCTGATGCCCCAGTTCCTGATCGTGGCGTGGAACGTGCCGTTCTTTTTCGGCGGTACCTCGCTTTTGATCGTGGTGGTGGTGATCATGGACTTCATGGCCCAGGTGCAGTCGCATCTCATGTCGCATCAGTACGAGTCGGTGATGAAGAAGTCCAACCTGAAAGGCTATGGCAGCGGCGGCATCATGCGCTGAGTCGCGCCGCCGGTGAACTGGCGCGCCGTGTGCCGATTTTGGAGAAGGAACGATGAAAGTTCGAGCTTCCGTCAAGAAGATGTGCCGCAACTGCAAGATCATTCGGCGCAATGGCGCGGTCCGCGTCATCTGCATCGAGCCGCGGCACAAGCAGCGCCAGGGTTGATCCCGGCGCGAATAGAATGGCGGCGCCGGCATACCTCTTGCCCCAAGGCGGGTAAAGGGGTATGCTGTTGCGCCTTTTGTAGCAACTAATCGAGCAAGCCGCTCAAATTTCGGAGAAAGCTGATGGCCCGTATTGCAGGCGTCAATATCCCGGACAACAAGCATGCGGCGATCTCGCTGACCTATATCTTCGGGATTGGCCGTACGCGTGCGCAGGAAATCTGTGCCGCTACCGGCATCGCGCCGACCACCAAGATTCAGGAGCTCTCCTCGGAAGAGGTCGATGCCCTGCGTGCCGAGGTCGGCAAGTACACCGTGGAAGGTGACCTTCGTCGTGATGTGACGCTGAATATCAAGCGTCTCATGGACCTGGGTTGCTATCGTGGTCTGCGTCATCGTCGTAGTCTTCCGCTGCGTGGTCAGCGGACCAAGACTAACGCGCGTACCCGCAAGGGCCCGCGCAAGCCGATCCGCAAGTAACACGCACGTTCTGGCGTAAAGACAGGAATAGACATCAACATGGCTAACCCGCGTAGCAACCGTAAAAAGGTTAAAAAGCAGGTAGTGGACGCCGTTGCGCATATCCACGCCTCTTTTAACAACACGATCGTGACGATCACAGACCGCCAGGGCAACGCTCTTTCATGGGCGACTGCCGGTGGTTCGGGTTTTCGTGGTTCTCGCAAGAGCACCCCGTTCGCTGCTCAAGTGGCAAGCGAACGTGCAGCGACCGCTGCAGCCGAGTATGGTGTGAAAAACGTCGACGTGCTGGTCAAGGGCCCCGGTCCTGGTCGTGAATCCGCCGTGCGCGCACTGAGCGCTGCCGGCTTCCGCGTGCAGAGCATCACTGACGCGACGCCCATTCCCCACAATGGCTGCCGTCCGCCGAAGAAACGCCGCGTTTAAGGAGACAGATTCATGGCTCGTTATATTGGACCGAAGTGCAAACTGTCTCGTCGTGAAGGCACCGACCTCTTTCTGAAGAGCGGTGTGACTCCCTTCGAGAAGAAGTGCAAATCCGAGCAGATTCCGGGTGTGCACGGCCAGCGCCGTCAGCGTCTTTCCGACTACGGCTTGCAGCTTCGTGAGAAGCAGAAAGTGCGTCGTATCTACGGCGTGCTCGAGAAGCAGTTCCGCAGCTACTACAAGGAGGCCGCCCGTCGCTCCGGCGCCACCGGTGAAGTCCTGCTGCAGCTGCTCGAATCCCGACTGGACAACGTCGTCTACCGCATGGGCTTCGGTTCCACCCGCTCCGAGGCACGCCAGCTGGTGAGCCACAAGGCGATTGCGGTCAACGGCCGTACCGTCAACGTGGCCTCCTATCAGGTCAAGCCCGGCGACGTGGTTTCCGTTCGCGAGAAGGCGAAGAACCAGGCGCGCATCCAGAGTGCGCTTTCCATTGCCGCCAACCGTGGCGACGTCGCCTGGATCGAGGTGGACGCGAAGAAGATGGAAGGCACCTTCAAGGCTATCCCGGAGCGCGGCGACCTGTCGGCCGACATCAACGAAAACCTGATCGTCGAGCTGTACTCGAAGTAATCGTCGCTGACCGCGTCGTGCCGGCCCTTCGGGGCCGGTAGCGAGTACCGAGTAACCGTTAGGCAGCCTCAAAGGTGTAGTTATGCAGCGTTCAGTGACAGAGTTTCTCCGTCCGCGCGATATCAAGGTCGAAGAGATCAGCGCGCATCACGCGAAGATCGTGCTCGAGCCGTTCGAGCGTGGCTTTGGCCATACCCTGGGCAATGCGCTGCGTCGCATTCTGCTCTCGTCCATGCCCGGCTGCGCCGTGGTGGAAGTCGAGATCACGGGTGTCGAGCATGAGTACAGCGCGATCGAGGGCGTTCAGGAAGATGTCATCGAGATCCTCCTGAACCTCAAGGACGTGGCCATCCGCATGCACAGTCGCGACGAGGCGATGCTCTCGCTGAACAAGCAGGGCCCGGCCGTTGTGACTGCGGGCGATATCGTCCTCGATCATGACGTCGAGATCGTCAACCCGGATCACGTCATCGCCCACGTCAACGAGGGTGCCGAGCTCAAGATGCAGCTCAAGGTCGCTCGTGGCCGCGGCTATGAGCCGGCAGATGCCCGTGTTGGCGCCGACGACGAATCTCGCGCCATCGGTCGCCTGCAGCTGGATGCCACCTTCAGCCCCGTGCGTCGCGTCTCGTATGCCGTCGATGCTGCGCGCGTCGAGCAGCGCACCGACCTCGACAAGCTGATCATCGACCTGGAAACCGACGGCACCCTGGATCCCGAGGAGGCCATTCGCCGCAGCGCCACCATCCTGCAGGAGCAGCTGGCCGCGTTCGTCGATCTTGAAGCCGACAAGGAACAGGAGGTCGAGGAGGAAGAGGATCATGTCGATCCCATCCTGCTGCGCCCCGTAGACGATCTCGAGTTGACCGTCCGCAGTGCCAACTGCCTGAAGGCCGAGAATATCTATTACATCGGCGATCTGATCCAGCGCACCGAAGTGGAGCTGCTGAAGACGCCGAACCTCGGCAAGAAGTCTTTGAACGAAATCAAGGACGTGTTGGCTGCTCGTGGTCTTTCCCTTGGCATGCGGCTGGAAAACTGGCCGCCGGCGAGCCTGAAGGACGACAAGGCCTCCGCGTGAGCGTCGACTCGAGTCCCAGTTTGGTAAGGAATCACAACCATGCGTCATCGTAAGAGTGGTCGTCACCTGAATCGTACCAGTTCGCATCGCCAGGCCATGTTCAAGAACATGAGCGTGTCGTTGATCGAGCACGAAGTGATCAAGACAACCCTGCCCAAGGCCAAGGAACTGCGTCGCGTCATCGAGCCGCTGATCACCCTGGCCAAGCAGGACAGCGTCGCCAACCGTCGTCTGGCCTTTAGCCGCACCCGCTCGAAGGAAGCGGTCGGCAAGCTCTTCAACGAGCTGGGTCCGCGTTACGCCGAGCGTCCGGGCGGTTACGTCCGTATCCTCAAGTGCGGCTTCCGCACCGGCGACAACGCCCCCATGGCCTTCGTCGAACTCGTTGACCGCCCGGTCGTCGAGGAGGTCGAGGAAGCCGCCGCCGAAGAGTGATCCTCGACGGCGGGCCCGGCCCGGCAATGCTGTACAAGACGAAAAACCCGGCTTCGTGCGAAGCCGGGTTTTTTTTATTGTTGTCACAACCCTATTTGGTGGTCGCCGGCTCGGTCTTGCGCTCCCTGGCCCGCTCCAGCAGCGGCTTGAGGAAGCGCCCCGTGTGCGAGACTTCCATGTTCGCCACCTGCTCCGGCGTTCCCTCAGCGATGATACGGCCGCCGCCGGAGCCGCCCTCGGGGCCGAGGTCGACGATCCAGTCGGCTGTCTTGATCACGTCGAGGTTGTGCTCGATGACCACGATGGTGTTGCCATGGTCGCGTAGGCGGTGCAGCACGGCGAGCAGCTGGCGAATATCCTCGAAGTGCAGCCCGGTGGTGGGCTCGTCGAGGATGTAGAGCGTCTTGCCGGTGTCGCGCTTGGCCAGCTCCCGGGCCAGCTTGACCCGCTGGGCCTCGCCGCCGGAAAGGGTGGTGGCGCTCTGTCCCAGCCGGATGTAGGAGAGGCCCACGTCGAGCAGTGTCTGCAGCCGGCGCGCGATGGCGGGCACGGGGCTGAAGAACTCCAGCGCCTCCTCCACCGTCATCTCGAGCACTTCGTCGATGCTCTTGCCCTTGTACTGGATTTCCAGCGTCTCGCGGTTGTAGCGCTTGCCCTTGCACACGTCGCACGGCACGTAGATGTCGGGCAGGAAGTGCATCTCGACCTTGATCATGCCTTCGCCCTGGCATGCCTCGCAGCGTCCGCCCTTGACATTGAAGCTAAAGCGGCCCGGCTTGTAGCCTCGTGAGCGCGCCTCCTGGGTCCCGGCGAAGAGTTCACGGATGGGGGTGAAAATCCCGGTATAGGTGGCCGGGTTGGACCGCGGCGTGCGCCCGATGGGGCTCTGGTCGATATCGATCACCTTGTCGAGTTGGTCGAGCCCTTCGATGGCGTCGTAGGGCGCAGGTGTCAACGTCGTGGCGTGGTTGAGTTCACGCGCGGCGATCGGCATGAGGGTCGAGTTGATCAGCGTCGACTTGCCCGAGCCGGAGACGCCGGTGACGCAAATGAACAGGCCCAGTGGCAGCTCGAGGGTGACGTGGTGCAGGTTGTTGCCGCTCGCCCCGGTCAGGCGCAGATGCTTTTCCGGGTTGCCGGGAATGCGCCACGGCGGGATTTCGATGCGACGCTCCCCCGACAAGTACTGGCCGGTGAGCGATTCGGGCGTCGACATCACCTCCTCGGGAGTACCCTGGGCGACGATGCGCCCGCCGTGAACGCCTGCGCCAGGGCCGATGTCGAGCACATGATCGGCGGCGCGAATGGCGTCCTCGTCGTGTTCCACCACGATCACGGTATTGCCCAGGTCGCGCAGGTGAATCAGCGTCTTGAGCAGACGATCGTTATCGCGCTGATGCAGGCCGATGGAGGGCTCGTCGAGGATGTACATGACGCCCACCAGGCCGGCGCCGATCTGGCTGGCCAGGCGGATGCGCTGGGCCTCGCCGCCGGAAAGCGTTTCGGCGCTGCGCTCGAGATTGAGATAATCGAGCCCGACATTGACCAGGAACTCAAGGCGCGCCTGGATTTCGTTGATCACTTTATGAGCGATCTCGCCCTTACGCCCGGGCAAGGTCAGTTGATGGAAGTAATCCCAGGCCTCGCCGATCGGCAGCTGCACGATTTGTGGGAGGGTATGATCGTCCACGAAGACGTGGCGTGCTTCCTTGCGCAGGCGCGAGCCGTGGCAGGTGGGGCAGGGGCGGTCGGCGATGTAGCGGGCCAGTTCCTCGCGCACCATGCTCGACTCGGTTTCGCGGTAACGCCGCTGCATGTTGGGCAGCACGCCCTCGAAGGGGTGCTCGCGGGTAACGCGCCGCCCACGATCGTTGACATAGCTGAAGGCGATCTCGTCGTCGCCGCTACCATAGAGGACGATATCCTTCTCGTGGCGGGCGAGGTCCTGCCACGCTGTCTCGAGGGTGAAGCGGTAGTGGTCGGCCACGGCCTGCAGCTGGCTGAAATAGTAGACGCTGCGGCGGTCCCAGCCCTTGATCACGCCCTCGGCCAGCGAAAGCTCCGGATGGCTGACCAGCTTGTCGGGGTCGAAGACCTGCTGCACACCAAGCCCGTCGCAGGTGGGGCAGGCGCCGGCGGGGTTGTTGAACGAGAACATGCGCGGTTCGAGTTCGGCGATGGCGTAGCCGCACACCGGACAGGCAAAGCGCGCCGAGAAGGTGATGTCCTCGGCCTCGCCGTCCATGAAGTGGACCACGGCTATGCCGTCTGCCAGCGTGAGCGCGGTCTCGAACGACTCAGCCAACCGTTGCTGGAGCCCTTCGCGCACCTTGATGCGGTCGACCACCACGCTGATGTCATGCTTCTTGTTCTTGTCGAGCGGTGCGATGTCGTCGAGCTCGAGCGCCTGGCCGTCGACCATGACGCGCACGAAGCCCTGAGCGCGCAGTTCGGCCAGCAGCTGCAAGTGTTCGCCCTTGCGCCCCGTGACCACCGGTGCGAGCAGCATCAGCTTGCTGCCTTCGGGCAGGGCGAGCACCTGGTCGACCATTTGCGAGATGGTGCTGGCCTCGAGCTCCTCGCCGTGCTCGGGGCAGCGCGGCGTGCCTGCACGAGCGAACAGCAGGCGCAGGTAGTCGTAGATCTCGGTAATGGTGCCTACGGTAGAGCGGGGGTTGTGCGAGGTGGACTTCTGCTCGATGGAAATCGCCGGCGACAGCCCTTCGATGTGATCGACGTCGGGCTTCTCCATCATGGACAGGAACTGGCGGGCATAGGTGGAGAGCGACTCGACGTAGCGCCGCTGGCCTTCGGCATAGAGGGTGTCGAAAGCCAGCGACGACTTGCCCGAGCCCGAAAGGCCCGTGACCACGATCAGGCTGTCGCGGGGCAGTTCGACGTCGATCTGCTTGAGGTTGTGGGTGCGCGCACCCCTGACCACGATCCTGTCCATTCACACCTCATGGCGCTGGGCAAAACCTCGATTATACGCCTGCGGCCCACTGCGCGCCAAAGCACCAGTGGCCGGGACGTTTCCTGCTGGGGCCGGAATCGTTAGAATAGTCGGTTCATCAAAGGGCCCCGGCCCGCCTACCCATGGAAATGTCTGCCCTCTATGCGCAAGGTCTCTGGACTGCTGCTAGCCTCCGAACGGCGTGCCATCATCGGCTTGGCCGGCCTGTATGCCACGCGCATGCTGGGGCTTTTCATGGTACTGCCGGTGTTGGCGCTGTACGCCGACGAACTGGCTGGCGCCACCCCGCTGTTGGTGGGCCTGGCGCTGGGCATCTATGGCCTGACCCAGGCGGTGCTGCAGATCCCTTTCGGCCTGCTTTCCGATCGTCTGGGGCGCAAGCCGGTCATCGCCGGTGGGCTCGTTCTGTTCCTGCTCGGCAGCGTGGTGGCGGCCAGTGCCGACACCATCGGCGGGGTCATCGCCGGGCGCTGCCTGCAGGGCAGCGGAGCGGTGGCTGCGGCGATCATGGCCCTGCTCGCCGATCAGACCCGGGAACAGGTGCGCACGGCTGCGATGGCCACCATTGGACTCTCCATTGGTGTGGCGTTCGCCGTGGCCATGGTGCTGGGGCCATGGCTGGCAGCGGCGTTCGGCCTTTCCTCGGTATTTTGGTTTACTGCCCTGCTCGCTGGCGTGGGATTGGCAGTGCTGTGGAAACTGGTCCCGCCGGCGCCGCGTCGGCTGCGCCACCGCGATGTGGGCATCGACCGGCAGCAGCTGGCGGTGACCCTCACCCGTGCCGACCTGTGGCGGCTCGACCTGTCGATCTTCGCCCTGCACCTGGTGCTGATGGCCATCTTCGTTGCCGTGCCGTTTCGCCTGGTCGAGGCGGGCATCGATGCCGAGCGGCATGGCCTGACCTACCTGGCCATCATGGCGCTGGCCTTCGTCGCCATGGTGCCGCTGGTGATCGTGGCCGAGAAGCGCCAGCGCATGAAGGGCATGAGTCTGGCGGCGATCGCCGCCATCACGGTCAGCCTGGCCGGCCTCGCCGGCTTCGGCGGCGGTTGGTCGCTGTTTGCCTGGCTGCTGCTTTTCTTCACCGCCTTCAATTTACTCGAGGCGATGTTGCCCTCGATGCTCAGCAAGCTCGCACCGGCCGGCGCCAAGGGAACGGCGATGGGCGTCTACTCCACCAGCCAGTTTCTCGGCGCCTTCCTCGGCGGCGTACTGGGAGGCTCCCTGGCTCAACAGTGGGGCCTGCCGGCGGTCTTCATCGGTAGCGCCCTGTTGGCCGGCGTATGGTGGCTGCTGATGCTGGGCATGCCGACGCCGCCTCACCTGTCGAGCGAAGTGGTGGCACTGGGCGACGAGCAACACGAGGATACGCTCGATACGCTGATGGCGAGTTTCGCCGAAGTGGCCGGGGTCGAGGACGTTATGGTCGTGCCTGAGGAGCGAGTGGCGTATCTTAAGGTGGACCGTCGCCGGCTCGACGAGGAGGCTCTGGCGCGCCTGATCCGTTCGAGTCGCCACCGCGGCGGCTAGCCTGCCCGGCAGGTATCGGTCTGCATGGCCGAAACATTACAATGCACATGTTCATCATAGAGGGAGTCCAGCATGGCCCGTGGCGTCAACAAGGTCATTCTCATTGGCAACCTGGGGCAGGATCCTGAGGTTCGCTTCATGCCGTCCGGCAGCCCCGTTGCCAATCTGCGCGTCGCTACCACCGATACCTGGACCGACCGCCAGAGCGGGCAGCGCCAGGAGCGTACCGAATGGCATTCGGTGGTGCTGTTCAATCGTCTGGCCGAAATCGCCCAGCAGTATTTGAAGAAAGGCTCGCGGGTGTATCTCGAAGGTCGCCTGCAGACGCGCAAGTGGCAGGGGCAGGACGGCCAGGATCGCTACACCACCGAAATCGTGGTCAACGACATGCAGATGCTCGACACCCGCAGCGGCGACTTCGGCGCTCAGCCCGGAGCGAGCATGCCGCCTCAGCAGGGCGGCTACGGTGCCTCCCAGGGCGCACCAGCCCCGCAGCAAGGGGGCACCCCACAGCAAGGGGGTGGTTATGGCGCCCCAGGCCAAGGTGGCGGCTATGGCAATGCCCCCCAGCAGGGTGGCTACGGCGGTGGTCAGCCCCAGCAGCGACCCGCGCCGGCCGGTCAGCCCCAGCAGGGCGGCCAGAAACAGAACAATTACGGTGCCCCCGACCCGGGCAGCTTCGACGACTTCGACGACGAGATCCCGTTCTGACTGGCACCCGCATGAGGCGACCGGAGGCTATTGTGTGAAGCTGTTGGTACTGGATGCCGGTCACTGCCTCAACCTGGCCTTGGCCAGGCTCGTGCACCGGCGCAGCGATACCGAGCTCGTCATCGAGGCAGGTCTCGACATCGATGCTGCGCTGCTGCGTGAGCTGGCGCCGGATGCGGTGATCATCCCGCCTCTTTCGGCGCCGATGGAGATCGAGCCGGCGGCCGTGGTGGCCCACGGTGAGGGAGTGGATACTTGCCTGGCGGCGTGCCGTGAAACGGATACGCCGCTGGTGTGGTGCGTTTCCGATCAGCTCTACCAGGACGGTTTCGAGACACCCATCGACGAGCACGTGATACCGGCGCCGCGCGACGAAAGCCTCCGGCGGCTGATCGCCATTGGCGACCGCATCCGCCAGAGTCATCCGCGGCACCTGATCGTGCGCCTGGGGCCGCTGTTCGCGCTGGAGGGCGGGCACGCCTGGCTCAGCGGCGTGATCGACAGCCTGGTGACCGGGGAGGAGGTTCGCGCGGCCCAGGACGTCATCTTCTGCCCCACGTCGGCGGACGCCGTAGCCATGGCGCTGGTGGGCATGTTGCACCAGCTGGTCTGCGGCTCCAGTGCCTGGGGGGCCTACCACCTGGCGGGTACGGAACCGGTCAGCGCCTACACCTTCACCTCCATGGTGCGTACCCAGCTCTCGACGCGCCTGGAAGGGCTCGGCGAGCAGGTGGCGTTGGGCGAGGTCAAGGCGCTCAAGCATCATCATGACCAGCCACTGCGGCGAGTGCTCAACTGCCGGCGCGTACTGGAAGCCTTCGGCGTTCACCAGAAGCCGTGGCGGCTGGAAGTGGGCCGCCTGCTCGACGAATGGTGTCAGGCTCGCCGCGCCACCGGCCTCGACGAAGAGGGCCGCACTTCCCCATGAATGTGTTGCGCAGCCTGTTGTTCTATGTCGGCTACTTTCTTGCCATTTTCGTCTTCGGTGCGCTGTTGCTGCCCGTGGCCCCGCTGTTGGCGCTGCCGGCCCGCTATCGGCTGCTCAATCTCTACAACCATTTCATCACCGCCTGGTTCCGCTGGACTTGCGGCGTGACCTATCGGGTTCGCGGCAGGGAGCACTTGCCACAGGGCCCCTGCGTGATCCTGGCCAACCACCAGTGCGAATGGGAGACCATCTACCTGCAGATTCTCAAGCCACCGGTATGTACGGTGCTCAAGCAGGAGCTGTTGCGCATCCCGGTGTTCGGCTGGGGGCTGCGATTGCTGCATCCCATCGGGGTGGACCGCTCGAAGCCGGCCCGGGCCATGCGGCAGGTACTGAGCCAGGGCGTGTCACGCCTGCAGGAAGGTTTGTCGGTACTGATCTTCCCCGAGGGCACCCGGGTGGATCCGGGCCAGCGACGCCGCTATAACAAGAGCGGTGCCGTCATCGCCTGTCGTGCCGGGGTGCCGGTGCTTCCGGTGGCCCATAACGCCGGCGAACGCTGGCCGGGGCGATACTGGGTGAAGAACCCGGGTGTGCTCAACGTGGTGGTGGGGGAGCCCATCGATACCGTGGGCCGGACGCCGGAGGAGGTGCTGGTCGAGGTCGAGGCATGGATAGAGGCGCGATTGGCCGAGATTTCCGAAATCCCTCGCCCGACGGATGCCAAACCGGCGGTGGGAGCCGGGGCCGGGTAGCGCTGACTCAGTCGTCTTGAAAACACAAAAGGCGCCCGTGGGGCGCCTTTTGTTCAGCGGTCGTCCGGCTGCCGGTCAGTCGCGGTAACGCTGGAGTACCAGGCAGGCGTTGGTACCGCCGAAGCCGAAGCTGTTGGAGAGCACGCGGTCGACGCTGACGCCCTCGCGCATGCGGGTGACGATATCGAAGCCGGCCGCCTGGTCGTCGAGTGCCTCGACGTTCGCCGAGGCGGCGATGAAGTCGTGCTCCATCATCAGCAGGGAATAGATGGTTTCCTGTACGCCGGTGGCGCCCAGCGAGTGGCCGGTGAGCGATTTGGTGGAGCTCATCGGCGGCGTGCTGTCGCCGAAGACTTCGCGAATGGCCTTCAGCTCGGCCACATCGCCCACCGGCGTCGAGGTGCCGTGGGTATTGATGTAGTCGATCTTGCCATCGACGGTAGCCAGCGCCTGGCGCATGCAGCGCATGGCGCCTTCGCCGGAGGGAGCGACCATATCGTGGCCGTCGGAGGTCGCGCCGTAGCCGACCAGCTCGGCATAGATCTTTGCGCCTCGCGCCTTGGCGTGTTCGAGCTCCTCGAGCACCAACATGCCCCCGCCACCCGCAATGACGAAGCCGTCGCGAGCCTGGTCATAGGGGCGCGAGGCCTTGTCGGGCGTATCGTTGTACTGGGTCGTCAAGGCGCCCATGGCGTCGAACAGGCACGACAGCGTCCAGTGTTCCTCCTCGCCGCCGCCGGCGAAGACGATATCCTGCTTGCCCATCTGGATCTGTTCCATGGCATTGCCGATGCAGTGCGCGGAAGTGGCGCAGGCGGAGGAGATCGAGTAATTGACGCCCTTGATCTTGAAAGGCGTGGCCAGGCACGCCGAGACGGTGCTGCCCATGGTGCGTGTGACCCGGTAGGGCCCTACCCGGCGCAGCCCCTTATCGCGCATCACGTCGGCGGCCTCGACCTGGTTGGCGCTGGAGGCGCCGCCGGAGCCGGCAATCAACCCCGTGCGTTCGCTCGAAACCTGCTCGGAAGTAAGGCCGGAATCCTCGATGGCCTGGGCCATGCTCACATAGGCATACGCCGCGGCGTCGCCCATGAAGCGGCGCAGCTTGCGGTCGATCAATGCGTCGAGGTCGATGTCGACGACCCCAGCGACCTGGCTGCGAAAGCCGCGCTCGGCATACTCTTCCTTGAAGCGAATACCCGAGCGCCCCTTCATGAGCGCTTCGACGACCGTCTGCGAGTCGTTGCCGAGGCACGATACGATGCCCAGACCGGTGACCACCACTCGTCGCATGGAAGCCTCCTGTATCAGAAATTCGCGGTAGAGGTGAACAGGCCGACCCGAAGGTCATTCGCCTGGTAGATTTCGCGGCCATCGACCGACACGGTCCCATCGGCGATGCCAAGGATGAGGCGCCGGGTGATGATGCGCTTGATATGAATATGGTACGTGACCTGGTCAGCCTCGGGCAGAATCTGGCCGGTGAACTTCACCTCTCCACAGCCCAGGGCGCGGCCACGACCGGGATGTCCGAGCCAGCCGAGGTAGAAGCCCACCAGCTGCCACATGGCATCGAGGCCCAGGCAGCCGGGCATGACGGGGTCGCCGGGAAAATGGCAGCCGAAGAACCACAGGTCGGGATGAATATCCAGCTCGGCAATCAGTTCGCCCTTGTTGAACTGGCCTCCCTGTTCATGGATGCCCGTGATACGGTCGAGCATCAACATGTTGGGTGCCGGCAGCTGGGCGTTACCAGGGCCGAAAAGCTCGCCGCGGCTGCATGCCAGCAGTTCTTCGCGTTCGAAAGAGTGTTGCTTGGTCACTGAGTCGTTCCGAGTCGCAGTTGTTGTGGGCCCTTCCGCGTGCTTGGCAGAGGCGGCATGGCACAGAGGGCCGACCCGCCCGGGCGGCCCTGCCTAGTCTACTGGCCGTGGGCGGCGATTGCACGTCAGGCATGACGCGACCGGTACCAGAGATTAAAGTGTCGACGCAAAGTGTCGATACTTCATCTAGGGTCGATGCACAGCATGGGCGCACCTTTTACCTTATTTCCGTTACTCCGGGACCTTACATGCGGCCATCCTTCGCACTCAATCGACCGCTGACCTGGGCCGCCTTGGTGGCGTTGCCGGCCTGTATATGGCTGCCGGGGCCTGGCTTGCGGGTGGTGGCGGTTGCCATCGTGGCGGTGGGGCTGTGGGATGCCTGGCGACGGATCAAGCGCGACCGCCAGCACGCCGATCTGATGCAGCAGGCACTGATGCTCTCCGAGGAGGGCGTACAGATAACCGACGCCGAGAACCGAATTCTCGCCGTCAACCCTGCGTTCACTCGCATTACCGGTTTCACCGAAGAGGAGGTGCGCGGGCTCAATGCCGCCAATTTGGCCGCGGCGCGTCACGACCCGGCCTTCTTCAAGCGCTTCTGGCAGACGCTGCACAGCAAGGGACGCTGGGAAGGGGAAATCTGGAACCGGCGCAAGCAGGGCGACGAGTTTCCCGAGTGGCTGCGGGTCAAGGCGGTCACTGATGGTCGCGGTCGCATCAGCCACTACGTCGGCACCTTCACCGACATCTCGGTGCACAAGGCACGGGAACAGGATCTTCGACGTATCGGATTCGAGGACCCGCTCACCGGGCTGCCCAACCGACGCCGCCTGCACGACCTGATGACCTCACGCCTGCGCCACCTGCGGGCCGGCGAAAGCCTCGACATGGCGATCGTCGACATCGACGGCTTCAAGTCGGTCAACGACAGCCTCGGCGTGGAGCAGGGCGACCGGCTGCTGGCGCGCTTCGGCCAGCGTCTGGCCGGACACGTAGCGGGAGGCGTTGTGGGGCGCCTGGGCGGCGACGAATTTCTGGTAATACGCACCACCACCTTCGACGACCACGATAAGTGGGTTGCCGGTCTGCGCCAGCACCTGGGCGAGCCGTTCGAGCTGAGCAACAAGACCCTGCGACTGGGTCTCTCCATCGGCAGTTGCCGTGCGCCGGAGGACGGCAAGGAGTCCGGCGTGTTGTTCCAGCGCCTAGAATCGGCGCTCTACTCGGCCAAGCGACATGGTCGCAATGTCAGCCAGCGCTTCCGTCCCGCGCTGGACGTGCAGAACACACCGCACATGACGCTGGTCTACGGCCTGCGCGATGCGCTGGCCAACGGCGACCAGCTCGAGCTTCACTACCAGACCCAGCATCGCATCATGGACGGCGCCGTGGTGGGCATGGAGGCACTGCTGCGCTGGCGTCATCCCGAGCATGGCATGGTTTCGCCGGGCGATTTCATTCCGCTGGCCGAGCGCCATGGCCTGATGGGGCCGCTCGGCAACTGGGTGATCGACGAGGCGCTGTCGCAGATGGCGCGCTGGCGAGAGCGGGGGTTACCCAAGCTGCCCGTATGGATCAACATTTCAGCGATCCAGATGTTCCAGGGCGAGCTCGAGACGGCGCTCTCGGCGGGGCTGGCCAGGCATGGCATCGAACCCTCCCAGTTGGGCCTGGAGCTCACGGAGTCGGTACTGCTCGACGAGCGCGCCGGCGATATCGTGCCGCGGCTGGAGGCGCTGCGCGCCAAGGGGCACCGTATTGCCATCGATGACTTCGGCATGGGTTACTCGTCGCTGAGCTACCTCAAGAACCTGCCGCTGGACAAGCTCAAGCTCGACCGTGCCTTCATCCGTTCGTTGCCCGACGACGCCGCCGATGCCGCCATCGTCAGTGCCGTACTGGCGATGGCGCGGGGCTTAGGGTTGGATGTGGTGGCCGAGGGCGTGGAAACCCACGGTCAGCTCGATTTCCTGGAGCAGGCGGGCTGTCGGCTGGTTCAGGGCTATCTCTATGCGCGGCCGGGCCCGGCCGAGGTGATCGAAGCCCAGTGGCAAGCGCTGTCGTCGCAGGCGACGGGGATGATGCTGCGAGCCGAGCCATCGGCATAGCAGGCCAAGCTTGTTACCGGCCTCGTCCCTTGGCCAACCTGTACGGCACTCGCCAATGTTTTCCCACAGCGACGCAGCACGCTCCCGACTATCGTCCCGGTGCGTGGTGATGTCTTCGGTGGGCGGGGTGCGCTGCGCTAGTCGAGTGAAGGTAACGACCTGAAGACGTCCAGCGCCCGAAGGCGTGCCGTTCCGTGATCGACGATGGGGGGCGGGTAACCGGCTCCGGCACGCTGGGCGTCGCTGGGTGCGTGACGGTCGCGTGACGGCAACCCGGCCAACTCGGGGACGGACTCGGCAATGAAGCGGCCGTCCGGATCGAAGCGACGCGACTGTGTGGTGGGGTTGAACAGGCGAAAGTAGGGGGCGGCATCGGTGCCGGTCGAAGCGGCCCACTGCCAGCCGCCATTGTTGGCGCAGAACTCACCGTCTACCAGGTGGTACAGGAAGAAGGCCTCGCCGCGCCGCCAGTCGATCAGCAAATGCTTGCTCAGAAACATGGCGGCTATCATGCGCAGTCGATTGTGCATCCAGCCGGTGCGGAGCAGTTGGTGCATGGCGGCATCGACGATGGGATAGCCCGTGCGTCCCTCGCACCAGGCGAGAAAATCCGATTCGTCGTTGCGCCAGGCCAGCGCCTCGGTGTGCTGCTGAAAGGCGCGGTGACGGCATACCCGGGGAAACCCTGCGGCCACGTGGTGGTAAAACTCGCGCCATACCAACTCGTTGACCCAGCTGGCGATCCCGGGGTCGCCTTCGGCCAGACTGCCGTCGTTCTCGTTCAGTGCCGCCTGCAAGCACTGTCGCGGCGAGATCATGCCGAGCGCCAGGTAGGGGGAGAGTTCGCTCGTGCCGGCGAGCGCCGGAAAATCGCGCTGCGCGGCATAGCGGCGAACCCGAGAGCGCAGGAAGCGCTCCAGTCGGTCGCTCGCGGCGGCCTCGCCGGCGGGCCAGTGGCTCGCATCAATCGGCGCATCGGCGAGACGAGGCAGGGGTGGAATGGTGTCGCGTGGGTTGCGAGGCGGCGACTGCTTGGCTGGCGGTTCGTGCAATGCCAGCCGCTGTGCCGTCAACTGGCGATGCCAGGCGCGAGCAAAGGGGGTGAACACACGATAAAAGTCCCCCTTGCCGGTGAGCAGCTCGCCCGGAGCGAAGGCTATGCTGTCGTGATGGCCGCGTGGGCTGATTCCGGCCCGTTGAAAAGCGGCTACCACGGCTTGATCGCGCCGCTCTTCGTCGAGCGGGTATTCGCGGTTGAAGTGTAGTGCCGTAGCGCCGACTTCCTGTGCGATGCCGAGCAGCGTGGCCGGCGCTTCGTCAAAGTGCGCGATATCGCGATGCAGCAGGGGGATGCCGACATCGGCCAGGGCTTCTCCCAAGGCGACGACGCCGCGATTCCAGAAGTCGAGCTTGTTGGCACCGTGGCCGTGTGCCTGCCAATGGGGGACGCTGCGCAGGAATACGGCGATGACCGTTCCATGGCGCGCGGCGGCAGCCAGCGCCGTGTTGTCACGGACGCGCAGGTCGCTGCGGAACCAGACCAGCGAGCAGGCCATGCCGAGCGCCTCGTGACGGTCAGGTTTCGTGGACCAGAGCGCGGAGGCGCGCCATGGCCAGGGGCAGGTCGTCACCCAGCAGTTCCACCAGGCTGTCGGAAAGGTCGCCTCCGCGGATTCGGGCCACCGGACCGCATAGACCCAGGGGAGCGTCGAGCTGCTCGGCAAGTCGTGGCAGCTGGCGTCGGATCAGGTCGGCGCGCTCGGCGCGCCCGCTGACGAGCACAACCGCGCCAGCCTGGAGGCGCTCCACGGCCAGCGGCAGCTCGCCGAAGGGGGGCGCGCTGTCCAGCAGTTGTACACGGTAACCGGCATCGCTGGCGGCCAGGGAGGCCAGCAAGAGCCATAACGGACCCGGGTCGTCGGGCAGCGGCGCGAGCAGCAACAAGGGACCTCTGGAGCGCTGATTGGCATGGTAGAGCCGGATGCCGATGCGAGTGCGAAGGAAGGATTCCAGGCAGCGTCGCTGCAAGGTGGCACCGAGTTGGTCGACCCAGCGCTCCTCGAGTTTGCGTACCACCGGCTGCCACAGTTCTGCCAGGCAAGTGGTCACGGGGTAGAGTGCCAGGCTCTGGGTGAAGTGCGTTTCCATCAGGGCGAGGTCGAGGGCTTCGATGGCCGTCACTAGCTGCTGCTGCTGGCTGGGCCAATCGCCTGAAGCGGGTTCGGGAGCCGTCATCGACGGGGGTTGGTCGATAAGCTCCTTGACTTGGCTGACAGGCACGCCGCGACTCAGCCACTGCAGGATCCGCTCGACCCGCTCGATGTCCTCTCGCGCATAAAGCCGGTGACCCTTGGGGGTACGCTGGGGGCGGATCAGGCCGTAGCGCCGCTCCCAGGCGCGCAGCGTAACCGAGTTGACGCCGGTAATACGGGATACCTCGCGTATCGGATAGAGCGGTGTGTCGGCCGGGTGGCTCCCCTTCTGGGTCATGCGCGCCTCTGCTTGTTTGTCGTCCTGGCCCAATCCGTGGCGTGATGACAGCTGCCTGCCGTGCCACGACCGCGGGTCGATAAATATTGTACGCTAATCGAGCGGTGTACAACTGATGACGGTCATGGTCAAGTCGACGGGGCTTCTCCCGCCTGTTCGGCGATGACGGCAGCCAGGGCGTCGATGAATGCGGGGTGTTCGCCGACCGGCGGCAGCAGTGTCAGGTCGATGCCCGGATGAGCGCTGCGCAGCGCTGCGACCTGGGCTGGGACATCCTTGCGCAAGTGACGACCGGCGGCGAAGAACAGCGGCAGGATTTCGGCACGTCGTATTCCCGTAGCAGAGAGTTCCGCCACGGTGCTTTCCAGCGAGGGTTCGCTAAGCTCCATGTAGGCGAGCTTCAACGATGCCTGCATGCGGGCGGCCAAGGCCTCATGGAGCCGTTCGAAGGGGGCGCGCCATGCGGGGTCGCTGGAGCCGTGGGCGAGCAGGATCAGGCTGTAGGACATGGCAGTCTCCCGACAAGGGAAGCGAAATCGTGGGGCACGGTCGCCACAGCGGCGAAAGAAAATGCCCGGTTGCCACTAGGATAGCAGAGGCGTACAAAGCTTGTATAACGAATGGCGGCAGCACGGTCTCATACCGGGTGCCGCCGGATACGGGGGGAATCGAATGCGCGTATTGGTCACTGGAGGCAGTGGTTTCGTCGGGCAGCGCCTCTGCCTGCGCCTGAAGGAGGCAGGGCATCGCCTGCTGGTGGTTTCCCGCGACCCGGAGGATGCCCGACGCCAGTTGCCCTCGGGAGCCGACGTGCGGCGCTCGGTACTCGACTTCATCGACGCGCCGCCGGAGGCGATCGTCAACCTGGCCGGCGAGCCTATCGCCGCCAGGCGATGGAGCGATGAACAGAAACAACGCTTGATCGATTCGCGGGTCAATGTCACCCGCGACCTGGGGATCCTCTGCGAACAGCTCAAGCAGGCAAGCGACAAGGCGCCCAGGGTCATGGTGTCGGGCTCGGCGATGGGATTTTACGGCGATCAGGGCGATCGCGAAGTGACCGAGGATACGCCGCCTCACGACGAGTTTGCCCATCGCCTGTGCAAGCGCTGGGAGGACGCCGCCCTCGAGGCGGCCGGTTTCGGCACGCGGATTGCGTTGCTGCGTACCGGTCTGGTACTGGATGCAGGCGGCGGCAGCCTCGAAAAAATGCTGCCGCCGTTCAAGCTCGGCCTGGGCGGGCGCTTCGGCGACGGCCAGCAGTACATGCCCTGGATTCACCGGGAGGATCTGGTGCGTGCCATCCTGTTCCTGATCCAACGCGACGATCTCGACGGGCCGTTCAACGCCAGCGCGCCACATCCCGTGACCAATGCCGAATTCACCCGTACCCTGGCCCGGCAGCTCAAGCGGCCTGCCATCATGCCGGTACCCGCGGTTGTGCTGGAAACGGCCTTCGGCGAGATGGCGCGCTTGCTGCTGACCGGAGCCGACATGCGCCCGGCGCGCCTGCTCGAGGCCGGCTTCGAGTTCCGTTTCCCGACCCTCGGCAAGGCACTGGCCGATATTCTAGGCGCCTAGTCGCCCACGGTGACGATCACCCTCACCGCATCCAGCCGCAGCCGGGTGCCGTCGATGGCGGTGTCGAGTTCGCCGCGCTCACGGCGCAGGGCCTCGAGCTCCTCCTCCCGCACTGCGGGATTGAGCCGCGCCAAGGCTTCGAGACGGGCGAGTTCGCCGTCGAGTTCGCGGCGCATGCGCTCCTGCGCGGCCTCGACGATGCTCGGCAACTCGCGCTCGGCCTCCAGCTCCCCCTGGGCCAGGAGGTCGCGCAGCTGGTCGTGACGGCTGCGGATCAGGTCACGCGCCATGGCCTTCTTGACCTTCCTCAGGTTTTTCGACAAGCCGGTGAAGGAGACCTTGTCGCTGAGTACCGCACCCGATTCGTCAAGCAGTACGCGCACCGTGGTCGGCGGCAGAAAGCGGTTGACGTGCAGCCGTCCGGGTGCGGGGCAATAGGTGCGGAACACCAGCTCGGCCATCAGACGACCGGCAGGTATCGCCGGGTGCTTGAGCAACGCCAGGGCGGTGTTGCCCATGTTGCCGTCGAGGATCCGCCCCATCATCTCTCGTAGTAGCGGATGCTCCCAGGAGAGCCGCTGCACGTCGTCGCGGGCCAGGGCGCGGGCGCGCGACAGCGTGGCGGTGAAGCCCTCCTCGCCCTTGGCCAGGCCGGGCAGGCCGTCAAGCATTTGCGGGCCGGGCTGCAGGTGCAGCAGGCCGCCGCCCAGCTCCTGGCTGTCGACGCCGAAGATATCCAGCGCCTGGTCGAGGTAGCGCGGCAGCGCCGGGTCGTCGTCGAGCGCGCGGATCGCTTCGGCCACCGCTTCGGCGCGGGCCGGACGGCAGGCATTGAGCTCCAGCAGACGATTGCGGCCGGCGTCGCGCTGGGCCAGGCGGTTCTCGAACAACGCCCGGGTCTCGGCGATGACAGCGTCGAGCGCCTCGTCGTTCAGCAGTGCCTCGGCCATGGCGTCGCCGAAGGCGTCGAACAGCTCGTTACCGACGCCATGCGGCGCATCGAAGGCGTCCATGGCCTCGCGATACCAGCGAAGCAGGCGTGCGCCGGGGCTGGCCTCGAACAGCGGCACGTGGATCTCGATGGCATGGCGCTGGCCGATGCGATCGAGCCGCCCGATGCGCTGCTCGAGCTGGTCGGGATGCTGCGGCAGGTCGAACATCACCAGATGACGACAGAACTGGAAGTTGCGCCCCTCCGAACCGATTTCCGAGCACACCAGTACCTGGCTGCCTTCCTCCTCGTCGGCGAAGGCCGCCGCCGCGCGGTCACGCTCCACCAGCGTGAGCCCCTCGTGGAACACCGGTGCGTGGACGCCGCCCAGCACGCGCAGGGCCTCGGCCAGCTCCTGCGCGGTTTCGCGCCCATGGGCGATCACCAGCACCTTGTCATCGGCGAAGCCCTGCTCGCCCTCGTCCGCGAGACGCGCCAGCAACCAGGTCACGCGCGGGTCGATCTGCCACCAGGGTTCGGCATTGAGCGGATCGTCGGAGAGCCTCCGGTAGGTGGCATCGGGATAGAGCAGCACATCGGGGTGGTCGAGCCCGGTCTCTATCAGCAGTTCGTCCAGATAGTCCTCGTCGCGCTCGAGCTTGCGCAGCACGCGGCGATAGGCCGAGGGCAGCGGAAGTTCCGCCAGGTGCAGCCGGCGCTCGGGAAAGCCGCCGACGTGGCGGCGGCTGTTGCGAAACATCACCCGGCCGGTGCCGTGGCGATCGAGCAACTGGTCGCGCAGCTGGTGACGGGCACTGTCACGCTGTTCGGGACTGCTTTCGGCGCTGGTCAGGGTATCGAGCAGGGCCTGGCTGTCGGGCTCGTCGATCACCGCCGCCACGCTGGCGCGAGCTGCGGCGCCTGCCTCGGGCAGGTGCTCCAGGGCGTCGATGGCCTGGGCCACTTCCACGTAGTGCTGCTCCTCCTCGCGGAAGGCGTCGAGACGGTGGTAGCGATCCGGATCGAGCAAGCGCAGACGGGCAAAGTGGCTCTCGAGCCCCATCTGCTCGGGGGTGGCGGTCAACAACAGCACGCCCGGTACGCGTTTGGCCAGACGCTCGACGCAGGCGTAGCCAGGGCCGGCCTGGTCGGCACTCCAGTCGAGGTGGTGTGCCTCGTCGACAATCAGCAGGTCCCAGTCGCTGCTGGCGGCCTGTTCCTGACGCCGTGGATTGGCGAACAGCCAATCCTGGCTGGCCAGTATCAACTGGCCGGATTCGAAGGGGTTGCTCTCGGCCTGGGCCAGGCTCTGCTGTTCATCGAGCAGTGTCACCTCGAGGGCGAAGCGGCGCAGCAGTTCCACCAGCCACTGGTGCATCAGGCTGGGCGGGACCAGGATCAAGGCGCGCTCGGCACGGCCGGTCAGCAGCATGCGGTGCAGGATCAAGCCGGCTTCGATGGTCTTGCCCAGGCCCACTTCGTCGGCCAGCAACACGCGCGGCGCATGGCGCCGGGCCACCTCGTCGGCGATGTAGAGCTGGTGTGGAATCAGATCGATGCGCGGCCCGGCCAGGCCGAGCGCCGGGTTCTGCTCGATGCGATGATGATGATGGAGGGTGCGGAAGCGCAGGTCGAACCAGTCGTTGCGATCGACCTGGCCGGTCAAGAGGCGATCGCGGGCCTGGTCGAACTGCATGTTGTCGGCCAGGCGGGCCTCGGGTAGCTCGCGAAGTTGTCCCTGGGCGTCCTCGCCGATATAGACGACCAGCCCATCGACCTCCTTGCTGTCCTCGACGGTCATGCGCCAGCCCTCGGCGGACTGGATGCGATCGCCGCTGCCGAAAGCCACGCGGGTCAGTGGCGCCTGGTGGCGGCTGTAGGTACGGGTTTCCTGGCTGGCGCCGAACAGCACGGTAACGCTACGGTGATCGCAACTCAGGATGGTGCCCAGGCCCAGGTCGGCCTCGCCGTCGCTGATCCAGCGCTGGCCGGGTGAAAAGTCGCTCATGATGCCTCGGTCGATGCGGAATTCGGTGCCCGGGCTGCCGGCGGAGCGGATTCCGACGGCAGCAGGGCGGGGGATTCTAACGCAAAGCCCGCTGTGGCTTAAGGCTGGTGGAGAAAAGTCGAAAATGGTAGGACGGCGAGTTTGGCGGCGTCAATGACGCTCGAGCCAGCCGTTCAGTTGCGACCGTGACAGCTCGCCCACGTGGCGCTCCACGGCGCGTCCCTCGCGATCGAACAGCATGGTGGTGGGTAGCCCCGGCGACTCCAGTCGCTTCATCATCTCCTGGCTGGGGTCGAGTAGCGGATAGCGGAAGGATAGCCCTTGCTCGTCCAGGTAGCGCACCACTTGCAGCAGCTCCTCGCCCTGGTTGATGACCACCACGGTGACGTCCTCGCGAGCGTCGGCCTCGGCCAGCAGGGGCATCTCACGCAGGCAGGGGGGGCACCAGGTAGCCCACAGGTTGACAACCACGCGCTCACCGCGCAGGTCATGCAGGGCGACTTGGTCTCCGTCGAGATTTTCCAGGGTCACGGGGGGTAGCTCCTCAAGCGGCATGTCGCCACCCAGCGGGGCCAGGGTGATCAGTACCAGCCACAGCGCCGAAGTGCCGAGCGTCAGGCCCATGGCGCCGATCATGGGCAGCAGGCGGTCGCGCAGCGACCAGGCCGTCCAGATCAGCGCCGCGAGCAGCCCCCACAAACCGTGATAGCCGGGTTGCCACAACTTGAGTACGTCCAGCGGGGCGGTGGCGTAGGCATCGAGGTTCATGGCCACGTGGCCCAGACGCGCGCCAACCAGCCAGACCAGAAGGAGCCCGTTGAACCAGCGTGCCCGGGTGGCAGGGGGCAGCCCCAGCAGCAGCCAGGCCGCGGCGAGCAGAAGCAGAGCGCAGCCAACGGCATACAGGCGCGGGACGGAAATCAGCACGGGGCCCAGGGCGAAGGCGTCCATTGGCACAGCTCCAGCAATGAGGGTCGGCGCAAGCGGCAAGACCGGGTAGAATCATCGACTTGCCCGAACATCGCATCAGGCAAGGCAAGCCTACTGCGCTAGGCCAGCACTGTCACCCGGCGGGAGCCCTCCATGGCATACAAGTCGTTCGATCCCCTGCGCGCCCTGGCCATCGGCAGTCAGGCGCTGGGCTTCATCCTGATCATTACTCTGGAGACGGTGATGGGCGGCGAGGCCGCCCGCCCCTGGCAGGGGCTGACGCTGGCCGCCATGGTGGCGTTCGCCCTGGCCTTGGCCTTGGCCCGGCTTTATCGACGCAACAAGGCGCGCAAGACGATGGCGCGTCGCCTGGCGGATGACGATGACGACACCTGAGCCGGACGGCTCGAGCCGAGGCCGCCACTGGCGCCTGGCGCTCTGCGGTCTGGTTCTGGTGCTGTTGCAGGGCTGTGCCGGGGCGCCGGTTTCGCGGGAGCATGGCACGCCCTTGGCTGCGGCTGAGAGCGAGGCCACCTGGCTGGGGCAATGGGCGCAGTTGAGCGGCTCCGAACATCCTGGCGAGAGCGGCTTCGCGCTGCTCTCAAGCGGCCAGGATGCCTTCAGCCTGCGAGTTCTGCTCAGCGAGCAGGCCGATCGCCGCATCGACATCCAGACCTACCTGATCGGTGACGGGCTGACTACCCGGGTGTTGCTGTATCGGCTGCTGAGTGCCGCCGAGCGTGGCGTCGAAATCCGGCTGCTGATCGATGACATCGGTACGGTAGGCCAGGGGCGGACGCTAGCGGCGCTCGATAGCCACCCCAACGTCCAGGTGCGCGTCTACAACGCTTTGGGCATGGGACGAGAGACGTTGATCGGCCGCGTGCTGGCCTCGGTTCCCTTTGCCGCCCGTCAGCATCGGCGCATGCACAACAAGCTGTGGATCGTGGATGACGCGCTGGCCATCGTCGGTGGGCGTAATCTGGACGATGAATATTACAGCGCCAGCGAACCGCGCAATTTCACCGATCTCGACCTGCTGGCCCTGGGCCCGGTGGTGGAGCCGCTGACGCAGAGTTTCCACCTCTACTGGAACCACGGTCTGGCGCAGCCCGTCGGTCGCTATCATCACGCCGACGATCAAGCCTGGCGCGATTTGCTGGCGTCACTTGCCGCGTGGTTTGCGGCCAACGCGGATTCGGCCTACTTCGCCGACCTTCGCCAACGCTATGCCGATACCGAGCAGGGGGCACTCGTCGGCAGGCTGCACTGGGGGGAGGCCATCGCCCTTTGGGATCCCCCCGGCAAGCTGGCCTGGCGCGGTCGACCTATACTGGCGCGTACCATGGCCGGCGAACTGCTCGAGCGGGCCGGTGAGCCGAGCGAGAGGCTGACGGTGGTTTCCGCCTATTTCGTTCCCGGCAAGCAGGCGACCCAATGGCTCGCCGAACTGGCCGAGGCCGGAGTGAGGGTCGAGATATTCACCAACTCCCTCGAGGCGACCGATGTGCCGCTGGCGCATGGCGCCTATCAGATGAGGCGCGGCGCCTTGCTCGATAGTGGCGTTGACCTGTACGAGATGCGTGCCGAGAGCGAGCCCGACGACGATAGCGTTGGCTTTGGCGTGGGCTCCTCGGCGTCGTCGCTGCATATCAAGGCGCTTGGTATCGACGACGATCGCGTGTTCGTGGGTTCGGCCAACGCCGACCCGCGCTCGGTCTGGTGGAATACCGAAGTGGGCCTGCTGGTGACCAGTCGGGACCTGGCCAGGGAGCTGCAGGCCCTGGCCGAGATCGGCCAGTCGCCAGCCTTGAGCTACCGGGTCGAGCGGGACGGCCAGGGTCGACTCTCCTGGCTCACGGCGCATCAGGGCGAATCGACATGGCTCGAGCGCGAGCCCGGCAGTTTCTGGCGTCGCCTGGGGGCCTTGCTGGGGCGGCTGCCGCTGCTTGAGCCCTGGCTCTGAAGTGAATAGTCGTTGCGTCCTCGTCGGCAGCGGCTAGCCTTAACCGGGAAGCCACATGCTGCGCTGGACAACCTTCCATCGAGCCGCGAGGGAAATGCCATGCCGAAGCCGATACTGGTACCCATCGATGGGTCGGAACATGCTCGAAAGGCGCTGGACATAGCGGTGCAGCTGGCGCGTGCGGCCTCCGCCCCCCTGCATCTGCTGCACGTGACCGATTCGCCCGTCGACGACGATGTGGGGATGCTCGCCGGGACCCAGGGCCAGCCATTGACCGAGGAACGGCGACAGGAACTCGCACAGTCGGACGTGCCTCAGGCGCGGCAGGTCTTCGAACACGCGCGGCGTGGGGTCGACATGACGGGGCTGGCAGTTGATGAGGTGATACGCCATGGCCGAGCGGCGGAGGCGATTGTCGACGAGGCCAAGGCCTTGGATGCCGGTGTCGTCGTTCTGGGGTGTCGTGGGCTGAGTGACTGGAAAGGGGCGGTGATGGGCAGCGTTTCCCATGAGGTCGCCCACTCGGCGCCATGCACGGTGGTCACCGTCACCTGATTCTGCCGGGCACGGCGCGTCAGCTATCCGACTCGGCGATGGCCACGCGGTTACGCCCCGCGCGCTTGGCGCGATAGAGTGCCGCATCGGCGCGCTCCAGCATCCCCTCCGGGCTGTTACCCGGACGAAATTCGGCGATGCCCAGGCTGACGGTGATGGCAAGCCCGTGCAGGCGCGTCTCGGCAATCTGCTGGCGCAGCCGCTCAGCAAAAAGGGTCGCCCCCTTGGCCGAGGTATCCTGCAGCAGGATCACGAACTCTTCGCCGCCCCAGCGTGCCAGCAGGTCGGTGCTGCGCAGGGTTCGGCTCACCAGCGTGGCGAGGCGCTTGAGGATGGCATCGCCGGTATCGTGGCCGTGCCGGTCGTTGACCGACTTGAAGTGGTCGACGTCGAAGAGCAGCAACGAAAAGGTGTTGTCACTGCGCTCGGCCTGGCGGATCGCCTTGCGCATGGCGGTATCGAAGGCACGGCGGTTGTAGGCCCCGGTCAGGTGGTCGCGTGTGGCCTGTTGCTCCAGCTCCTCTTCGAGCCGCTTGCGCTCGGAGATGTTGTGAAACACCGCGATGAAATGTCGAATTCTGCCGGCCGTGTCGTGCACGGCTGTGATCGATTGCCACAGCGGATAGATCTCGCCGTACTTGTTTCGATTCCAGATTTCGCCCTGCCAGTGGCCGGTTTCCCTTACCGACTCCCACAGTTGGCCATAGAATCGCTTATCGTGGCGGCCCGACTTGAACAGGCGCGGGGTATGGCCGATCACCTCTTCGGGCAAATAGCCTGTTATGTCGGTAAAGGCCTGATTGACCCGCTCGATGCGCATTTCCGCGTCGGTGATCAGGGTCGCCTGGCCGGTCTGGAAGACGCTGGCGAGCAGCCGCAGTTCCTCCTCCTGGCGCTTGCGCTCGGTGATATCCTCCTTCACCGCCACGAAACGCACGATTTCGCCGGCGTCGTTGCGCACCGGCGTTATGGTTTCGGCTTCCCAGTAGAGTTCACCGCTCTTCTTGCGGTTCTGCAGCTCGCCGCGCCAGACCTGGCCGCTGCGCAGCGTTTGCCACAGGTCGCGATAGATGCCGTCGGGCGTCATGCCGGACTGGATCATCGCCGGCGTCTTGCCGATCAGCTCTTCGCGGGAATAGCCTGTCACTTCGAGAAAGCGCTTGTTGACGTATTCGATGCGCCCTTCGGTGTCGGTAATGGCGGTGGCGGCTGGGCTCTGTTCCACGGCGATGTAGAGCTGATAGAACTTCGCTCGCAGCGTGTCGAGATCGAGGCTGGGCCAGTGGGGGCCGAGCAGGGCACGGCCGGTACCGGCGTTGCCATGCGCTGTGTCATGCTCGCTGTCGCTCACGAGCACCCTCCGTACGAGTAGGGCTTGATCTTAGGCAAGCCTCTTATGGCGCTGCTTGAATTCCTTGGCTTGAAACCATTATCCAACGGATGTCTGGCGACTCCGGTCGCGCAGCATATCGCCTTTTCGCGGCACGTTCACGCCCAAGTTGGCTGCGTCAGGCTAAAGGAGGGGGCTGAAGTGATGAGGTCATCAGGAGGGGAAGGCGCCGTCCATTCGACGCCTCATCGAAAGCGCGGCCTCGTCTGCCGGCTGGGGTTCGTGCATGTAGAACCCCTGGATCTGGTCGCATGCCTTCCGACGCAGATAGTCCACCTGTGCCGCCGACTCGACGCCTTCGGCAACAACGGTCAGGCCCAAGTTTCTGCCCAGGTCGATGATGGCTTCCGTCAGGCTCCTGTCGCTGGCGCTATCGACGAGATCGGTGATGAACGAGCCGTCTATCTTGATGGTGTCGAGAGGAAAGGCCTTGAGCTTGGAGAGCGAAGAGTAGCCGGTGCCGAAATCGTCGATCGCAATGCGTACGCCCAAGCGACGCAGCTCATGCAGAATGCCGACGGCTCTTGGCATGTCCAGCATCATCATGCTCTCGGTGATCTCCAACTCCAGCAGCTCGGGTGCCATGCCGGTCGCCTGGAGGGCGCCTTCGATATCCCGCAGCAAGCCATCCTCCAGAAACTGGCGAGCCGAGAGGTTCACCGCCATGCTCAGCGCCGGAAAGCCGGCCTTCTGCCAGGCGACGTTCTGGCGACAGGCGGTGTAGAGCACCCAGCGGCCGATCGGCACGATCAGGCCGTTTTCTTCCGCCAGCGATATGAATTGCTTGGGCAGGACTAAACCGAGCTCGGGATGTTGCCAGCGGAGCAGCGCTTCCATGCCGATGATACGGCCAGTCTCCATGTCCAGCTTGGACTGGTAGTAAAGCATGAATTCCTGTCGTTCCAAGGCCTTGCGCAGGCTCGACTCGAGAGCCAGGCGCTCGAGGGAATCCGATTTCAGCTGTTCCGAGTAGAACTGCGCGTTGTTCTTGCCCTCCTCCTTGGCGTGGTACATCGCCACGTCGGCATGCTTCATCAGGGTCTGCTCATCCTCGCCATCGGCGGGGTAGCGGGCAATACCGATACTGACCGTGATCCGAAACTCCTGGCCCACCAGAGTGAAGGGGGTGCCGACGGCGGCCAGTATCTTGTTGGCGACCTGGGTGATCTGGCTCGGCCTCGAGGTTTCGGGGAGTAGAATGACGAATTCATCGCCCCCGAGGCGGGCGACCGTGTCGCTTTCGCGTACGGCCTGGCCAAGACGCCGACTGACCTCCTGGAGCAGTTCGTCGCCCGCATCGTGGCCCAGCGAATCGTTGATCGCCTTGAATCGATCCAGGTCGAGAAAGAGCAGTGCCAGCGGTTTGTCGTAGCGGCGTGCCTGCTGCATGTGCTTGGTCAGGAGGTGACTAAAGAAGGCTCGGTTGGGCAGCCCGGTCAGGTTGTCGTGGAAGGCCAGGTATTCGGCGCGGCGTGCGTGGTTCAAGCGCTCATCGAGGATTCTGGCCTGGGTCCTGCGCAGCTTCCAGCTCAGCCGGCCAAGCAGTGCCAGTACGGAGAGCGCGATAAGGCTGATCAGCGCGGCTCGCCAGAAATAGGTCCGTTCCAGCGCTTCGACCGCGGTCATCTGTTCGGCTTGGGAGAGTCCCAGCACGATGGCGACCGGGAACTCGAACAGCGGCCTGGCGACTGTATAGCGGCGCACGCCATCCCAATCGCTCACCCTCACCCGGGCAGGTTCGTCGTGAGCGCTGTTGCCGTCCAGCAGGGCATCGCGGTCGACCCTTTCCCCCAGGCGTATGGTGTCGCCGCTGCGACGAACGAGAAAATTGCCGCTGGCCCCCAGCAGGGCCAGAACGCCATGCTCCCCCAGCGTTTCCGGCTCGTAGCCGCTGACGAAATAGGTGGCACTGACCAGCAGGGTCACCCGCCCCGATTCGGCCTGCTCGTCGTCAGACAGCTGACGACTGAAAGCGAGTCTGTCGTCCTCCCCCGACGCTTCCCGGCGGGCGAGGCCAATGGCCATGCCCGCTTGCTCGAAGGCTGGGAGAGCGTCCTGCTCGGGCAACAAGTCGTGCGTGCTGGCCAGAATGTTGCCGGAGGCATCGCTGATACGGACCTCGAACAGCAGGGCGGGGGGCAGCATGTCCCGTCGACGCAAATCTTCCAGGGTGTCTTGCGGTGACCGATCGTCGAGGCTGTAGCGCACCAGCTTCAGGGTGGTATCGATCTCGCGAAGCGCCCGCACGATCTGGGCCTCGTAGGTCTCGGCCAGGTCAACCGCCAGCAGGGCCGCGCGACGGTCGGCAGCCTCCCGTTCCCGTTCGGCCAGATTCAGGGTAACTAGCCAGATAGCTGCCACGGCCAGCAAGGCAAGGCCCGTAAACAGGGCGATCGGCTCGACGAGGTGATGCGACCAGCCCCGCTTGGAGGCGGTGCGGTCCGCCGCGGCGTCGGCATCAGCGCTTCGATCAGTCAACGGTCACCACCCGCAGGCGCTGGTCGAGGTGGGCGTTGTCGAGATAGCCGATGGCCGTGGCATTTCCGGCAATGAAATCGGCTACGGCCATGCTGTCCGCCAGGCTGCGTGGCGGCTGGCCGCGGCCGGTAAAGATCAGGCGCGACCAGTGCATCTTGATCTGGGCGGGCGTCTGCCCGAGGTACTCACGATAGAAGGCGAGATAGGCGGGCGAATTTTCCCTGTGGTCCACCGGTGTGGCAGGCCGCCCGTTGGGGAAGCGACTGGCTCGGCCCAGGTAGATATCGGCCAGTTCGCTGCGGCTGAGTGCGGCGACCGGATTCTGCGCGGAAACCACCACCACGACCTCGGCCAGGGCGGTGCTCGAGACCAGGCAGAGGAGCAGGCTGCAACCGATCCGCTTGAGACGTGAAGGCATCCTTGTCTCCTCAGAACACGAAGTCGAGCGCGAGGCTGAACAGGTTGACCGAGCCGCCGGGCTCGTAGCCTGGCTGCGGGTTGACCAGGTAGCCGGGCGATCCCGGCGCCAAGTCTATATGGTCAACCTGTGCCTTCATGGTCATGTTGCGAGCAACCTCCCAGCGCATACCCAGAGACAAGCCTGTCTGCTGAGGTTGGTTGCTTAGGAAGGCATTGAGGAGAGCGTCCAGTGCTTCTGTGTTCGGCTGCGACAGGCCCAGGCCGGGAGATGAGGTGCTGCCATGAATGCGATGTCTCGCATAGGTGACGTACGGCGTAAAAGCTCCCACCCGATACCCGCCGGTCACATGCCAGCCACGGCTATCTGCCATGAAAGTGCGGCTCTCGGTCTGTGTCCATTCGCCCATCACGAACCAGTTGCCCCTGTCGAAGCTGGTGCCAAGGCTCACGACCTCGAAACGCTTGTCGTCCACATCGTAGCGATCGGCAATGGCTTCGCCTCGAGGGCCGTATTGGCGATAGATATCGAAAAAGGGGTTGAACTCCTCGATGGTCAGGCGGAACTGGCTGTAAGCGGCAAACAGTCGGAGGCCGCCCCACTCCAGATTGCTGCCGATCGTGAGCCCTTCACGGGATTCAGAATCGCCTGAGGTCAGGTCGCCGTTCAAGTCCCTGTACGGAAACTGGGCATGGGTCTGCCCGTACGTGGCGCGCAGCGTCTTGACGGCTTCTCCGAAACGGAACCGATAGCTGACGTCGATTCCATCGACGTTGGACACCGGGATCGCGTTGTAGACCTCCTGAGGCGGGCGCACCCAGGGAATGGCATAGCCGACCTTGCGATACTCCGCATTCATGAAGATCGGCAGCATTACCCGCCCGGCGCGCAAGCTGAGATCCGGCGTGGCATCGAACTTGACGTTGGCCCATTCGACTGTCGGCTCGTAAGACCCGTCATACCGCTGCTCGGAAACGAGCTGAACGACGCTGGAAAGACGGGGAGTGAAATCGGCGGTAAGCTGCAGGCCGAGCCGGGTATCGACTTCAGCGCTCCAGTTGCTGCTATGACCGGCCCCCCGCGGAGCGAAGATGTTGGAAACGAAGGCTGCCTGGTCTTCATCGGAATGCACGACACCAAGGGTACCGAAGCCGTTCAGCGACAGCGAAGGTGTGCCTGCATGCACCGCCGTTGAGTAGCCCCAGATCAGGACTAGCGAGGCAATGAGGATGAAACTCTGCTTTTTCGACATAGGACTGTACGATGTTGGCGATGCCCGTAGGGCATAGGAAATCTGCCTCTCGACAGGCGAACAGGTCTGCCGACCCATGGCTTCGCGAGACAGCAGGCGTGGCGCGTCGATGCCTAAGTCTGCTATCGGCAGGGCGAAGGAAAGCTTGAGGACAGGTTTCCTTCCAAGCGGGCTGCGTTAGGCGAATGGAAGGATGTCAGAGCTGGAGCCTTACGGGCCGACTCGACTAAGGTGAGTGCACATACCCTGGCCTCAAGGAGGAAGCCATGAATCGTTACCTGGCGGGTGCCATCGGCGGGCTGCTGGCTACCGTACCCATGACCCTGGTCATGGAGGCGCTGTATCGGCGCTTGCCTCGGGAGGAGCGTTACCCCTTGCCGCCCCGCGAAATCACGCAGGACATCATGCACAAGGTGGCGCCAGACGTGACGCTCGATGACGATCGCTATGCCGAGCTGAGTCTTGTCAGCCACTTCGGTTACGGCGCTCTCAGCGGAGCGTTCTATCCTGTCATCCGCCGTGATGTCGCGCACCCGCTGGTGTATGGCAGCGGTTATGGCGTGGCGGTGTGGGCGGCGAGTTACTTCGGATGGATACCCGCTCTGCATATCCTGGCGCCACCTCACCGGCACCCCGCCAATCGCCGCCACTTGATGATCGCCGCGCATCTGGTATGGGGTGCCGGCACCGTATGGATCGGGGAACGCCTGGCGAACCAACAGCGCAGCCGCCGCAGTCGATTATCCGATGCGCCTCCTTCATCGTTCGAGACGGAGCCATAGGAGACGTCACCAGCGGGTTTCGTGCGGAACGGCAAGCGGTCGTTCGTGCCCTCTTGTCTTTGCGTGGATCGTGGGACTGGCCGCTTGTGATCCTTGGTAGCGGTTTGCCTTGCTTGTCAACTGCCTGCAGAATGAACCTAACGGTTCTTAGCCTCCTAACACATGATGGGGGTGTCATGGAGGCACTGAGGTGATCGACGACTTCGCTGTGCTGGAAGCGCAGCAGAGCATCCACGAACTTATTGCCCAGAAGGCTCCGCTGGAGCAGACTCTGGAAGCACTGGCAGACTGGGTCGGCTTCCAGTTGCCGGGCGCTGTGGTGGCCTTCATGCGCTTCGACCCAGTACGCTGCACGCTCAGCCTAATATCCCGTCAAGGCTTCTCACGCACCTTTTCCGACCGGCTCCAGAATGTGCCCGTCGGTCCCGATGCCGCATCCTTCGGCGAAGCCGCTCTACATCGCCGACAGAGCATTACCGAAGACATCCAAAGTGAAGCGTGCTGGGAATCCTACCGCCGCGTGGCTCTTGCCGAAGGGCTCCGTTCTTGTTGGTCGTGCCCGGTCATGACCACGCAGGGCGAATTGCTGGGGACCTTCAGCACGTTCTTCCATGAGGCCCGGGCCCCCAGTGAGCTTAGCAGGAGACGCCTTCGCCAAGCTGCGGCCATGGTTGCCCTGGCCATCGTCAGGGATCGAGACAATCGTCATCATCGAACCTTGGCCGAGTGGCATCGTTCCTTGTTCGCTTTCCATCCCCATGCGGTTTACGAGTTCGATCTGGAAGGCAGGTTCAAGCGTGGCAACATTGCCCAGGAATCGATAACCGGATGCACGGAAGAGGAGTTGACGGGACGTCACTTCAGCGAGTTTGTCGCGCCAGGATATCGCGAGCTGACCCAGGCGGCCTTCGATGCGGCAAAGGCCGGTGCATCGCGGCAGTACGAAACCATTGGGGTTCACGTAGACGGGCACACTTGCTATCTGGAGGTGACCAATCTGCCCGTGGTGGTCGATGGCGAAATCGTGGGTGTCTATGGTATTTGCCAGGACATCACCCAGCGAAAACGTCAGGAAGCCGAACTCAAGCTACTGAAGCGAGGTATCGAGGCCAGCCCCAATGGAATTGTCATGGCGGATGCCTCCCAGCCTGACTTGCCGCTCGTCTATGCCAATGAAGCGTTCTGCCAATTATCGGGGTATGCGCTGAACGAAGTGCTTGGCAGGAATTGTCGTTTCCTGCAAGGCGACCAAACCCACGCCGAGGACGTCGCGGCAATCCAGAAGGCCATCTCGGCCCGTACCGATGTGCAAGTCACGCTGACCAATTACCGTAGCGATGGCGAGCCGTTCTGGAATCGGTTGACGATCAGTCCGGTTTTCGATGCGGAGGGCTGCTGTACGCACTTCATCGGCATTCAGGAGGACATTACCCAGCAACGAAGCCAGGAAGCTCGAATCGCTTACCAGGCCACCCACGACATGCTGACTGACCTGCCGAATCGCTCGGCGCTTGAGGCGCGTCTTGAGCATGAGTTCCGGTTGAGCCAGCGGCACCAGGAGCTGCTGGCCGTGATGTACCTGGATCTCGATGGTTTCAAGGCAATCAACGATGGCCTGGGACATGCCGTCGGTAACCAGTTGCTGATGGCTGTTGCCGACCGCCTTCGTCGCCAACTCGATCGCGCCGGCACACTGGCCCGCATTACGGGAGACGAGTTTGCCTTCCTCATGCCCGGGTTTGCCAATCGGGCCGAGGTGGGGTGCGCTGCCGAGCGTATCCTCAAAATCCTTGAGCAACCGTTCGAGATCGACGGTCGCGCATTGCACATCAGTGCCAGTATCGGAGTCGCCTGCAGCGAAGAAGACATTCAAGATGCCCACGAATTACTCCAGCATGCTGATCTGGCTGTGGAAGCGGCAAAGCTGCAGGGGCGTAACACCTGGCAGTGGTACCAGGGAGAAGACAGGCTAAATAGCAGTGATGACGTTCTCATACGTCAAGACCTGCATACGGCACTGCGTGAGGAACAGTTCGAACTCTATTACCAGCCCATCGTCGATGCGGTCAGTGGTCAGATTCGCAGCGTCGAGGCCTTGGTCCGTTGGCGCCACCCAAGGCTCGGGATGGTGTCTCCCGGGCTTTTTATCCCCATCGCCGAGAAAACCGGCCAGATCATACCGCTGGGCCGCTGGGTGTTGCGGCAGGCCTGTCAGAACCTGGCCGACCTACATGCCACAGGAGAGCGTGTCTTTCCGGTAGCGGTCAACATTTCGTCGCTACAGTTTCGCCGGGAGGGTTTCCTCGACGATGTGCAGCGCATCCTGAGGGAGACGGGCCTTCCACCTGAGCTTCTCGAACTGGAGATGACCGAGAGCATCCTTCTGGGGGGTGCCGAGCAGGCCATCGAGATGATCCGCGCGCTACGAGGGATGAGCATCTCGGTCGCCCTTGATGACTTCGGGACCGGTTTCTCCAGCCTCAGCTACCTGCGCGACCTGCCTATTCAGAAGGTCAAGCTGGACCGAGCCTTTATCCGCGACATCCTGACGAACAGCAGTGACGCGGCCATCGTCCAGGGTATCATCGCCATGGCCCATCACATGGGGCTGACGGTCGTTGCAGAGGGTGTCGAGGAGTTTGGACAGCAACAGGACCTGGTCCGTCGCGAGTGCGACCTGCTGCAAGGTTACTTCTTTGCCAGGCCCATGCCGCTCAGTGCGCTCGTATTGCTGCCCGACCGACTTCCCGAGGTCAGGCGGTGAGTGCCCCGTGAGACCGAGGCGCTGCGGGTTTCCCACAAACCCACGAATGACCGGGCCCGGTCGTGACGCATGGGTTTCGTGGCGAGGGCAGGCAGGCTCGTCGCTTGCGACCCCATGTCTTCCTGAGTGGCGGGCAACGAAAAACCGCCACCCGGCATGATCCGTAAGTGGCGGTATTTTCTATGTTCTTTGGTCGGAGTAGCAGGATTCGAACCTACGACCTCTGCCTCCCGAAGGCAGCGCTCTACCAAGCTGAGCTATACTCCGATGCTTTGCTTCGAGCCGCCTTTCAGGCTGCCCGACCCCGACTCTGCTGGAGCCGACGGATGGGCATTATACGCAAAACCCCCTACCTTGCAAGCCTTGAGGCGGGGCGGCGAGAGGCTCAGGTCTGTCGTTCGACGGCGAGTCGGGCCAGATCGGCCATGCCGTCGCGGTAGCGGCTGGGGGGCAGCAGGTCGAGTTGCTCCAGCGCCTTGGCCGACATCTCTTCGGCACGGGCGCGCGTGTAGTCCAGCGCACCGGTGTCGCGCACGATGGCGAGCACTTCGCCTAGCCGCTCAAGCCCGCCCTGGCGTATGGCCTGGCGGATCGTTCTGGCTTGGTCCGGAGTGCCGGCCGCCATGGCCTGGATCAAGGGCAGGGTCGGCTTGCCTTCGGCCAGGTCGTCTCCCACGTTCTTGCCCATGGCTTGGGCGTCGCCCTGGTAATCGAGCAGATCGTCGACCAGTTGGAAGGCCAATCCCAGGTAGCGGCCGTATAATTGCAGGGCGGCCTCCTGCTGCGGAGTGGCCTCGGCGAGAATCGCGCCGCTATGAGTTGCCGCCTCGAACAGCATGGCGGTCTTGCCCTGGATGGTGTCGAAGTAGGTCGCCTCGTCGATGTCGGGGTTGCCGACATTGGTCAGCTGCTGCACTTCGCCTTCGGCGATGATGCAGGTGGCGCTGGAAAGCACGTTCATGATCCTGAGCGAGCCGATTTCCACCATCATCTGGAAGGAGCGCGAGTAGAGGTAGTCGCCCACCAGCACCGACGGCGCGTTGCCCCAGGCGTTGTTGGCGGTGGCCTTGCCGCGGCGCATGTGAGATTCGTCCACCACGTCGTCGTGCAGCAGCGTCGAGGTGTGCATGAATTCGATCAACGCGGCCAGCGAGATGTGCCGGTCGCCGCGATAGTCCAGAGCGCGAGCGGCCAGCAGCACGAGCAGTGGGCGCAAGCGCTTGCCACCGCTGGCAATGATGTATTGGCCGATGGTTTCCACCAGCGGCACGCGCGAAGCCAGTTGCTCCGTGATGGTGCGGTTGACCGCGGCGAAGTCGTCGGCGACGGCGGCGTGGGCCGACGAGGCGTCGGTGTTGTTGGCGGCAGGGCGGGAAGGAGCGTTGGATGGCATGGGCATCGTCATCGGGCTGTGGGCCGGCATGCCGGGCATTGGCAGCGGCCTTGGGTTGCGGCTCATGCTATGGGCCCCCCATGGGGGCGTCAAGCCGTGCAGCGAGACGTCGGCGAGGACGGTCATGTGCGTGGCGGGAAAAGTGCAGGGCAGCTTGAACGCCCCATCGGCCGCGGTTATAATGCGCGGCCCACTCATCATGCTCCCTGTCAGATGGTTGCCGGAAGGGGCGCCACTCGAAGCAGGCCGATGAAGAGCCAACCCCGATGAGTACTGGAGAGATACGCACATGTACGCAGTAATCAAGAGCGGTGGCAAGCAGTACCGCGTTCAGGAAGGCCAGACACTCAAGCTCGAGAAGCTGGAAATCCCGACCGGCGAGACCGTCGAGTTCGATCAGGTACTGCTGGTTGCCGATGGCGACGACGTCACCGTTGGTGCGCCGCTGGTCGACGGTGCCAAGGTGGCTGCCGAGATCGTCTCCCACGGCCGTGGCGAGAAGGTTCGCATCATCAAGTTCCGTCGTCGCAAGCATCACATGAAGCGTCAGGGCCACCGTCAGTGGTTCACTGAAGTCAAGATCACCGGGATTTCCGCCTAAGCGGCTTCCCCTTAACGAGCGAGGACTTTGCAATGGCTCATAAGAAGGCAGCCGGTTCTACCCGTAACGGCCGCGATTCAGAATCCAAACGCCTTGGTGTCAAGCTGTATGGCGGCCAGGCCGTCACCGCCGGCAACATCATCGTGCGTCAGCGCGGCACTCGCTTCCATGCCGGTACCGGCGTTGGCGTCGGTCGCGACCACACCCTGTTCGCCCTGAGCGACGGTGTGATCAAGTTCGAGACCAAGGGTCCGAAGAACCGCAAGTTCGTCAGCGTCGTCTCTGCCTGAGAACGCTCGAAGCGGTATGAAGGAAGGCCCCGCTCAGGCGGGGCCTTCTTGTATCATGACGGCAGCGTCCGTCGGGAGAGTCACAATGCAGTTCGTCGACGAAGCCTCGATCATCGTGGAAGCCGGCAGGGGCGGTAACGGCTGCCTGAGCTTTCGCCGCGAGAAGTACGTTCCCAAGGGCGGTCCCGATGGTGGCGACGGCGGGCATGGCGGCAGCGTCTATCTGCTAGGCGATGACGCCCTCAACACCCTGATCGATTTCAAGTACCAGCGCTTCTACCAGGCCGAGAGCGGCCGCCCCGGCCAGGGGCGCCAGATGAGCGGCCGGGCCGGCAGCGATCTGGTGGTCAAGGTGCCGGTGGGTACCACGGTGATCGACGAGGACACCCTCGAGGTGATCGCCGACGTCACCGAGATCGGCCAGCAGGTGCTGGTGGCCCAGGGCGGCCGCCGGGGGCTCGGCAACATTCACTTCAAGTCGTCGACCAACCGGGCGCCGCGCAGGACCACGCCGGGCACTGACGGCGAGCGGCGCAACCTGCGCCTGGAGATGAAGGTGATGGCCGACGTCGGCCTGCTGGGCATGCCCAATGCCGGCAAGTCGACATTGATTCGTTCGGTCTCCGCGGCCAAGCCCAAGGTGGCCGACTACCCCTTCACCACGCTGGTGCCCAACCTCGGCGTGGTGAAGCTGGGCATGCACGAACACTTCGTGATGGCTGACGTGCCGGGGCTGATCGAAGGGGCCTCGGATGGTGCCGGCCTGGGGCTGCGTTTCCTCAAGCACCTGACCCGTACCCGGCTGCTGTTCCACGTCGTCGACGTGGCACCTTTCGACGAGTCCGATCCGGTCGAGGCGGCAAAGGCCATCGCCCACGAGCTCGAGCAGTTCTCGCCGACCCTGGCCGAGCGGCCTCGCTGGCTGGTGATCAACAAGCTCGACCTGGTGCCGGAAGACGAGCAAGAAGCCCGTGTGCAGCTCATCGTCGAAGGCCTGGCCTGGGAGGGGCCGGTCTACCGCATCTCGGCGATCAGCGGCGAAGGTACCGATGCCCTGGTGCAGGCAGCCCATCGTTGGCTCACCGAGCAGCGCCGGCTGGAGAACGAGGACGAAGAGGCCGCCGAGCGCGAGCGCGAGATGCGCAGCCGCATGGAGGCCGAGGCGGTCGCTCGCACCGAGGCGCGCCTGGGGCGCAAGCGCAGGCGCAGCGACCAGGACGATGATGACGACGATTTCGATGATGATGATTACGATGTCGAGGTCGAATACGTGGAGTGAGGGGAGGCCTTCGCTCGCTTAGTTTCTCTTGGTGTGGGTTCAGCCTTGTGGGGGAGTGAATCGGTGGGCAACGAGCGGGTACCGGGTCGCGATGCGCTGCGTGGCGCTCGTCGGGTGGTGGTGAAGATCGGCAGTGCGCTGCTGACCAATGACGGCCGCGGGCTCGACGAGGCGGCGGTCGGCGGCTGGGTGGACCAGATCGCGGTGCTGCATCGCCAGGGGGTCGAGGTGGTGCTGGTGTCCTCCGGCGCCGTGGCAGCCGGCATGGTGCGGCTGGGCTGGCAGGTCCGCCCTTCGGCGGTGCACGAGCTACAGGCTGCCGCGGCGGTGGGCCAGAACGGTCTGACCCAATGCTACGAGCACCATTTCGCCCGCCATGGCTTACTTACCGCCCAGGTGTTGCTGACCCACGATGATCTCTCCAACCGCAAGCGCTACCTCAATGCCCGCTCGGCGTTGCGCACCCTGGTCGACCTGCGCGTGGTGCCGGTGGTCAACGAGAACGATACCGTGGTCACCGACGAGATTCGCTTTGGCGACAACGACACCCTGGGCGCGCTGGTGGCCAACCTGCTCGAGGCCGAAGCGCTGGTGATCCTCACCGACCAGGAGGGGTTGTTCGATGCCGATCCGCGGCACAACCCGGCGGCCAGCTTGATCCGTGAAGGGCGCGCCGACGATCCCGCGCTTGCAGCGATGGCCGGCGGCGGTGGTGCGCTGGGCCGCGGCGGCATGACGACCAAGGTGCAGGCGGCTCGCCTGGCGGCACGTTCCGGTGCCGTCACGGTAATTGCCAGCGGTCGCCAGCCCGAAGTGCTGACCCGACTGGTTCAGGGGGAGCGCCTGGGTACGCTGTTGTGCCCGGAGGAGGCGCCCATAGCGGCGCGCAAGCGCTGGCTGGCTGGCCAGTTGCAGGTGCGCGGCAGCTTGACGCTGGATGCCGGCGCGGTGAAGGTGCTGCGCGGGAGTGGCTCGAGCCTGCTGGCGGTGGGGGTCAAGTCGCTATCGGGCGATTTCGTGCGCGGCGACATGGTGCTGTGCCTGAACGAGCAGGGCGAGCGGATCGCCAAGGGGCTGGTGAACTACGGGGCCGACGAGGCACGTCGCATCCTCGGCCAGCCCAGCCACCAGATCGAGGCGATCCTGGGCTACATGGAAGCGCCCGAGCTGATTCACCGCGACAATCTCGTCGTGCTGTGACGCAGGGAGTCGTTATGTAGCATGTCGCCGCGTACCTGTGGTAGCATGCGCCATCCTCTCAGACACGGCCCGTCGGCAACCTTGGCGTTGACGCAATGGCCAGCCCGGCAGGAAGGCGAAATTCTTCAGGCCGGACAAATCGTTATCGATGCCGCCCCCGACCGGGCGGCGTTAAAGTTTTCCAGGAGATAGTCAGTGGCAAACAGCAAGCAAGCCCGCAAGCGTGCCCGTCAGGCGGAAGGCCGTCGTGTTCTGAAGGCGAGCCAGCGCGCCATGGTGCGTACCTATGTGAAGCGCGTCATCAAGGCCATCAACGGCGGCGACCATGCCACCGCCATGGCCGAATTCCAGAAGGCGCAGCCGGTCATCGACCGCATTGCCGACAAGGACGTGCTCTCCAAGAAGAAGGCCGCGCGCCTGAAGAGCCGCCTGAACACGCGAATTAAGGCGCTGGCTGCGTAAAGCCGGTCGCCTGGAGACGTTGCGAGCGCACATCTGTACGATGCCCGCGCTTCGTGAACTCGAAAAAACCGGCTGAGGCCGGTTTTTTTGTGCCCGCCAGCGGGATAGCGAATCGAACGAGCCTGACGAGGAAGCAGACGGTGACGGAACGCGAGCAGTTGCCCGAGCCTGGAGAGTCGGCGCCGGCGAAGGTCGCCGATGACGACCGGGCCGTGGCGCCCAAGGCCGGCGGGCTGATGCGCTCGGGCCTGGTGGTGGGTGTGATGACCATGCTATCGCGGGTCATGGGCCTGGTGCGTGACGTAGTGGTAGCGAGCCTGTTCGGTGCCGGTACGGGGGCCGACGCCTTCTTCGTCGCTTTCAAGATTCCCAACTTCATGCGTCGGCTGTTTGCGGAGGGCGCCTTCAACCAGGCTTTTGTGCCGGTGCTTTCCGAGTACGCCACGCGGGGGAGCAAGCGCGAGGTGCGTGAGCTGCTCGACGCCGTGGCCGGTAGTCTCACCGCGGTGCTGGCGCTGATCACCGCCGTGGCGATGCTCGCCGCGCCTTGGCTGGTGTGGGTGTTTGCACCGGGTTTCGGACGCGATCCGGCCAAGCTGGCGCTCACTGCCGACATGCTGCGGCTGACCTTCCCCTATCTGCTGCTGGTGTCGCTGACGGCATTCGCCGGCAGCGTGCTCAACACCTGGAATCGCTTCGCCGTCCCCGCCTTCACGCCGGTGCTGCTCAACCTCTCCTTGATCGGTGCGGCCGTACTGCTCACGCCCCTGATGAGCGAGCCGGCCATGGCGCTGGCCTGGGGCGTGCTGATCGCAGGTGTCGCCCAACTCGCCTTCCAGGTCCCGTTTCTGACGCGCCTGGGACTGATGCCACGGCCTTGGCCCAACTTCGCCCATCATGGCGTCAAGCGCATCCTGGTATTGATGGCGCCGGCGCTGTTCGGGGTCTCGGTGTCACAGATCAATCTGCTGCTGGATACTGTGCTGGCCTCGCTGCTCGCGCCCGGCAGCGTCTCGTGGCTCTACTACTCCGACCGCCTCGTCGAGCTGCCGCTGGGGGTGTTCGGCATCGCCATCGGCACGGTGATCCTTCCGGCGCTCTCCAAGCGCCACGCCGAGCAGGCGGGACAGCACTTCGCCGCCATGCTCGACTGGGCGGTGCGTGCCGTGCTGCTGCTGGGGTTGCCGGCGGCGCTGGCCTTGGCGATCCTGGCTGAACCGCTGCTGATCTCGCTGTTCCACTATGGCGCCATGACCGAGCACGATATCGCCATGGCCGCCATGAGCCTGCGTGCCTACGCCTTCGGCCTGGTCGCCTTCATGCTGATCAAGGTGCTGGCGCCGGGCTTCTTCGCTCGCCAGAACACCAAGACCCCGGTCAAGGTCGGCATCATCGCGATGGTTGCCAACATGGTGTTCAACCTGATTCTGATCTGGCCGTTGGCCCATGCCGGCCTGGCCCTGGCCACGGCGCTGTCGGCCTTCCTCAATGCGGGGCTATTGGGCTGGCTGCTCTACAAGCAGGGCGTGCTGGTATTCCAGTCCGGCTGGAGCCGCTACGCCGTGCAGCTGGTAGGCGGCTGTGCGGTGATGAGCGGGGGGCTCGCCTGGCTGGCGCCGGACTGGCAGCAATGGCTCGAGTGGGGTGTCTGGACGCGGGTACAGTGGCTGGCATTGCTGGTGTTGGTCGGCGCGGCGGTCTACTTCGCCTGGCTGGCGGCGTGGGGTGTCAGGCCGCGGCACTTCCGCATGCGCGGCTGAAGGCGGTTCTGTCGCGACCTGCTCCCGCGCCCCTCGGGATTGGAGGAAAGCCCCTCGAGGCGGGCTACCGGCTGTCAAGGGGGCAGGGGTTCGCTATAATCTCCCCCTTTACACGTTTTTCAACCCAAGGTTTAGTGAAGGCTTAATGGAAGTCATTCGAGGACTGCACAATCTGCGCGACGAGCATCGCGGCTGCGTGGCCACCATCGGCAATTTCGATGGCGTGCACCGCGGCCACCAGGCGATTCTCGACCAGTGCCGCGAGCAGGCCTCGAAGCTGCGCTTGCCGGTGACGGTCGTGGTGTTCGAGCCCCAGCCACGGGAGTTCTTTGCCGGGGACCAGGCGCCACCGCGGCTGACCCGCCTACGCGAGAAAGTGCGCCTGTTGGGCGAGAGCGGTGTGGACTACGTGCTTTGCCTGCCGTTCAACGACCGGCTGCGTAGCCTAACCGCGGTGGAATTCATCGATCTTGTACTGGTCGAAGGGCTGGGCGTCCGCCACCTGGTAGTGGGTGACGACTTCCGCTTCGGCTGCGATCGCAGCGGCGACTTCAACCTGCTGGCGCGAGAGGGCGAGCAACGTGGCCGCGAAGGGTTCAGCGTCGAGCATACGCGCACGTTCTCTCTCGACGACGAGCGGGTCTCCAGCACCCGGGTGCGCACCCTGCTGGCCAGCGGCAACTTTGCCCAGGCGGCACGTATGCTGGGCCGCCCTTATCGACTGAATGGACGGGTGGTGGCCGACCAGAAGCTGGGGCGTACCATCGGTGTGCCTACCGCGAACCTGCCGCTGCCGCGCCTTCCCCTGGCGCTCCGTGGGGTCTATGCGGTGGTGACGGAACTGCCTGACGGCCAGCGCTTTACCGGAGTGGCCAACATTGGCTGGCGACCTACGGTGGGCAGCGACCGGCCGGTGCTGGAAGTCCACCTGTTCGATTTCGACGGTGACCTCTACGGACAGCGCCTCACGGTGTTTCCCTGCGCCAGGCTGCGTGGCGAGGTCAAGTTCGACGACTTCACTGCACTCACGCAGCAGATCGCGGCCGACCAGGCGCGCGCCCGGCGCTATTTTGCCGAGGAGTGCCACATGGCCAGGGAGCTTGGCCTGACAGACGACTCACTTCCACTGGCTTCGGCGCCGCTGGCGCGCGAGACCGCGACTTTCGAATCCTCGGCGGGCCGCTCCGCCGACCACGACGACGGCTGATTCCCAGGATATGAGCGACTACAAGCACACACTGAACCTGCCCGAAACCGACTTTCCCATGCGCGGCAACCTGCCCCAGCGCGAGCCCGGCCGGGTGGCGCAGTGGCAGGACATGAAGCTCTACCAGCGCCTGCGCGAAGAGCGTCGCGGACGGGAAACCTTCGTGCTGCACGACGGCCCTCCCTACGCCAACGGCAGCATCCACATCGGTCACGCTCTCAACAAGATCCTCAAGGACATCATCGTCAAGTCGAAGAACCTGGCCGGCTTCGATGCGCCCTACGTGCCGGGCTGGGACTGCCACGGTCTGCCCATCGAGCACAAGGTGGAGACCACCCACGGCAAGCATCTCGAGCCCGAGCAGGCCCGCGGGCTGTGCCGCGAGTACGCCACCGCCCAGATCGAGACCCAACGGGCCGACTTCGTACGCCTGGGCGTGATCGGCGACTGGGACAATCCCTACCGCTCCATGGACTACGCCAACGAGGCCGGTGAAATCCGCGCCCTGGCCGACATGGTTGCGGCGGGCTACGTGTTCAAGGGGCTCAAGCCGGTCAACTGGTGCTTCGACTGCGGCTCGGCGCTGGCCGAGGCCGAGGTGGAATATCAGGACAAGAAATCCGACGCCATCGACGTGGCCTTCCCGGCCGCCGATGAGGCGAAGCTGGCCGCGGCATTCGGCCTGGCCGAGCTGCCCAAGCCCGCCGCCATCGTGATCTGGACCACCACGCCCTGGACCGTACCGGCCAACCAGGCGCTCAACGTCCACCCCGCGTTCACCTACGCCCTGGTCGATACCGGCGAGCGCCTACTGGTGCTGGCCGAGGAGCTGGTCGAGAGCTGCCTGGAGCGCTACGAGCTTTCCGGCGAGGTGATCGCCACCGCCAAGGGCGAGGCGCTCGACCTGATCGAGTTCCGCCATCCGTTTTATGATCGCCTCTCGCCGGTCTACCTGGCCGACTACGTCGAATCCGAGGTGGGCAGCACCGGCATCGTGCACTCGGCCCCGGCCTACGGCGTCGACGACTTCGTCACCTGTCGCGCCCACGGCATGGACTTCAGCGAGATCAAGAGCCCGGTGCAGGGCAACGGTGTCTACGCCGACGACCTGCCGTTCTTCGGTGGCCAGATGATCTGGAAGGCCAACCCGCAGATCGTCGAGAAACTGCGTGAGGTCGACGCGCTGCTGGCCCATAAGGTCATCACCCACAGCTACATGCACTGCTGGCGCCACAAGACGCCGGTGATCTACCGTGCCACGGCGCAGTGGTTCGTGGGCATGGACGTGAAGGGCAACGACGGCCGCACCTTGCGCGAGAAGGCGCTGGAAGGCATCGAGGCGACCCGCTTCACCCCGGCCTGGGGGCAGGCACGGCTGCATTCCATGATCGCCAACCGCCCCGACTGGTGCATCTCGCGGCAGCGCAACTGGGGAGTGCCCATTCCGTTCTTCCTGCACAAGGGCACCGGCGAGCTGCATCCGCGCACGGTCGAGTTGATGGAGGAGGCCGCCAAGCGCGTGGAGAAAGAGGGCATCGACGCCTGGTTCCGCCTCGATCCGGCGGAGCTGCTGGGCGACGAGGCGGCGGACTACGACAAGGTCACCGACACGCTGGACGTGTGGTTCGACTCCGGCACCACCCATCGCCACGTGCTGCGCGGCTCCCATCCGCACGGCCACGAGCAGGGGCCGCGTGCCGACCTCTATCTGGAAGGTTCCGATCAGCACCGCGGCTGGTTCCACTCGTCGCTCCTGACGGGTTCGGCCATTGATGGGCACCCGCCGTATCGCCAACTGCTGACCCATGGCTTTACCGTCGATGCTCAGGGGCGCAAGCAGTCCAAATCGCTGGGTAATGTGGTCGCGCCCCAGGAGGTGATGGACAAGCTCGGCGCCGATATCCTGCGTCTTTGGGTTTCCTCCACCGACTACTCCGGTGAGATGGCGGTTTCCGACGAGATACTCAAGCGCACGGCCGACGTCTACCGACGTATCCGCAATACCGCACGCTTCCTGTTGGCCAACCTTAATGGCTTCGATCCGGCCCGCGACAGCGTGGCGTTCGGCGACATGCTGGCGCTGGACCAGTGGGTGGTGGATCGTGCTGCCCAGCTCCAGTCGCGTATCGAGAAAGCCTATGAGGAGTACCGCTTCCTCGACGTCTACCAGCAGGTGCATACCTTCTGTTCGCGGGAGCTCGGTGGCTTCTACCTCGACGTGATCAAGGATCGCCAGTACACCACCCAGGCCGACTCACTGGCCCGACGCAGCTGCCAGACCGCGCTCTTCCACGTCGTCGAGGCGCTGGCCCGTTGGGTCGCCCCCATCCTCTCCTTCACCGCCGAGGAGATCTACGAACACATTCCCGGTGAACGCCGCGACAGCGTGCTGCTCGAAAGCTACTACGAGCGACTGGCCATGCTGGCGTCCGATGCCGAAATGGGGCGCGATTTCTGGGAGCAGGTGCTCGAGGTCAAGCAGGCCGTCAACAAGTGCCTGGAAGATGCTCGCAATGCCAAGGTGATCAAGGGCAGCCTGGCGGCCGAGGTGACCCTTTTCGTTGACGAAGCGCTTTACGCCACCTTGGCCAAGCTGGGCGAGGAGCTGCGCTTCGTGATGTTGACCAGCGAAGTGCGCCTGGCGCCCCTGGCCGAGGGGCAGGAGGCCGAGGCCACCGAGCTCGACGGCCTGAAGGTGGCGGTGGCGGCCAGCCCGCACCACAAGTGCGAACGCTGCTGGCACCACCGCGAGGATGTCGACAGCCATGCCGATCACTCGGACCTTTGCGGTCGCTGCATCAGCAACCTGCCGGAGGGGCCCGGTGAGACTCGCCACTATGCGTGACAGGGAGCCGGGCGGCATCGATGTGCCTCCGATGCGCCGGCCCTTGCGCTGGTTGTGGCTGGCAGCGGTAGTCGTGGTGCTGGATCTTGCCACCAAGGCGCTGATGTCGAGCCTGTTGAGCTACGGCCAGCCGGTGGAGGTGTTGCCGTTCTTCAACCTGACGCTGCTGCACAACACCGGTGCGGCCTTCAGCTTCCTTGCCGACCATCCCGGCTGGCAGCGCTGGTTTTTCGCCCTGGTCGGCATCGGTGCCTGCATCGGCCTGACGATCTGGATGAGCCGTCTCAAGGCCGACGAAAAATTGCTCGGGGCTTCACTGGCGCTGGTCATCGGCGGTGCGCTCGGCAATCTCTACGATCGCCTGGTGCATGGCTACGTGGTCGACTTTCTTTCGTTCCATGTCGCCGGCTGGTACTACCCCGCCTTCAACGTGGCCGATATCGGCATCACGCTGGGGGCCATCGGCCTGATCTGGGAATCCCTTTTCGAAGGTCGCAAGCAGGCCAGGCGGCGTGGCTGAGTCGCCTGCTATCCTGCTGGCATGAACCGACCGAACAAGCGAGAGCAACGATGAGCGACTATCGCATCGAGGAGGGTATGGAAGTGACACTGCACTTCACCCTCAAGCTGGAGGACGGCACCGTGGTCGACTCCACGCGAGAAAAGGAGCCCGCGACCTTCCAGGTGGGCGACGGCAACCTGCCGCCGGGGTTCGAGCGACCCTTGCAGGGTTTGGCCGGCGGCGAGCGCGGCAGTTTCGAGATCACCCCGGAGCATGGCTTCGGTCAGCGCAACCCGCAGAACGTACAGATGCTCAGCCGCGACGACTTCGAGGAGATCGAGCCCGAGGTGGGCACGGTGATGTCGTTCGCCGACCCCGCCGGCGGCGAGCTGCCCGGCGTCGTCACGGCAGTCGACGAGCGAAACGTGGAAGTGGATTTCAACCATCCGCTTGCTGGACGTACCCTGACCTTCGAGGTCGAGGTGTTGGACATAAGGCCCGCGGAAACGCATTGAACGGTTAGCTCCAGAAGTGTCGGGGGCAAGTCCTCTGAAATATCCTCACCCGATGCCCAGGCATCAAGGCGACGTAACCATGCAAAGTAACTCCGTGCGAATCAGGCTGGCCAATCCCCGCGGCTTCTGTGCCGGTGTCGATCGTGCCATCGAGATCGTCAACCGCGCGCTGGACGTCTTTGGGCCGCCCATCTACGTTCGTCACGAGGTCGTCCACAACCGCTTCGTGGTCGATACCCTGCGCGAGCGCGGGGCCATCTTCGTCGAAGAGCTCGACGAGGTGCCCGATGACGTTATCGTGATCTTCTCCGCCCACGGCGTCTCGCGGGCGGTGCAGGAGGATGCCGAGCGGCGTGGCTTGAAGGTCTTCGACGCCACCTGCCCCTTGGTCACCAAGGTGCATATGGAAGTGCTGCGTTACGCCAGGCGCGGCCAGGAGTGCATCCTGATCGGCCACGCAGGCCACCCGGAAGTCGAGGGCACCATGGGACGCTACGATGTGTCCCATGGCGGCGCCATTTATCTGGTGGAGGACGAGGCCGATGTCGAGCGTCTGGAGGTCAAGGATCCGACGCGGCTTGCGTTCGTTACCCAGACGACCCTCTCGATGGACGACACCGCTCGGGTAATCGACGCGCTGCGCGAGAAGTTCCCCCAGATCCAAGGGCCGCGCAAGGACGACATCTGCTACGCCACCCAGAACCGCCAGGATGCGGTGCGCGAGCTCGCCGCCGGTTGTGACCTGCTGCTGGTGGTGGGCAGCCCCAACAGCTCCAACTCCAATCGACTGCGTGAACTGGCCGAGCGGGTCGGCACGCCGGCCTATCTGATCGACGATGCGAGCCAGATCGATCCGGCATGGCTCGATGGGGTTGGCGCGGTAGGCATCACCGCCGGAGCGAGCGCGCCGGAAGTGCTGGTCAAAGGCGTGATCGAGCGGCTGCAGGGCCTGGGTGCCCAGGTGCCGGAAGAGCTGGCCGGGCGCGAGGAGACCATTACCTTCTCCATGCCTCGCGAGCTGCGTGAGCGCGTGATCGCCAGCGATTCCCTCACCTGAGGAGAAGCGAAGAGGGTAGGGATAACGCTGTGGTAGGGACGAAAATCATGCTTCAATGAGATCAAGTGCCGGGCCTGCCCCGGCTTTTTTTATGACGTCTCTGGCAGGGCAGGATGTCATGAGACATACTGAAACCAAGTGTAACAGAAAGCGGAGGAGCGCCGTGTGACGACCCATGCCCGTCCGGCTCGACAGCAACCCACGGCGACGCGCCGGGTAGAGCGCGGCTTTACCCTGATCGAGCTGATGATCGCCGTGGCCGTGATCGCGATTCTGGCCTCGATCGCTATACCGAGCTATCAGAATTATGTCAGGAATGCTCGGGTTACGGATGGGCAAGCCAAGCTCATGGAGCTCGCTGGGCAATTGGAGCGCTGCTATACCACTAATTCGTCCTATAGCGGTTGCCTGAGTTTACCTGAAGACTCGGAGGATGGCTTTTTTGAGATTACTGGCACGCCTTCAGCAGCTTCTTACACTTTGACGGCCACGCACTCGGGCAATCAAGTTAAGGCGGGGTGTAAGACGATGACCATAGACCAGGCGGGGCGTACCACACCCACTTCTGGGTGTTGGTAACGCTATGCGTTATAGCGGCTTCACACTAATCGAGCTGCTGGTGACGATTGCCGTGATGACGATCATCGCCACCATTGCCGTGCCGGGCTTTCAGGGGATGATGGTCAGTAACCGTCTTGCTAGTTATCACAATGAAATTCTTTCCGCGCTCAACCTTGCTAGAAGCGAGGCTGTCAAGCGAAGACGTGATGTTGAATTCGAAGTGATGGAAGCCTCTCCCTGGGCATACGAGATCAGAGCCGGAGGCAGCACTATTCGCGCTCGAAGCGGATCGGGGGCAAGCCTGTCGTTCGCTAGCGGTACAGCTGTGACTTTCAACAGCTTAGGTAAGTCGCCCGGGTGCTACGGAGGCTGTGATCTCACAGTAACGTACGCAGGAGAAACCCGAACTATAACGATTAACTCCTTGGGTCGGATAAAAAGAGGTTAAGGCAGTGAGCACAGGACAAAGCCAAAGTGGTTTTACATTAGTGGAAGCATTGATTGCTGTCCTAGTGCTTTCCATTGGCCTCCTGGGTGTAGCGGCCATGCAGCTCAGATCCTTGCAGAGTGCTCATATGGGGTTCCAGCGGGCCGTAGTAAGCTTGGCTGCGATTGATGCCCAGGAGCGAGCGTGGGCGGGACTGGCAAGTACTGGTACCTGTCCAGCGACCAGTGCCTTCGACAATGCCTGGGAATCTCAGTGGTTCGGCTCCATCCTATTTGACGATGGCAGCAGCCTCTCCAATACTGGCTGCGATTACACCGTCTCCATCGAATGGGAGGAGGATCGCTACGTTACTGACGAGACCGGGGACGCCTTCGTCTATCGGTTCCGGTTGCCCGAGCTATGAGAGACGCTCCCGCCTTGGTTTCGACTTTTGCCGTCAAAGGCGTTTCGCGTCAGGCAGGCTTTACCCTGATCGAGCTGATGGTGGCGCTGGTGATCGGTCTGATCATCATCCTGGGGGCCGGGCAGCTGTTTCTCATGGGGTTCCAGACCTTTCGCCAGACCGAGCTGCTGGGCAACAAGCAGGCGGCGCTGACCTTTGCCACGGAAATGCTGATTCGGGACGTGAGAAGGGCTTCATCTTTGAATGTAGTCAATGTTTCTGGTGATAAGTTTGAAGTTGTTGTGCCTAATAATGGAGAAATAAGCTCAGCGTCATGTGATGACGGGGATGATGTCACTAAACGCTACTGGGTTGGGAGTAGTGAGGGCGGGTATTCTTTGTACCTGTGGATGAACTGTTCCGGTGTTACTATTGAAGAACCTCTTGCAGAAGGCTTTTCTTCAGATGGTTTTCCAATGCCTGCGGAGGAAGGCGATGGTGTCTGGAAATTTACCTTCCGGTTGGTTTCAAATCAGGAGGGTAGTGCTTCTGATAAGTTTGAGTTTTACGCAGTTAATCGCAATGATGCGATTAACTAGAATAGGATGACAGCAATGCAGGCGCAGCGCGGTGCAGCACTCGCAGTAGTGTTATCAATGCTGGCAATGTCACTCATGCTGGGGCTTTCGGGTATGCAGTCATCGCAGATCGATGAGCGTCTGGCTGGTAATTATCGTTCAAGCGCTATGGCAATGATGGCAGCAGAATATGGCGCTTCGATCGCATTGGATGATGAGGATATTTTTAATGTTTCTGCATGCGGTGGTGAATCCGAAATTCATGGTGTGTTAAGCAGCGAGCCCGATGTTCGTTACAAATACTCGCTTTGTCAATTAGGTGCTGGGAACCTTTTTTATCTATCTAGTGTAGGCTATGTTCTTTCTGGTGGAGTTGAAGTCGCTCAAAGAGAGATTGAGGTGTATTACCATAAGCTAGGCGGCTTGCTCAGCATGTCTCCTATTACCCTGCCGGGTCATATAAATGCTTTTGATTCTCCTAATTCAAATTCATTTGGTGTGGAAGGAGAAACAATATTAGGAGTTACGAATCCTGCAATATCAACGGCTGGCTATAAAAGTTTTGTGGAAAGTAATATAAGCCAAAATAGATTGGGCAATTATAAGGGTGGTATCTCAGACGAAATCGCGGTCGAGCTTCTCAATGATGCTGGCGGCTTTCATAATTTTATGAGTTCTCTATGGGGGCTGGCGTCACAAGAGGGGCGAATATTTTCTCCAAGCGATTCGATAGATTTCGGTTCAAAGACAGGTAACGTCGAGGATGCTAGGCTTACTTTTATTGATGGCGATTTTTCTGCGTCAGGTAATTTTTCAGGAAGTGGAGTTCTTGTGGTAAATGGAGACGTTGAGTTCGATGGGACTCCTTCATTTGATGGGCTGATTATTGTTCTTGGAGATTACACAGTTGGTGGGGGTGGGGGAGGTCAAGGTGCCTTCAATGGCTCTATACTTATTTCGCCTTACTCGAAACTTGTTTCATCTTCGGGTGTAGATGAGTATGAAAATATAACCGGTATTTCTGGTGCGTTTGGTGAAAGCGGAGGAGATTACTCCTTTGAATATCCAGGTGCTGACATTTCTTTTTCTGGAGGCGGCAATGCCCAGTATAACTACGACTTTAAGGCTCTCGATAATGCATGCTTGATTATGGGGAGTGCATGCGATTGGTTTAATGATGCGCAAGGAATAACTTCAGAAAAACAAATTCTCGCATGGGGTGAAAGTTCCTTCAATTAATAGGCTTGTATAATTGTGTTAAAGAGATAGCAAGGAAATTTTGAGGTAAACTTTGTAAGTGTTGTCCCGCCAGTCCCTAAAAAACCATACCGAATTAAAGCACGACCCTTTATAGGGATTCGTGCCGTTGTGTATTTACATTACTCCGTGAGGCAGAGCTGCGTTCTGCCTCACTTACAATGTGATGCGCTACTCCTGTCGGAGCCCTCCTGACTCAGGATTCGGTCGGCTTGCGATAGTGCCCCGGCACGGTGACCCGCTCGCCGCTGGGAAGCTGGCGCACGTAGGTGGGAACATAGATACGCTTGATGACGCTCTTGGGGGCTTTGCTGCTCTCCATGTCGATTCCCTATTGGTTGAACATGAAACTACTCTAGTTCAGGCATGATGCACTGCGCAATCCCGCCCGCTCGGTGGTTGCACGATTTTACGTTTCGCGGCGGTTTGCCTAGTGTAGGGAAGGGATCACGGAGCGGAAGGAGCCGGGATGGAGCAGTTGAACATTGCGCTCACGGTCGTGGGTGGCCTGGTGCTGGTCGTCGGCCTGCTATCGAGCCCACTGGATCGTTCTTGGCTTTCCACTCCGCTGTTTGCCTTTGTGATTGGCGTAGCGTTGGGGCCCCAGGGCCTGGCTGTCCTCGACCCGATGGAGTGGGGCGATGGCAAGCGGATCCTGGAGGAGACGGCGCGGCTGACGCTCGGCATCAGCCTGATGGGCATTGCGCTGCGGTTGCCACCCCGCTATCCCTTTGCCCACTGGCGATCGCTGCTGGTACTGCTGGGTATCGCCATGCCGGCCATGTTCCTGGTCAGTTCGCTATTGACCCACTGGCTCCTGGGCTTGCCTCTGCTGATGGCGCTGTTGGTAGGTGGGACCATCTGCGCTACCGACCCGGTGGTGGCGTCTTCCATCGTAACCGGGGGGGTGGCCAAGGAGAATCTTCCCGAAGGTTACCGGCATCTTCTTTCCAGCGAATCCGGTGCCAATGACGGCCTGGCTTATCCCTTTGTCCTGCTGCCGATCCTGCTGCTTTCCCTGCCTTCCGGCGATGCCTGGCTCGACTGGTTCACCCGGGTCTGGCTATGGGAGGTGGGCGGTGGCGTGCTGGTTGGTATTGCGCTCGGCTGGATGTCGGGGCGCGCGCTGCAATGGTCCGAGGCCCGCGGCTTTCTCGACCAACCTTCGTTTCTCTCCATCAGCCTGGCATTGACGATCCTGGTGCTGGGGCTGGGTGAGCTGCTTGGCACCAACAGCATCCTGGGTGTCTTTGCCGCCGGCCTGGCCTTCGACCAGGAAGTGGGCGGCAAGGAGCGCGGTGAGGAGGATAACGTCCAGGAAGCGGTCAACATCCTGTTGACGATGCCAATCTTCGTGCTGTTCGGCCTGCTTGCGCCCTGGGCCGAGTGGCAGGCGCTGGGTCTGCAAGGAGGGCTGCTCGCCTTGCTCGTGCTGTTGCTCCGCCGGCTTCCTGCCATTCTATTGCTGCGCCCCTGGCTACCGGCGCTGCGAGACTGGCCGATTACCCTGATCATGGGCTGGTTCGGCCCCATCGGTGTGTCGGCACTCTATTACGCCACGCTAGTGTCGAGCCGTACCGGCTACGACCTGGCCTGGACGGCCGGCACGCTGATCGTGATGGCCTCGATGGTTGCCCATGGGTTCACCGCGACACCGTTCGCCTACCGCTACGGGCGCTGGCGCAACGGGCGAGGGGAAAGCCGGCCGGAGAAGGATTAGCGCCCTTGTCGCGGGCCACGTCGCTCGGCGGCCTCCCTGGCTCCTGGGTTCAACGCAACCCGGAGAGCCAAGCGCCGACCAGCGCTGCCAGGCGTTCCTGAATGCGCTGGGTTCGAGAGCGCTTGGCCCATGTCTGGGCGAGAATCGCCCTGCTTTCCTTGCGATGGCTTTCGAATAGCCCGGCGAGATCCTCCATGAAGTCGGCACTGCTCACTTCCAGGTTCGCTTCCAGGTTCCAGTGGAGGCTCCAGTGATCGAAGTTGCATGAGCCCACGGTGGCCCAGTCATCGACGATACAGAACTTGGCATGGGTGAAGCGGGGCTGATATTCGTAGATGTCGATGCCGGCATCGAGCAGTTGGCCATAGTGGCGCTGGCCGGCCACGCGCACGCTGGGGTGATCGTGTCCCGCGCCCGCCACCAGCAGCCGGACGTCGACACCCCGCGCCGAGGCCTCCGAAATTAGCCGTCGGAGTTGGCGTGAGGGCAGGAAATAAGGGGTATAGAGCCATACGCGGCGCGTGGCGGCGGCAATCTGGCAATGCAACGAGTGGCGGATGTTCAGGCTGCGATGGCCCTCGTTGTGGACCAGCCGAGCCGACATGCTTCCGGGCGTGGCCAGCGTCGCTGGCTGGCGCGTTATCCCGGCCTTGTCGCCGCGGCTACGAGGCGATTCCCAGAGATCGGCAAACAGGGTGATCCAGTCTGCTACCACCGGCCCCTCCGCCTGCACCACGAGGTCGAACCAGTCGCCCATATAATCGTCGGTCAGACAGTAGCCGCCGGTATAGGCCACGCGACGGTCGACCAGAAGCAGCTTCCGGTGGTTGCGTACCAAATTTCGGCGCAGTCGCCTCATCATGAAAGGGTTGTAGTGCCGCAGCGCCACACCGGCGGCCGAAAGGCGAGCGCGTTCCTGCTGGCCCAGGCCGACGGCACCGAAGCTGTCGAGCAGGACACGCACTTCGACGCCGCGTTGAGCGGCGCGTGTCAGGGCCTCGAAGAAGCGGCGCGTCATGCGCCCGGATTCGACCAGATACTGTTCGAGCCAGATCGATTCCCGCGCCTCGTCGATGGCGTCGAGCAGAGCGGGTACGAAGCATCGGCTGTCGGGCAGCAGGGTGATCCGATTGCCTTCCTTCCAGTCGGTTTCCATGACGGGCCTCCTTGCCGCGTCCGGTTTACGTTACCCCGAGCGTAGGAGCAGACGTTTGCCATGGCAACGTCATGGTCTCAGTGCCCGGCAATGGGCGATGCGAGGGCCCACGCTCAGTGATAGCGGCTCGGCAGGCGCGTGAAGCGTACCGGCGGGCTGTACTTCTCGTCGGCCTGGGCGCGCTCGGGAGCGGGGCGGACCCGCCAGCCCCGGGTGCTCGCCCACTCCTTGAGTTCGCGGTAGTCGAGCAAGGGGTACGCGCGGGTATAGGGGTGGGGAGATGGCGACGGGAAGGCAAAGGCTACATGCGGATAGTGGGCCAGGGCATCCTCGCTGTGATGGGCGGCCAGGGCCAGAGCCAGGGCGTGCTGCCAGGCTTGGGAGTCCCGAGGGCTGTGCGCTCCACCGGGTAGTGTCTCGAGGCTTGCGGAGTAACTGCCCATATCGTTTACCTCACTACGAAAGCGTTGAAGGTTCCAGCCCGTCATGTTGCGATATCAGCGACGACGCACCACAGGCTGGCGATGGGAAACTACTGTCAGGCGACTGGCTCCTTTTCCGGTTGAGAATCGCCCCACCCGGTGAGGTGGGGCCCGCAGGACGAGCCGGTCAATCCCAGCTCAGTGCGCCGCCGACCTGGTACTCGGTGACGCGGGTCTCGAAGAAGTTCTTCTCCTTGCGCAGGTCGATGATTTCGCTCATCCACGGGAACGGGTTCTGTGCGCCAGGGAACTGTTCCTTGAGGCCGATCTGGGCCAGACGGCGGTTGCAGATGAAGTGCAGGTACTCCTCCATGATCGCCGCGTTCATGCCCAGCACGCCGCGAGGCATGGTGTCCCGGGCATAGGCGATTTCGAGCTCGGTGCCCTCCAGGATCATCTGGGTGACCTCGTCCTGGAACGCGGGCGTCCACAGGTGCGGGTTCTCGATCTTGATCTGATTGATCATGTCGACGCCGAAATTGAGGTGCATCGACTCGTCGCGCAGGATGTACTGGAACTGCTCGGCCACGCCGGTCATCTTGTTGCGCCGGCCCATGGAGAGGATCTGGCTGAAACCACAGTAGAAGAAGATGCCTTCGGTCACGCAGTAGAAGGCGATCAGGTTGCGTAGCAACTCCTGGTCGGTCTCGGGGGTACCGGTATTGAAGTCCGGGCGAGCCAGCGACTGGGTGTGCTTGAGACTCCAGGCTGACTTCGCGGCCACCGAGGGCACCTCGCGGTACATGTTGAAGACCTCGCCTTCATCCATGCCCAGCGACTCCACGCAATACTGGTAGGCGTGGGTGTGAATCGCCTCCTCGAAGGCCTGGCGCAGCAGGTACTGTCGGCATTCGGGGTTGGTGATCAGGCGGTAGAGCGCCAGCACCAGGTTGTTGGCCACCAGCGAATCGGCAGTGGAGAAGTAACCCAGGCTGCGCTCGACGATGCGCCGCTCGTCCGGCGTCAGGCCGTCCTGGCTCTTCCACAGGGCGATGTCGGCATTCATGTTCACTTCCTGGGGCATCCAGTGGTTGGCGCTGCCGTCCAGGTATTTCTGCCAGGCCCATTCGTACTTGAACGGCACCAGCTGGTTGAGGTCGGCGCGAGCGTTGATCATCTGCTTGTCGTCGACCTCGATACGCGCCGCACCCATCTCGAGTTCCTCGAGGCCGGCGGCCACGTCGAGTTCTTCCAGCGACTTGCGCGCCCGCGTCAGGCGGTCGCTGTCGACCACCTGATAGTTGCCGCTGCTCTCCTTCACTTCACCGCCTGGGGCAGCCGTGGGCTGCGGCTTGGCGGCAGGTGCCGGCGCGGCCTTGGCCGGCGGCTCGTCGACGCTGGTATCGTCCTCGTGGAATTCGTCCCAGTTCAGCATGGCTTCACCTTATCTTTGCTGGATCCGAGCTATCGTCGGATCAGTAACATTCTCGTCGCGTGAAAAGCTGGCCGAGTGCAGCCAGCTTGCTAATTTACTGACAGGCTTCGCAGCCCAGGTCGTCGATATCACTGGCACTGGGCGCCCGGGAACCGCTGCCCGCCTTGCCGGTGAGGAAGTCCTCCACGCCGCGGGGCTCGCGTGCCGTCGGCGCCGGCGGTGCCTGCGGGGCGGGTTCGGCGGGTGATCGGTTGCTCACTGCATTGAGATTGCCGCGGTCCACGGTGGACTTCTCCACCGAGGTGGCGCCCAGCGCGCGAAGGTAGTAGGTGGTCTTGAGCCCACGGAACCAGGCCATGCGGTAGGTCACGTCGAGCTTCTTGCCCGAGACGCCCTTGATGTAGAGGTTCAGCGACTGGGCCTGGTCGATCCACTTCTGGCGGCGGGCGGCGGCCTCCACCAGCCACTTCGGCTCCACCTCGAAGGCGGTGGCGTACTTGGCTTTAAGGTCTTCCGGCACCCGCTCGATGGGCTGCACGCTGCCGTCGTAGTACTTGAGGTCGTTGATCATCACCTCGTCCCACAGGCCGCGGGCCTTGAGGTCATGGACCAGGTAGGCATTGACCACGGTGAATTCGCCGGAGAGGTTCGACTTCACGTAGAGGTTCTGGTACGTCGGCTCGATCGACTGCGACACGCCGCAGATGTTGGAGATCGTCGCGGTGGGGGCGATGGCCATCACGTTGGAGTTGCGCATGCCCTGGTCGGCGATCTTGTGGCGGATGCGCTGCCAGTCCTGGGTGGCGCTAGTGTCCACTTCGATGTATTTCTCGCCGCGCTCGGTCTTGAGCTTCTCGATGGAGTCGATGGGCAGCACGCCCTGGCTCCACAGCGAGCCCTCGAAGCTCTCGTAGCGACCGCGTTCGGCGGCAAGGTCCGAGGAAGCTTCAATGGCATGGTAGCTCACCAGCTCCATGGAGCGGTCGGCGAACGCCACCGCTTCCTCGGAGGCGTAGGCGATGTCCTGGGTGTAGAGCGCATCCTGGAAGCCCATGATGCCGAGCCCCACCGGACGATGCTTGAAATTGGAGTTTCGCGCCTGGGGCACCGCGTAGTAGTTGATGTCGATGACGTTGTCGAGCATGCGCACGGCGGTACGCACGGTCTTCTTCAGCTTGTCGTCGTCGAGCTTGCCGTCCACCACGTGACGGGCCAGGTTGACCGAGCCCAGGTTGCATACCGCGATCTCGTCAACGCTGGTGTTCAGCGTGATCTCGGTGCACAGGTTGGAGGAGTGCACCACGCCCGCGTGCTGCTGCGGGCTGCGCAGGTTGCAGGGATCCTTGAAGGTGATCCACGGGTGGCCGGTCTCGAACAGCATCGAGAGCATCTTGCGCCACAGGTCCTTGGCCTTGACGCGCTTGAACAGCTTGAGCTGGCCCGAGCGGGTCATCGCCTCGTACTCCTCGTAGCGCTTCTCGAAGGCGGCACCGTAGAGGTCATGCAGGTCCGGACAGGTGGAGGGCGAGAACAGCGTCCACTCCTTGTCGTCGAACACGCGCTTCATGAACAGGTCGGGCACCCAGTTGGCGGTGTTCATGTCGTGGGTACGGCGGCGGTCGTCGCCGGTATTCTTGCGCAGCTCGAGAAACTCCTCGACGTCGAGGTGCCAGGTCTCGAGATAGGCGCATACCGCGCCCTTGCGCTTGCCGCCCTGGTTCACCGCCACTGCGGTGTCGTTGACGACCTTCAGGAATGGCACCACGCCCTGGCTCTTGCCGTTGGTGCCCTTGATGTAAGAGCCCAATGCACGCACCGGCGTCCAATCGTTGCCCAGGCCGCCGGCCCACTTGGACAGTAGGGCGTTGTCACGGATGGCGCTGTAGATGCCGTCGAGCTCGTCAGGCACGGTGGTGAGATAACAGCTGGATAGCTGGCTGCGCACGGTGCCCGAATTGAACAGCGTCGGCGTCGAAGCCATGTAGTCGAAGCTGGAGAGCAGCTCGTAGAACTCGATGGCACGCGCCTCGCGGTCGTCCTCGTTCAGCGCCAGGCCCATGGCCACGCGCATGAACATCACTTGAGGCAGTTCGTAACGCACGTCGTCCTTGTGGATGAAATAGCGGTCGTAGAGGGTCTGCAGGCCCAGGTAGGTGAAGGCGTTGTCACGCGTGTGGTCGAGCGCGTCGCCGAGGCGCTCGAGGTCGAACTCGGCGAGCGCGGGATCGAGTTGCTCGTATTCGATGCCGCGCGCCACATAGGCCTGGAAGGCCGGCTTGTAGAAGTCGGCCATCTCGCCGAAGGTGGCCTCCTCGGCGATTCCCAGGAACGTCAACGCCTCGCGGCGCAGGTTGTCCTGCAGCAGGCGAGCGGTGACGTAGGTGTAGTTGGGCTCCTTCTCCACCAGGGTGCGCGCGGTCATCATCAGCGCCTGTGACACACCGTCCACCGAGACGCCGTCGTAGAGGTTCTTCAGCGATTCCTCGACAATGCGGTTGGGGTCGACGTTGTCGAGCCCGTTACAGGCGTCGAACACCAGCGTCTCGATGCGGCCGAGGTCGAGCGGACGACGGCTGCCGTCAGCCAGGGTGACGTTGAGCGTGGGATGCGGCTTCTCGATATCGGCGCCTGCCGCGGCGCGGGCGCGGGCATGCTCCTCGCGGTAGAGCACATAGGCGCGAGCGACCTTCTGCTCGCCGGCACGCATCAGCGCCAGCTCCACCTGGTCCTGGATGTCCTCGATGTGTACGGTGCCGCCATCGGGCATGCGACGCAGGAAGGCAGCGGCAATGCTCTGGCTGGCCTGGTCGACGAAGTCGCGTACCCGTGAGGAGGCGCTGACGTTGTCGCCTTCCACGGCGATGAACGCCTTGCGCATGGCCACGGCAATCTTGCCGGCATCGAAGGGCACCACGTCGCCATTGCGCTTGATGACGCGGAGCGTCTGTGGCGCCGTGAGCGACAGGTCGGTGGGGTCGGGGGTCTGCAGTTCCATGGTCCGGTGATCCCTTCTTAGTGGGGATGAGTCAGGTTGACGAAGGCATTGTGAACCGAAGTTTTCCTAGGGAATGCACATCATCTAGTGGTAATCGTCATTGAAAGCACAAGATAGTGTGCTTTGCGGTCATCTTCAAGTGGATAACCTGTGGGTGAGCTGTGACTCGTCGGGGGGCATCTTTTGGGTTGTTGCACCAGTCCGGTCTATGCTTCGCTGGCAAGCTGCAAGGACGCGAAATGCCATGAAAGGAATGCGAAAAACCCTTTTTCGGGTATCCTTGATGAGTAAATGGCGGGACAGGGTGTCCCGATGACAACGAAGCCCAGCACGGGGATGACTAGGATGGATGACAACCTGGAAAGCAGCGACATGGAACACGTGCTGATTATCGAGGATGACGTACGCCTGGCCGAGCTCACCCGGGATTACCTGGAGTCCAATGGCTTCAAGGTGACGGTGGAGGCCGAGGGCTCGCGTGGCGTCGAACAGATCCAGGCACTGCAGCCGGATCTGGTGATTCTCGATCTGATGCTGCCCGGAGAGGACGGATTGTCGATCTGTCGCCGGGCCAGGCCCGAATACGCCGGGCCGATCCTGATGTTGACCGCCCGCACCGACGACATGGATCAGGTGCTGGGGCTTGAAATGGGGGCCGACGACTACGTGCCCAAGCCGGTCCAGCCGAGGGTATTGCTGGCACGCATGCGCGCGCTGTTGCGCCGCGCCGAGAATGCCGAGCATTCCGGCGAGGCCCGCCTCACTTTCGGCAACCTCGAAATCGACAGTGCGACCCGCGAAGCGTGGCTGGAAGGCGAGCGCATCGACCTGACCAGCGCCGAGTTCGACCTGCTCTGGCTGTTGGCCAGCAATGCCGGTCGCGTCCTCACCCGCGAGGAGATCTTCAGCGACCTGCGAGGCATCAAGTACGACGGCCAGGATCGTTCCATCGACGTTCGGGTATCGCGAATACGGCCCAAGATAGGCGACGACCCCAACCACCCGCACCGGATCAAGACGGTACGCAGCAAGGGCTATCTGTTCGTCAAGGACGCTTGATCGATGCAGCGGTTCCTGGCCGATGGCTCCTTCCTACGTGTCTATCTGGCCTTGGCCTTGGCGCTGCTGTTGACCTTCGGCCTGGCCCTGATGGGGCTGGCGCTGGTCGATCGTGTGCGCGTGGAGCAGTATCGCGAACAGTTGGCCGAGGCTCCGCTGCAGCTTCTCACCTGGCGCGTGGCGGCCCTGCCTGCCCATGAGCGTGGCAGCTGGCTCACGCAGCAGTCCGACACGCTCAACATGCGGCTGTCCCTGCGCGAGCCGGCAGATGCCGATCTGACCTGGTTCGAGCGCAGGCGGCTGGAGCGTGGGCGTGTGCTGGTGAAAGTGCAGGACGAGGACAGCTGGCGGCTCTACCGGCGCCTGCCGCGTGAGGAGCGCATCCTGGAAGCGCGTCTCTCGGGACTCAACGAGAGTCAACTGCGCGGCCTGGCCCAGATGCTCGGCGATTGGCTGGCAGAGGTGGACGGCGAGGCCCGCCAGCGCCGCCTCCAGGGCGTGACCAGCGATGCCCTGCCGGTACAGCTGAGGGACCTGGCACCCGAGGGGCTGGACAGCAACCAGCTTTCCCGCCTGCGCGAAGGCGAGCTGGTCATCCGCCTGCTCCCGGGCCACTGGGCGCTGACGGTTCATCTTGCCGTTCCCGCCGCCGACGGCTCCCGCCAATGGCTGTCGATCGGCCCGGTGTCGGCGCTGGAGCCCACGCCCATCTCGCTGCTGCTGCTGGTACTGGTGATCATGCTTGGCGTACTCGCCGCGATCATTTACCTGATCGTGCGCGGCGTGGAGGCGCGCCTGGCCCGGCTCGAGCTGGCCGCCGGACGCATCGCCAGCGGGCGCCTCGATACCCGCGTCAAGGTCGACGGTGGCGGTTTCATCGGCCGGGTGGGGATGGCATTCAATGCCATGGCGGCGCAGGTGCAGTCGTTGCTGCGCTCCCAGCAGGAGATGATCCGTGCCGTCTCCCACGAGCTGCGCACGCCCGTGGCTCGCATCCGCTTCGCCATGCAGATGGTCGAGGACATGAGCGACGATCCTGCCGTCCATCGCCAGCTGCACGGCATTGATCGCGACATCGAGGAGCTCGACCAACTTATCGACGAGATCCTCACTTATGCGCGGCTCGACAGCGGCATGGTCAACGGCGCCGAGCTGGAGCGCACGCGGGTCGATTGCCGCGACATTGCCGAGCGGGTGATCGAAACCCTGGCTCCGCTGCATGCCCATCTGCGTCTGGAGCTGGCGCCGGGGCCGGAAATCGAGGTTCAGGCCGACCCGCGCTATCTGCAGCGGGCGCTGCAGAACTTGGTGGCCAACGCCTGCCGGCATGCCCAATCGCGGGTTCAGGTGCGGCTTTCACTGGAGTCGCGGCTGGTACGTCTGGATATCGAGGACGATGGTCCCGGTGTGCCGGTCACCGAGCGCCAGACCATCTTCAAGCCATTCGCACGGCTCGACGACAGCCGTACCCGGCGCAGCGGAGGTTACGGATTGGGACTCTCCATCGTTCAAAAGATCATGGCCTGGCATGGTGGCAGCGTGGTGGTCGACGACAGCCAGGAGCTGGGTGGCGCACGCTTCTCCCTGCTACTGCCGCTGGTGCCGGCCGCCAAGCCCAAGTTGCCCCCGGTCAAGCCGGCCTGATGCCCTCCAGCACGGCGAATGACGTTTCGCGAGCCGTGCGCAGGAAGTCCTCCATCCAGGCCTGGCTGCGGCTCTCGTCGCGAATGGCGGCGTAAAGCGTGCTCCACATGCCCGTCTCGCCGAGACCCACTGCCTTGACGTACTCGCGCTCGAGGTACTCCGTCAGCGCCCAGTTGGGCAGCGCACTGACACCGCGACCGCTGGCGACCAGTTGCATCATCATCACCGTGAGTTCGGCGGTGCGGATCTCGCGCGGTCTTACGCCGGCAGGGTCGAGGAACTGAGTGAACACGTCCAGGCGGGTATGCTCGACGGGATAGGTAATCAGCGTTTCCTCGATGAGATCCTCGGGCACCACGAAGGCGCGCTCGGCCAGGCGATGCTGACGGGCGACGGCGAGCAGCCCCTCATAGCGGAACAGCGGCTCGTAGTAGACCCCCGGGAGCGGCTGCGGGTCGGCAGTGATGACCAGGTCGAGCTGCTCACGGGCCAGCGCCGGCAGCGGGTCGAAATGATGCCCCCCGGGAATATCGATCTCCACTTCCGGCCAGTGGTCCCTGAAGTGATCGATGGTTGGCATCAGCCACTGGAAACAGCTATGGCATTCGATGGCCATGTGAAGCCGCCCCGGCTCATGACCGATCAGCCGCGCGACGTCGCGTTCGGCCATGCGCACCTGCGGCAGCACCTGCTCTGCCAGGGCCAGCAGGCGCTGTCCGGCTCGGGTGAACTCCACCGGACGCGTCTTGCGCACGAACAGGGCCGTGCCCACTCGCTCCTCGAGATCCTTGATCTGATGGGATAGGGCCGACTGGGTCAGGTGAACCCGCTCGGCGGCCTCTACCAGCGAGCCGGCATCGCGCAGCGCGATCAGGGTACGCAGGTGGCGAAGCTCAATCATGAGTATCGTTCAAGTTCATGGTTAATATATTTAGTTTGATTCAGTAAGACGCGGCGGCGAGACTCTGCGGCATCATTCATGCGTAGAGGGATTTATCATGACATCAGCTCATGTACTTGGCTATCCGCGAATTGGCGCCGACCGCGAGCTCAAGCGGGCCGTGGAGGCCTACTGGCTCGGCGAGATCGACCGCGAAAGCCTCGAGGCCACCGGCCGCGCGCTGCGCTCGCTGCACTGGCAGGTGCAGCGAGACGCCGGCCTCGACCTGGTCACCGTGGGAGACTTCGCCTTCTACGATCAGGTCCTCAATGTCAGCACGCTGGTGGGGGCGGTGCCGGCCCGCTTCGCTGCCCAGGAAGAGGTCGCCCGCGGCGAAGTCGATCTCGACACCCAGTTCCGCATGGCACGCGGAAGGGCACCCAGCGGGGCGCCGGCCGCGGCCTGCGAGATGACCAAGTATTTCGATACCAACTACCACTACCTGGTCCCGGAGCTGCACGAGGGGCAGACGTTCAAGCTGGCCAGCTCGCGGTTGTTCGACGAGGTGGCCGAGGCGCGCTCGGCAGGGCATGCGGTCAAGGTGGCGCTCACCGGACCGCTGACCTGGCTGTGGCTGGGCAAGGGAGGCGAGGCCGGTTTCGATCGCCTGAGCCTGCTCGAGGCGCTGCTGCCGGTCTACGGCGAAGTCCTTGCTCGTCTGGCCGCACTGGGCGTCGAATGGGTGCAGCTCGACGAGCCGGCGCTGGTGCAGGACCTGCCGGCAGCGTGGCGCAGCGCCTATGAATTCGCCTACAACAGCCTGCGTGCCGCGCCGGTCAAGCTGCTGGTGGCAACCTACTTCGGCGGGCTGGGTGACAACCTGAGGCTGGCCGTGAGCCTGCCGGTTGACGGCTTGCATATCGACACGGTGCGTGCCCCCGAGCAATTGACCGCCGTGCTCGACAACCTGCCTGGCTACAAGGTGCTGTCGGTTGGCGCCATCGACGGCCGCAACGTCTGGCGTGCCGACCTGGGGGCCCTGCAAGAGCGCCTGGCCAATGCCCGCATGCGTCTCGGTGAGCGGCTGTGGCTTGCACCCTCCTGCTCGCTGTTGCACGTGCCGGTGGATCTCGCCAGCGAGACAGCACTCGACGCGGAGCTCAAGAGCTGGCTCGCCTTCGCACGCCAGAAACTCGACGAAACCGTCACCCTGGCGCGGCTGCTGGGCAACCGTGCCGGCGCCGAGGATCGGCAGCGCGTGGCTGCCGCAACGGCGGCATTGGACAAGCGCCGTACCTCGCTGCGGCTGCACCGGCCCGAAGTCGCCGAGCGGCTGGCTCGGGTCGGCGACGCCGAGCGCTCCCGCGACAATCCCTACCCGACCAGGGCCCGGGCCCAGCGCCGCGCACTGGACTTGCCCCTGTTCCCCACCACCACCATCGGCTCATTCCCGCAGACGACGGAGATTCGCGCCGCGCGTCGCGCCCACAAGCAGGGTGAACTGGGGCGCGAGGCTTACGAAGCGCGCATGCGTGACGAGATCGCCGACGCCGTGCGTCGCCAGGAAGCGCTCGGCATCGACATGCTGGTTCATGGCGAGGCCGAGCGTAACGATATGGTCGAGTACTTCGGCGAACAGCTCGACGGCTACGTTTTCACCCGCAATGGTTGGGTACAGAGCTATGGCTCGCGCTGCGTAAAACCGCCCATCATCGTCGGCGACGTGACCCGGCCGGCACCGATGACGGTGGCATGGAGCCGCTATGCCCAGTCGCTGACCGAGCGGCCGATGAAGGGCATGCTCACCGGGCCCGTCACCATGCTGCAGTGGTCCTTCGTGCGCGACGACCAGCCGCGCGAGACCACCTGTCGGCAGATCGCCCTGGCGCTGCGCGACGAGGTGGCCGATCTCGAGGCTGCCGGCATCCCGGCGATCCAGATCGACGAACCCGCGCTGCGCGAGGGGTTGCCACTGCGCCAGGGCGAGTGGCAAGCCTATCTTGACTGGGCCGTGGAGTGCTTCCGCCTGACCGCCTCGGTGGTGCGCGACGCCACCCAGATCCACACCCACATGTGCTATTCGGAGTTCAACGACATCATCGCCGCCATCGCCGCGCTGGATGCCGACGTCATCACCATCGAGACGTCGCGCTCGAACATGGCGCTGCTCGATGCCTTCCAGGACTTTGACTACCCCAACGAAATCGGGCCCGGCGTCTACGACATCCACTCGCCCAACGTGCCCGAGGTGGCATGGATGGTGGGGCTGATGGAGAAGGCGGCCGAGCGCATTGCGGTCGAACGGCTGTGGGTCAATCCCGATTGCGGCTTGAAAACCCGCGGCTGGGCCGAAGTGGAGCCGGCACTGGCCAACATGGTCGAGGCGGCACGTGAACTGCGCCGTCGCTACGGTTGACGCCGAGCGCAGCGTTCGCGGTACGTGAAACGGGTATCGGGCCGGGCGGCGCCGGTGCCTGTTATGCTGTGGCCGTTCGATCTCTCCAAGGAACCCCCATGTCGTTTCGTTTCCGCATGTCCCTCCGCCCCGCGCTGCTTGTCGCCGGCTCACTGCTGCTGGGCGGCTGCGCCACGGCTACCGTCGATGGGCCGCGACCCGCCGGCAAGGTCGCCAGCACGGCACCGCTGCTTCCTTCGATGCTGTTTGCCGGCGGTGCCGAACGCTTCGAGGCCTGGCGCTGTACGCCCGAGCAGCACCTGGTGACCGCCTTCGGCGAACGTGAGCTGCGTCTTTGGTCGGCGCACGGGGCCTACCGTCTCTCACCCGCGGTCGTGGCCAGCGGCGCACGCTATCAGCAGGGCGATCTCAGCTTCTGGAACAAGGGTGGGGAGGCTGTGGTGGAGAGTGCCAACGGGCGGCTCGACTGCAGCGCCGACATGGCGCGCACGGCACTGACTCGCCAGCAGCGTCCCGGCGTGATGTTCCATGGGCGTGGCAATGAGCCGGGCTGGAACGTCAACCTGGCCCACGATGTGCCCGAGCTGATCCTGACGCTCGACTACGGTTCGCGTGAGATGAGGCTACCCTATCGGGTTGCGGCCATGGACAACGCCGGAGGCAAGGTAGCCCTGACCAGTGGCACGACCGACCAGTCCTTCGAGCTTCGCCTGGAGGCGCGCGCCTGCTTCGACGACATGAGCGGCGAGCCGTTTCCGGCTCGCGTCATCCTCACCATCGAAGGGGAGACGTATCGAGGCTGCGGTCAGGGAATAGCACCTTAAACGTCCCGGATGCGATAGACGCAACGCCGTGCACCGGCCAGCACATGGTCGGTGCGTTCGACGCGGACGTCTTCCCCCAGCACGGCGCGGAAGACATCGAGTTCGGCGCGGCAGAGATCCGGGCAGGTGCTGGCGGCCTGACAGATCGGACAGTGATTCTCGATCAGCAGCAGGCTGCCGTCCTCCTCGCGCCGCCACGCCGCCATGTAGCCCTCGCGAGTGCGGAGCTCGGCCAGGCGCTCGACGCGAGTCTCAAGGGTCGCGGCGTCACCTAGCGCCTCCCGGTAGAGCCTCAGGGTCTCGTCCTGGCGTGTCTCGATCAACCGGCTCAGCGCGTCATCGCCCAAGGTATCGCGGACGCTGAGGATCAGCCGGGATGCCAGGTCGGCATGGCCATCGGGAAAGCGGGCATGGCCCGCTTCGCTGAGCCGCCACTCGATCACCGGTCGGCCGACGCCGCCCGGCAGCGGGCGCTGCGTCACCAGCCCCTGCCGCGCCAGCTTGGTGAGTTGCTGCCGTGCGTTTTCGCCACTGGTGCCGAGCAGTTCCCCCAATGCCGCGGCCGAGTGGGGGCCGTGAATCTTCAACAGCTGAAGCAGCCTTTCGCCGGTATCCGCCAGGCTGCCGGTGGCTTTTCCATCGCATTTGCTTGACATAAGGACGACTGGAATTAACCTAGTGAATCCTTGGAAAATAGCGGCGGGATCCTCGCGAGGCAAGTCGGGAGCCAACGGGCATGCCTTGCACGCGCCCCGTCATTCCACCGTGAGTAGCTTGGAGACACAATAATGGCATTCGAATTGCCGGCACTGCCCTACGAAAAAAACGCCCTCGAGCCGTACATCTCCGCCGAGACACTCGATTATCACTACGGCAAGCACCACCAGGCCTACGTCAACAAGCTCAACGAGCTGACCGAAGGCACCGATGATGCGGGCAAGTCTCTCGAGGAGATCATCAAGTCCTCCTCTGGAGCCCTGTTCAACCAGGCGGCCCAGGTGTGGAACCACACGTTCTACTGGCACTGCCTCGCGCCCAACGGCGGTGGCGAGCCGTCGGGTGCACTGGCCGAGGCGATCACTGCCAAGTTCGGCTCCTTCACCAAGTTCAAGGAGACCTTCAATGCCAATGCCGTGGCCAACTTCGGCTCCGGCTGGACCTGGCTGATCAAGACCGCCGATGGCGGCGTGGACATCGTCAACACCAGCAATGCCGACACCCCCATCGCCCACGGCCAAACCCCGCTGCTGACCATCGACGTATGGGAGCATGCCTATTACATCGACTACCGTAACGCGCGTCCTAAATATCTCGAGAACGTGTGGAGCGTCCTGAACTGGGATTTCGTGGCCCAAAACTTCAGCTGATCACCACTTTGCAGCTTGGTGGCCCCGTCCAAGGGCGGGGCTTTTCGCTTTGGCTGACTTTCGAAATAACCGAATGATAAGCGCGAAACTATGCGCTTTTTCTTGTAAAAAATTCACGTAGCATGGCAATCAACCACCACCTAGGGAGATCGTCATGGCTACCCGCATGCTTCTTGTTACCTCCTCCATTCTCGGCGAGCACGGTCAGTCCAACGCCCTGGCCAGCCACTTCCGTGAGCGCGCCGGGACACGCGACGACCTCGTCGTGACTCACCGCGACCTGGCTGCCGAGGCGCTACCGCACCTGGCACTCGAGGAGCTTTCCAGCTGGCAGGTTGCCCCGGCCGAGCGCAGTTCCTCGCAGCACGAGCTGGCACAGCGCTCCGATAGCCTGATCGAGGAGCTGCAGAACCATGATGTGCTGGTGCTGGCAGTACCGATGTACAACTTCGGCATTCCATCACAGCTCAAGGCCTGGTTCGACCGGGTGATGCGCGCCGGCACGACCTTTCGCTACACCGAACAGGGGCCCGAAGGGCTGGTGAAGGGCAAGCGAGCAGTGATCCTGGCCGCCCGCGGCGGTCAGTACGCCGGCACCGAGCTCGACACCCAGACGCCGCACCTCAAGGCCATGCTGGGCATGATCGGCATCGTTGACGTGTCGGTGGTGTTTGCCGAGGGGCTCGCCATGGGCGAAGGGCGGCGCGATGCCGCGCTCAAGGAGGCCCGGCAGGCCATCGATGGCCTGGTCGCCGAACTTTGACAGCTGGGGCGCGCCTTCAGCAGGCGGGTGGAATCGCTTCGACCCAGCGTTCCTCGACGAAGTCGCTGGTGCATAGCGTCGCCTCGGGGGAGAGCATTCTGGCCCCCAGCTGACCCAGAACGTTAAGGTCCGGGCGGGCATCGGAAGCAACCATTTCGGTGATCTGCAGCGGTTGCCAATCCTGCTCGTCACGGACCGCGAGGGCATAGCGGAAGGCGAAGAAACCCGGGAAGCCCAGGCGCAGATCGGTGGCGACCAGGGTTTCCCGGCCGTCGAGCTCGCGACTCTCGTAGCGCAGAAACGGCCCGGCGAACCAGTCCAGGCGCCGACCCTTCTCCCACGACAGCGCCAGCGGCTCGTGCTCGGCGCCGCGGCGGTAGGTTTCGACCAGTGGCGGCGTATCGCCATCGAGCCAGCCCACCAGGATTTCATGGTAACGGTCGCCTTCGATGACCGTCGCCCGCCACAACAGCGTATTGAACGGTGTCGGCTGCACCAGCCGCGGCGCATCCTCCAGGCCGCGTTCCGCCAGCACCGGCGCGAGACGATGCTCTACCAGCCCCTTGCCGAGCATGGCGAACAGCAGATAGGCGCAGGATAGCGTCAGGCCCCAGGCAGGGCCGCGCGAGCCGTTGCCGGTCGCCAAGGCGAAGCCGATGCCCACCAGCAGCGGCAAGGTGTAGAGAGGGTCGATGATGAACACCACCGGCCAGGCACTGGGACGGACATCGAGCGGCCACCAGATCTGGGTCCCATAGGTGGTCAGCACATCGAGCAGGGGGTGGGTGACCAGGCACAGGGTGAAGTAGACCCACCAGCGCCAGAGGGATAGGTCGCGGGCGGGGGAGAAGCGTCTGGCGAGAATGGCCACCAGCGTGCCGAGGCCGGTCAGCAGGAAGAGCGAATGGCTGAAGCCGCGATGCTCGGTGACGTTGGCCACCGCATCGCCGTAGTCGAGGAAGACGTCGAGATCGGGCAGGGTCCCCAGGGTTGCGCCGATCAGCACCGCCTTGCGCCCCAGCCGGCGGCCCAGTACGGTACCGCCTACCGCCGCGCCCAAGGCGGCCTGCGTCAGGGTATCCATCCGCTTGAACTCCTTGCCAGAACCGGGCGCTAGGCGTTGCGCCAGGCGGGGCCGGTAGAGAGAATGCGATGATAGACGGGGCAATCCTCGCGGTGAGCGCCGGGCAGGTAGCCCGTGCTCATCAGAAACTCGCCGACGATCTCCGGCCCGGTGAAGCGCAAGGTGCGGCGGAACAGCTTGACCCACTCGGGCAGCGGCAGGGGATGATGCAGGTCGAGCCAGCCGGCAAAGCTGCCGTATTCCTCGCGCAGCGCCTGGATCACGCCGGCGTTGTGAATGGCAGCCTCCACCTTGAGTCGGTTGCGGATGATGCCGGCATCGCCAAGCAGGCGCATCAGGTCCGCCTCGCCGTAGGCTGCCACGCGATCGATATCGAAGTTGTCGTAGGCAAGACGAAACGCCTCGCGCTTCTTCAGCACGGTCAGCCACGACAACCCGGCCTGGTTGATCTCCAGCACGAGACGCTCGAACAGTGCCGTATCGTCCTCGACCGGGAATCCGTACTCCGCCTCATGATACGGGCCATGCCAGGGGTGGCCCGGGGCCAGGTCGCAATAGTGCGGCATTTCCGCCTCTTTCCTTCCGCAGGTATTGGCAAGTCCGTAGTGGCTTGTCACGATCCACACTCAGGCGCAACGTTTAGGAGCCGCTCATGAAGATCCTACCCGCAAACCGCAAGACCCGGAAGCTTGCGCTGTTTTCCGCCTTGGGCGGAGGGATACTGGCTGCCTACCTCGCCTTGGCGCCCGGAGGCGAGTCCGTGGCCGGGCCGGTGGTAGAGGTCCATCAGGACCCTAATTGCGGCTGTTGCTCGGCCTGGGTCGAGCATCTCGAGGCAGAAGGCTTCGAGGTCCGGCAGCACAAGACAACCGATATGCGCGAGGTGAAGAGCGAGAATGGCGTCTCGCCGAAGCTCGCTTCCTGCCATACGGCACGGGTCGAGGGCTACGTGATCGAGGGCCACGTGCCGGCCCCCGACATCAAGCGATTGCTCGAGGAGAAGCCTGACGTGTCGGGACTGGCGGTGCCTGGCATGCCTCACGGTTCACCGGGCATGGAGACCGGTCGCCACGACGATTACGCCGTGCTGGCCTGGCGTCGCGACGACCGGACGCCGGCCATATTCAGCGAATATACTCACGATTGATTTCGCGTTTAACCGAGACGACAAGGAGGGTTCATGCAGTATCTACACACCATGGTGCGTGTCAGTGACCTGGACGCATCGCTGCGCTTCTACTGCGACCTGCTGGGGCTCGAGGAGGTGCGGCGCAAGGAGAACGAGAAAGGGCGCTTCACCCTGGTCTTTCTGGCGGCGCCCGAGGACGCGGCGCGCTCCGAACGGCTCAAGGCGCCGGAACTCGAGCTGACCTACAACTGGGATCCGGAGGAGTACACCGGTGGACGCAACTTCGGCCACCTGGCTTATCGGGTCGACGATATCTATGCGCTTTGCGAGCGTCTGCAGGCGGCAGGCGTGACCATCAACCGGCCACCGCGGGACGGCCACATGGCCTTCGTCCGCAGCCCCGACGGCATCTCCGTCGAGCTGTTGCAGAAGGGCGATCCGCTGCCGGCCCAGGAGCCTTGGGCCTCCATGGAAAACACGGGAACCTGGTAGTAGGCCATTCTCGAATTGCCCTTGCCTTCTGGGAGAAGAAGCACGTACATGAAAATGACGTTTGTGGCCCGCTTGGGCCTGATAGTGGCGGCCGCGACCTTGCTGGCGGCATGCGGCAGCCAGCCCTCCGAGTCGACACGCCACGTCGACGAGGCGAGTGTCGACAGCGATCATCCGGTGGTGGGGTCGCGCTGGAACTTGCTACTGGTGGGTACCGATGAGCGGCTCTCCATGCCCGACACACCGCATTTCGTCGTCTCGCCCGACGGAAGCGTGAGCGGCAGCGACGGTTGCAATCAGCTCAACGGAAGGGTGCGCCTCGACGAAGGCAACCGCATCGAATTCAGCGAACTGGCCACCACCCGACGGGGCTGCCCGCAGCTCGACGAGGCCCGTCGCGTCACGGGGATGATGGAGGATGCCTACCGCTTCCTCATCGATCATGACCGGCTGGTGTTCTTCGGCGCGGATCAGCGGGTGCTGGGCGGCTGGAAGAAGGCGAACTGAGAGGGAAAGTTGACGTCGGGGGCGCGGTGGGACCCGCCCCCCTGACGTAGCGCTCAGCGACCGGGCAGGGCATCACGCAGCCTTGCCAGCCCGGCGGTCGTCACGCGTGCCAGCCCGGGCCCCACGGGGGTGAGAAGAATCCAGGGCGTGACGATGAGATTGATCGCCAGTGCGGCAAAGTAGATATCGCTGAACCAGTGGGCGCCGCTGAGAATGCGGGGAGCGCTGAGCAGCACCGCGAACGCTGCGCTGACCACGGCGATACGCAGGCCGGCGAAGCGCCACATGAAGGCAGCGAACAGGAATAGATTGATGCCATGGTCGCCCGGGAAACTGCTGGCCGATCTGTCCTTGGTGGGGAAGTCGACCATTTGCGTCACCAGATTGGCGTTCTCGTAGACCAGGGTGGGGCTAGGGTGAGTATACGGAATTACCAAGCGTACGCTCTGAGCGATGAAGACGGCCGCCAGCAGCATGGTGATCCCGACCCCTCCCCAGCGCAGCAGGCGATTCTGCCGCTGGGCGTCACGACTCATGGCCCACAGGAAGATGGCCAGCAATATCAACAGGCTGGTCACGTCGAACAGACGGTTGTTGATGGCGGCCACGAATAGCACCCAGGTTTCGTTGTCCTCGCTGAGCCAGGCATTGGCGGTGAGGAAGACGGCGTCGTCCAGCTCGGTCCAGACCATCACGCTCGGTGATAGCCAGGTCCATACCAGCAGGAGGCCCAGCAGGTTGAAAAGCAGGATGCGGCCTGGGGCGAAGGTCGGGGCGATGTGAGGCATGAGGGCAGCGATACGTATCAGGAAACGATGCCTGCATTTTATGTGAAAGTCATGTTGCAGAACAGTGTTCCTTAATAACTTCGTTTACGCTCTCGCTTTGGCCTGTATCAGCCATGCCGTCGAGGCCGAGCCGCCGGCAGTAGCCGGTGCTCCAGACGAGGCGACTCGCCTCGCCTAACCGGATCGCCCTCGCTTTTGTGAAATACGGCGACTGGCCGCCGATCGTGATGGTCGCGAGTTACAGCGCGGCGATCTTGGCGCGCTGTTCGACCAGCACGCTGCGGGCCGCCTGGTACTCCTTGAGCTTGCCGCGCTCCTTCTCGACCACCGCCTCCGGCGCCTTGGCGACGAAGCTCTCGTTGCCGAGCTTCTTCTCGATACCGCCGATCAGCTTGTCCTGCTTGTCGATCTCCTTGGCCAGACGGGCGAGTTCGGCCTCCTTGTCGATCAGGTCGGCCATGGGCACCAGCACCTCCATGTCACCGACCAGTTGAGTCGCCGAGAGGGGTGCTTCGCTCGAGTCGTCGAGCCAGCGGGCGCTCTCGAGCTTGGCCAGCTTGGCCAGGAACGGGCGGTTGGCCTCGAGGCGCTCGCGATCGGCGGCGCTGCCCTTGGTTAGCAGGACCTCAAGCGGCTTGCCCGGGGCGATGTTCATCTCGGCGCGGATGTTGCGCACCGCGACGATCACGCCCTTGAGCCACTCGATGTCGCGGGTGGCGCCCTCGTCGATCTTGTCCTCTTCCGGCTGCGGCCAAGGCTGGGTCATGATCGACTCGCGGCCGTCACTGGCTGCCTTGCCTGCCAGTGGTGCGACGCGCTGCCAGATCTCCTCGGAGATGAACGGCATCATAGGGTGGGCCAGGCGCAGGATCGCCTCGAGTATACGCACCAGAGTGCGGCGGGTGCCGCGCTTGGCCTCGGGGCTGGCGTTGTCGTCCCACAGCACCGGCTTGGAGAGTTCCAGGTACCAGTCGCAGTACTCGTTCCAGACGAACTCGTAGAGCGCTTGCGACGCGTGATCGAAGCGGAACTCCTCCATCGCCTTGGTCACCTGAGCCTCGGTCTGCTGCAGGCGCGAGACGATCCAGCGGTCGGCCAGCGACAGCTCGACGCTGCCCCCTTCCGCTCCGCAGTCCTCGCCCTCGGCATTCATCAGCACGTAGCGTGAGGCGTTCCACAGCTTGTTGCAGAAGTTGCGGTAGCCGTCGAGGCGACCCATGTCGAACTTGATGTCGCGCCCGGTGGTGGCCTGCGACAGGAAAGTGAAGCGCAGCGCGTCGGTGCCGTGGGGCTCGATGCCCTCGGGGAACTCGTCGCGGGTGGCCTTGGCGATGGCCTTGGCCTTCTGCGGCTGCATCATGTTGCCGGTGCGCTTCTCGAGCAGTGCGTCGAGGGTGATGCCGTCGATCAGGTCGATAGGGTCGAGTACGTTGCCCTTGGATTTCGACATCTTCTGGCCCTGGCCGTCCCGCACCAGGCCGTGGACGTAGACGGTCTTGAACGGCACCTCGTCCATGAACTTCAGCGTCAGCATGATCATCCGCGCGACCCAGAAGAAGATGATGTCGAAGCCGGTCACCAGCACGCTGGAAGGGTGGAAGGTACTAAGCTCCGAGGTCTTCTCCGGCCAGCCCAGGGTACCGAAGGTCCACAGCCCCGAGCTGAACCAGGTATCGAGCACGTCTTCATCCTGGGTCAGTGCGACATCCGCACCAAGGCCGTGCTTCTCCCGCGCCTCGGCTTCGGTGCGGGCCACGTAGACGTTGCCCTCGGCGTCGTACCAGGCGGGTATGCGATGGCCCCACCACAGTTGGCGTGAGATGCACCAGTCCTGCAGGTCGCGCATCCACGAAAAGTACATGTTCTCGTAGTTCTTGGGCACGAACTGGATGTCGCCGTTCTCCACTGCGGCGATGGCGGGCCCCGCCAGGCTCTCCACGGCGACGAACCACTGATCGGTGAGCAGCGGCTCGATCACGTCGCCGGAGCGGTCGCCATAGGGCAGGGTGTTATTGACCGTCTCGACCTGCTCGAGCAGGCCGGCGGCCTCCATATCGGCGACGATGCGCTTTCTAGCCTCGAAGCGGTCGAGTCCGGCATAGGCCTCGGGCAGTGTCGTATCGATCTCGGGCAACGCCCTGCCCTGGATGTCGAAGGCCTCGGCCCGAGGCAGAATCGCCGCATCCTGGGTGAAGACGTTGATCAGCGGCAGGCCCTGGCGGCGGCCCACTTCGTAGTCGTTGAAGTCGTGGGCCGGGGTGATCTTCACGCAGCCCGAGCCCTTCTCCATGTCGGCGTGCTCGTCGGCGACGATGGGGATGCGACGGCCGACCAGCGGCAGTTCGACGAACTTGCCCACCAGCGAGGCGTAGCGCGGGTCCTCGGGGTTGACCGCCACGCCGGTGTCGCCGAGCAGGGTCTCGGGGCGGGTGGTGGCGACGACCAGGTAGTCGAGGCCGGCATCGGTCTTCGCGCCATCGGCCAGCGGATAGCGGAAGTGCCAGAACTGGCCCTGCTGGTCGCGGTTCTCGACTTCGAGGTCGGAAATGGCGGTGTGCAGGGTCGGGTCCCAGTTGACCAGGCGCTTGCCGCGGTAGATCAGGCCTTCTTCATAGAGCCGGACGAAGACTTCCTGCACCGCCTTGTAGAAACCGTCGTCCATGGTGAAGCGCTCACGGCTCCAGTCGACGCTGGCGCCCATGCGACGCAGCTGGCGTGTGATGTGGCCGCCCGACTCGTGCTTCCACTCCCACACCTTGTCGATGAACGCATCGCGGCCCAGGTCGTGGCGGCTCTTGCCTTCTTCCGCCGCGACCTTGCGCTCCACCAGCATCTGCGTGGCGATGCCGGCATGGTCGGTACCTACCTGCCACAGGGTGTTGTTGCCCTGCATGCGCCGCCAGCGGATCAGGGTGTCCATGATGGTGTCCTGGAACGCGTGGCCCATGTGCAGGCTGCCGGTGACGTTGGGCGGCGGGATCATGATCGAGTAGGGTTCGCCCTCGCCCGAGGGGGCGAAGCGGCCGTCGGCCTCCCAGCGCTCGTACCAGCGGGATTCGATCTGCTCGGGTTGGTAGGTCTTGTCCATGGGGCGTTCCGGGTCCAGAAATGATCGCCACCGGGTCGTGGTGCCGGGCGGCAGGAAGTCGTCGAAGCGGTTCGAAAAATGGGCTCGATTATAGCGCGATGGGGCGCTTGGCGTCAGCCGGGCGTGATAACACTTCAGAGGGGCGCCGGGAGGCAGGCCGAAGAGGAGGTCTTTTGCCAGGGATGGCAAAAGTAGCGCCCAGGGATGGGTTTACAGCGCCTCCTCGTAGGTCTGCCCCCGGATCAGCCCCGGTACAGCAGCCTCCTGTACCCTGCGGGTTGGGGTCATCCTTTGAGCTGATGCGCCCTGACCGGATAGCCGCGCTGCTTGTAGGTCTGCCAGCACTCGCGCTTGGCGACCAGCACCTGCTGATGCTGGTTGATGATCTCGGCGACGCGCTCGAAGCGCGAGAACCACTCGGGAATGCCCGGGGCGAGGTTGAGCAGCGCCATGGGCGCTTCGGGGCTCGGCTCGGGCGGCTGTTCCCAACCGATGGTTACCGCCACGCTGTCGGCCATCTCGCTGCCGAGCAGAGCGTGGGGCAGGTAGGCATCGGGGCGAAAGGTCCACAGCCGCTCGTCGAGATCGCTGGCCATGGCCTCGTCCTCGGCGTGCAGGTGCAGCCGGAAGCCCTTGCCGGCGATGGTCTCGGCCAGCCGGCAGGCGAAGTCGAGCCGTGCCTCGAGGGTGGTATCAGGGAGGATGTAGAAGTCGACCTGGGTCATGACGCTCTGTCTAAATGGGCTGCGCTCGGCCATGCGGCGTTAAAAATTGGCTCACTATGCTCATTTACGACTTGTAAACTCCGCTATTTCGCCAATTTTTGCCTTGTCTGGCCATCGCTCGCCACGTTGTATCTCAGAGCTTGCGCAAGCTCGGGCGAGCGGATGGCCTCGGACCTCCTCTTCGGCCTGCTCCCGGTCGCCTCGCGAGGTGTTGGCCGGCACCTGGCGCAGCAGGGAAACCTCAGACCAGCTTGGTCAGCCAGCCATGCTTGTCTTCCGCGCGGCCGTACTGCAGGTCGAGCAGCTTGGCGCGCAGGCGCTTGGCCACCTCGTTGCCTTCGTCGGGCATGCGAATGGTGTCGTCTTCGCTGAGAAGCTGGCCCACCGGGGTGATCACTGCGGCGGTGCCGCAGGCGAAGACCTCGGTGATCTCGCCGGAGGCCACGCCGTCGCGCCATTCGTCGATGCTGATGGCGCGCTCCTCGGCGCTGAACCCTTCGTCGCGGGCAAGCGTCAGTACCGAGTCACGGGTCACGCCCTCAAGGATGGTGTCGGTCAGGCGCGGCGTGACCAGGCGACCGTCCTTGTAGACGAAGAACAGGTTCATGCCGCCCAGCTCCTCGACCCACTTGTTTTCGGCAGCGTCGAGGAAGGCGACCTGGCCGCAGCCGTGCTTTTCGGCCTCCTTCTGCGCGGCTAGGGACGCGGCGTAGTTGCCGCCGCACTTGGCAAAGCCGGTGCCACCGGGCGCGGCGCGCTTGTAATGCGAGGAGAGCCAGATCGACACCGGGGCAATGCCGCCCTTGAAGTAGGCGCCGGCGGGGGAGGCGATGACGTAATAATCGACCTCCTGGGCCGGGCGTACGCCAAGGAACTTCTCGCTGGCGATCATGAAGGGGCGCAGGTAGAGGCTGGATTCATCCGCCTCGTTTCTGGGTGTCGGCACCCAGGCGTGATCCTGGCCGAGCAGGGCTTTGAGCGAACCGACGAAATCCTCGTCGCTGAGCTCGGGCAGTGCCAGGCGGCGGGCGCTGCGACGGAAACGCTCGGCGTTCTTCTCGGGACGAAACGACCAGACCGAACCGTCGGCGTGGCGGTAGGCCTTGATGCCCTCGAAGATCTCCTGTCCGTAGTGCAGCACGGCAGCCGCCGGATCGAGGGTCAGCGGACCGTAGGGGCGCACCTCGTGACCATGCCAGCCGGCATCGGCCGTCCAGCGCACATGAGCCATGTGGTCGCTGAAGTAGCGTCCGAAACCGGGGTTGGCCAGGATGTCGTCGCGAATGTTGGCTGCCGTGGGCATGGCGCTTGGCAGCATCTCGAAGGTTGCGTTGGGCACGGCAAAAGTGTCTCCGCTATGCCGGGATTCCGGCGATTTATTGAGCTTCTAAGGCGCCCCGAGGTCGTTGCACCGGGGCGCGCAATGCGTCAGATGTAACGGTTGCCGGCGGCATTGGCAACCTCGGCGGTGTCAGGCGTCGTTTTCGACCTGGCGCGTCTCGTCCTCGCGATCGAGCAGGTATTGGGTCAGCAAGCCCACCGGACGGCCGCTGGCGCCTTTCTGCTTGCCCGAGGTCCAGGCCGTGCCGGCGATGTCCAGGTGCGCCCAGGGGAACTTGTCGGCGAATCGCGAGAGGAAGCAGGCAGCGGTGATGGTGCCGGCGGGGCGCCCGCCGATATTGGCCATGTCGGCGAAGTTGGAGTCGAGCTGCTCCTTGTACTCGTCCCACAGCGGCAGGTGCCAGGCGCGGTCCCAGGCCGCCTCGCCGGCGTCGAGCAAGTCCAGTGCCAGGTCGTCGTCGTTGGAGAGCAGGCCGGTGGCGTGGTGGCCCAGGGCGATGATCGCTGCGCCAGTGAGGGTGGCGATGTCGACCACGCTGGCGGGCTCGAAACGCTCGGCGTAGGTCAGTGCGTCGCACAGCACCAGGCGGCCCTCGGCATCCGTGTTGAGGACTTCTACCGTCAGCCCTTTCAAGGTCTTGATGATGTCGCCGGGCTTGGTGGCGCGGCCGTCTGGCATGTTCTCTGCGGCGGCGACGATGAACACCAGGTTGAGCTTGGGCCGAATGCCCAGTACCGCTTTGGCGGTGCCGAACACGCTGGCCGCACCGCACATGTCGAACTTCATCTCGTCCATCGCCTCGCCGGGCTTGAGCGAGATGCCGCCCGTGTCGAAGGTAATGCCCTTGCCCACCAGCACGTGAGGTGCCTCGTCGGCGTTCTCCGCGCCGCGGTACTGCATGACAATCAAGCGCGAGGGCTGTTCGCTGCCGCGACCCACCGAGAGCAGGCTGTGGGCGCCGAGTTCCTCCAGCGCTGCCTCGTCGAGAATCTCGACGCTGAGGGCCCCACCCGACTCGCAGCCCAGCTGTTCGGCCTGGTCGGCGAGGTAGCTCGGCGTGCACACGTTGCCGGGCAGGTTGCCCAGCGTGCGGGTGTAGGCGACGCCCTGGCCCACGGCATCACCGATTCGCGCGCCCTCGCGCGCCTCGTCGGCTGTGTCGGAGTCGCTGAGCAAGAGGGTGACTTTCTCGAGCCGCGGGCGCGGCGCCTTTTCCGACTTGAATTCATCGAAACGATACACGGCACGATGCACGGCCTCGGCGGTCATGCGGCTCTTCCAGGCGACGCTGCGTTCCGGCACCGGCACGTCGGTGAAGGCTGACGCGACGTCCTCGACCATCAGCGCTGCCACACTGGTGAAAGCGGCGTCCAGGGCCTTGATGAAGGCGCGCTCCTGACACTTCTCGCGCTCGCCCAGCCCTACCAGCATCAGGCGGTCGGCGCCGAGGCCGGGAGCGAAGGGAATCAATTGCACGTTGCCCAGCTTGGCGTCGAAGTCGCCCCGCTCGATCAGTTGGCCGATCAGCCGCTCGCTGGCGTCGTCGAGTTTGGCGGCGGCGGGCAGCAGGTCGCCATCCTTGAAAACCGGTACCACGAGACAGGCCGCTTCGGCCTTGGCGGGATTGGCCGTCTGAACTGGGAATTCCATGGTGACTCCACAAGACAAGCGATGGGGGATTCTGGATAATGCCGGCACGGCTACGGGCCATTGCCGAATCACCCCAGTGTACTCAAGGCATGGCGCCATTGCATGGACGACCGCTGCATGATCATTTTTCGATACCTGACCCGCGAGATCCTGCTCACCATGGCCGCCGTCGCCGGCGTGCTGCTTTTGGTCATCATGGGCAGCCGGTTCATCCGCTATTTTACCGATGCCGCAGAGGGCGACATCCCCGCTGCCATTCTCGGCAACCTGATGCTGTACCACCTGCCCGGCTTTCTCGAGCTGATTCTGCCGCTGGCCTTCTTTCTCGGCATCCTGCTGGCCTATGGGCAGCTCTACCTGAACAGCGAGATCACCGTGTTGGTGGCATGCGGCATCAGCCCCGTCCGGCTGTTGCAGGTCAGCCTGCTGCCGGCAACGCTGGTAGCGGTGCTGGTGGGGCTGTGCAGCCTGTGGCTGACACCGGCGGGGGCACTGCACAATGCCGTGATGCTCGAGGAGCAGCGCAGCCGGCTCGATTTCAGCGCCCTGGCGCCGGGGCGCTTTCAGGATTTCGGCGGCGGTCGAACCGCCTATACCGAATCGTTCAGCGATGATGGACAGCGCATGCAGGAGGTTTTTATCAGCGAGCGCCAGAGGCGCCGTGACGGTTCGCCGGAGACTGCTGTGACACGGGCCGCCAGTGGCTACCAGACAGTCGATGCCGAAACCGGCAGCCGTTTTCTGGTGCTGGCCGATGGCGAGCGCTATAGCGTCGACCCGGGTCGCTTCGAGGCCGAGCGGCTGGAATTCGAGACCTATGCCGTACGGCTTTCGCTCGGCAGTGAACAGCGCGAACTGGACTCGGCGGAGTACACCACCACGACCGCGCTGGTGGGTGACGACGCCGATCAGGCCCAGGCCCAGCTCCAATGGCGGCTCTCGCTGCCGCTGATGGTCTTTATCCTGACGCTGATGGCGATGCCGCTCTCTCGCGTCAACCCGCGCCAAGGGCGCTTCGCCAAGCTGCTGCCGGCCATCTTTCTGCACATTTGCTATCTCAGCCTGCTGCTGGCGGCACTGGATGCGATCGGTCGCGGCTCGTTGCCGGCGTCGATCGGCATGTGGCCCATTCACGTGATCTTCCTGGCGCTCGGTCTGGGCCTGCTGATGCACAACCAGCGCCGAGGGATGCTGTAATGCTGACGGATCGTCTCGACCGCTATATTGCGCGCAACGTGCTGGGGGCGATCATCATCGTCCAGGTGGTATTGCTCGGCCTCGATCTGGTGATCTCCTATATCAACGATCTGGAAGACGTCGAGGGCAACTACGGCGCCTTCCAGGTGCTGCTCTACCTGCTGATGCGCATGCCCTGGCGCTTCTACCAGTACGCGCCGGTGGCAGTGCTGATCGGGGCGCTGATCGGCCTGGGCAGCATGGCGTCGAGCAATGAACTCACGGTGATGCGAGCCGCGGGGCGTTCGCTGGCCCGCATCCTGTGGGGCGTGATGAAGCCGATCATCGTGGTGGTGGTCGTAGTGTTGCTGACGGCGGAGTACGTCAGCCCCCGCACCGAGCAGTATGCCAGCGCCTGGCGGCTGGAGCAGTTGCAGGGCGAAGGCACGGTACTCGTTCAGAGCGGCGGTTGGCAGCGTGAGGGCGACAGCGTCTATCGCTTCGGCGCCATACGCGCGGACGATACCGTGCTCGACCTGACCCGCTACCGCTTCGAGGGGCGTGAGTTGCGCGAAGCCACCACGTCCGAGCGCGCCGTGTGGCGCGATGGCAGCTGGCTTCTGGAGAACGTGGCCACAACGCGTTTTCATGATGACCGTACCGAGGCCGAGCGACATGACGAACTGCCCTGGCAGACGAATCTGACGCCCGCTCAGCTCAACCGTTTGCTGCTGCCCATCAATAGCCAGGCGCCCAGCGAACTCTGGGCCTACGCACGTTTCCTGCAGCACCAGGGGCTCCAGGCAACCCAGCCGCTGCTCTATTTCTGGCAGAAGATGTTGATGCCGCTGACCATGGCTTCGCTGGTGCTGGTGGCGGCCTCGTTCGTGTTCGGCCCACTGCGCACCGTGGCGGCGGGGACCCGGGTCTTCTATGGGGTCATCGTCGGCCTCTCGTTCAAGTACATGCAGGATCTGCTGGCGCCGGCCTCGACAGTATTCGGCTTTTCTCCGGTGTGGGCGGTCCTGTTGCCGACGCTTATCAGCGCCGGCCTGGGATTCTACTTGTTGCGCCGCTCCGGCTGAGGGGCGGCCCCATGAAAACCCGGCACCGGCCATGGCCTATGCCGGCCAGGAAGAGACCCACCATGCAACGACGTTTTGACCAGCTCGACGACGTTTGGCCGGCCGGCCTCGGGCGGCGCCTGGGCGCGATGCTCTACGATGCCTTCCTGGTCGTGGCGATCTGGATACTGATCACCGTCCTGCATGTCGCCTTCGTGCGCCATGTGCTGGGCCTCGGTGCCGAGGAGGTCGGTGCGGGTGCCGTGCAGCGTTTCTCGCTACAGCTGCTGCTGCTGGTCGGCGCGTTTCTTTTCTTCGCCTTCTTCTGGATGCGCGGCGGCATGACCCTGGGCATGCAGGCGTGGCGCCTGCGCGTGCAGACCCGCGACGGTTGCACGATCACCCTGGTCCAGGGTCTGGTGCGCTACCTGGTGGCCTGGCTGTCGCTGGCGGCTTTCGGGCTGGGCTACTTCTGGGTGCTGTTCGATGCCGAGCGGCGCAGCTGGCCGGACATTCTCTCGGGAACACGCGTGGTCGTGTTGCCCAAGCCGAGTCGCCGCTAAACTGCTCCTGGTCAAAAAAGAGTCGATTCCCTCTTGCGATAGGCTATGCGAATCATTTACATTAATCCTCGTAGGCACAGCGAGGTGATGTCGATGTACGTATGTCTCTGCAAGGGCGTTTCAGACCGCAAGATCCGCGAAAGCGTCGAGGGCGGTGCGCGCAGCTGGCGTGAGGTTCAGCAGGAAACCGGTTGCGGTACCCAGTGCGGCAAGTGCGCCTGTGTGGGCAAGACCATCACCCGCGAAGCCGTCAAGTCAGAGCTGATGGCTTCGGCCAACGATCTCGCCTACGCCGTATAACCCCGCCACGGCGTTGCCAATCTTACTCATTCTTGTTGACATTAATCCAACCGATTGTTCCGTTTGGATTTTTCGTTCGTTTGGCTAATACTGTCTATGATACGGTGTTGAACGACACATGAGGCCCCTAGGCCGACAAGAAATGGGAGACGGCAACATGAAAGGCGATGCCAAGGTCATCGAGTATCTCAACAAGGCCCTCGGCAATGAGCTGGTGGCGATCAACCAGTACTTCCTTCATGCCAAGATGTACAAGGACTGGGGGCTCAAGGCGCTGGCCAAGTGGGAGTACGACGAATCCATCGACGAAATGAAGCATGCCGACAAGTTGATCGAGCGCATCCTTTTCCTCGAGGGCGTGCCCAACCTTCAGGATCTCGGCAAGCTGCACATCGGCGAGAACGTGCGCGAGATGCTCGAGAGCGACCTCAAGATCGAGCACGACGGGCGTAACGACTACATCGAGGCCATCGCCTACTGCGAGCAGGTCAAGGACTACGTCTCTCGCGACCTGTTCCGCCATATCCTTGCCGACGAGGAGGAGCACATCGATCATATCGAGACCGAACTCGGCCTGATCGACAAGGTCGGCATCGAGAACTACATGCTGCGCCAGATGCAGGAAGCCGGCGACGAGTAACGCTTCGCCTCGGCCTATCTCAACGGCACCGACACGCGTCGGTGCCGTTTTACTTTGTGGTCAGCTGTATTGCGCAACGGCTCGCGACGTTAACGAAGCGTTGCCGCTGCGAGCGAACGTCGTTATCGATGAACTAAGCTGGTGCATGTAGGCCCCCCAGATGCACCCGGTTGCGGCAGGTTTGGATGACGCCATGCCCTGATATGGCACATCGTCTGCCGAGCACCCGAATACGCTCCGTTGGCAGGGCGATTGCATAGAACAAGTACAACCTAGCGTTCGCGAGGACAAACGACATGAGCCGTCACTTCCGTTATCCCATCGGCCCGGCCGGCGTGCTTGGCCTGTCTCTGCTTGGCGCCACCCTGGCCCAGGCGGACGATACCCCTATCCGCTTCCAGCTCGATTGGCGCTTCGAAGGGCCCTCGGCACCGTTCCTCATGGCCGTGGAGCGCGGCTATTTTGCCGAAGAAGGGCTGGATGTGCAGATCGATTCCGGCAGCGGCTCCGCCGGGGCCATCAACCGCGTCGCCTCGGGGGCCTACGAGATGGGGTTCGGTGATCTCAACGCCTTGGTGGAATTCCTCGCCGAGAATCCCGAGGGGCCCGGCATCCAGGGCGTCTACGTGGTCTATGACGGCACGCCAGCAGCGGTCTTCGCTCGCCAGGATCGTGGCATCGAGTCGCCCACGGACCTGGCAGGGAAGTCACTCGCGGCTCCCGCTTTCGATACCGGCTATCGTGCCTGGGGCATCTTCGCCGCCGCCAACGACCTGGAGCCGGACGCCGTCGAGTGGCAGAACGTCGACCCCACGCTGCGCGAGACGCTGCTGGTACGCGGCGATGTCGATGCCATTACCGGTTTCTACTTCACCAGCCTGCTCAATCTCGAAGGGCGCGGCATGGACGAGGAGGCGCTCACCATCATGCCGTTCCCCGACTACGGTGTACCGCTCTACGGCAACGCCATCATCGCCAGCGAGGCATTCTCCGAGGCGCATCCCGAAGCGGTGGAGGGCTTTCTGCGCGCCTTCAACCGAGCGCTGGAAGAGACCCTGGCCGACCCCGACGGGGCGATCCAGTACGTCCGCAATCGCGACGAGTTGATCGACGTCGAGATGGAAACGCGCCGGCTCAAGCTCGCCATCGATAGCGTGATCGATACCGAGGAAGCCCGGGCCAACGGTGCCGGTGCGGTCGACGAGCAGCGCCTCGCCAATGCAATCCAGTTGGTCGCCGACGCCTACGACCTGCCCTCGGTGCCCGAGCCCGAGCGGGTTTTCACCTCGCGCTTCCTGCCGCCCCAGGAGGAGCGCATGATCTTTCCGGAGCGCGCGGAGTGACGGCGATGCAGCAAGCCGCCTCCTTCGTTGACTTCGACTGCGTCAGCCTGGCCTACGACGAATCCGGCAACGCCATCGAGGATATCTCGCTCTCCATCGAGGAGGGCGAGTTCGTGGCGTTTGTCGGCCCCTCGGGCTGCGGCAAGTCAACCTTCATGAAACTCTGCACCGGGCTGCACGCACCCACCGGCGGTCGCGTGAGAATCGACGGCGAACCGGTCGACGGACCGCTTAAGATCTCGGGCATGGCGTTCCAGAACGCCAATTTGCTGCCGTGGCGCACCACGCTGGACAACGTGTTGCTGCCGTTGGAAATCGTCAAGCCGTACCGTTCGCAGTTCCGCAAGCGGCGTCCGGAGTTCGTCGGCTGGGCGCGGGATCTGCTGCGCACCGTGGGGCTCGAGGGCTACGAGGATCAGTATCCCTGGCAGCTTTCCGGTGGCATGCAGCAGCGCGCCTCGATCTGTCGCGCGCTGATCCACCGCCCGCGGTTGTTGATGCTCGACGAGCCCTTCGGCGCCCTGGATGCCTTCACCCGCGAGGAGCTGTGGTGCGTGTTGCGCGACCTGTGGGAGGCCCAGCGCTTCACCGTGGTGCTGGTGACACACGACCTGCGGGAAGCGGTGTTCCTGGCCGATACCGTCTATGTCATGAGCCGCAGGCCGGGGCGCATCATCGAGCGGCGTGAGGTTGATCTGCCGCGTCCGCGCGAGCTGGCCACCACGTATTCCGAGCCCTTCATCGCCATGGTGCAGGAGCTACGCAGCCTGATCGGCGATATCCGCAGCGCCTGAGGAGAGAACATGAGCAAGAACGAGAAGCTGCGTGAGCGGCTGGCGCCCTGGGTAGCCGTTGCGGTGCTGGTGGCGATCTGGGAACTCAGCGTACGCCTGCTCCAGGTGCCCGAGTTCATCTTTCCCAGCGCCTCGGCCACCGTTCACGCCCTGGTGACTTTCGCCGGTCCCATCGGCATGCACTCGTGGCAAACTTTCTGGACCACCCTGGCAGGCTTCGCTCTGGGCGTCGCGGTAGGCCTGTCGCTGGGCTTCGTCATTGGGTCATCACGCTTTCTCTACCACGCCTGCTACCCGCTGCTGGTGGGCTTCAATGCCATTCCCAAGGTGGCCTTCGTGCCGATCCTGGTGGTGTGGTTCGGCATCGGCTCCGTGCCGGCGATTCTCACCGCCTTCCTGATCTGCTTCTTTCCCATCGTGGTCAACGTGGCCACCGGCCTCGCCACCCTGGAGCCGGAACTGGAAGACGTGCTGCGGGTATTGGGCGCGAGGCGCATGGATGTGCTGCTCAAGGTGGGCCTGCCCCGCTCGCTGCCCTATTTCTTCGCCTCGCTGAAGATCGCCATCACGCTCGCCTTCGTCGGCACCGTGGTGTCGGAAACGGTGGCGTCCAACCAGGGCATCGGCTACCTGATGATGAGCGCCGGCTCGCAGATGCGCATGTCGCTGGTATTCGCCGGCCTGATCGTGATCAGCGCCATGGCCATGGCGATGTACGAGCTGTTTGCCATCCTGGAGAAGCGGATGACAGGGTGGGCGCATCGCGGCCAGCGTTAGGGAGTCCCGGTAGAGCCATCACTGTCGGGCAGCGCTTGATCGCCGAACGCCTTCTCAAGTTCGAAACGCGGTACCGGTTCGCCGCGCACCTCGACGGTCTCGGTGAACATGGCCAGCGGCCGCACCCACAGGCCGTAGTCGCCGTACAGGGCGCGATAGACTACCAGCGGCTCTTCGGTCTCGCTATGGTGGGCGACACCGATGACTTCGTAGCGGTTGCCCTTGTAGTGGCTGTAGATGCCAGGGGCGGGGTAGGGGTGAGACATCCGTTGAGCTCCAGGTCAGGGGGCTTGGTCGTTGTTGGATGCTGCCTTGGCGGCCTGCTTGGCCAGGCGCGCGAGGACCCTCGAGGCGGCGACGAAGCCGAAGCTGCCGGTGACGAAAGTGGCGGCGCCCACGCCGGAAGCGCAGTCGAGGCGGGTGGTTTCGCCGGTACCCGGTTTTTGCAGGCAGACCTCGCCGTCCGCTCCCGGATAGACCAGCTGTTCGTCGGAATAGACGCACTCCACCGAGAAGCGCCGCTTGGGATTGCGCGAAAAGCCGTAGTCGCGGCGCAGGCGGGCACGCACCTTGGCCAGCAGCGGGTCGTGCTCGGTGCGGGCAAGATCCGCCACCTTGATTCGCGTGGGGTCGGTCTGGCCCCCGGCGGCACCGGCCACGACGATGGGCAGCTTGCGACGGCGGCACCAGTGGATCAGCGCCGCCTTGGCCATCACGCTGTCGATGGCGTCGACCACGTAATCGGCATCCTCGGGGATGCGCTGCGCCAGGTTGGTCGGGGTGACGAAAGCGGTGTCGGCGATGGCCTCGATGCCCGGCTGGATCGCCCGGCAGCGTTCGGCCAGCACCTCGACCTTGGGGCGGCCGATGGAGCCGTCCAGCGCCGGCAGCTGACGGTTGACGTTGGAGACGCAGACGTCGTCAAGGTCGATCAGGGTGAGTCGGCCGATGCCCGAGCGGGCCAGCGCTTCCACCGCCCAGCTGCCGACACCGCCCACGCCCACCACCACCACATGCGCTTGGCGGAAGCGCTCGAGCGCGCGGGTGCCGTAGAGGCGGCGGATGCCACCGAAGCGAAAGTCGTAGTCGTCCTGGGGCGACGGGGCAGGGTGCTGCGGACGTAGCGGGGCAGTCATGGCGGCGAATCGGGTCTCCGGCTCAAGGGTGTTCAGGGGATGGACGGCTCGCTGGCGGCGTGGCAACGGGCAGCGTCGAGCGGCAAGTGACCGGCCCAGCCGAAGCGTCGGAAAAGCGCCGTCATGGAAGCATCGAGACCGCAGCTCAAGGTCAGCCGCTGTCCTCCTGCCGGATGCTCGAAGCTCAAGCCCACGGCGGCCAGCAGCAACCGCGAACAGCCCAGGCGATCGGCGAAAAAGCGGTTGTGATTGCCCTTGCCGTGCTTGGCATCGCCGATGATCGGATAGCCGCGCCGCGAAAGGTGGCGACGTATCTGGTGGCGGCGGCCGGTCAGGGGGCGGGCCTCCATCAGCGAATAGCGGCTGGACGGGTAGCGGTCGACCTGGATCGGCAGTTCCACGCTGTCGAGACGCCTGATGTCGGTTACGGCCTCCAGCGCCGGCATTTCACTCTTGGGACGGCAGCCATCCTCCTCACGCAGCGCATAGTCGAGCCGTTCTCGCTCTGGGCCGATGCCACGGACCACGGCCAGGTAGCGCTTGGCGACCCGGCGCTCGGTAAAGGTTTCACCCAGCCGCGCCGCGGTGGACGAATCCAGGGCGAAGACCATCACGCCCGAGGTGGGGCGATCGAGGCGATGGACCGGATAGACACGCTGGCCCAGCTGGTCGCGCAAGCGCTGCAGCAGGAATTCGCTCGCGCCGTGCGCCAGCTTGGAGCGATGGACCAGCAGACCCGATGGCTTGTGCACCGCCACCAGGTGGTCGTCCCGATGAAGCAGGGTCAGGGGTTCCGTCATGGCGGCCCGGTTTATTGCGCAAGGGGCCGCCATTGTCGCGTCCGCCGCGGTGCTTGTCATCCTTGCACGTCGATGAGAGCGTTCGACTCACTCACTGTGCTGACAGTTGCCGCGCAGTTCGACGGCTCGTGCGATTCGCTCGATGCCCTGGCGGTAGGCGGCCTTGCGGTAGGAGATGCCCTCCCGTTCGGCGCGCTCGAAGACGAGACGACTCTGGCGCTCCAGGCGCTCGGCGAGGCGTGAATTGACCTCTTCCTCGGACCAGCGCTCGCCGCTGCGGTTCTGTACCCATTCATAGTAGCTGACGATGACGCCACCGGTGTTGGCCAGTACATCGGGCAGTACCGGCACGCCACGCTCCGCAAGCCGCGCATCGGCCTGGCTGGTGACGGGGCCGTTGGCGATCTCGAGCAGCGTGCCGGCCTTGACCCGGTCGACGTTCTCCCCATGAATCTGATTTTCCAGCGCGGCCAACACCAGCACGTCCGCCTCCACAGTCAGCAACGCGTCGCGCTCGATGCGTTCCACGTCCTCGGCGATGCACACGGAATCGTCGCAGTAGACCATCTCGTGAAGGCGCTGTTTCTTGGACTTTTGTTCCATGATGGGATCGGGATCGAGGCCTTGGCGACTGTAGATCGCCCCCTTGGAGTCGGAGACGGCGACGACGCGATAGCCCCGCGCGTGGGCCAGGCGGGCGAAGTGGTAGGCGGCGTTGCCGAAGCCCTGGATGGCCAGGGTGGTTTCCTCGGGCTTGCGCCCCTCGCGTGCCGCCCACAGGTCGAGCACATGGAGGGCGCCGCGTCCGGTGGCGGCGACGCGGCCAAGAGAGCCGCCCAGCTCGGGCGGCTTGTCGGTGATAGCGGCCGGCACCTTGCCGCGGGCGAGGTGATCAAACTCATCGGCCATCCAGCCCATGACCGTGGGGTTTGTGTTCACGTCCGGTGCGGGAATGTCGCGGTCAGGTCCCATGATGTCGGCGATGGCCCGCACGTAGCTGCGCGAAAGCCGTTCCAGCTCCAGCCTGGAGAGCTGCTTGGGATCGACCTTCACGCCTCCCTTGCCGCCGCCGTAGGGCAGGTCGACCACGGCGCATTTCACTGACATCCAGAAGCTCAGCGTGGTCACCTCGTCCTGGCTGACATCGGGGTGAAAGCGGATGCCGCCCTTGGCCGGCCCCAAGGTATTGCTGTACTGCACGCGCCAGCCGGGGAAGACCTTGAGGCTGCCATCGTCCATGCGCACCGGCACGCTGACCTGAAGTGACAGGTTGGGCTGCATCAGGCGTTCCCTGGCATCGCCATGAACGTCGATGGCGTCGAAAACCTCTTCCAGGTGTGAGCGGGCGTCTTCGAACAGGTTGGCATGGTCCTTTTGCCCTGACATCGGCTTCCTCCTGATGAGCGTGTTCGTCGTTTGCCTGGTTCAGCGTAGTCCCAGGCGGGAGAACGATCCATGGCAGGGGGAACGCGCGTGCGTGACATCGCCGTTTCGAGCGAGCGTCGCGCCGGGCTCCTCACCCAGGCACCCCACTCGGGGATGGGTGCCGCGGACGGTGTCGATGATGGCGCTTTCCACCGCCCGGTCGGGTCACAGGATGCGAGCCGCGGCTCACTTCACTCGCGGTGTAGCTGCAGCGTATAGCTGCCGCTCTCGCTACTGCCGTAGGCGCGGGCCGTGGCGCGGTAGCTGCCCGGTTCCAGGTGGCTACTGATGCGTGCGTTGAGGTCGCCGGCTCCGTCGTCGTCGCGCAGGTACTGGCCCTGGCCGTCTAGCTCGAGATACGCATCGAAATCGTCCGAGAGCAGGTCGAGACGATAGCGGCCGGCTTCCTCGACCACCAGCTCGTAGTAGTCGCGAGCGCCCGGCTCCAGTCTGGCGCTGACCGGGCTGTCGACGTCCAACTGGCCGCTGCTGGGCAACTCGTCAAGCGGGGTGGCACTGGCACGAAGCTCGAACAGTCCGCTGCCGTGGTTGCCGTGGCCGCGCACCATCACGCGGTAGCTTCCGGCTTCCAGCGGGGTGTGCAGCCGGGCATTGAGCTCTTCGCCTCCGTCATCGTCGCTGGCGAAGACATTGTCGCCCTGCAGCTCGATGTAGGCGTCGAAATCGGATGAGAGCATTTCGAAGGTCACCGCCGCCGGTGACTCGAGGCTGAACTCGTAGGTCAGCGTCTCGCCGCTGAACCAGCCGTGCAGCGGTTCGTCCAGCGCCAGCGTGCCGCTGTTGCGTAGCGTCTCGTCGGTGGCCAGTTCGTGGGGGGCCAGCTCCAGGGAGTAGAGGCCCCCTTCCTGATCGTAGGCGGAGCGTGCGGTAAGCCGGTATTCGCCGGGTTCGAGGAAGTCGGCGATGCGGGCGTCCAGGTTGCCGGCGCTGTCATCATCCTCACGCCGGTAGCCGTTGGGTCCCTCCAGCACCAAGTAGGCATCCACGTCGCTCGAGCGCATTTCGATCTGGTACAGGCCGCTCTCTTCGATCGTCACACTGAAGGTATCGCCGTCATCCTGCAGCCAGCCATCGGCACGAGAGGGTATCTCGAGCGTGTCGCTGGTGGTGAGTTCCATCTCGCGGCTGGTCAGCGTGAAGGGGCCATAGCTATGCATGTCGTGCCCGCTGACTACCAGCAGGTAGTCGCCGCTCTCGTCGATGCGGCGGCGCAGGGAGGCGGCCGCCGGAGCATCGTAATAGGCCGGGTTGGCACTCGAGGCGAGCAGATGCTCATCGGCGTCATAGAGCGAGAGGGTGCCCTGCAGAGGGCCGCTTAGCTCTATCTCGACCAATGCCTCCTCCTCGAGCGGCAGGATGAAGCGCTCGAAGCGGCTGCCGTCCTTGCCGTTGAGTTCACTGGCCGAGGTGATCTCGCCGCGCTGGCGTTCGCCCAGCGTCAGCGTGGGTGGGGAGGCGGTGTCAGTCTCGGCTTCGGCCGCCTCGATGATCGGTACCGCCGTTGGTGCGGCTTGGGGCAGCTGCCAGCCGACGACCAGGCCGATGGCGGCACCGACCAGGGTGGCGATTGTCATGCTAGAGGCGCGATTGGCCATGAAAGCATCCTTGTTCGATGGCAGGCATCGGTAGTGGGTTGATCGTGGGTTACATTGCGTAACCAGTATAAGGCGACCCTTGCGTTGAGAGATATGTGCCGAATCGGCACTTGAACTCACTGCGCGCACCACCACACTGACATCCACCACCCCTTCATAGAGGAGTCGCTTATGTCTTCCCGCGTGCTGATTACGGGAGCCAATCGCGGCATCGGTCTGGCGCTGGCCCGTCACTATCATGCCGAGGGTTGGCAGGTCGTCGGAGTGTGTCGCGCCACGTCTGCCGAACTCGACGAGATCGCCGAGCAGGTGATCGAGGGTGTTGACGTGACCCGGGCCGGGGACATGGCCCACGTGGTCGATGCGCTTGAAGGAAAGCGCCTGGACCTGCTGATCAACAATGCCGGCTTGCTCCACGATGAGTCACTGGGCTCGCTTGATTTCGACACCATCCGCGAGCAGATGGAAGTCAACGCCTACGGCCCGCTGCGGGTAACCGAGGCGCTGCTCGACAACCTGGGAGCCGGTAGCAAGGTCGCCAATGTCACCAGCCGCATGGGTTCCATTGCCGATAACGATTCTGGCGGCCGCTATGGCTACCGGGCCTCGAAGGCGGCGCTGAACGCCTTCGGCAAGTCGTTGGCCATCGATCTCAAGCCCAGAGGCATCGCCGTTGCCCAGCTCCATCCGGGCTATGTACAGACGCGCATGGTCGACTTCGGTGGCCTTATCCCTCCCGAAGAGGCAGCCGCCGGCATCGCCGCGCGCATCGAGGCGCTGACGCTGGAAACCAGCGGCGGCTTCTGGCACAGCAATGGCGAGGCATTGCCCTGGTAGCATCATCCGGCCAGGTAGAGGCTGGTGAGGCCGAACACGTAGCCGATGGCGGCGCCGGCGGCGACATCGCTGATATAGTGCAGCCCGAGCCCGACCCGGGAGAGCGCGATGAGTACCGCCAGCGGTATCAGCAGTGGCAGCAGCCAGGGCGCGTGGGCCGCCGTCAGCACGCAGAACATCACGGCATGCATGGTGTGGCCGCTGGGAAAGCTGTAGCGGTCACGAGCCGGCTCGCCGCACTGGATGAGATTGACGAAGGTGATGAAAGGACGCTCCCGGCACAGGCGGGTCTTGATCAGGCGGTAGACGAGGATGGCGGCCAGCCCCGTCGCGGCATACTGCAGCAGGAAGTTGGCGCCGGCCTCGGGTTGGAGCAGCGGCTGGGCGGCGATCAGCAGTACCCACACCGGCCAGTCGCCCACGCGACTGGCCAGGCGCAGGGTGGCAAGCCAGGGCGCGTAGAGGCTGAGGCTGGCGAAGCGCTGGCACAGGCGCCACTCCAGCAGGTCAAGGCGATCAAATACCGCAAGGGCGCGTGGTCGCATGGCTCACCTCCCGGGCTTGTTCGAGTGCGGAAAGGAACGTGTCGGCAATGGCCGGCCAGCGACAGGCCTGGCTGCGCAGGCGCGCGGCGCGGCCCATCTGGGCGTAGCGGGCAGGCTGTTGGCAAAGCGCAACGGCTGCCTCGCGAAACGCGTCGGCATCGCCGGCGGGAACGGTCACGCCATTGACGCCGTTTTCGATCAGTTCGGCCGCAGCAGCATGACGGTATGCCACCACGGCCAAGCCGCTGGCCATGGCTTCCGGCACTACGTTGCCCCAGGTCTCGGAGAGCGAGGGGAACAGGAACAGGTCGGCACTGGCGTAGTGACGGCTGAGGGACTCGGGCGAGATGAAGCCGGTAAAGCGTGCCTCCGGCAGCGCCTTTTCCAGCGAGCGGCGCGCCGGACCGTCGCCGACGATCACTTGGGCCATGTCGGGGCGCGCGCTGTGCATGGCGTGCAGGGTCTCGCGCAGCAGCATGAGGTTCTTCTCCGCCGCCAGGCGTCCCACATACAGTGCCACCGGTTGATGGTCGTCGACGCCCCAGCTGCGGCGCAGCTCGGCACAGCGCAGCGCAGGGTTCAGCCGCTGGTGGTCGATGCCGCGGCCCATCACCGCAAGGCCGCGAAAACCCTGACGGGCAAGCGCATCCGCTAGCTGCCGGGTGGGCACGAGGTTGACCTGGCAGGCGTTATGGAACTGACGCAGCCCACGCATCAGCACCGGTGCCAGCCAGGGCGCGCCGTAGTCACTGCAGTAGTGGTCGAAGTTGGTGTGCCAGCCGGCCACTAGCGGTATGCCCATGCGCCTTGCCGTGCGCCGCGCCGACCAGCCCAGCGGTCCTTGGGTGGCCAGGTAGACCACGTCGGGGCGCTGTCCGTGCCACATGCGCTGGATGCGTCGCGTCGCGGGCATGCCGATGCGCACGGCACGGTAGCCCGGTATGCCCATCCCCGGTACGCGCAGTTCGGCCTGCATGCCGGGCGTACGTGGCGGGGCATTGGCGTCCGCCGGGTGGGGGCGGATCAGTTGCAGCGACATGCCACGTGCCAGCAGCGCCTGGCTCAGCTGAAAGAGCGTATGGGCGACGCCGTTGATCTCGGGCGACCAGGTCTCGCTGACAAGACAGATTCGCATGGCATCCTCGTTGCCTGGGTGCTCGTGACGAGCATGCCAGCCGAGAATGACGCTGCGGCGACAGCGTCGTGATGAAACTATGACGATGTCGCCGCACTACAGCACGCTCCACCATGGTCGGCTCGCACGGATGACGAGAATTGGCGAAGCTGTTGGCCTACGCTGCCCGGAGTCAGTCATGAAGCATTCGCCCGCCTATCGCCTTGCCGCCACCATCCTGCACGGCTTCGACGAGTACCGTACTCGCTTCAAGGAGATCACCGCCGATGCCAGTCGGCGCTTTCGCGATGCGGCCTGGCGCGAGGCCCAGCAGGCATCGGCGGAGCGCATCAACCTGTACGAGGAGAAGGTCGGCGAAACCCTGGGGCGACTCAGGCGCGCACTGGACGAAGACGACCTGACCCACTGCGAATGCTGGCGCGAGGCGCGCAATCACTATGCCGAACTGATCAGCGAACGGCTCGATTACGAACTGGCCGAGACCTATTTCAATTCGCTGTTCTGCTCGATCTTTCATCACCGCCATATTCGCAATGACTGGATGTTCGTCTACAGTTCGCGGGACGCGGCGGCCCACCATTCCGGCCTCGAACCGTGTCGAAGCCGGCGGGTCGAGGGCGACTGGGAGGGAGCGATCCGCTGGGCGTTGCGCGAGGCGCCGTTCGAGACGCCCTTCGAGAACCTGGCACGGGACACGCGCCTGGGCGGCGAGTTCCTGCGCGGCCACCTGCCACGGGCGATACTCGACGCCGCGGATGCCGAGGTCGAGCTGCTCAAGACGGTTTTCTATCGCAACAAGGGGGCCTACCTGGTGGGGCGAATCCGGGGCAATGGCGAGCAGGTGCCGCTGGTGCTACCGATCCTGCACGAGCAGGGCGAGGGGTTGCACCTGGATACCGTGCTGATCGAATCGGACGAGGTCTCGATCATCTTCTCGTTCACCCGCGCCTACTTCCAGGTCGAGGTGCAGGTGCCGGGCGAGTTCGTGAATTATCTCCAGCAGCTCATGCCCGACAAGCCGGAGGGTGAGCTCTACTCGGCCATCGGCTTCTTCAAGCACGGCAAGACCGAGTTTTTTCGCGCGCTGAACCGCCAGGTGGCCAAGCGCGAGGACCAATTCATCATTGCCCCTGGCGTGCGCGGCATGGTCATGGCGGTATTCGTGCTGCCGTCGTTTCGCACCGTGTTCAAGATCATCAAGGACCGCTTCGACCCGTCAAAGGAGATGAGCCACGAGACCGTGCGCGAGAAGTATCGACTGGTCAAGCGGCATGACCGGGTCGGGCGCATGGCCGATACCCAGGAATTCTCCAACTTCATTGCACGCCAGGACCACTTCGCCCCCGAGTGCCTCGAACACCTGCTGGAGGTGGCGCCGTCCACCGTCTATCTCCGGGGGGACAAGGTCGTCATCAAGCACTGCTACACCGAGCGCATGATGACGCCACTCAACCTTTACCTGGAGCAGATCGGCGAGGCCGAGACCCGGGCGGTACTCAAGGACTACGGCAATGCCATCAAGCAGATGGCCGCGGCCAACATCTTCCCCGGCGACATGCTGCTGAAGAATTTCGGCGTCACTCGTCACGGTCGGGTGATCTTCTACGACTACGACGAGGTGTGCTACCTCACCGAGTGCAACTTCCGCCATATCCCCGAGGCGATGTATCCGGAGCAGGAACTGTCCGGCGAACCTTGGTACTCGGTGGGGCCCAATGATATTTTTCCCGAGGAGTTCGGGCCGTTTCTGTTCGCCGACCTCAAGCTGCGCAAGCTCTTCTATCAGTTGCACCCCGAGCTGTTCGACGCCGACTACTGGAAAGGGCTGCAGCAGGCGATCGTGGACGGGCGCGTGATCGACGTCTACCCCTATCGCAACAAGCAGCGCTTCAGCGCCGGCGAAGACAGCGGTCTGGTCTATTGACGTAACGAGCGAGGGCAGCAATGGCAGACGAAAGGCGCCCGCATCTGGCGGTCTTCACCGGCTCCGGCATCAGCGCCGAGAGCGGCATCCAGACCTTTCGCGCCGGCGACGGCCTATGGGCCGAGCACCCCATCGAAGAGGTCGCCACGCCGGAAGCCTGGCGACGCGATCCTGCCCGCGTATTGCAGTTCTACAACCGGCGTCGCGAGCAGGTGCGCCGGGCGCGCCCCAACGCCGCCCACAAGGCCTTGGCGGCCCTGGAGCGGCAGGGCTTTCGCGTCAGTATCATCACTCAGAACATCGACGATCTGCATGAGCGTGCCGGCTCGCGCAACGTGCTGCACCTGCATGGCGAGATTCTCAAGGCGCGTTCCACGGTGGACGCCCGCATGCAGTATTCGTTGCCCCGCGGCGGGATAGACCTGGGCGACATCTGCGACAAGGGCAGCCAGTTGCGCCCCGACGTGGTGTGGTTCGGCGAAAGTGTGCCTCACTTCCAGGAGGCCTGTGAGATCGTCGCCGAGGCGGACCTGCTGCTGGTGGTGGGCACTTCGCTGGCGGTGATGCCGGCGGCCTCGCTGCTCGAGTATGCGCCGCTCGATGCGCCCAGCGTGCTGGTCGACCCCGAGGCCGAGGCGCTGGCGCCCCCGGGCGTTATCCGTATCACTCAGCCCGCAGGACAGGGCGTGCCGGCGTTGGTGCGCCATTGGCAGCGCGAGGGGAGGCTGTGGGTGCCGGAGACCTTGCTGGGCTGAACGGAAGAGCATGCTAGAATGCCGCCCCTTGCTCCCCCTGGATACGTGATGATGCTGGACGAGACTTGCCGGGCCGATGCTTCCGAGTGTGCCGCCGCCACGCTTGGCCGTGACCCCGCCACGGGGCATCCGCGCCCGCCGCGGCGCGAGTTCAAGGCGCGAGGCAGCTTCACCGAGCGCTGCCCCGGCTGCAACCTGCCGGTATTGAATTGTCTCTGTCCCTACCAGGCCAGTGCCGAAAGCGTGGCGCGCGTTTGGTTGATCACCCATCCGCTCGAACACCTCAAGCCGACCAATACCGGACGCCTGATCCGCGATGTTTTGCCTACGACTCAAGTTTTCACCTGGTACCGAACGGCGCCGGATGAGCGGCTGCTGGCGCTGCTAGACGATCCTCGCTTCGCCCCCTTCGTGATCTTCCCCGACGACCAGCCCGACTATGCCGACCGGGTAGTGGGCATAAGCCGCGTCGAGGAGGCCAAGCGCGAGGACAAGGTACCGGTCTTCATCCTGCTCGACGGCACCTGGCGCCAGGCGCGGCGGATCTTTCGCAAGAGCCCCTATCTCGAGCGCCTGCCGGTGCTGCCGCTGGCCACGGCGCGGCTGACCCGGTACCAGCTCCGCAAGCCTGCCTCCCAGGCCCACCTGTGCACCGCCGAGGTAGCCGCCGAACTCCTGCGTCAGAGCGGAGACGCCGAGGCAGCCCAAGTGCTGGATGACTACTTCGACGCCTTCAACGTCAGTTATGCCGCTAGCCGTCGCTACGAGAAAATCGAGACGCCCACCGCACCGATGCGGCGGCTGCTGGCCCGTCGCGGCTGGTGAGCCATTCAGGCCTCACGAACAGCATCCCTACGCGGCCCTGCCCTTACGTTCGCCTGACGAAAGGGCCCGGCCCGCGTTGTCGGGAGTGGCCCTGGTCAGCCTGCGGTGCCGAGCAGCGCCCCGGCGATGCGGAAGCCGGCGATCCAGGTGCCGGCGGCGGAGCCAAGGGTGGCGAACAGGAACACCAGCAGCGTGCGCGAAACCCGGTTGCGCCACCATCCCTTGAGCTCGGTGACGTCGTGGCGCAGCATCGAGAAGTCGCGCACCTTGGGCTTGCGCAGCCATAGCTCCACGCCGGCGGCGACGAAGCCGGCGCCGATGGTGGGATTGAGCGAGGTGAGCGGGGCGGCGAACATGGTGGCCACGACGGTAACCGGATGGGCCAGGGCGACGAGCGTTGCCAGGCCCGACAGCAGGCCGTTGATCAGGAACCACTCTGCGACCAGCTGCCAGCCGAGTTCGGTGTTACGCGAGAAGCCGATGATGAACCCGGCCAGGACCAGCGCGGTGATCAGCCACGGCAGGGCGCGCCACACCTTCGATGGCGGGGGGGTGTGCTCCAGCGCCTGGCGTTCGGCCTGCGGCGCGGCAGGCAACGGGGCCTCCAGATGCTCGACCATGCCCTTCATGTGGCCAGCACCGATAACGACTAGCACGTTGCGAAAACGTCCGGGCGGCGCCTGTTCCGCCAGCCGCAGCACCATGTAGCGGTCACGCTCGGAAATCAACGGGGTATAGAGCGCTTCGGATTCGGCAGCGAACTCACTGAAGGTCGATTCCAGCACGTCGCCCTCCTTCAAGCGTTCGATCTCCTCGGGCTTGATCTCCTGGCGAGACATCACGCTGCCGAGCAAACCGGTAAACAGCGACATGCGCTGCCACCACGGCACGTTGCCGTAAATACGCTTGAGCGTAACCCCCACGTCGCGGTCCACCAGCAGCAGCGGCAGGTCGTGGTTGCGTGCCTCCTCGAGGGCGGCGCGCATCTCGGCCCCCGGCTCGATGCCGGACTGCTCGGCCACTCGCTGCTGGAACGCGCCGAGCGCCAGGTTGGCCGCGACCATGCCGGCCTTGCCCTGGCGGAAGATCTCGAACAGGTCCTGCTGGGCGAGGGCATCCGGGTTGCTGAGGTTGTGGTGGCGTGCGTCGCACAGCTCGATGGCCACGGCATCGAACTCGCCGGAGCGGATCATGCGGCGCACGTCCTCGGCACTTTCGGCGGAAACGTGCGCAGTGCCCAGCAAGGTATAGCGGCTACCCTCCACCTCGACGACGCGGTGGGGGCCGCTGATGGCGCTTTCCTGGCGCGGGTCGGTCACGGAGTCCTGGGAGTCGGTCATGAACGCTCGGGTTGCAGGGAGTTAAGTGACGATTATCCACGATGCCAGGCAAGGGGCCAAACCCGGCAGCCGCGTGGCGTCATTTTCTCCAGAAAGCGGGGGTAAACAGCACCAGCACGGTAAAGATCTCCAGGCGACCGAGGAGCATGGCCACCACCAGGATCCACTTGGCGAGCTGCGGCAGTTCGCCGTAGTGGGCGGCCGCTTCCCCCAGCGCCGGGCCCAGGTTGTTGAGCGCCGAGGCCACGGTCGACCAGGCGGTCACCTGGTCGACGCCGGTGGCCATCACACCTACCAGCATGAGGAAGAACAGCATCAGATAGGCGGAGAAGAACCCCCATACCGCCTGGGCGATGCCGTCGGGCACGCTAACCCTGCCCACCTTGACCGCAATCACGGCGCTGGGATGAATCAGGCGCATCACTTCGCGCATGCCCTGCTTGAGGATCAGGATGATGCGGATCACCTTCATGCCGCCGCCGGTGGAGCCGGAGCAGCCGCCGACGAAGGCGGCCATGAACAGCAGGAAGGGCAGCGCGCCCGGCCAGGCCGAGAAGTCATCCACGCCGAAACCGGCGGTGGTGGCGATCGAGACCGCCTGGAACAGCCCGTGGCGCAACCCGCGCTCGATGTCGTAGGTATCGGTCAGCCACAGAGAAACCACGGCGATGACGGCGAGGCCGGTAAGGAATATCAACAGGAAGCGTGCCTCGGGGTCGAGCAGGTAGTGGCTGAGCTGACGGCCACGCCAGGCGAGGAAATGGAGGCTGAAGCTCATCGCCGAGATGACCAGAAAGAAGATGCAGATCAGCTCGATCAAGGCGCTGTCGAAATGGCCGATACTGGCGTCGTAGGTGGAGAAGCCGCCAATGGCCACGGTGGAGAAGCTGTGGCCCAGGGCATCGAACCAATCCATTCCCGCGGCCAGGTAGGCCAGAAAACAGGTCAGCGTCAGCGCGGCGTAGATGTACCACAGCGCCTTGGCCGTCTCGGTGATACGCGGGGTCAGCTTGGAGTCCTTGAGCGGTCCGGGGATCTCGGTGCGGTACAGCGCCATCCCCCCGACGCCGAGCGTCGGCAGGATCGCCACCGCCAGCACCACGATCCCCATGCCGCCGAGCCACTGCAATTGCTGGCGGTAGTAGAGCACTGATTCGGGCAAGAACTCGATGCCGGTGATCACGGTGGCCCCGGTGGTGGTCAGCCCCGAGAACGACTCGAACACCGCATCGGTGGGTGCAAGCGCGGCATCGCCGGTCAGCATCAGCGGCAGCGAGCCGAACAGCCCCAGCACGCTCCAGAACAGCGCGGCGATGAGGAAGCCGTCGCGTGTACGCAGCTCCTTGTGCGCATTGCGATTGGGCAAGTAGATGACCATGCCGGTCAGGACGGTGATCAGAATGGCGATGCTGAAGGCGACCCACTGGCCGTCGCCGAACAGCAGTGACACCAGGATCGGCGGCATCATGGTCAGGCTGAACATCATCAGCAGCAGGCCGAGGATGCGAAGGATAACGCGCAGACTCATCGGGCGGCGTGCCTTGCGTCGCGGAAGGTCATCGAGCCCATCATCAGAAGAAGGTCAGCCCGACCTGGAACAGGCGCTCGACGTCGCGGATGCGGCGCTTGTCGATCACGAACAGGATCAGGTGATCGCCCGACGCCACCACGACGTCGTCATGGGCGATCAGCACTTCCTTGCCGCGTACGATGGCGCCGATCGTGGTGCCCCGGGGCAGGTCGATCTCGCCGATGGCACGCCCCACTACCTTGGACGATTGCATGTCGCCGTGGGCGATCGCCTCGATGGCCTCCGCCGCGCCGCGGCGCAGCGAGTGCACATTGACGATGTCGCCGCGACGGACGTGGGTCAGCAAGCTGCCGATGGTGGCCTGCTGCGGCGAGATGGCGATGTCGATCTCGCCGCCCTGGACCAGGTCGACGTAGGCGGCATTGTTGATTAGCGTCAGCACCTTCTTGGCGCCCATGCGCTTGGCCAGCATCGACGACATGATGTTGACCTCATCGTCGTTGGTCAGCGCACAGAAGATGTCGCAATCCTCGATGTTCTCCTCTTCCAGGAGGCGTTTGTTGGTGGCGCTGCCATGCAGCACCACGGTGCGGTCGAGTCGCTCGGAGAGTACCGTGCAGCGCTCCAACCCGTGTTCGATGATCTTGACCTGATGGCTGTGCTCGAGATGCTCGGCGAGTCGCTCGCCGATGTTGCCGCCCCCGGCGATCATCACCCGGCGAAAGTCGCGGTCGACGCGGCGCAGCTCGCTCATCACGGCGCGGATGTCCCGCCGGGCGGCGATGAAGAACACCTCGTCGTCGGCCTCGATCACGGTGTCGCCGCGCGGGATGATGGGGCGGTTGCGGCGATAGATGGCCGCCACCCGGGTATCGACGCTGGGCATGTGACGGCGCAGGAAACCGAGGTCCTGACCCACCAGCGGACCGCCGTAGTAGGCCTTGACCGCCACCAGTTGCACCAGGCCGCCGGCGAACTCCAGCACCTGCAGGGCCCCCGGATGCTCGATCAGGCGCCGAATATGGTCGGTGACCACCTGCTCGGGGCTGATCAATACGTCGATGGGTACCGCCTCATGGGCGAACAGCCCCTTGCGGGTGAGATAGGCGGTGGCGCGCACCCGAGCGATCTTGGTCGGGGTGCGAAAGAGCGTGTGGGCCACCTGGCAGGCGATCATGTTGACCTCGTCGGCACTGGTCACCGCGATCAACATGTCGGCATCCTCGCAGCCGGCCTGGCGCAGCACTACCGGGTATGAGGCCGGGCCCACCACGGTGCGGATGTCGAGCCGGGTATGCAGCTCGCGGAGCCGCTCGCCGTCGGTATCCACCACCGTGATGTCGTTTTCCTCTCGGGCCAGGTGCTCGGCCAGCGTGCCGCCGACCTGCCCGGCGCCCAGGATGATGATCTTCATAGGTTCTCGGGGCCCATCAAACGACTCTGCGACGCCGATATGGCGCCGCAGCATCCTCGGCTAGGATAAACCAGCCGAAAGTGATGTAACAGGTGCGTCCGGCATCGCGCTGTCAGTCGAGCGTGAAGCCGACCTTGATCGTGACCTGCCAGTGCCCGACGCGGCCGTTCTCGATGTGGCCACGCGTATCGGTCACCTCGAACCAGCGCATGCCGTGCAGGGACTGCGACGCCTTGTCCAACGCACGCTGAATGGCGTCCTCGATGCCTTTTTCGGAGGAACCGGTCAGCTCGATGTGCTTGTACACGTGATCGCTCATGAGTGCTCCTTGCTGAAGTGATCGATGGCAGGGCCCGTCAGCCCTGTTTTTTCAGTCTGGCATAAAAAAAGCCGTCGTGGCCGTCGGGTTCGGGGAGCAGTTGCCGACCGGCTTCCATCCGGCGTCCCCAGCTCATCTCCTCGGGCGTGGTGTCCGAAGCGTCCGGCGTCCGGGCCAGGAAACGACGAATCTGCTCGTCATTCTCCTCGCGCAGCACGGAGCAGGTGGCATAGAGCAGCGTGCCGCCGGGGCGCAGCAGCGGCCAGAGATTGTCGAGCAGGCTCACCTGCAGTTCGACCAGCTTGGCGATGTCCGAGGGGCGTCGCAGCCGCTTGATGTCGGGGTGACGACGAATCACGCCGCTGCCGGAGCAGGGCGCGTCGAGCAGGATGGCATCGAATTGCGTGCCGTCCCACCAGTCGCGATGGGTGGCGTCGGCGTGTACCAGCGTGGCCGAAAGCCCCAGGCGCTCCAGCGTATCCTCGACCCGGGCCAGACGCACGGCATCGCTGTCCAGCGCCAGCAGTTCGATGTCGAACAGCTCGAGCAAGTGCGCCGTCTTGCCGCCAGGAGCGCAGCAAGCGTCGAGCACACGGCCCCCGGGGCGTGGCGCCAGCGCCGGTCCGAGCAGCTCGGCAGCAAGCTGGGCGGCTTCGTCCTGTACGCTGACGTCGCCTGCGGCGAAGCCGGGCAGCGTCTGGACGTCGCAGGGCTTGTCCAGCACCAGCCCGTCGGGTGAATGCGTGCACAGGTGCGCCTCGGCGCCGCATTCGAGCAGCTTGGCCAGATAAGCCTCGCGATCGCCGCGGCGGCGATTGATGCGCAGCGTCATCGGCCCGGGTTCGTTGTTGGCCAAGGCAATGGCGCGCCAGTCGTCGGGCCAGGCCTGGCGCAACGCCTTGAGCAGCCAGCGTGGATGAAGCAACGCGACGGCCGGATCCTGGTCGACTTCGGCCTGCAGTGCCGCCGATTCCCGGGTCAGCCGACGCAGGCAGCCGTTGAGTACCCGGGTGGCCCACTCCTTGCCCAGCTGGCGTGCGGCGCCGGCGGTCTCGCCCACGGCGGCATGGGCCGGGATGCGCAGGTAGAGCAGCTGATAAATGCCCAGCAGCAGCAGGGCCTGCACGTCGGCATCACGGGTCTTGAAGGGTGACTTCAGCAGGCGCTCGGCCAGTGCCTCGAGGCGTGGCAAGGTGCGGCACACGCCGTAGCACATCGCCCTGAACAGCGCCCGGTCGCGTATCACTACCTGATGATCGTCCAGGTCGTTGAGCGAGCCCTTGCCGGTAATCACGGGCACCAGGGCTCGGGCGGCACTGGCGCGTACTGCCTGGCCGCCGTCCTGGGCCGGCTTGCCGGTGCGGGTGGATGGCGTGGAGCGATGCATCAGGCGTTCTCCTCGCTCGTCTGGCCCAGGAGGCGTCCGGGTGCAAGTCGCTCGCTGCGGGCATTGAGCAGGTCGCGGGCCGGCAGCGGCTTGCCGCCGGGCAACTGCGCCCGGGCCACCCGCAGCACTTCGCCGCCTTGCGCGCCGCAGGCAATGCGCAGGGCCTCGGCATCGGGTTCAAGCAGAGTGCCCGGTGCGGCGGGCCATTCCCCGTCGCGCCCGCTGGCGGAGTCTGCCATCAGCAGACGCAACCGCTCGTTGCCCAGGGCGCACCAGGCCACCGGCCAGGGGTTGAAGGCACGCACCCTGGCGGCGAGTTCGCCGGCAGGTCGGGTGAAGTCGAGTTCGGCTTCGGCCTTGGAGAGCTTGGCGGCATAGGTCACGCCCTCCTCGGGCTGGGGCGTTGCCGTCAAGCCTTCGTCGGACAGGGCATCCAGCGCCGTGACGATCGCCTCGCCGCCGAGGCTGGCCAACGTATCGTGCAGCTCTCCTCCGGTGGTCGTGGATGTGATGGGCGTTCGTCGCACGAGCAACATGGGGCCGGTGTCGAGACCGGCGTCCATCTGCATGATGGTGATGCCGCTTTCGTTGTCACCGGCCTCGATGGCGCGCTGAATCGGGGCGGCGCCACGCCAGCGCGGCAGCAGCGAGGCATGGACGTTGAGGCAGCCGAGCCGGGGGATATCGAGCACGGCCTGCGGCAGGATCAGCCCGTAGGCCGCCACCACCATGGCATCGGCATCGAAGGCGGCGATCTCTGCCTGGACGTCGGACGTTTTCAGGCTTGCGGGCTGACGGACCGGCAGCCCATGGTCGAGGGCCAACGACTTGACCGGGCTGGCTGTCAGTTTGCGGCCCCGGCCGGCGGGCCGGTCTGGCTGGGTGTAGACGGCTACCACCCGATGCTGGCTCTGCAGCAGGGCGGATAGGCTGGCAGCGGCGAATTCGGGTGTACCGGCGAAGATGATGCGCTGTGGTCGGGACATGGATCGAGCCTAGCCAATGATCGGTCCCCTCATCATAACGGAGGCGGCCGGAAACGACGAAGGCTGACGTAGGACACGTCAGCCTTCGGTGCGATACGTTGCTGGATATCAGGCGGTCTGCATCTGCTTGTGGCGCTTCTGCATCTTCTTGAGGACGCGCTCGCGCTTGAGCGGCGAGAGGTAATCGACGAACAGCACGCCCTCGAGGTGGTCGTACTCATGCTGGATACAGTGGGCCAGCAAACCCTCGGCGTCGAGCTCATAGGGCTTGCCGTCGCGATCCAGCGCCTTGAGATGCACCTTCAGGGCCCGCGGCACCTCGGCGTAGTACTCGGGAATCGACAGGCAACCCTCGGACATCAGCTCGCGCTCTTCTCCGATGGGCGTGTATTCGGGGTTGATCAGCACCAGGGGGTGCTTGCGATCGTCGCTGACGTCCATCACGATCACACGGCGGTGAACGTCCACCTGGGTGGCGGCAAGGCCGATGCCGGAAGCGTCGTACATGGTTTCGAGCATGTCGTCGACCAGCCGGCGCACCTCGTCGTCAACCGCTTCGACCGGCGCTGCCCGGGTGCGCAGTCGTTCGTCGGGAAATTCGAGGATGGGTAATTTGGCCATGGCGTTGGAACCACCGTTATGCTGTCATTCGGGATTGCCCCTATTCTAGGGGGCGGCGGGCCAGGGTGAAACCGCAGGCACGCTTATCACTTCAATAGCATTGGACTATAGCATGGCATGCCGGTTCCCGGCGTGCAGAACGGCGAGTGGGTCGATGGGTGTCAAGGGCAGGGGAGCGAGGGGATGGACGAGAACTCTAAGCGGCGGCGGGCCGGTCCGCTGAGCAGGGCGCTGGCGTGGGCAAGCGGGGCCGTGCTGGCGGCATCGGCGCTGCTGGTCCAGGCCCAAGGCCTGAGCTGGGATCAGGGGCTACGCCGCGATGCGCCGGATCGCTACACGGTGGTACGTGGCGATACCCTGTGGGACATCTCGGGCCGCTTTCTGCGCCATCCCTGGCAATGGCCCGAGGTATGGCAGGTCAACCCGCAGATTCGCAACCCTCACCTGATCTATCCCGGTGACGTGATCTACCTCTACGATTGCGACGGCCGCCCCTGCCTGGGGCTCGAGCGCGGCCAGGGCGTGGTTCGGCTCTCGCCCGAGGTGCGCCGCGTCCCCGTTCGCGAGGCGATCGAGCCGATTCCGCTGGATACGGTGCGCCATTTTCTGCGCGAGCACCGGGTGGTGGACGACCCCGAGGCGCTGGACGAGCTGGCCTACGTGGTGGCCGGCGACGATCGGCGCATCATCAGCGGTGCCGGCGATCGCGTCTACGCCCGCGGCGAGCTGCAGCCCGGCTTGCGCTATGGCATCTACCGCATCGGCGAGCGCTACCGCGATGCCGCCACCGGCGAGGTGCTGGGTCTGGAGCTGGTCAGCATCGGGCGTGCCCGGGCCGAGCGTAGCGAGGAGGGTATCGCCGTGATGACGCTGCTCTCCGCCAACCAGGAGGTGCGCAGCGAGGACATCGTACTGCCGTTGGAAGAGCGCGAATTGGTCAGCGAGTTCATCCCCCGCGCGCCGGAGCATGAGGTCCAGGGCACCATCCTGGCGGTCCCGGGAGGGGTGCGCTTCATCGGCCGGCTGCAGGTGGTGGCGCTCGACCGGGGGCGGCGCGACGGCCTGGAGACGGGGCACGTACTGCAGGTCGAGCAGCAGGGCGAGCGCGTCGTCGACCCGCGCGACGGCGAGGCACTGCGCCTGCCGGGCACCGATGCCGGCCTGATCATGGTCTTCCGGCCCTACGAGAAGATGAGCTACGGCCTGGTGATGCAGGCGACCCGTTCGCTGGAAGTCGGCGATCGCATCCACAACCCCCGCCGCGGGGTGGGGGTGGCACAGCGGTGAGCGAAGGGCAACTGGCACCGAGCCCGCGCGACTGGCTGGCGCTGATGCGGCTGCCCGGCATGGGCGCCGCGCGATTGGCAGACATCGTCTCCGTCGCTCCGGATTGGCCCGCCGGCTGGCTGGCGCGCTTGCCGCGACAGGCAGCCACCGCGCTGCGGCTATGGCTCGACCATCCGGCACGCAGCCCGCTGGCTCAGGCGGTCGAGGCCGACCTGGCTTGGCTGGCGGCTTCACCCGAGCGGCATCTGCTTCACCCGGGGCACACCGCCTGGCCTGCGTTGCTCGAACAGATTGCCGATCCGCCGCCCGTGCTCTGGGCGCTCGGCGACCTGATGGCCCTGGAGCCGCCCGGACTGGCCATCGTCGGCTCGCGCCGACCCACGCGAGAGGGCTTGGGCAATGCCGCGGCATTCGGCCGGGAGCTTGCCAGCCGTGACTGGTGCGTGGTGAGCGGGCTGGCACTGGGCATCGACGGAGCCGCCCAGCAAGCTGCCCTCGAAGCCGGCGGACGCAGCGTGGCGGTATTGGGCTGCGGCGTCGACGTCATCTATCCGCCGCGCCATGCGCGGCTTTATCAACAGCTGCTTGAGTGCGGCGGGCTGATTCTCTCGGAGCACCCGCCCGGCACTCAGGCGCGACCAGGCTTCTTTCCACGCCGCAACCGTATTGTCACCGGCATCTCGCTGGGCGTACTGGTAGTGGAAGCCGCCGAGAAGAGCGGCTCGCTGGTCAGTGCACGGCTGGCGATGGAACAGAATCGCGAGGTCTTTGCCTTGCCCGCTTCGATCCACAACCCCCAGGCCCGCGGCTGCCTGAAGCTGATACGCCAGGGAGCGGTGCTGGTGCGTCATGTCGACGATATCCTCGAGGAGCTGAGTCAATGGGCGGTCGCGGCGGTTCCGCTCCCGCCCCAGGAAGAGACGAGTCGCGAACACGGCGCCGCAGACCCGCTGCTGCGCTGGCTGAGCGACTCACCGTCACCCCTCGATGCCCTGGTGAACCTGACCGGCCTGGCCGTGCCCGACTGCCAGCGGCGTCTACTCGAGCTGGAGCTTGAAGGCCGTGCCGCCCAGGCCCCCGGCGGCTGGGTACGCCTGCCTGACAGTGCCTAGCCATGCTAGCATTGGGTCTTTCGATCGCCGTGGTGACTTGGCCTCGGCTGATATGGCTACCTTGCCTTGCAGGAGAATCATGAACGTGGCCGACACATTCGATGCTGCCGCGGCTGCGCTGCGTGCAGGCGGCGTGATTGCCTACCCGACCGAGGGCGTTTGGGGATTGGGTTGCGATCCCGACAGCGACGCGGCCTTGGCGCACCTGCTGCGGCTCAAGCAGCGTGACCCGGCCAAGGGACTCATTCTCGTCGCCGCTTCCATCGAGCAGTTCGCACCCTGGCTCGAAGGCCTGGCACCGGAGCTGCATGCACCCCTCGTTGCCAGCTGGCCGGGCCCCAATACCTGGCTGGTGCCTGACAACGGCCGCAGTCATGCGCTGGTACGCGGGGCCCATGACTGCGTGGCACTGCGGGTCAGTGATCATCCTGGTGTCGTGGCCTTGTGCCGCGCCTTCGGTGGGCCGATTGTCTCGACCTCGGCCAACCGGGCCAGCGAGCCATCGGCCATGAGCGCCATCGAGGTCAAGGCGATATTCGGCGACGCACTCGATGCCATCGTCGAAGGCGAACTGGGTGGCCTCGACCGGCCCAGCACGATCCGCGACCTGCGTAGCGGCCGGGTGCTTCGCGCCTGAGGGCGTTGACGAACCCTGCACTCGGCGAATTAGGGAGGAGTCATGGCGCAGGCCAATCTCGAGACGGTGAAACGCTACCTGCTCGACCTGCAGGACCGGCTATGTGCCGGCCTTGCCAGCGAAGATGGTGGAGCCGACTTTCGTGAGGAGAGCTGGCAGCGCGAGGCGGGCGGTGGCGGTCGCTCGCGAGTGATGGAACACGGCCGGGTCTTCGAGAAGGGAGGGGTCAACTTCTCCCATGTCCACGGCGACCGGCTTCCGCCTTCGGCAACAGCCGCCCGGCCCCAGCTCGCAGGACGCAGCTTTCATGCGGTAGGGGTGTCCTGGGTGCTGCACCCCGAAAACCCTCACGTGCCCACCAGCCACGGTAACGTGCGCTTCTTCATCGCCGAAAAGGAGGGCGAGCCGCCGGTTTGGTGGTTCGGCGGCGGCTTCGACCTGACGCCATATTACCCGGTGCACGAGGACGTGCTGCACTGGCACCGGGTCGCCCGCGATGCCTGCGCCCCCTTCGGCCCCGAGATCTATCCGCGCTTCAAGGCGTGGTGCGACGATTATTTCTACCTCAGGCACCGCGATGAGACACGCGGTGTTGGCGGGTTGTTCTTCGACGATTTCAACGAGTGGGGATTCGCCGATTGCTTCGCCTTTCAGCGAGCGGTGGGTGATGCCTTTCTCGACGCCTACCTGCCTATCGTGCAGCGCCGCCGCGACACGCCCTGGAGCGAGCGCGAGCGTGATTTCCAGCTCTATCGACGCGGGCGCTACGTGGAGTTCAACCTGGTGTGGGATCGCGGCACCCTGTTCGGCCTGCAGAGCGGTGGGCGCACCGAATCGATCCTGATGTCGATGCCGCCGTTGGCGCGCTGGGAGTATGGCTGGCAGCCCGAGCCGGGCAGCGCCGAGGAGGTACTCTACCGTGACTACCTGCGCCCTCGTGACTGGTTGGGTGAAGAGGAGCCTTCATGACAGACCGCTACTGTGTCTTCGGCAATCCCATTTCGCATTCCAAGTCGCCGACGATCCATACGGCCTTCGCCGAGCAGACCGGTGAGACTCTCGAGTACACCGCCATCGCGGCGCCGCTGGACGACTTCGCCGGCGCCTGGCGCCGCTTCGCGGCGGAAGGGGGGCGGGGGGCCAATGTCACCGTGCCCTTCAAGGAGGCCGCCTTCCACCTCTGCGACACCCTGAGCTTGCGCGCCCAGCGTGCCGGAGCGGTGAACACTTTGTCGCTGGGCAAGAACGGCCTCACCTATGGCGATACCACCGATGGGGTCGGCCTGGTAGCCGATCTGCAGCACCATGGCGTGGCGCTGGCTGGCGCTCGCGTCCTCGTGCTGGGCGCGGGCGGGGCGGTGCGCGGCGTGCTCGAGCCGCTGCTGGCATCGCGGCCGGCGAGTGTCCTCATTGCCAACCGCACGCCGGCCAAGGCAACGGCGCTGGCTCAGGATTTCGCCGACTTGGGCGAGATCGGGGGAGGGGGGTTCGATGCCGTAACGGGGCCGTTCGACCTGGTGATCAACGGTACCAGCGCCAGCCTGGCCGGTGAGCTACCGCCGCTTCCCGACCAGCTGTTCGCCGAGGACGCCACGGCCTACGACATGATGTACGGTGCCGAACCGACCGTGTTCCTGCGCTGGGCCGAAGCGCGAGGCGGGCGCACCCTCGATGGGCTCGGCATGTTGGTGGAACAGGCTGCGGAGTCGTTCTTTCTGTGGCGACACAAACGCCCCGAGACGGGGCCGGTGCGCGAGGCGCTGCGCAGGTCCCTGTAGGGCTCAGCGTCTTTTGACGTAGAGCCCCAGCATGCACATCACGACTCCGGCCAGCGACAGCAGCATGCCGCCGTTGACCAGCCAGGGCAGGCGCTCTATCCAGGGCACGAAGGCCTGGGGCGACTCACGGCACGCGCCCTCCAGGTAGTCCCAGTGCCCGCCCTGGATCAGGGTACACTCGCGCACGCTGCTGAATTCCCAGAAATAGACGCCCAACAACACGAAGATGGGGAGGATCAACAGTAGCAATCCCAGGCGTAGCATCAGCGCTCCATGAAATGAATCGGGTTTGGGCAGGCGCTGATAGATATCGAGCGCAGCAACTTATCAGCGTTTCCTAGGGACGTGAGCAGTTCGGCTGTCGCCCCGCCTCGCGTGCCTGCTCGTAGCGCGCCAGAGCATTGTCCATCTCCGCCTGAAGGCCCTGGATGCGCTGGCCGTGGCTGGGGTGGGTGGACATCCACTCGGGTGGGCTCGAGCCGCCCTGGCCGCCCATATTCTCCCACAGCGCGATGCTGGCGCGTGGGTCGAACCCGGCGTCGGCCATCAGGCGCAGGCCGACCACGTCGGCTTCGCTCTCGTGGCGGCGTGAGAAAGGCAGCAGGATACCGTACTGGGCGCCGAGACCGAGCGCGCCCATCAGTTGCTCGCCACCGGGGCCTTCGAGGCCGGCCGCCGACGACAGCACCGACAGGGCGAGCTGGGTCGAGGTCTGGGTCGAGACCCGCTCGTTGGCATGGCGAGCCAGCACATGACCGATCTCGTGGCCGATCACCGAGGCGAGCTGGTCCTGGTTGGTGGCGATGTCGAGCAGACCGGTATTGACGCCCATGTAGCCGCCGGGCAGGGCGAAGGCGTTGGCTTGCTCGGATTCGAAGACACGGATCTGCCAATTCTTGTCGCGCTCCTGCTCGGGCAGCACCTCGACAATGGCACTGGCTACGCATTCGGCGTAGCGCTGCTGGGCCTGGCCGGCCGGAGGCAGGTCCTGCTGATACTGCTCAAAGGCTTGTTGGCCCATCTGATTGAGCTGATCGTCCGACATCAGCGTCAGCTGCTGGCGGCCGGTCGGCGAAGTGGTACAGGCGGAAAGGGTCAGGGCCAGGGTGGCCACGGCAGCACAGCGAATCCAGCGCATTTTCGATCCTCGTTCGTTCAGATCCCTTGAGACCCTGGACGGGGGTAACGGTTCGCCACAAGATACCCCGAACGAGCACAAGGTCAACTGTGAACGGTGGAATTCCCAAGGAGATGCCAATGGATGACGAGCTGAGCAGACGCCTGAGCCGGCTGCTGGACCACGTGGAGCACTGGCTGCCGCCCGCCCCGCAGGAGGTCGACTGGACCCGCGACGTGGCCGCATTGTGGCAACGTCATGTGCTGGGCGGGAGGCTCCTGCCGGTACCTCCCCGCGACGCCCTGTCGCTCGACGACCTGCTGGGCATCGAGCGCCAGAAGCTGGCGCTGGTCGACAATACCCGGGCTTTCCTGAAGGGGCTGCCGGCCAATCATGCCCTGCTATGGGGTTCCCGCGGCAGCGGCAAGTCATCGCTGATCCGTGCCCTGCTCAACAGCCTGGCGCCGCAGGGGCTGCGCCTGGTGCAGGTGGATCGCCATGACCTGGCCGGCCTGCCCATTCTGGTCGAGCAGCTGCGCCGTCAGCCGCATCGCTTCGTCGTCTACTGCGACGACCTCTCCTTCGAAGGCCACGATGACGCCTACAAGGCGCTCAAGAGCGTACTCGACGGCGCGCTCACCGGTCCGCCACCCAATGTCCTGCTTTATGCCACCTCGAATCGCCGCCACCTGCTGCCGGAGTCGCTGGCCGACAATGCGGACACGCGACTGGTCGGGGAAGAGCTTCACCATGGCGATGCAGTCGAGGAGAAGATCTCGCTCTCCGATCGCTTCGGTCTCTGGCTCGGCTTCTACCCCTTCAGCCAGGACACCTTTCTGGAGGCTTGCTGCCACTGGGTCACGCAGCTGGGAAGCGCACAGGACTGGAGCGCCGAGGCGCGCGCCGAGGCGATCCGCTTTGCCACGCTGCGCGGCGGACGCAGCGGCCGGGGGGCCTGGCAGTTCGCTTGCCAGTGGGTCGGTCGCCGCCGCCTCCACGCCGGGGATTGATCAGCGCTGCGGCTTCAGCTCGCCATCCTGACCCACGGCGAAACGCAGCGTCGGCGTCCAGAGCCCGGCGGGCAGGGTCACGCCCAGGCCGCGCAAGCTGCCTGGCGTGATGGCCAGTTCGCTGCCGGCAGGCAGCTCGCCCTGGCTTGCCAGCTGGGTGGCGAGTTCCACCATGGGCGCGAGCCGCCTGCTGTCCGTGGCCAGCACGTCGAAGGCCACGGGCAGGCGCAGGCGGGCGTCGTCGCCTGAGGTCAGCGTCACGTCCTGCTGATAGTTGCCGCTGACCGGCTCGGCGCCAGGCACGTCCAATGTCCACCGGAAGCCCGACATCTCGACCGCCGGCATGCCGGCCGGCAGCGACAGGCCCATGGCCAGGGTGGCCTGCACGGGCAGGCTGCCCATGCCGAGGCTCGAGGCGATCAACGAGGCAACATCGCTGGTGTCGAGCCCCGCATTGACCGTGTAGGGGCCGATGCGCACTTCCTCTACGCCCAGCGAAGTTACTGCCAGGCGGAAGGCGAACAGGCCGGTTTGAGGGAGGGCGAGACAGCCGGCGAGCAGCGTGGCCAGGCTCAGCGGGATGAGCAGGCGCGAGCGACGGCGCGGTAGCACGAACGGCAGCATACGGCTCAGGAACATGGGCTCCTCCTGTAGGGTGAAGCGGATCAGTCGATGGGGGGTGGCAGGGTAGTCCAGGAGGGCCTACCAGTGGACGTTCGATGTCCGGCCTGGCGGCCGGACACCTGGCGGATGGGGTTCAGCGGCGTTTGTTCCGGGCGGCGCGGGTACGTCCCAGTTCGCGCTGCTTGGCCTTCTCGCGATCGCTGGCGTCAGCCAGCGGGTCGAACGGATTCTTGCCGGAGCGGAACTCGAAGCGGATCGGCGTGCCGCGTACCTTCAGCACCTTGCGGAAGGTATTGGTCAGGTAGCGCTTGTAGGCCTCGGGCAGGGCCTCGGTCTGGTTGCCGTGAACGACGATGATCGGCGGATTGCTGCCGCCCTGGTGGGCCATGCGCAGCTTGATGCGACGGCCGTGAACCAGCGGCGGGGGATGCTGGCTGACGGCGTCCTGCAGCAGGGTGGTGAGCCGGTTGGTGGACCAGTGGCTGTTGGCGGAGGCGAAGGCGCGTTCGATGGAGGGATAGAGATCGCCAACGCCGGTGCCGTGCAGCGCCGAGATGAAGTGCAGGTCGGCGTAGTCGGCGAAGCCCAGGCGACGTTTGATGGCGGCGCGCATCTTCTCCTTGGCCTCGTGCTCCAGGCCGTCCCACTTGTTCACCGCCAGTACCAGGGCAGGGCCGGTGGTCAGCACATAGTCGAGCAGGTGCAGGTCCTGCTCCACCAGGCCGCTGCGGGCATCGAGTACCAGGATCGCGACGTGGCACTCCTTGATCGCTTCAAGCGTCTTGATGATCGAGAACTTCTCGGCAACCTCGCTGACGTTCTTGCGTCGCCGCACGCCGGCGGTATCGATCAGCACGTAGGGCTTGCCGCGCCGCTCGAAGGGAATCTCGATGGCATCGCGGGTGGTGCCGGCCTCGTCGAAGACCACCACCCGCTCCTCGCCGAGCAGGCGGTTGACCAGCGTCGACTTGCCCACGTTGGGCCGTCCAATGACGCCGATGCGGATGCCCTTGGTGCCGGTATCCGCCGGAATGCTCAGGTCGCGCTCGGGGAAGGGGGCCAGCACCTCCTCGATCAGGCTGGTGACGTTGCGCCCGTGGGCGGCGGCAATGGGGCGAGGATCGCCGAGCCCCAGCTGCCAGAAGTCGGCCATGGCCGAATGCTCTTCCAGCCCGTCGGTCTTGTTGACCACCAGCCAGGTCTTCTTCTGGTTGACCCGCAGGTGGTTGGCAATGGCTTCGTCGGCCACGTGGAGGCCGGCGCGGGCATCCACCAGAAACAGCACGATATCGGCCTCGTCGATGGCCGCCAGGGACTGCTCGGCCATGGCGGCATCGATGCCCTCTTCGTCGCCGCTGATGCCGCCGGTATCGATGACCGTATACGCCTTGTCGCCGAGCATGCCGTTACCGTACTTGCGGTCACGGGTGAGCCCGGGGAAGTCCGCCACCAAGGCGTCGCGGCTGCGGGTCAGGCGGTTGAACAGGGTCGACTTGCCCACGTTGGGGCGGCCGACCAGGGCGATAACGGGGGTCATCGTGCGATGTCCAGTGCTTCCAGGCGGCCGTTGTTGCTCAGCACGTAGATGCGACGGAAGTCAGTGACCGGACGCACGCTGATGCCGGAGCCGTCGATCCGCGTACGCGCGGTGAAGCGGCCATTCTGGGTGTCGATCAGATGCACGTAGCCCTCGAAGTCGCCCACCACCACGTTGCCGTCGGCAAAGGCGGGCGCAGTCAACCAACGCCCCTCGAGGTCGCGGTTTTGCCAGATCTCTTCGCCGCTGCCTGCGTCGTAGGCGGTGACGTGGCTGGCTTCGTTGACCGTGAACAGGCGATCGCCCACCAGGACCGGCGTCTGATGGCTGGAGTGCTCACGCTCCCACAGAACCTCGCCGCTCTGCGCTTCCAGCGCCACCAGGCGACCGTTGTAGCTGGTCACGTAGAGGCGGCCGTCTGGTGTCAGTACCGGTTGGCCGCGCAGATCGACCATGCGGTCGATCTCGCTGCGACCGCGCGGCACGGCAATGCGGCGTTCCCAAAGGGTCTGCCCGCTGCGGTTGTCCAGCGTGGCCAGGCGACCGTTGGCGAAGCCGACGAAGGTCACCGGGTCGATCACCATCGGCGTGCCGGTGCCGCGCAGGGTGAGGGCGGGCTCGGTAGTGGTATGCGCCCAGCGCTCATCGCCGGTACGGCGATCCAGTGCGGTGACGGCACCATCCACGCTCTGCACGATGAGAAGCTCGTTGTTGGGCTGCGGCGGGGCCAGCACCTCGCTGGAGACGCGGGCGCGCCAGGTCACTTCGCCATCGGACTGGTTCAGCGCCAGGACCTCGCCATTGCGCGTGCCGAGGTAGACCTGGCCGGCAACGGCGGTCAGGCCGCTGGAGACGCCGACGTCGAGGTCGGTCTGCCAACGGCGTTCGCCGCTCTCGGCTTCGACTGCCATGACCCGGCCGCGCTCGTCGGCGGCATAAATGACGCCACCATCCAGTGACGGCGAAATCGGGTAGACGGCGCGGCCCAGTCCCTTGCCGACCCGCTGGCGCCAATCGGTGTCGAGCTCGGCACGGGCCTCGAAGCTTTGCAGCTCCTTGGGACTGTAGCGCGGTTCCGCCTTGTTGGCGCAGCCGGCCAGCAGGCCGAGGGCCAGCGCCCCCGCCAGGGCCAGGGTGGACTTGCGAGAAAAGATGGTCTTCATAGCGTGGCCTCTTCGACACCCAGGTCGTCGAGCTTGAGCTGGACGCCATAGATCGGCTGATCGTTTTGTTCGGCGACGGCGAGCGCTTCCTGCCAGGCCTGGCGGGCTTCGTCGCGCCGGCCCAGGTCGCGCAGGGCGTCACCGCGCACGTCGGCTTGCTGTGCCGCCAGAGCGGCCGGTATGTCCCGTGCCAGCGTATCGAGCGCGGCCTCGGCATCGCCGGTGGCCACCTGCAGCCGGGCCAGGCGCAGGCGCGCCAGGCCCTGTATGTAGTCGCGTCCGCTGGTTTCGATTACGCCTTCGAGTACCTGACGGGCTTCGTCCAGGTTCCCTTCGTCGACGGCGAGCCGGGCGTCGATCAGTCGCGCCAGGTCGGCGTACAGGGTGCGGCCGTGGTTGTCGGTGATCTCGGCAACGAGGTTGCGGGCTTCGTCGCTCTCGCCGCTGTCGGTGAGGTTGATCAGCTCCTGATAGTTCATCGAGGCCGCCTGGGCCTGATTGTCCTGGTAGTTCTGCCAAGCATTCCAGCCCACCACGCCGGCGATTGCGATGGCAACGCCGGCGATCAGCGAGGTGCCGTTCTCCTTCCACCAGCGCTTGATGGCTTCAAGCTGCTCTTCTTCGGTTCTCAGCTCCGCCACGGGCGGTCTCCTTTCATACAGTATGCGGTACGGTCAGGCACGCTCGCCGTTGATCAGGTCGGCGAGGCTCCCGGTCAGAGCCTCCTGCGCCAAGCTCAACTGCTCGCGCTCCTCGCGCAGGAACTTCAGCGTGGCGCTGCCCTGGGCCAGCTCATCCTCGCCCAGCAGCAGCGCCAGCCGGGCCCCGCTGCGATCGGCCTTCTTGATACGGCTCTTGAAACTGCCTCCGCCGCAGTGCAACTGCAGGCGCAGCGAGGGAAGCTCGCTACGCAGCCTTTCGGCCAGCAGCATTGCCCGGGCGGTGGCGCCATCATCCATGGGCAGAACGTAGAGGTCCAGCTCGCCCAGGGCGGCCTCGGGTATCAGGTCGAGGGTCTCGAGCAGCAATATCAGGCGCTCGATGCCCATGGCGAAGCCCACCGCGGGGGTCGGCTTGCCGCCGAGTTGCTCGACGAGGCCGTCGTAGCGGCCACCGGCGCAGACCGTGCCCTGGCTGCCCAGCGCCGTGGTGGTCCACTCGAATACGGTGCGGCAGTAGTAGTCGAGACCACGCACCAGGCGCGGGTTGATCACGTAGTCGATGCCGGCGGCCTCGAGCAGGGCGGTGAGGCCTTCGAAGTGCTCACGGGAGGCGTCGTCGAGGTGGTCCATCAGCCGGGGCGCGTCGGCCAGCATCGGCGCCATGTCAGGGTTCTTCGAGTCGAGGATACGCAGCGGATTGCTGGCGAGACGACGCAGCGAATCCTCGTCGAGCTGGTCGCGATGCTGTTCGAAGTAAGCCACCAGCTTGTCGCGATAGGCGGCGCGCGCCTCGTTGGAGCCCAGCGAATTGAGTTCCAGGGTGACGTGATCGATGAGGCCCAGCTCCTGCCACAGACGCGCCGACAGTAAAATCACTTCGGCATCGATATCCGGCCCCTCCAGCCCGAAGGCTTCCAGACCGACCTGGTGGAACTGCCGGTAGCGCCCCTTCTGAGGACGCTCGTGGCGAAACATCGGGCCCTGGTACCACAGGCGCTGGGTCTGGTTGTGCAGCAGGCCGTGCTCCATGGCGGCCCGTACACAGCTCGCCGTGCCCTCGGGACGCAGCGTCAGGCTGTCGCCGTTACGGTCCTCGAAGGTGTACATCTCCTTCTCGACAATGTCGGTGACTTCACCGATGGAACGGGCGAACAGCGCCGTCTGCTCAACGATGGGCGTACGGATCTCGGCATAGCCATAGCGCCTCATCAGCGCCTGGACCGTGCCCTCGAAGTATTGCCACAGGGCGGACTGCCCCGGCAGCAGGTCATTCATGCCGCGGATGGCCTGGATCTTCTTGATGCTCTCGGACTTGCTCAACGGTGGCTCCTTGATGGTCGAAGGCGCTCAGGCCTCGCGGGCGATCACGTCCTTCTCGGCCTGTTCCTTCTCGCGCACCTTCGCGCGGATCAGGGCCTCGAGATCGTCGACCAGGTGTTCATTGCGCAGCTTGGACGCGGGCTTGCCATCGATGTAGACGAGGTTGGCGGGGCTGCCGCCGGTCAGGCCGATGTCGCTCTCCTTGGCCTCGCCAGGGCCATTCACCACGCAGCCGATCACCGAGACGTCGAGCGGCGTCATGATGTCCTCGAGACGCTCCTCGAGCGCGTTCATGGTACCGATGACGTCGAAGTTCTGGCGCGAGCAGCTGGGGCAGGCGACGAAGTTGATGCCCTTGCTGCGCAGGCGCAGGCTCTTGAGCATGTCGTAGCCGACCTTGATCTCCTCCACCGGATCGGCGGCAAGCGAGACGCGAATGGTATCGCCAATGCCGTCCATCAGCAGCATGCCAAGGCCGATGGAGGACTTGACGGTACCCGAGCGCAGCCCGCCGGCCTCGGTGATCCCCAGATGCAGCGGCTGCTCGATCAACTTGGCCAACTGGCGATAGGCGGCGACGGCCATGAACACGTCGCTGGCCTTGACGCTGACCTTGTATTCCTGGAAATCGAGGCGGTCGAGATGATCGATGTGACGCATGGCCGATTCGACCAGCGCTTCCGGTGTGGGCTCGCCGTACTTGCGCTGCAGCTCCTTCTCCAACGAGCCGGCGTTGACGCCGATACGGATCGGGATGCCGTTGTCGCGGGCGGCGCCGACCACGGCACGAACGCGCTCCTCCTTGCCGATGTTGCCAGGATTGATGCGCAGGCAGTCGACGCCGAGCTCAGCGACGCGCAGGGCGATCTTGTAGTCGAAGTGGATATCGGCCACCAGCGGTACGTTGACCTGCCGTTTGATGCGGCCGAAGGCCTCGGCGGCGTCCATGGTCGGCACCGAGACACGCACGATATCGGCACCGGCGGCCTCCAGGCGTTCGATCTGCGCCACCGTGGCGGCCACGTCCAGGGTGTCGGTGTTGGTCATGCTCTGCACCGAGATCGGCGCATCGCCACCGACCGGCACCTTGCCGACGTGGATCTGGCGCGATTTACGGCGAACGATGGGCGATGGGGAATGCATAGGCATCACTCTCCCAGAGTGAATCGGGCGACATTGTTGGCCCCGGCGCGAGCGGGCAGGTCGACGCGCTCCCCGGCCCAGGTCAGTTCGACGGCAGAGGCGTTGCCGACGGTCAGTCGGAACGGAGGCTCTCCTTCGACGGTTGCCGTGGTGCCGGGTTCCTGAAGGCCGACGAAGACGCGGCGATTGCTGGCATCGAAGATCTCGGTCCACGACTGTTCGTTGAAGGTCAATTCAAGCGTGCGTCGATCGCTGGGCGGTGCCGCTTCAGCCACCTGCGGTTCTTCCTCGCTCACGATCGGCGGATCGGCAGGCGCCTCGGCACTGGCTTCATCTTCAATGGCCGGCTCCTCTTCGCTCATGCTCGCAATGATTTCGGCCCCGGTGGGGTCGACTTCGCCGAGTGAAGGCGCGGTTTCCTCGCCGATCGGGTCGACACCCTCCACCGGCACGGGCGGCAGGGATTCCTCGACCTCTGGCTGCGGCTCTTCCTCGATGGTGGTGGTGCCATCCAGCGTCTCGACCGAGACCGGCTCGCTGTCGTCGACCTCGGGGGCTTCGTTGCCGTCCCGGCTCTGCCACCACACCAGCGTCAGGCCGATCAATCCGGCGATCACCAGCAAGGTCACCAGCTTGAACAGCCAGGCGCCGATGCGCGAAGGGGGGCGGGTGACCTGGACCGGGGTGACGCGCTGCTCGTTCTCCTGGGTGGCGAAGCGATCCGCATAGGCCTGCAGCACGGGCCTGTCATCCATGCCCAGCAGCCGGGCATAGGCGCGCAGGTAGCCGCGACGATAGGTGGCAACCGGTACTTGCTCGTAGTTGTCCTCCTCCATTCCGATGACCACGGCGGGGCGCAAGTTCAGCGCCGTCGCGACCTCTTCGAGCGACAGCCCTTGCGTTTCACGCTCACGGCGCAGCATCTCCCCGGGATAGGCCGGGGTCGCGAGGCCGACGGCATCAATGTCATGATTTTCGCTCATGGCTGAGCATCCTTCGTCTTGGAGTCGTTAATCAAGGTGCGTCACGCTGGGTGTCAGGGCCGGGGGTGACGTTCGAGTTTTGTGCGCCGCCGGCAGCGATCTGCCTGGCCAGCGCCTGGGCATCCGGCGTCATGCCGGCAAGCCCGACGAAAACTTCCAGTTGCTGTCTGGCGCGATCAAGGTTGCCCTGGGCAAGCTCCAGCTCCGCCAGGGTGAAGTAACTTCTGGGGTTGCGTGGATCGAGGCTTCGTGCACGCTCCAGGCTTTGGCGTGCCCTCTCGATCTCGCCGAGTTCCCAATGGCATTGCCCGAGGTTGGCGAACAGCTGGGCGCGGTTGGCATAGCGCGTATCCCGCGAGGCCGCTTCGAGCTGTTCGCAGGCGCGCTGCACCTGGCCGTTGTCGTAAAGGAACACGGCATAATTGTTGCGCGCGCGACTATTGCCGGGGTCGGCCGCGATGGCGCGCTGGAACATTTCGTCGGCCTGCTGCCGCTCGCCCTGGCGCTGATAGACGATGGCCATCGCCTGCAGCGCCTCGGGGTCGTCGGGCGAGCGTTCCAGGGCGCGGTTGAGCGCTGCCATGGCTCGGGGAAGATTGCCTCGCTCGAGGTACGCCATGCCCAGCTCGGTGAAGGCCTCGGCCGGCTCTCCCTCGGGCTGCTCGGATTGACTGGCGCAGCCGGCAAGCCACAACGATCCCACCATCAAGGCTACCAGCGGCATGCTTCGGCTTGGCAGAGGGGGGAAGCGCGTCATGGCATCCTCATGGTCGGGCCTGTCGGGCTGTGGGTGTCTTGCGTGCCTGGCGCCCCGTGGGCGCTGACCCGGGGCAAAAAAAAGCCTGTCCATCAAAGCGCCGTGACGTGTTGAAGTCAAGGCGAGGCCCCCGCTTCAGTCGGCGTCGATCTGGATCGAGCGTATATAACGTTCGTGACGCCGGGTGCGGTCTTTCACGCGTCCTACCAGTTGGCCGCAGGCCGCATCGATATCATCGCCGCGGGTGCTGCGGATCGGCGCCGTATAGCCCAGCTCATAAAGCCACTGCTGGAAGCGCATCACCTGGTTGCGCGACGGCTTCTCGTAGCCGGAGTGGGGAAACGGATTGAACGGGATCAGGTTGATCTTGCAAGGCAGCTCACGCAACAGCTCGGCAAGCTGACTGGCGTGCTCCTGCTGGTCGTTGATGTCCTTGATCACCGTATACTCGATCGTGACCATGCGCGTGTCGTCGCACTTGGCCAGGTAGCGGTGACAGGCATCCAGCAGGGTGCGGATGTTGTACTTGCGGTTGAGCGGCACCAGCTCATTGCGCAGTTCGTCGGTGGCGGCGTGCAGCGAGATGGCCAGGCTCACGTCGAGTTCGTCGCCGAGCTTGTCGAGCATCGGCACCACCCCCGAGGTCGACAGGGTCACACGGCGCTTGGAAAGGCCGTAGCCGTTGTCGTCGAGCATCAGCTTCATCGCCGGGACGACATTGTCGTAGTTCAGCAGCGGCTCGCCCATACCCATCATCACCACGTTGGTAACCGGGCGGTTGGCGGTATCCTTGCGCGGGCCCACGCTGCGTTGGGCGACCCACACCTGGCCGATGATCTCGGCGGCGGTGAGGTTTCGCTGGAACCCCTGCTTGCCGGTAGAGCAGAAGCTGCAGTCGAGCGAACAGCCCACCTGTGACGAGACGCAGAGGGTGCGACGCTTGCCGTTGTCGGCCGGAATCAGCACCGTCTCCACGTAGCTGCCATCCTCCACCTCCAGCACCCACTTTCGCGTGCCGTCGCTGGACGTGCCTTCATAGACCACGCCGGGGCCACGGATCTCGGCTACCTCGGCAAGCCGTTGACGCAACGCCTTCGAAAGGTTGGTCATGGCCTCGAAGTCGTCGCAGCCCTCGTGGTGAATCCACTTCATCACCTGGGCGGCACGGAACTTCTTCTCGCCGATGGAGAGAAAGAAGGTTTCCATCTCCTCGCGCGTCATGCCGAGCAGGTTGGTACGTTGGGCGGTGGTAGCGGTCATGGCATCACGTAGATCGGGGCGGGACGAGGGCGGGGGCTGAAGCACCCCCGCGGAATGCACGGTCGGCCGAAGCCTCAGCGTGAATGAATCTCGTCGGCATTGAAGAAATAGGCCACTTCACGCTCAGCCGAGGCCGGCGAGTCGGAGCCGTGCACGGCGTTGGCATCGATGGTCTCGGCGAAATCGGCACGGATGGTGCCCGGCGCGGCTTCCTTGGGATTGGTGGCGCCCATCAACTCACGGTTCTTGGCGATGGCATCGTCACCTTCCAGCACTTGAATCACCACCGGACCGGAGGTCATGAAGCCCACCAGATCCTTGAAGAAGGGGCGCTCCTTGTGCTCGGCATAGAAACCACCGGCCTGCTCTTCCGACAGGTGCAGCATCTTGGCCGCGACGACCTTGAGACCGGCCTTCTCGAAGCGGGAGATGATCTCGCCGATGGCATTCTTGGCGACGGCGTCGGGCTTGATGATGGAGAGGGTGCGTTCAGTTGCCATGGGGGCCTCTTCGTTGATAGTGGACTGACGGTTCGAATGTGCTAGCGCCACGCCGCACCTGCTCCCGCAAGGAGTCGGTACGGCGCGGCGCTAAAGGGTTCGGATGCGCTCGCCGTCGCTGCCCTGGGCTTCGTGGGCGATGGGCAGCGCAGTCGATCGATAATGGGCGCAGAGTATACCGCTGCCGGCAGGCGTTGAACAATTGCCGACCTTTGCGCGGTCAGACAGTGAAGCTCTCGCCACACCCACACTGATCCTTCACGTTGGGGTTGTTGAAACGGAAGAAGCGGTTGAGTCCTTCCGACACATAGTCGACTTCGCTGCCGTCGAGCATCGGCAGCGCCTCGGGGGCGACGAAGACAGTGACACCGTGCTCCTCGAATACCGCGTCGTCATTGGCGGCCTCGTCGGCGAAGTCGAGCACGTAGCTGTAGCCGGAGCAGCCGCTGGGCTTGACCGAGACACGCAGGCCCAGTCCTTGACCACGCTCCTCGAGGACCCGTTGGATCTGCTCGGCGGCGGCGGTGGTAATCGACAGATGCGACATGTTCGTTTCTCCTGCAGCGCGTATGTCTAGCGGCGTAAGCCCGGAAGGGCATGATGCAAGGCCTCGAGAGCGGCGTCGATATCGGCTTCGGTGGTAAAACGCCCGAAGCTGAATCGCAGCGAGGCCAGGGCCAGCGATCGCGGCACGCCGATACCTTTCAATACATAGGATGGCTCGACACTGGCGGAATTGCATGCCGAGCCGGTCGACAGCGCAACGCTGCGCAGGGCCATCAGCAGCGATTCGCCGTCCACACCCTCGAAGGCCAGGTTGAGGATGTTGGGCACCGCCACGTCGACCGCCGTGTTGCAATGAATGCCATCCAGTTCGGACAGCCCATCGAGCAGTCGGTTCCGTAGTGCCCGGATGCGTGCCTGGTCGGCTTCGCCTTCGGCTGCAGCCAGTGCGAAGGCTTCGCCCATGCCGGCAATCTGATGGGTCGCCAGGGTGCCGGAACGCATGCCGCGTTCGTGCCCGCCGCCGTGGATCAACGGCTCGAGACGAATATCAGGGCTGCGTCGCACGTAAAGTGCACCGATACCCTTGGGACCATAGGCCTTGTGGCCCGAGAGCGACATCAGGTCGACCCCCAGGCGGCCCACGTCGAGGTCGATGCGTCCGACGCCCTGGGCGGCATCGACATGGAAAGCCGCGCCCCCGGTATGTGCCACCTCGGCGAGGGCCGCCAGGTCGTGCATGCTGCCCAGCTCGTTGTTCACCGCCATCAATGAGACCAGGATGGTGTCGGGGCGCATGGCTTCGCGCAGCTGGGCGGGACTGACGCGTCCGTCGCGCCCCGGCGTCAGCCAGGTCACCGCGAAGCCCTCCCGCTCGAGCGCTGCCGCGGTATCCACGACCGCCTTGTGTTCGATGACGGACGTCACCAGGTGGCGGCCGCGCTCGCGGTTGGCGCGCATGAAGCCGATCAAGGCCAGGTTGTCGGCCTCGGTGGCGCCGCTGGTCCAGACGATCTCACGCGGGTCGGCCGCAATCAGGTCGGCGACCTGGCGGCGGGCGCTTTCCACGGCCTGTTCCGCCTGCCAGCCGAGCATATGGCTGCGCGAGGCAGGGTTGGCGTAGGTGCCGTCCAGGGTGAGATAGCGCTGCATCACTTCGGCGACACGGGGGTCGGCCGGGGTAGTGGCGGCATAGTCGAGATAGACGAGGGCGCTCATGATCTCGCGGGGATCTCCGGTCTGTTCCCCGCCCTGATTCAGGGCGGGGAGGTCAGGATGGTATTGTCATCGTGGCGCTTGCGCTGACGTGCGGCAATGCGCCGGACGTCGCCGCGCTCGACCAGCTGGCCGAGGGTGACGCCACTGAGGAAGCCACGTATCTGCTCGGAGAGGTCGCACCAGAGCTGGTGGGTCAGGCAGGTATCGCCTTGCTGGCAGTCCGACAGTCCCTGGCAGCGGGTGGCGTCTACCGATTCGTCAACGGCATCGATCACCCGCGATACCGAGATGTCGCCGGCGGGCAGCGCGAGCAGGTACCCGCCGCCGGGGCCGCGTACGCTCTTGACCAGCTCGGCACGACGCAGGCGGGCGAAGAGTTGCTCCAGGTAGGGCAGGGAGATCTCCTGGCGGCGCGAGATGTCGGCCAGGCAGATGGGTCCCTTGTCCGCATGCAGGGCCAGGTCGAGCATGGCGGTGACGGCGTAGCGTCCCTTGGTAGTCAAACGCATGGCGGGCTCATCAGGCGCATCGGGAAGCGTACCTTGCCCCCTCGAGCAGGGGCCGGAAGAGGCGGCAAACGCTCGCCGGCAACGGCGAGCCGTGATCAATGCGCCATTATGGTAAAGCCTGACTGGGAAGGTCAACCATTCCCCGGCGGCGTGTGCGGGCTGCCTTGATCCCCGTCATGTCCGCCGCTGGAATCGCCCGTCGGGCCGCAGCAGCCGTCGACGTCGGAGAGGATGTCGGCGAAGTCCTCGTCGCGCAGCGCCGGCAACTTGCCTTCGCGATAGCTGGCGTCGAGCTTGCGCAACGTACCGCACATCCGCTCGATGCGCTCGTCCACGGCATGCATGTGGTCGAGCATGGCCTGGATCGAGCGCGCCACCGGATCGGGCATGTCCTCGCTCACGCCGTAGGCGTCGAAGCCGAACTTGCGGCGCATCGCTTCACGGCGCTCGGGGTCGACCTCCAGCGCCTCGGCGATATCCGGCTCGGCGCGCTTGACGATCTTGCCGGGGATGCCGACTACCGTGGCGCCGGCAGGAACCTCCTTGGTCACCACGGCGTTGGAGCCGACCTTGGCGCCTGCACCCACGCTGAAGGGGCCGAGGATCTTGGCCCCGGCGCCGACGATGACGCCATCCTCCAGCGTCGGGTGCCGCTTGCCCTTGTGCCAGCTGGTGCCCCCCAGGGTGACGCCCTGGTAGAGCGTGACATCATTGCCGACCTCGGCGGTTTCGCCGATCACCACGCCCATGCCGTGGTCGATGAAGAAGCGTCGGCCGATCTTCGCTCCGGGGTGGATCTCGATGCCGGTCAGCCAGCGCGAGAAGGTCGACAGTGTTCGGGCCAGCCACTTGAGCTGCCTTAGCCACATCCAGTGGGCGACCCGGTGGAGCAACAGCGCGTGCAGCCCCGGATAGTTGGTGAGTACTTCCAGGAAATTGCGCGCCGCCGGGTCTCGGGCGAATACGCTATTGATGTCCTCGCGCAGTCGTTGAAACATGCAGCGGTCCTTGGTGGCGAAGAGGCGGCCGGGGCGGCGGGAAAGCGGTATGTGATAGTGGCTTCATATGGGGGCGCGTGGGGTCGCGTTCAAGGCATCTGCCGCTCGGGCCCGATCACGTTGCATCACCGTTCGTCTCGCCGGTGCCCGGCTTTCCGTTGTCGCTCGTTCCCATGGTATCCCCCTTCCGCGCGGCGGCGCACTTTTCCGTCGCCGACAGGATGCCGCGCAGGATGTTGACTTCCATGCGCTCGGGGCGGGCGCGCAGGGTGAAACGCCGCAGCCGGGCCATCAACTGTCGCGGCATGGCCGGGTCATGGAAGCCGATCGCGACCAGGGTGCGTTCGAGATGAACGAAGTAGCGTTCCAGTTCCTCGTGGCTCGCGAGTGGCAGAGGCTCCTCCTCGTCCTGCGTGTCGGCGACACTGCCGGCGTCGAGCCAGGCCAGGCGGCACTCATAGGCCAGCACCTGTACCGCGGCGGCCAAGTTCAGCGAACTGAAATCGGGGTTGGTGGGAATGTGGACGTGAGCATGGCAGCGCTGCAATTCGGCATTGGAGAGCCCGCTGTCCTCGCGACCGAAGACCAGCGCCACCCGCGAGTCGGGTGCAGCCAGCTCCGCAGGCAGGCGGCTGCCCAGGTCGCGCGGCGTGATCATCGGCCACGGCAGGGTGCGCGAACGGGCGCTGGCACCCACCGCCAGGGTGCAGTCGGCGACCGCTTCCTCCAGGGTCTCCACGACCCGGGCCGCATGGACGATATGATCGGCACCCGAGGCGCGCGAGATGCTCTCGCTGGTGAGCGGTTGGCAGCGCGGCGCGACCAGGGCCAGGTCACCGAGCCCCATGTTGTGCATGGCGCGTGCGGTGGCGCCGATATTGCCGGGGTGGCTGGTGCCGATCAGCACGATGCGAATGCGGTCGAGCATGGAACTGTCTCTGCCGTTGACGTCATAGGGGAAAACCCGGGAAGGGTGAGTCTACCATGCCCGCCGGGGCGATGGCGCTGGGCCTGCAGTTCTGCTAGGATGCGCGCCACGCGTTCGACCCCGTACGCCAGGCTCGACCGAGTTCGTGTTCGACCCGTGCTCGATGGGCGAGCTAGCCTGTTCTTTAACATCACCGACGCTCCAAGGCCCGATCATGCATCCGATGGTCCAATTCGCGTTGCGCGCCACGCGCAGCGCCGCCGAACAGTTTTTGCGCATTCGTGAGCGCATCGAGAACGCTCACGAGGAACACAACATCCCGCGCTTGCTCGAGGACACCGCCCGCAATGCCGAAACGCTGATCGTTCGGCAGCTCAATCGCGGCTACCCCCAACACGGGGTGATGGGCCGCTACACCCCCCACCGCGCCGGCGAAGGCGAAGGTAGGGACATCGAATGGCGCATCGAGCCCTTCCATGGCTACTCCAGCCTGGGCGTGGCCGGCAGCGGCTTTGCGCTGTCGGTGGTGTGCCTGGAAAAGGGTCGCCCGGAGCATGCGGTGGTGATCTGCCCCTTCAGTGATGACGAATACCTGACCAGCCGTGGCCGCGGTGCCCAGCACAACGGCAAGCGAATCCGGGTGCCCAAGGCCAATGCCATCCTCGGGGCTCGCGTGGCCATGAGCCTGCCCGAAAGCGGGCAGCGGTCACGCCACCTGCCCGCCTACCTGACCCTGATTCAGCAGCTTGGTCCCCAGGTGGAGACCCAGTTGGCCACCGGCAGCGGCCTGCTCGACATGGCCGAGCTGGCCGCGGGGCGCGTCGATGCCGCCTTCGTGCTGGGGCTGGAAGACCAGGACCGCCTGGTCGGTAGCTTGCTGCTCAAGGAGGCCGGGGCGCTCATGGGTACGCCAGACGGCCAGCCCAGCGTGGAGACCGAGGGCCAGCTGATGGCCGCCGGCCCGCGCCTTTACAAGACGTTGGTGCAGCAGCTCAAGCCACACTTCTAAGCTCTAAGCGCAAGCCAGACCCGAAACGAGACCGCCCCCGCAGCGCTGCTGCGGGGGCGGTTTGCGTTGCAGCTACTAAAGCGCGGAAAGGCTCTCGAGCGCAGCAAGTTATGGGTCTTTCCTAGGGCAGTTGCTCCTCCTCCTCGTCCACCTCCTTCTTCGGCGGTATCAGGTCCTTGCGCTCCAGCTTCACCGTGAGCAGCAGGGCGGCCGCCACGTAGATCGAGGAGAAGGTGCCCACCACGATGCCGACGATCAGCGCGATCGAGAAGTAGTGGATCATGTCGCCGCCAAGCACCAGCAGTGCCAGCAACACCAGCAGGGTGGTGCCGGAGGTGGCCAGCGTGCGCGACAGGGTGAGATTGATGGCTTCGTTGAAGATTGCCGGCATGTCGTCGATACGCGAGGTGCGAATGCTTTCGCGGATACGGTCATAGACGACGATGGTGTCGTTGAGCGAGTAACCGATCACCGCCAGCAGTGCCGCCAGTACGGTAAGGTCGAACTCCAGTTGGAACAGCGAGAACACGCCGACCACGACAATGACGTCGTGAATCAGCGCCAGCAGCGCGCCGATGGCGAACTTGTACTGGAAGCGAAAGGCCACGTAGAGCATCACGATGCCCAGGGCCACCAGCAACCCCAGCCCGCTCTGGTCGCGCAGCTGGTCGCCGACCTGGGCGCCGACGAACTCGGCACGTACCAGTTCCACGGCCTCGCCCTCGGCGCGCAGCAGTTCCACCACCCGGTCGCCCACGTCGGCGTCGAAGGCCTGCTGCAGACGAATGAGCACTTCATTGGAGGCGCCGAAGGTCTGCACCGAAACGTCGCGGAACTCGGCGGCTTCCAGGGTCTGGCGCACCGCATCCAGCGACGGGGCCACGGCGTAGCGCACCTCGACCAGCGTGCCGCCAGTAAAATCCAGCCCCAGATTGAGCTGCTGGAGCAGCAGCGAGGCGAGCGACACCAGCAGCAGCAGGCCGGAGAGCACGAAGGCGCTCCGGCGCTTGCCCATGAAGTCGAACTGTCGATTGACGAGGGTCTTCATAACCACCTCAAGTTAGTGTGCCTTAGATCCAGAGCTTCTTGACCGGTTTGCCGCCATAGGTGAGGTTCACCATCGCTCGCGTCACCAGCAGCGCGGTGAACAGCGAGGTGAGGATCCCCAGCGACAGGGTCACGGCGAAGCCCTTGACCGGGCCGGTGCCGATCGAGAACAGAATGACCGCTACCAGCAGGGTGGTGATGTTGGCATCGACGATGGAGCTGAAGGCGCGCTCGTAGCCGGCATGGATCGCCTGCTGGACCGATAGGCCGCCGCGAAGCTCTTCGCGTATTCGCTCGAAGATCAGCACGTTGGCGTCCACCGCCATGCCCAGGGTCAGGACGATGCCGGCAATGCCCGGCAGCGTCAGGGTGGCGCCGAGCAGGGACATGGCCGCAATCAGCAGGGTCAGGTTCAAGGCCAACGCCAGGTTGGCGAAAATGCCGAACACCTTGTAGCGGATCAGCATGAACAGTACGACGAGCAGCAGGCCGATCTGCACCGACATGATGCCGCGCTCGATGTTCTCCGCGCCAAGGCTCGGGCCGATGGTGCGCTCCTGCACGAAGTAGATGGGCGCCGCCAGCGAGCCGGAACGCAGCAGCAGCGCAAGCTCTGCCGCCTCGGTCGGGGAGTCGAGCCCGGTGATGCGGAAGCTGTTGCCCAGCGCGCTCTGGATCGTGGCCAGGCTGATGAGGCCGCGTTCGGTGTAGGGCTCGCGAACGGTGACCTCTTCGCCGTCTTCCATCACGACCCGGTCGCGGGTCTTGTGCTCGATGAACAGCACCGCCATGTTGCGCCCGATGTTGGTGCGGGTGGCGCGGTTCATCAGCGTGCCGCCGGTGCCGTCCAGGTTGATGTTGACCTGGGGGCGGCCGTTCTCGTCGAAGCTGCGGCTGGCACTGGAGACGCTATCGCCGGTGATGATCACGTCGCGCATCAGGTCGGCGGTGCGGCTGGGGTTGTTGCGGAAGGCGAAGGTCTCGGTTTCGGCGTCCGGCGTGTCGGGGCGCGCCTCGAGGCGGAATTCCAGGTTGGCGGTGGCGCCCACGACGCGCTTGGCGGCCACGGTGTCCTGTACGCCGGGCAATTCGACGACGATGCGATCCGGGCCCTGGCGCTGCACCAGGGGCTCCGCCACGCCCAGCTCATCCACGCGGTTGCGAAGGGTGGTGAGGTTCTGGTTGATGGCGTAGTCCTGGATCTCGGCCACAGCCTGTTCCGTCAGTGTCAGAACCAGTAGAGAGGCACGCCCCTCCTGCTCGTTGCTGTACTCGAAGTCGCCGAACTCACGGCTGATCAGGCGACGCGCGCTGTCGCGGTCCTCTTCGCTGGCGAAGGTAATGGTCAGGGTGCGACCATCGATGTCGGTGCCGCGGTAGCGGATGCGCTCGCTGCGCAATTGCTCGCGCATGGCGCTGGCGTTGACCTCCAGGCGCTGGGTCACCGCTGCGTTCATGTCGACCTCGAGCAGGAAATGCACGCCGCCGCGCAGGTCCAGGCCCAGTGTCATGGGCGAGGCGGCCAGGCCCTGCAGCCAGGAAGGAGTGGATTCGGCGAGGTTGAGGGCCACGACGTAATCGTTGCCGAGCTGCTCGGCGACCAGGTCGCGGGTACGCAGCTGATGGTCGGCCTCCTCGAGACGAATCAGCACGCTGGCTTCTTCCCGCTCGATGGCCTTGATGTCGATGCCGGCATCGCGAAGCGACTGCTGGACGCGCTCAAGCTGTGCCTCATCGAGGGTAGAGTCGCCCTGCTCGCTGCTGATCTGCACCGCCGGGTCCTCGGGAAAGAGGTTGGGCAGCGAGTAGATCAGACCGGCAAGCAGCACGATGAGTATCAGCAGATACTTCCACAGGGGATAACGGTTGAGCATGGGAGCCCTGCCTAGGTTGCGTAAAGAAGGCTACAGGACGGCAGCGCGGCCGGATGCCCCGATCCATGAGGACACGGGATAACCGGCCGCCATGCGACCCTCGCCGTCACCCGGCTCCAGGAGGAGCCACCGGCAAGGGCGAGGAGCATCGACGTCAGATGGACTTGATAGTGCCCTTGGGCAGCACGTTGGCCACGGCGCTCTTTTGTACGTTGACCTCGGTGTTGTCGGCGATCTCCAGGGTGAGGAACTCGTCGCCCACCTTGGTGATGCGCCCCACCAGACCGCCGCCGATTACCACCTCGTCACCCTTGGACAGGCCACCGACCAGCTCGCGATGCTGCTTGGCCCGCTTGGCCTGGGGGCGCCACAGCAGGAAATAGAAGATCAGCACGAAGCCGACCAGCATGACGATCTGGGCAATACCGCCACCAGCGGCGCCGGCGTCCTGGGCCATGGCCGGTGAGATGAAGAAGTCCAGCATGAGAAGCGTATCTCCTGAAAGGTAAGTTAAGTCGCGAATGAGGATGTCGCTGCCGGCCGCTGCCACCACGGAGCGGGAGCGGCAGCCGGTCGTTTCAATCGGGTGCGTCGGGTACCGGCAGCCCCCGCTGCGCATAGTAACCTGACACGAAGTCAGCCAATGTACCCGCTTCGATGGCACCGCGCAAACCGGCCATCAGGCGCTGATAATACCGCAAGTTGTGGATGGTATTGAGCATCGAGCCGAGCATTTCGCCGCAGCGGTCCAGGTGGTGCAGGTAGCTGCGGGAGAAGTTCCGGCAGGTGTAGCAGTCGCACGCTTCTTCCAGCGGGCGGGTGTCGTGGCGATGCTTGGCGTTACGGATCTTGATCGTGCCCTCGGCGGTGAACAGATGGCCGTTTCGCGCGTTGCGGGTAGGCATCACGCAGTCGAACATGTCGACGCCGCGGCGCACGCCCTCGACCAAGTCCTCGGGCTTGCCCACGCCCATCAGGTAGCGGGGGTACGCCTCAGGCATCCACTGCGGCAGGTAATCGAGCACGCCGATCATCTCCTCCTTGGGCTCGCCCACGGAGAGACCGCCAATGGCCAGGCCATCGAAACCGATCTCGAGCAGGCCCTCCAGCGAGCGGCGGCGCAGCTCGGGGTACATGCCGCCCTGGATGATGCCGAACAGCGCCGAAGGAGACTCCCCGTGGGCGATGCGCGAGCGGCTTGCCCAGCGCAGCGAGCGTTCCATGGACAGCTCGGCTTCCTTCTCGGTGGCCGGGTAAGGCGTGCACTCGTCGAAGATCATCACCACGTCGGAGCCCAGCGAGCGCTGCACCGCCATCGACTCCTCGGGGCCCATGAATACCTTGGCGCCATCCACCGGCGAGCGGAAGTGCACGCCTTCCTCGGTAATCTTGCGCATCTCGCCCAGCGAGAAGACCTGGAAGCCGCCGGAATCGGTGAGGATGGGCTTGTGCCACTGGGCGAAGTCATGCAGGTCGCCGTGGGCTTCGATCACCTCGGTGCCCGGGCGTAGCCACAGGTGGAAGGTGTTGCCGAGGATGATCTCGGCGCCGATCTCTTCCACCGAGGCGGGCGTCATGCCCTTGACCGTGCCGTAGGTACCTACCGGCATGAAGGCCGGCGTCTCCACAGTACCGCGGGGGAAGGTAAGACGGCCGCGACGCGCGCGGCCATCGCTGGCCAGCCGCTCGAAGGACATGAAGCATTCGTTGCGCATGGAAATCTCGTCGTCAGGCAGGGCCGGTTGGGTGCACGCTACTGTGTCGTCGGTTACACAGCAGGGTCGCCCCCTGTCGGCCTGCGGATCAGGAACTCTTGCGGGTCAGGAACATCGCGTCGCCATAGCTGAAGAACGCATAGCGCTCGGCAACGGCGTCGCGGTAGGCCGCCATGGTGGTTTCATACCCGGCAAAGGAGGACACCAGCATCAGCAGGGTCGACTCAGGCAGGTGGAAGTTGGTGATCAGGCCGTCCACGCAGCGCCACTCATAGCCGGGATAAATGAAGATATCGGTTTCGCCGGAGAGCGGAGCGATCTCGCCGTTGGCGCCGGCCGCACAGGCGCTCTCCAGGCAGCGTACGCTGGTGGTTCCCACCGCTATCACCCGACGCCCCGCTGCCTGAGCGGCACGAACCTTGGCGCAGGCCGTTTCGTTTACCTCGATCCACTCGCTGTGCATCTTGTGCTCGCGTATGTCGTCGGCGCGCACCGGCTGGAAAGTGCCCGCACCCACGTGCAGGGTGACGAAGGCGCTCTCGATGCCCTTCGCCGCCAGTCGCTCCAGCAGCGGTTCGTCGAAGTGCAGTCCGGCGGTGGGGGCTGCCACGGCCCCATCCTGGCGGGCGTAGACGGTCTGGTAGCGATCCCGGTCGGCAAGCTCGTCGGCACGGTCGATATAGGGCGGCAGCGGCATGTGGCCGTGTCGCTCCAGCAGCTCGATCAGCGGCGTCTCGCCGAGGAAGCGTAGCTCGAACAGCGCCTCGCGACGGCCCTCGACCACGGCGCGAACGTCGCCTTCGAAGATCAGTTCGGTGCCGGGCTTGGGCGACTTGCTGGAGCGGAGATGGGCCAGGGCGCGGTGGGCGTCCAACGGACGCTCCAGCAACAACTCCACCTTGCCGCCGCTCGCCTTGTGGCCGTACAGTCGTGCCGGGATCACCCGGGTGTCGTTGAATACCAGCAGGTCGCCGGGGGCGAGCAGCTCCACCAGGTCGGTGAAGCGGCGATGGACCCGCTCGCCGGTTACGCCATCCACGCACAGCAGGCGGCAGTCGCTGCGCCGCTCGGAGGGATAGCGGGCGATCAGCTCCTCGGGGAGCTCATAGTGAAAGTCGGCGCGCTGCATGCAGGTCGGGTCCGCTTGATAATCGAGGGGTTTCGTTCGCGGTGGCTGCCGGGCAGCCGGAAACAGCGGGCAAGGATACCGAAAATCGCTCAGCGCGTCAGGTCCGCCGATTGACCTGCCGCACCGGCCACGTATAATGCTCGGCGCTGCCGGCGTGGCGGAATTGGTAGACGCAGCGGATTCAAAATCCGCCGGGTGCAAGCCCTTGTCGGTTCGAGTCCGACCGCCGGCACCACTTATACTTAGACCCCAATAACCATGGGAGCCTAAGGGATAAGGGGCCTTGATCAGACCCTGAGGTGTGACACTTCGGTGATCCACTCCCGAGGTCTGACATGGCATATGGAACCTACCTGACACGTAATCGCCATAGCACCAACTGGTATGCTCGGATTGTCATTCCCCATGACCTCCGCCATGCCTACGGGCGAAAGCGAGAGATTCGGAAAACACTCGAAACCTCCTGCAAGGTGACCGCCCGGCGCCGTGCCTTGACGCTATGGTTGGCCTATCAACAGGTGTTCGAGTCGCTGCGGAGCGGTCTGCCTGTGGTCAATATCTCTCCTACTTGGGGGGCGCTCGCCTTCCTGACAAGTGAAGCACAAACTGATGCTAAGACATCACCTAATGATTCGACCGAACCTGTCTACACGTTCGGAGAGATCACGTCGCTGACGGCTGTGGATACCCAAGGCAACCGATTCACCGTTTCGTTCGTATCCATCAATCCCGTTACGGGCGAGATCGTCCTCGACAACCCGACCCAGGCTGAGCTTGAAGGGGCAGAGCGGCTCGTCAAAGCCTGGGCGCAAGCAAAAGGGTCGGCTGCACCCGGTGACGCTGTGGGCGTTCCGTATTCAGCGCGGGGACTAGTTGCGCCGCCTGATTCTTCTCCTGCGAAGTCGGAACGCTTAAGCATTCTATTCAACCAGTTCGCCTTCGAACGGCTGGCTGACGCACGCGAGAAGTCAAAGGAAACGATGAGGCAGCACCTCAACGTATTCATCGAGCTGATGGGTGACCTGCCTGCACACAGGCTGACCAAGCAAGTCGTCCGGGAATTCTTCAGGCTGCTCAAGACCTACCCGACCCATCGAAATCACGGTCGCTGGAAAGCCATGTCGCTTGCAGACATACGTGCCGCAGGCAAGCAGCCCATCAGTGACACGACTCAGCACAACATCATCGGCAATCTGCACACGTTCGCCGCCTGGCTCGTAGAGATTGACGAATTGGCCAGCAACCCTTTCAAGATCAAGCAAAAGAAGAAAGCCAAGGCACCTGACCCAGCACGGACATGGACCGAGGCGGAGCTGCGCAGCTGGTTCCACTCGGATCTGCTGCTGAAGCATCGCACTTGCCCGCGGTATGCATGGAAATTCTGGCTTCCATTGATCGCGATTTATTGCGGGGCGCGGCTGGAGGAGCTTGCCGCGCTGTCCCCTAGTGACTTCTTCGAGCACGAAGGCGTGCAGGCTTTCAAAATCCATGGCGAGGACGGTCGGTTCGTCAAGAACGTGTCATCTTGGCGTGTAGTTCCGGTCCACTCCCAATTGGTTAGCATGGGGCTGCTGGACTATGTTGCAAGCCGCAAGGGGCACGAGCGCCTGTTCACCATTGAGCCCTACAAGGGTCAGTATGGAAAGCGCGCTTCGAAAGCATTCGTCTATCTGCGAGATCAGCTGAATATCAGCCCCGATTTCCACGGCTATCGGCACACCGTCATCGAGGCGCTGAAACTGAAGGGTGTCTCTCTCACGCACATAGAATGGCTAGTAGGGCACACGGGAACCTCGATGTCAGCCCACTACGGCAGTGCCACCGACAAGCGGAAGTGGTTGCCAGTGCTGAAGGAAGTGGTCGAGCTTCTTGACTGGTCGCACGTGATGCCCTCGGAGTAGACCATCGTCCCCCTATTCTGGCTTCCTCCATGAGTGACACCCAGCTGAACGTATGGGTAGACTCATGGTAAAGAATTGTTAGCGGCTTCCAGTTTGGAGCCGCCACGCAGGGAGCATGGGGCACATGGCCTTCGATCAGACCTACTGCATGGACACCCTCACCGCTGCGACACGGCCTGATACCGACAGCGGTGAGTTCATCTATGCCTTCCTCGACGCCTACGGATTCCCCAAGGCCACTATCACCCAGGTCCGCAACGGCGGGCAGCGCAACGTGGCTAGCCGCAAGGACAAAGGGCACGTCGCACTGAAGAACTGGCTTTACTTCATGCCGGTGCGCCAAGGGGAGAGTATCCATGAGGCATTGCAGGTGCTGGCCGATGAGGATGAGCCAGCCCGGCACAAGTGCCGATTCCTGGTAGTGACGGACTTCCGCGAGCTGACCGCGCTGGACACCAAGACCGATGAGCGACTTGAGGTCGGGTTCAGCGATCTGGCAACACAATACCTTTTCTTCGCCCCGATGGCCGGCCTTGAGCGCACCAAGCATTTCGAGGAAGAGTCGGCTGACCTGAAGGCCGCGGCGAAGATGGGGCGCCTGTTCGACCGCTTGAAAGAGGTCAATGAGTTCAGCACGCCCGAGCAGTTGCATGGGCTGAACGTCTTCCTGACTCGACTGCTGTTCTGCTACTTCGCCGATGACACTGGCATCTTCCCCAAGGATGCCTTCACAAAGGTGATTACTGAGGCCAGTGGTGAGAACGGGGAGGGGCTCTCTGATCTGCTAGCCAAACTCTTCCGGGTGATGAACCAACCGGAGCATGAGCGGCCTACCGATCTACCTGCTCACATCGATCAGTTCCCTTACGTCAACGGCGGCCTGTTCCGTGATGACCTGCCAGTGCCCGAGATTCGCGGCAAAGGGCGGCGGATGATGATCGAGTGCGGTCAGCTTGCCTGGGAAGCGGTGAACCCCGACATCTTCGGCTCAATGTTCCAGGCGGTCGTGGATGAGGAGAGCCGCGACGCGCTGGGGCAGCACTATACCTCCGTTCCCAACATCATGAAGGTGATCCGCCCGCTGTTCCTCGACAAGCTCTACGCAGAGCTGCACAAGGCGATGGGCAACCGTAAAAAGCTTGAGGCGCTGCTGGAGCGGCTTACGCGAATTCGCGTGTTTGATCCGGCGATGGGATCGGGCAACTTTCTGATCATCTCCTATAAGGAGCTTCGCCGCCTGGAGATGGCAGTATTTCGAGCGCTACAGGAGGTGTCTGGTCAGCAAGAGATGTTCATGAGCGGGATTCGACTCAGTCAGTTCTATGGGATTGAGGTTGCGGACTTTGCTCATGAGGTCGCACAGTTATCCCTATGGTTGGCCGAACATCAAATGAATGCGGCATTCGCCGAAGAGTTTGGTCACGTTGAACCAATGTTACCGCTGAAGGATAGTGGGAATCTGGTTCTGGGGAATAGCCTGCGATTGGATTGGGAAGAGGTATGTCCAGTTGCAGAGTCATCAGAGGTCTATGTTTGCGGGAACCCTCCGTATCGTGGTGCATCTTATCGTTCTCAGGAGCAGAATGATGATATGGATGTAGTATTTTCGGGTTTCAGTAAGCACCGTTACTTAGACTATGTTGCTTGCTTTTTTTGGAAAGGCTCGAAATATGTCAGGAGCGGCGGGGAACTAGCTTTTGTGTCCACGAACTCAATCTGCCAAGGTGAGCAAGTAGCAATGCTATGGCCTTCGATTTTGGGATTGGGGGTCGAGATTAGTTTCGCTTATCAGACGTTTTCTTGGAAAAATAGTGCGCAGATGAATGCCGGGGTCCATGTGGTTATTATTGGCGTTTCATCGGCACCGATCCCAAAGAAGATGTTTCAGCTGATAGATGGTGTTTGGCGCACCAAAGAAGTCTCCAATATAAGTCCTTATTTGCTTGAGGGCGGAAATACAGTTGTGGTCAGCCGCAGCAAGCCTCTTGTGGGTTCTAGTTTAATGACGAAGGGGAATCAACCTACTGATGGCGGAAATCTTATTCTGAGTCGTGAGGAGAAAGATTCTCTTTTAAACGAAGAGCCTAGGGCCGAGAAATGGATTAGAAAGCTTCTTGGGTCTCAAGAGTTTCTCCAGGGAAAAGAGAGGTGGTGCTTATGGCTCCGCTCTGCGGATGAAACAGATATTCTGGACATGCCTGCTGTGCACAGGCGAGTTATGAAAGTTCGGGATATGCGTCTTTCTAGTAAAAAGGCTTTGACTAGAAAGCAAGCATCAATGTCGCATGTTTTCGGAGAGATCCGCCAGCCAAGTAGTGGAAGTTACATACTCGTTCCGCGTGTAACTTCCGAGCGAAGGCATTATGCCCCGGTTGGGTTTTTTGATAGTGATGTAATAACTACAGATCTGGTTCAAATGGTTTTGGGCGGAACGCTTTATGACTTTGCGATGCTGTCTACTCAAATGCACATGGCCTGGCTTCGGCTAGCTACTGGTCGATTGAAAAGCGACTATCGTTATTCTGCAAAGTTAGTCTACAACACGTTCCCATGGCCCGATGCATCTGAACGTCAGCGCCAAGGAATCGAGGAGCTAGGTCGTGCAGTGATACTGGCCCGCGCCGCCCATCCCGACAAGACCATGGCGCAGCTCTACGATCCTGACAAGATGCCCGAGAACCTGCTGGAGGCCCATCAGGCGCTCGATCAGGCGGTGGAGAAGCTCTATCGCGACCGTCCTTTCCGCGACACCGCCGAGCGTCAGGAGTATCTGCTGGCCCGCTACGAAGAGCTGATCGAGGCCGAGAAGGCAGCCAAGGTTGGTCGAAAGAAGACATCTCGCACAGCCACTACCACGGAGGGCTAAGGTATGGCGGAGCTGATCAAGGTCGAATACGAGCGCACCGGCAAGAGTGCAAGCAGCAACGAACTTGGTATGCGTGAGATGCAGGCGCGGGCCTACGAGAAACGCGACAGCCAATATTTGTTGCTCAAGGCGCCACCGGCTTCAGGCAAGTCACGGGCGCTGATGTTCCTGGCACTCCACAAGCTCAACCGTCTGGGGCTGCGCAAGGCCATCGTGGCAGTGCCGGAGATGTCTATCGGGGCGTCGTTCAAAGATACAGATCTCACGTCCCACGGTTTTGATTGGGACTGGCACGTTGAGGATCGCAACGACCTCTGCCGTGCAGGCAACGACAGCGGCAAGGTGGACGCTTTTTGCCGCTTCATGGCCGATCCCAACGACCGCACCCTGGTCTGCACCCATGCCACGCTCCGCTACGCCTTCGCCAAGCTGAAGCCCTCGGACTTCGACGGCTGCCTGGTAGCCATCGACGAGTTCCACCATGTCTCGGTCGATGGGAGCAACAGGCTGGGTGGCCTGATCGACGACCTGATACAGGGCTCCACCGCCCATATCGTCGCCATGACTGGGAGCTACTTCCGTGGTGATGCCGCCCCGATCCTGTTACCGGACGATGAGGCTCGCTTCGACAAGGTGACCTACACTTACTACGAGCAGCTCAACGGTTACCGCTACCTGAAGTCCCTTGGCATTGGCTATCACTTCTATCAGGGGCGCTACCTCGACGCGATCCGCGAGGTGCTGGACCCTGCCAAGAAGACCATCGTCCACATCCCCAACGTCAACAGCGGCGAGAGCACCAAGGACAAATATGGCGAAGTAGACCACATCCTAGAAGCGCTGGGCGAGGTGGATGTGCAGGATAGCCGCACTGGAATTTTCACGGTGCGTCACCTCAGCGGCAAGCAGCTCAAGGTTGCTGATCTCGTCTCCGATACCCCGATCCGGCGTGACGTGCAGGAATACCTCCGTCAGGTCAGCAAACCCGAGGACGTCGACGTCATCATCGCACTGGGCATGGCCAAGGAGGGCTTCGACTGGCCCTTCTGCGAGCATGTGCTGACCATCGGCTACCGTAACTCGATGACTGAGATCGTCCAGATCATCGGGCGTGCCACTCGTGACAGCGAGGGCAAGGTCCATGCGCAGTTCACCAACCTGATCGCTCAGCCTGATGCCGACGACGATGACGTGAAGGTAAGCGTCAACAACCTGCTCAAGGCGATCACCGTCTCGCTGCTGATGGAACAGGTGCTGGCTCCAAGCGTGTCGTTCAAGCCACGCTCACGGATGCGTGAGGGCGAGCAGGCCGAGCCCGGCACGGTGATCATCGAAGATACCCAGGCGCCGGTCTCCGACAAGGTCATGGGAATCCTGGAGTCTGGCGGGCAGGAGGACATCATCGCCGCGCTGCTCCAGAAGCCTGAGGTGGCCGCTGCCGCCGTGACAGATAACACTGAGCCCGAAGTCATCAACCAGGTGGAGCTGCCCAAGATCATCGAGAAGCTGCACCCGGACCTCGACGAGAGCGAGCGCGAGATTCTGCGGGAGACAGTGCTGACCACCATGGGGGCGCGTTCTACGGGCGGCCTCTTCAACGAGGAGGACCTTCCCGAGAACGCGGTGATCCATGAGCCCGGACAGGTCTACTCCACCGATGAGAACGGCGTGCCTGTTGATCCCGGTGCTACCCCAGATGGTCGCAATCTCGGTGACGATGCGAATGACGGTGAACCCAAGGGCAACCGTCAGTTCATCAAGATCGGTGAGAAGTTCGTCAACATCGAGCACCTCAACATCGACCTGATCAACCAGATCAACCCGTTCCAGGGTGCCTACGAGATCTTGTCCAAAGCGTTGACCGCCCCGGTGCTGAAAACCATCCAAGATACTGTGGTTGGCAACCGCACCCAGATGACCGAGGAAGAAGCGGTGATCCTGTGGCCCAAGATTCAGGCGTTTGCCAAAGAGCATGGGCGCGCACCCTCGGTTCACAGTGATGACCACATGGAGGTGCGCTACGCTGAGGCACTGGCCTACATCCAGAAGCAGAAGCGGGAGAGGATGAAGAGGGCTTCGGCATGATTCGGACACGTCGAGAGCCGCCCAAGCGGCGCACCCTGGCTGACATCTTTGCTGAGCCTGATGAATTGGGCTTGCTGAACGTGGCACCGCCCAGGTCGTCGGCACCGAGTGCCGATCAGCGGCTAGTGGCGACCCTCCGGGGGATTGAAGCGTTCGTCACCCAGCATGGGCGTGAGCCACAGAAAGACGTCAAAGATCTCAACGAGGCCACGCTAGCCGTCCAACTGGCCGCTCTGAGAAGCGATCCCGCCAAGGTGGAGGGATTGACTGCCTGGGACTCGCTCGGGCTCCTGAGAGCCTTTAGGTGCGATTCTGAGGGGCAAGGTGGCGGCGATGACGACCAGCAGGCTGTCACGGTGGATGGGGCAGGTAAGGGGGGCAGTAGCGCCACAGCCGAGGTCACCTCGTCCTCTCCCGAGAAAGCCACCGTCTCACCGGATAGCGTTACCTCGCTGGACGACATTTGGGACAGCGACGCCCTCGGCCTGCTGAGTGGTGGAGACGAGAGCGTCGAGTCGATCTTCGACCTGACCCATGTGCCTGAGGCCAGTGAGCGGGACATGCCGGACGTGATAGCTCAGCGCACCCAGTGTGATGATTTCTACCGCTTCGAGGCGCTATTCGATGAGGTTCGAGACGAGCTGCGCCAGGGGGACGCCGAGGCGGTGCCGTTCCAGATGGAGTCACAGATCGACGAGGGCGACATGTTCGTGCTCAATGGCATGTTGTGCATCGCCGACCAGGTTGGCAAAGAGAGCGTTGGTGCCGGCCGCAAGTTCAACCCGCGTTTGCGTGTGGTTTTTGACAATGGCACCGAGTCGAACCTGTTGCTGCGCTCGCTCGCACGCGCACTTTACAAAGATGAGACTGGCCGGCGCATTCTCCGTCGAGGTAGCACCTTCGATGCCATGCAGGGCATCAACCATCATGACAAGCGCACAGGCGTTATCTACATCCTGCGTTCCCTCAGCCAAGACCCGGCGCTGCGGGGCATCCGCAACCTTTACAAGATCGGCTACACCGAGACGGAGGTGGAGAAGCGTATCGCTGGGGCTGAGCGGCAGCAGACTTATCTGGAAGCGCCTGTTCAGGTTGTCACTTCATTTGAATGCTACAACCTCGATCCGCGGCGATTCGAGCGCTTGGTTCACGCCATGCTGCACCATCAGCGCGTCAATGTTCTACTACACAGCCGTGACGGAAGCACCTACCGGCCGCGTGAGTGGTTCGATGTCGAATTGGATGCAGCCCGTGAAATTGTGAATCGGATTGTGGACGGAACGATTGCTCAGTATCGAATGGATAATACGAGAGGCCGGTTGTTAAAAAAGTAGTTAGTAAAAATTAATTTTAGATAAAAACGTAAGGGGCGATTTATGGAGAAGTTGCAGAAGTATTCATTAATCATTGGGGCTGTTGTTGTGTTACTATGCTTTTTGTTCCCTGTTACCTACAAGCATGGGTATCCTGACTCAGGTTATGTGCTAAGATTTATATTTTCATCTTTTGATAGAGGGTATGGAAATGGACCTTATTATCGCATAGATGAAATAAAATGGGCTATGCAGATAATGGTAGGTATTATAATTTCAGTATTGTTTTATTTCCAAACAAAAAAAAGAAATAATTAAGTCCGCGGTCACTAGATTTGGTTTTGTAGACAAAAGGTGGTTTAGAGGAGTAAGGTTATGAGCTGGTTTGTTTATGAAATTCCTCCGATTGATATTGGCTGGGAGCACTTGAAGTCGGTCAGAGAAACTTTGTCTGACATTGTGTCGTATGGTGCCGCTTATGATGGTGGTAATGAAATAGATGCTTCGGAGATTAATGCTTTTCTTAGAAGCTGGGATCATGCTAAAGAGTTGGCTGGCACACACAGCTGGGAAGGTGATTTTCGAGAGGAGCCTAAAGTTTTCTGGTTGCCAGGCGATGTCGAGTTCCGTTACGGCTTTGTTTTCAAGCAGGACAATAACGGAACTACGTATGTAGTTTCTCCCCAGGAACTTCCTGCACTAAATTGAACTTGTTAATTAATTGCATCGCTTATAGGCGGCTAAATCTTCCTATAGGCGATGCTGGGCCTTTACCCCCCGTTTGTGCGGGAGGCGCGGTTCCATACATTGATAGCGGCCCTGAACCAATGGGTAGGTCAGCCTGCCTATTATGTCCTTGTAGCACTTTCACGCAACTGGGACGTTCTGTGGCGTGCCCTGGTGTTTGCGCATAGTATGCTCGCTCGACGTCAGCGGCTGGTGGTCGAGCAGGAACACTAAGATACTGTGCCGGTGGCCAAAAGCCGAGCAAAGGAGGTGCCGCATGATCGATAGCGAATGGTTCAAAGGCGATGACTTGGCCCTCGCCGAGCTGCAACATCGGGACTACCATGGGACCACCAAGCGTCTTGTGCGGTGTCTTGAGTGCCGAGTGGACGATCTGGCGCCGGAGCTAACCCCCTTCCTGCCGATCAAGACCTTCGATCATCGGGACGTGCAATGGCTCCATGACATGCTGGCGGCACGCTTCAGGCTGACCTGGCTGCGTGAGCACAAGACCAGCCCCGAACAAGCCAGATTGTTCGGGCAAGAGGAGGCCGTCTACGCCAGAGATTTCGCGTTCGAGTGGCAGAGTAGCCTCCAGGATCAGCTCGAATCCATGTTGATGCTCTACCCGAATACGGTGCGCTTCGTATTGATCAGCGTTCTGTGGCCCAATCCAGACGTTCGAGGCATCGGAGCGGAGGAGGCCTTCTTCCGGGACGTCGTTGAGCCTGAGCGCAAGCGGCTGAGCACCGAGGCATCTTGTGCGGCCTCCACGGCACTCGACGGAAAGTAGCTCCCCAGAGGTGAAGGTTACCTACATGTCACAGACTACCTCGACCGCTTTCTGCATTGTCCTCAACGGCATGCATTGCCAATAAGAACCCCTCAGTGGACGAGTGATGTTACGTTCTCTCTATGGCTCATGTGTGATGCGCCTGATTTGATCCGCTTGGAGCTTCATATTCCGTTTTTCGCCGTGTTGCTGATGCTTATACTTGAGCGTCGGGAACGAGCTCGCGGGAGGTTGGCATGAAGGAGAGTAAGCGCGTGAAGCGTGAGTCCGAGACGAGCTATGAAGTGTATGAGCTAGAAGTCGGGACATACGAAGTCCGGATGTCGGCGGGAATCAGAGCGACGGCAGCACCCTCGGCCTTGGGGGAGCTTCTTGACCAGCCGCTGCATTCTAGCTACATGGAAATCGATATTGCGGCGAAGTGCCTTTCTTCAATGCAGCTCAGCGATGTGGAGTGTGCGGTTTTCTTGAAAGGCGCAGACATGCATGAAGATTGGTCAAGATTGCGCGTCTCAGATGTGCAGGGCAGGGGCGAGAATGGTAAACCGCAATACATAGAGCGTGACGGCGAGTGGATTCCTGTATTTGATTCACCACGCTCAATTGGCTATGTCGATGGCGAGCCACCACGCGGCCTGACTTTTAGCGTGTATTTACCCTTCTACATCGTGCAGGAGTTCCGCACTGCCTTAGCCCTAGGTCTTGCTCCGCGAATTTATATCGGCGTTAATAGAACAGAGTTTGGCTGGTTGATACAGACCGTCGATTACAGCACCCCCGGTATGTATGAGTTATGCCCGTTGTGATAGCTCCTCGCGATCAGGCTTGCCGATGCCGCTGCGTTCCCGACTTGGAACTTCTTTAGCGGCGCGCAGCGGTGGTCCAACGCACCGAGGAGTCAGAGATATACCGAGCTTCACACTATCCGCTCTGTATCGCGTCAGAGCGCGCCTCAGTCGTGTTCTAGCGTCAGGGCTACGTCTATCTATACCCCGACGTTCACGACGCTCCCAGGGGCGTCTGCGAGCGTTCTGGAGGGTGCTGTAAAGCCCCAGGGGTAAACAACCAACTTTGCTGCTACGTGAGGTCTCGTTGCAATCGTCTGGTCGAACAGGGCAAGGCCGAGAGATCACCTGGTCCAGGCAGGACTCGCTAATCGGCCAAGCGGCTGAGTCTTCGAGGGTGAAGGGCGATGCAGCCGAGATTACGTCTGTGCGCACGGCGATCAGCTCAACAAGTTCAGAAAACGCCTCGTCTACATCATCCGACACGTCTGGGTCGACCTCAGGTAAACACCGTGCCCAGTGCCGTTGACCCAGGAAGGCCTCGACCTCCAGTATGAGCTGGTCATACTCACGTTCGGTAGGCTGTCGTGCGTTCCATTCATGCCGGGCCTGGAGAGTCGCTTCCGAGACGATCTGGTCGTAGTCACGCTCCGAGGGTTCAGTCGACGTCCAGCGCTCGGCTTCGCGATACGCATGCAGCTCAGCATCATTCTCTTCGTATTGCCAGTCGTAGGCAGGTGAGCTGTTCCGGAACTCGTCCCATGCGATCAGCTCGTCGATCTCCGAGGCATGCTGTTCGTGGCGCCGGTCATCTTCGGGATCGACTTCAGGAATCCAGCCGTGAAGCAAGTAGGACAAGGCCTGGTGAACCGTAAGACCTGAGAGGTCAGTCTTCGCAGACGTAATTCGCTGCTGCTTCATCCTGGCTCGTTCGTATCGCTCGGAGGATTCGCAGCGGATCGGCTTGGACGCGTAGATTCGGCATTTGCCAGCGTCCATGTAGCGGCTCGGCTTCTCCAGTGCCTTCGACATGTAATCAGCGACGCCTACGTCTATCTGAGCGTGACGGTATTTTCCGAGCGCATCTTGGTGAGGGTAGTGTTGCTGCAATAGGTGGGGCTTGGTCATCGCCTTGCAGCGCTGCTTGTAGGTGTGCTGAAGGCGATACCCGGAGTTGACCAAGTCCGTGTCCTGACCGAAGCAGGCTTTGACTGCCTGCTCATCGTCTTGGTGATAAGCGACTACACAGTGGGTATGCAGGTTGCCTCGGTGATCTTCGAGAACGCCGAACCAGCGAGCATCGATGCCGAGCTTCTTGAGGCGCTTGTTGACCAGGTCAGCGTGCTTCGTCGCCGGCGCCCGCGCCGCCTCCCTCGCCAGCTTGTCGGTCATCGACTGGGAGAAGTTCACGGTGAGGAAAGCTAGTTTCCCACCTGCTGTGTTGCTGACGAGGTAGTAGAGCGTCATGAAGTAGAGACGCAGTTCCAGGGATAGGCTGTGTCCGTCGAAGGTCTGGCGCAGTGTCTTCCGTGCCCAGTTCTTCAGGGAGATGGACTCTAAGGGAAGAGTTACTGGGCAGAGGTGTTGACCAATGACCAGGTTCAGCTGCCAAAGCCGCGCGCGCTCTGCGTTAGAGCGCAGTCTGCGCTGTTGATGCTGATGCTGTTCAGGTGCGTTGTTTGCACAGGGTGATGGCACCGATGTTGTTCGGGGCATGCTATAATTCCTTCTGAATCGTGATTGCCGCTCTCTACTCTGGAGAGCGGCTTTTTTTCGGTTTTGTGCTGGCTTAAGTTGAGTGTGACACGTCACGGTTAGTTATAAAAAAGAACGTGTCACGCTGCTGTCTGTTTCGCGTGGATCACAGGGTTTACCTTGTGATCCGCTACGAATAACTGCTGCTCGCCAGGATCAGTTGAGTGAAAATAATACTGATCCGCAGATGATACTGCGATCCGAAGTTTCGAACCATATAAGAGCGGAGGAAAATCATGGGTGCGATCATCGGATATGTCAGAGTCAGCACTGAAGAGCAGCAAACTGGCGCGCAACGTCATGCCATCGAGTCTAGGTATAAGGTTGATCGTTGGTTCTCCGACGATGCGGTATCAGGAGCAACTAAGGCAACACGCCGAGACGGATTCTCGAGTCTGATGAGTTATATCCGGGAAGGAGACACGCTTGTCGTCAATGCGATCGATCGCTTGGGGCGTGACACGGTGGATGTGCTGGAGACGGTTGAGCGACTACATGCCGAAGGTGTGGCCGTCGTCTCTATAAGGGAAGGCTTCGAGTTGGGAACCCCGGTAGGGAAAGCGATGCTGACGATGCTGGCTGCGATTGCCGAACTGGAGCGGACCAACATCAAGGCACGTCAGATGGCAGGCATCGTGAAGGCGAGGGCTGAAGGGCGTCGGTTGGGGCGTGAGAAAGTGATTGATGACCGGGCTGTGGCGACATGGCGCTGGGAGAACAGCGAGACGATTTCCAGAACGGCACAGCACTTCGGCATCTCGGTGCCATCGGTGAAGAGAGCGTGGCGCAGAGCCAGGGCAGAGGGCTGGTTGGGACCAAGTGTCAAGCGGGCGGGCTAACCGCCGCTATAAGGCTTGGAGCCCAAGAGACGCCCCGAACAGGCAGCACTGCCCAGAGCATGTCGCCGATTTTCTAGGGCTTTACTTCCCAAGGCGACAGGATATGCGAGGCGCAGTTTACGGGGCTCAGCAGTTCATGTTGATCTGTTCACGCGAAGTTGTTCATGCAGGGGTGGCGGAATCCTCTGTGGCTTCGCCAGAGGCTTTGCAAGGCTTCTGAGGGCATGGCAATGGGGGTGGGGTAGTATCGAGTGCCCGAAGGCTACAGCGAGACCTGTGGAGCTTCTGCGGCGCGCTGTGCTTCGACTCAGGCTTTGCTCCTCCGCCGGTTGTCTACTTTGGCAGTGAGGTGGCGACGAACCGATCAGCGGGTCATGGGTATTGGACTTGATGATCTTCGGCGCGACGGCCCCCACCCTTCCTGTCCAACAACGACAAACCCCTTCTTGTTCTGGTTCAACAAGAAGGGGTTTAAGATAAATCTTTGAATTTGAGACTGCATCCGGTGGGGAGGGTAGAAAACTCCTTACCGTCGCAACGCTGAGATCGTCGCTTCGGTAAGGCTCTCCCTCCAGCCACCCATGCTTAACCGCGGCTTCTCACACCGCCATCCGTATGGGGCCTTCCTTCCTCACTGCGCTGAACCCCGCTACGAAAGGCTGTGAGATTCGGGCCACCTTTCGTAACGACCGCGACGCCTCGTTCAGCGACCCCTGGTGGCCGTTCCACCAGGAGAACCTCGTCAGGCACAGCTTGTTGTCGCGGATCTCTTCTAGCTGTCGTCGACCATCACAGAGCACGTCGCCCCTTGTCGCCTTTCGTCGGCGTTATCTGGCACATGAGCTGTGTTGCAGATCGACTTACCCCCGCGGCCGAACGTAAGTTTGCACCGATACCTCCGCAGGGTCTTGCATACTGTTGCCCGATTGGGTCGAGCACGAGACGATTATCTTCATGGCCGGTGATCAGCGCAAGCAAAAACTTATTTAACGATGGCAGGCCAAGCCGAGCGATTCGCTAGCGTGTGGATCTGTCGCGGCTCACATGATATGAGCCTGTTGCATGATCGGATAAGTTCTTATACTTGGAGCGCAGGTGGGCTGATATTAGTGAGGCCGAAACTCGCGAACCGCAGCCGCCTCGTTTCAGTGCGAGCGCCCGGAGCATAGCATCGAAGGTCATGGAGGCGACTGACGATCACTACCTTTGGGCGTCTCTTTTTCCAGCGCCCAAGCCTAGAAAGCAGCTCACTTCATCATCGGTCATGGGTTCGTCCCAGCCGTCTTCGTATTGGATCTCGCCTCGCAGAGCGCCTCGAAGGGTGTCGGTCTTTCTCTGTCTCGATTCCGGCATGTTGACGGGGAGCATCTCCACCAGAGCGCCATCACCCCCCGAGATGAGAATCTGCTCGCCTTGGTGTGCTCGTTCAATCAGTTCATCGAGCCGTAGCTGGGCTTCTTCAATGGCGATCTTCATTCCCACGTCCCCTCCTGATCTCGTTACCAATATAGCTGATGGAATGTGTGAGCGAAGCGTAATGAACGGGCCTTGTAGGTGAGCAGCCTTGGCGCCTGGGGGCGGTATGCCGGCGGAGCCGTTCCCTATTTGGCGCAGCGGTCTTGGTATCAAAAGGTTCGGTGGATAGGGGCGGCGATGGCAATGGCGGCACCCGGCCCCGATTCCCCCCTCCCTTCTACCTGACCGCTCTTTCTGTCTCTCCCGATTTGTCTCTTTACGGTTCCTCTCCCACTCACACGAATCTTCACCGACACTACACGCTTCTCTTCCCAAGGTTGCTTTGGTCATTCCTACACTCAGGTTGTTGATTAAGTTTCCGAGCGTGTCCCTGTGGTTCGTCTCTCTCTCGGACCTTGCCCCGGCTCTCCGTGCTTGTTTTCCTCCTACAGCGTGTTGATTCAGAGACCGGGGCCGTTCTCTCCCGAGGGCTTGGAAAGTTTGCACTCGATTCCGTGGTGTTTCGGGATTCTTGGCTGGATCGGCTGAGCCCTGGGAAAACTTGATCCTGATCTCGTGGCGTTCGGGGATTCTGGGATTGGCAGCCTGGTCGCGGGAGACCGTTGCCTGGTGGGAGGTGCCTGAGCGGAAGAGACCGTGATCTGCGGGACAGCGCGTGGTTACTGATGCCGAGCCTGCGAGGGGAGAGACCGTCTCATCCGAGGTCAGCTCACGGAGTAGGCAGAGTTTTTGTATTGAATGCCTCACTCCCTGTATATAAACACTCATCCGAGGAATATACACCTCTCTTGTTACTACAGAGTCTGCACGGAATCGCCTTGGATTCATGGTGCTCTCGGAAATCGCGGAGCGGCCGGCTGCCTGGGCTCGAGTCGATCGTCTCTCCTGGTCTGGTTCTCTTTCCTGAAGCCTCGTCCTGTCACTCGAACCCCTGTGTCGCGCTGTTCTCGGAATCCGGGGTCTGCGTCTGCTCGTTTGTGTCGTCGGGATCGCGTCAGATTTTGTCTCTGCGCTGTTTTCTCGTCGGAGCTATGCGATGACGTGGATTCGATCGGGAGGCGTCTCAGAAGCGCTTATAGAGCGTTTCCCAGAAGCGGAGATTGCGTGACTTTCGCGTGACTGTCGGATCGGATCGGTTGAGCAGGATGTGACTAACAAACAGGCTGCTGTTCACATGGCTTCAATCGCCCTATTTGAGTATTTAAGTTGGCTTCACAATAATTCTTATACTAAGCGTTGAAATGTCAAATTCAGTCGTATTGGAGATGAAGTATGTATTAGGGGCCACTGTTAATCATGAGAGTATAACTCTTCGCAAAAAATTAGGAGTATGTGGTCGTGGGCGGAAAGGTTTCTGATTTTATTGTGCGCCGGCAGAGAGAGTTAGGGGTTTCAAACCGTGAGCTTGCTACTGCTGCTGGTTATCACAACCATAACGTAATAACAATGATACGGAAGGGGAGGACTAAGCTTCCTCTGGACAAGGTGGCTTCTTTTGCTACGGTGCTCAGTGTCGACCAGGTTTGGCTGCTTCGCTTAGCAATGACAGAATATATGCCTGAGACATTATCGGCTATTGAGCGATGTTTGGGACCGCTGATTACCACTAGTGAACGATCTGTCATCGAAGTCTGGCGTCATGCTACTGAGGGGGCTGACCCTGAAATTCCCGGTGAGCTGAGTCGCGGGTTTCTACACATTTTAAAACTTGGCATGAGCACTGGTTCGGACTAGTTTAACTAATTACCAAGCTGCCAGCTCCAAGCCGAGCTGGCGTTTTTCTTCAACCGATAGTCTTCATCCTTCCATATCGGAAGCGCATGTAAGAGGCGCGGCGAGATGTGTGGACGGTTCGCCTTGTATAGCAGCTACTCCCGGCTAAGCCAGGCGCTGGGTCTAGGGTTGGCTCAGCAGAACCTAGAGCTGGCTCCGCGCTACAATATTCCGCCGGGCACTTGGATTACTGCCGTCCGGCGACAGGAGCTTGACTCCGAGCCAACGGCCGACCAACTGTGGTGGGGTTTTCGGCCGGCTTGGGCCAAGGAGGGCGCGCCGCAGCCGATCAATGCCAAAGTCGAGACGGTGGCGACCAGCCGCTACTTCCATGCGGCATTCATGCGCCACCGTTGCCTGATCCCTGCCGACGGCTGGTTCGAGTGGCTGGTCACCGAGCACGGCAAACAGCCCTATTACCTGTCCCGGCGCGACCGTGAGCCATTGTTTTTTGCAGGGATCTGGGCCGAACGAGCTGATGGTTCGCCAGGTTGTGCGATTCTCACAGAGCCGGCCCGTGGTGCTGCCCAGGAAATTCATGACCGCATGCCTTTGGCGCTGAACGAGGCTAGCCTTGAGTCGTGGCTCGACCCTGACCTGACAGACCGCGAGACGATCCGGCAGGTAGTTCGGCACTTGGACGCTGCATCTATCGAGCATTGGCCGGTGAGTCGAGCCGTGAATAAACCTGTCGAGGGTCAGGGTGCTGAGTTGATCAATCCCACCTGATATTTTTTCATCGCGCAGTCACCGCCGGCAGCTCTTCCCAACGAGTCGTATAGCGTTTCGTGAGGTGGGCACAGCGCAGGTGCCAGGCCGCTCCAGGGCTGGGAGAGCCAAGTTTCACGGTGCCGCGCCCCATTCTCCTGTTCAGTTCATCCATAGTGGCCATGAGTTTCTGGCTGCGCAGCCTGTCAGCATCGCTTTGTGGCGTATCCAGCAGAGAAAGCTGCTGCCGATCGGCATCGATGAGGTCGAGCAGCATTACGCCGCCTTTCTGATACTGGTAGCCCTTGCGGTAGATGCGCTCCAAGGCGTAGCCAGCTGCATGAAGAATTTCACGGCTGTCGTCGGTGGGGCGGGGCAGCTCAACCGCCAGGCTCGGTGAATATTGGGGTAAGTCGGGCCGAAATGGATTCGTTTTTAGAAACACAAGCACAGCACGGGCAAGACTGCTCTGACTTCGCAGTTTCTCGGCACCGCGTTGGCCGTGCTGACGGATGGCCTCTCGGATCTCGCCCAGATCATCAGTCAGCTTGCCGAAGCTGCGGCTGGTCATGATGCGCTGGCGTGGTTCGTTGAAATCGTTCATTTCTATACAGCTAACGCCGCGCAGCTCCAGGGCGGTGCGCTCGAGGGTGACGCTGAACTGCTTCCGGATTCTCTTCGGGTCAGCCTGGGCGAGGTCCCAGCCGGTGCGAATGCCCAGCACAGCAAGCCGCTCTACCAGCCTGCGTCCGACGCCCCAGAGGTCACCCAGCTCGAAGCGCTGTAGTAGGGCACGAGTTTCCGCGGTGCCGGACCTAAGCACGCAGACGCCGCGATAGGCAGGAATTTTCTTGGCTGCTCGGTTGGCAAATTTGGCTAGGGTGCGTGTGGGCGCAACGCCGACGCAGACCGGGATGCCAGTGTATTGGCGCACCTTGTGATGTAGCTGCCGCGCGTGCTCGATCAGCTGGGTCTGATTGAAGCCGTCGAACCTGACGAACATCTCATCAATGCTGTAGGGCTCGACACCGGGCGAGTATTCTTCGAGCACGGACTGCACGCGCTGACTCATATCGCCGTAGAGCTCATAATTGCTCGAGAGTAGGTGGATCTGCCCACGGCGAACCTGATGCTGCAGCTCGAACGCGGGTGTGCCCATCGTAATGCCAAGTGCCTTTAGCTCAGTGGAGAGCGCGATGACGCAGCCGTCGTTGTTCGACATCACCCCCACAGGAAGACCACGCAGCCGCGGCTGGAACACGCGTTCGCACGAGACATAGAACGAATTGCAGTCCACTAAGCCGATCATGCTCACACCGTAAACTCGTGGATGACGGCACGCACCACGCCCCAGACCTGACATTCGATATCGACGAGAGGTATGGGCGCATAGCGGGGATTGCCGGAGCTGAGGTAGTGCCTGTCATCGATGCGTTCATAGCGTTTGACGGTTATCTCGCCCTCGATCATCGCGACAATGATCTGTCCTGGGCGGGCATCTACGGAGCGATCAACGACAAGAGTATCTCCTTCACGAATCCCTAAAGGTTCCATGCTGTCGCCGGTCACCGCCAGAAAAAATGTGGCAGAGGGCTTCTTCACGAACCGCTCGTTGAGGTCCAGGGTGCGGCCTTCGTAGTCCTGTGCAGGCGATGGGAAGCCGCTGAGGCCAGCGCGACCCAGGGCCAGTGGATACGGCAGGGGAAGGGAGGGCGCCGCCTCATCAGCCCGCCCAAGAATTTGCAGGCAGACCATCAGCGTGCCTCCTCTTGATTCCAGCGAAGGCAGATGGCGCCATTATCGAGGGGAATCATCGTGAGGGGCTCGACTGTCTCTGTCTTTTCGAGTATCCGCGCCCAGGGCTTCTTGGTCATGGTGAAGTCTCCCTTTTGTGTCGATACTGATATTTATACAGTATTCTTTGGGAGCCGCGCCACGTCTGTAAGCCATATCGCACAGCGCTAATATCGGAATTCCTACAAATATCATCTCCCGTCACAGCCTGGCACGTGGCAGGCTGGATGAGCGTCATGGATGGGTATGCTACGGAATGGCGCGCCAGGGAAAGATGCAACGGGATGGGCCTCGGCCGCTGTGGCCGGGGCCTTCGCGTGTCTGGTGTCTGCAGGCGCCGATTACTCAACGGCTGTTGCTGGGAGATGTTAGACAATCGACGATCTGGTAGACAGCGAGTCCTGTAAGCAATTGAAACAAAAGGGCGGACGGCGCTGGTGCAGCTCTACCATTGAGCTACACCCTTAGCGTTGCCGAGTGTGTTTCAGCAGTGCCCTGTGCCTTCTATGAAGCTCATCCTGCTTGGTAGGCGGAAGTATCCTGCCTCCAAAACCATCGGCGCCGCCGTTCTTTTCGGCGAACTGACGGAGCTCATCCACCAACCTTTCAAAGCGCTTAAATTCACCAGAGCCCACACGTGCCTTATAGGAATCTACTGTTGCAGCCTTGGGGAACTTGCTCAGCGTAATACGGCTCGGGTTCTTGTCAGAGATCAATTTGTCTAGGGCTATGAACATCGGCTCTCTTACCTCGTTTCTCTCCTTCCTTCTGTCCCTTCCGATCGCAAGCCGATGTCCTGCGAAACCGCCGATCAAGGTCCCGATAACTCCCGAACCAAGCTCAGTCCACATGGTTACCTCTCTGGTCCATACCGATTATGTCGTAAACCACCTTGTTCTGGTCAAGTCCGAGCGGAAACACTTTACAAGTCGCAGCTGCCAACTCAACTTCCCTTGTAATCCGATAGCCCATGGGTGAGAGGAGCTGACTGGACATCAAGCTTCGGGAAGGGTGCACTCGTTACTGCTTTGCTTTCTCAACCGGCTTAGGTCGTGGGCACGTAGTCCTCAGCCCATCAATATGTTCATGAAGCCCTGAGGGTATCTGCTGCCACATAGGATCTAGCACAAAATCGATACCTTCTCTACGAGCAATCTTCGCCGCCGGAACGAAATCTGCATCGCCAGCGATCAGCACGATCTGATCAACCTGCTTCTTTAGCGTCAATGAGGTCACATCGACGCCGATACGCATGTCGACGCCTTTCTGCCGGGTATCAACCTGGATATCATGCTCGTTCAGGTCCTCGAATTTTGTCTGACCCTTGAGCAGTTTCCGGATGACCTGTGGTTTTATGGTCCACTGCGCGTCTTCAGATAAATGGCCGAGACGGACTGCGAGCTTTCTCTTGCTGAGAAGCGCTGCATGCAACTCAGAACGGAATTGCGCCTCATTCGTCTTTGAGAAATCGATTGCTTTTTTGGTGATCGGGTTATGCATCTTCTTGACTAGGGGAGGGCAGTCATAGAAGAAGATCCGGTAGAGGTCGCGGCGGCGGTTGGTCTGTCGTGAGCGCTTGCCGTTACCATCGTGAAGGTGACTGACTGCCCATCGGTGCAGACAATCCGCAGCCCGCTGCGCATCATAGGCGTTGTCAGGCTCTATCCGGCGGAAGCGCTTAATGAAGTAGGCACCGTCCACAAGTATCGCTGTTGGCACGTTCCGTTCTCCAAAAACGAAAACGCCCCAGGGCTCGGCTCATCCCAGGATGGGCGGGATGGCTTACTGCCAGGGGCGTGGATGCCCGAATCATAGGACCGGGTATTGTGAGTGTCAAGACCGCCTGAGCCGCGCCCTGGGCGTGTGGCGGCTCTGTTCGTAGCAGTCTAGAGCCCGCCAACTGAGCCGGAGCCAGGCTGGCGAGCAATCTCCCGAGGGCATAGCACCGTCAGGGGTGGCAATCTCGGAGATTTTATAGCTACCCGGGATCATCACTCAGGTCTAGGTCCAAGTCTGACTGCCCTCCCTCCTCAAGCTCGGCCTGCCGCTTGAAATAATGCTGTGTCAACTGCCACACACGCATCCCACGCGCATGAGCGCTTGCCTCGCGGCGCTTGAGCTCGTAGAGCTCGCGTTTCGTCATGCTCATCAGCAGTTCCTGATTGCTGTGCAGCACACATGTAGCGGGGGGCGAGGAAGCGCAGATGTCGCACCCACGGGTGGTGATGGTTTGGGTCCACCGCCCGCGAGAAGCTATTTACACGTTTTGCCATCGGCACTACAGTAATCCTCGTAGGTAGATATCCAGTCTGAACCAACGGTAGGTGCAATGGCGCTGCAACGCCGCATCCACTTTGGTTTGGGTTACCTCCCCCCACCAGGCACGCTACTGCCGGTGGAGTTTGAAGAGCCCTTCCTCAGCAGAGGTGGGGCTCTTCTCTTTCATGTAGCCGATCAGCTTGAGCCAGCCTGAGCATAACCAATGCAAACTACTACATAGGCATGAGTTTCAGCTACAAGGCACAACATAATGTGCTTTCCGTAAGCCTTCAAGTGGATAACCTGTGGGTGAGCTGTGACACGTCAGGGGGCATGCGGACTCCGCGTGGTTAAGCTCTACCCTCTGGGCGAATGAGTCTTCTTCCGGAAGAGATTGAGACGGGGGCAGGCTAGGGGCTAGGATGGGGTGTAGTTGTGAACAATTCGGTGTGACACTTTAGGTAAGCCTGATCTATCCTTGGCGTTGTAGGTGCTTGATTTTAGACTAAATCCGCCGGGTGCAAGCCCTTGTCGGTTCGAGTCCGACCGCCGGTACCACTTGGAAAACAGTCGCTTACGAGCGGCTGTTTTGCGTTTCTGGCCTCTCCCCCAGCTCATGCGGGCCGGCCCTGCTCATGGAACCGACTTCGAGAGCTCGGCACCAGGACGCGCTGTTCGGTTAGGCGGCCTTGCAGCGTGGCAGCGGGCCTTGCAACCGCTGAAGGATTTCCCTGTGCAAGAAATGCCTGTCCGCAGGTCAGTACTTCGGACCCTATCCCGACGACCCGTGGGCTTGCGTTGTTTTCGTTGGGCCTGCCTTGGATTTTTGCCTGCTTTCTACAAGCACCAAATCTACCCATCTAATCCTGTTTTTAACCGCATGCGGAACAGGGAGCGCTCATAGCTCACCCAGACGTGGTAGATCATGAACACAGCAAAGAAATCGAGGGCGGTTATCTTGAGAACCGACAGGATATAAGTCTGCGTAACCTGGAATTCGGTATTTGTTAACGATAGATAAGACTGGGCACCGAAAAGACACCATAGGCCAAGGGTCGCCAGCACCATGGTGGTGTCACGAAAACGGTACCCCAACCCCCGCCGCTTCGGGTTGCTGATGATCATGGAGCCAAGCTTGTTATTCACGGAAGGCTTCTCCTCTATCGGGACTACTCCAGGTGGCGAGCTGGCCGCGGCGACGCATCACAGCCTTGGGAAATGCAATGACGGCCGTCAGCATGTTCAGGATCCAGTAGAAGTACGGATACCAGATGCACCAGAACAGGCACTTGGTCATGTCCTGGTCATAACGACTGTCTATGAAGAAGCTGACACAGAATTGTATCAGGCAGAGAAAGATCATCAGCCCCGCTGCCGAGCTCAAAATGGCTGCTGCCGCATCCCAGCTCGGCGTGGCGATGGCCAGGTCAAAGAGCCCCAGCATGATCAGCGTGAGCATGGAGTAACACCAGATTATGCTGATGACGTATTCTGCAAGCAGGGGCCAGAAGCGGCGGTTACGCCAACTAATGGCCTTGCTGAAATGGCGCAGAAAAGCCTCGGCGCCGCCTTGAGCCCAGCGCAGGCGCTGGCGAAACAGGCCGCGCAAGGTTTCGGGCATCAATACCCAGCACATCGCATGCGGCTCATAGCGAACTTGCCACCCGGATAGCTGGAGCTTCCAGCTGATATCGATATCCTCGGTGATCATGTCCGTACTCCATCCGCCGATCTTCTCTAGGGCGCTGCGGCGAAAGGCACATATCACCCCAGAGATGGTGAAGACCATGCCATAGATGCGCTGGGCCCGTTTGATCAAGCCGATAATCGAGGAGAACTCGCCTGTCTGAATTTTGCCGATTGCCGTGGAGCGAGTTCGTACTCTTGGGTTGCCGGTCACGCTGCCGACCTTGGGGCTGGAAAGAAAATGTTCCACCATCCAGCCCACCGCGTCATAGTCGAGCACGGCATCGCCGTCGATACCGACAACGATTTCGCCGCTGGCCTGTGACAGGCCATTGTTCATTGCACTGGCTTTTCCTTGATTGACTTGATGCAGCACTTTCAGTGTTGGGTGCTGAAGCACGAGTGCATCCAGTCGATCTCCGGTGTCGTCACGGCTGCCATCGTTAATGGCGATGATTTCAAGGTTGGGGTAGTTTTGTCGAAAAAGATGGCCAATCGTCTCGTCTATATTGTTTCCTTCATTGTGGCAGGGTACGAGAACCGTGACACGAGGTGCGTCAGGGTCGCTGGCTGAAGTAGGACGCTCGGTCTGCTTGCGCTCCCAATGGAAGAAATAATAGAGCCCGCCACAGACCCACACGGTAGCCATCAAACTGGGATAGCCAATGGTAAACAGCGCGAGGTACTCGATTGCATTCATCGCGCTTCACCCAAATGGTTGGCCAGCGAGAAGTTTCGTCTAAGCACGCCGATATCGGGGTGGCCAGTGATGAAGTCATCGGGATAATAGCCATAGTTTTCGATTCCCTCGCTGCGTATCACTTGCATCCAGTGAGCCAGTGTTTCGCTGGGGACCTGCGATTGATCGCGCCAGTCGGTAGCCTGGAGCTCAAAGACCAGGCGCTCGGCGGGAACACGCCTCAATGCCTCGCTCGCGAGTCGCTTGAGCCATAGGTCAGCGTCACTGGCTTCTTCCATATAGGGCATGGCCATGATGGAGGTATAATCGTAGGCTTTGCCGAACTCCTCGAGATTCTGCGCAAACCATGCTTCGCTTTCGGGCTCGAGGACTACCGCCGCATACATGTTGCGTGCCGTCAGGAAGCGTTCGTTATCATACTGTCGGTAAAGGTCGGCCGCATCACGCAGCTCGAGGGTGAAATCGATAAGGAACTGGGTCTTGAGACGGGTCCACCGTGCCATGCGCTCCTCATTTTGTTGAATCATGGCTATGCTGTCGGGGAGGTTCCATTCGCGCGTATACCACTGCAATGCGTCTGGGCTGGCATCCTCGAAATCATTAAGCAGCCCGTCGTCATGGAAAAGCAGGCTGTCGAACTTTGCCATACGGCCAAGATCCTCGTAGATCTCGGTGACGATGACGCGGTTTTTCTCGACGTAGGGGGAAAGGCGGCGGTAGTAATCAGGATTGGGGTGGCCATGACGGCCATCCTCGACGTACTGGTAGCCTTCGCCAAGATCAAACGCCATGATCGGCATCCAGGCATACACGTTGACCCCTGCCCGCTTCTTGAGCTGCCAGGCGACACGATTGAAGAGGTCGGCCTTCATAGGCATGTGACGATTGGGAAAATAGAGGGCTTCTGCCACACCGTCGCCATCGTCATCAGCGTAGGCCTGAAGGTACACCGTACTCACGCCCTGCTTTTTCACCCGATCGAGAAGAACGTCAAGATTAAGCGCCTGCTGGGCCTCGTCATCGTCGTGGACATAATCGAGATCGACATGCACGATGCGCTCGACGTTGCGTTCCCAGATACGGTCGGTGAGGATCTCCTCGAGCGTTTCCAGAGAGGTTTCCTGGTCGATCAGGAAACGCCCCATTTCCTTTGGGTCATCGTTCACATTGTTGACATGACCAAGCAGGCTGAAGGTGTGCGACATTCCCGCTTCGCGAGCCAGGCTAAGAGCTACATTGCTATAGGCGCCGTATGGCCAGACCATGATGCGTGGTCCCTTGCCAAGTTCCTCTTCAAACCGCTGGCGTGTCATCTGCATGTCGTTGCGTATGCGCGCGACGTACTCACTTTCGCTTTCATAGCCGGAAGGTGACCAGGCACTTGTCGTTGCGGCTGGCTGTAGATTGCCGAATGGGTTACCGATAAGGCCCTTGTGCAGGTCATAGGTATGCGAGGCGATTTCGACCAGGGAGGATTGCTGCAATTCACGTAGCTGGGACCAGGACATGAAGCGCTCGCGCGGCAGCGTCGTCTCGCCGTACGTTACGAGCTCGCCTGCCGGAACGTCGAGCCAGCTACCCACCACGGCAGCAATGGCGGGATAGTCATAGAGCTTGAGCAGCGGATAGACGATGTCGTAGAAGCTGCGATAGCCATCATCGAAGGTCAGCAGAACGGCCTTTTCAGGCAGGGGCTGTCTGCCCTCGCGCGCATCGATGATCTGCTGGTAGCTCACCGGGTGGAAGCCAAGCTCGGCAAACAGGTTGAAATGCTCGACCAGTAACTGGCGTGTGATCGTTTGCGGAAAGACCTTGGTGTCCGGGGACTGCTCGAGATCGACCACGTCGTGATAACTGATGACACTGAACTTTCCTGCTTCAGAGCCGGTATCGGTGGATGCCAGTGCAGGCATAATCAAGGACAGGGCCAGCAGCGCGGCAATCCATTTGCTCACAGGAACCTCCATTCAAAACCGGCAGTGAGAAAGTTGCCGTACTCGGGAATACCGTCGTAAACGGATTTCTGGCGGCTGACGCCGTAATGGAAGATGACGTTGGGTTCCAGTTCCCATCCATGGCGGTAACCGATGGACCAGGTCGCATCGCTGCCGTAATCTTCCTGCCAATAACTGCCGCTGCCCAGGGTCAGAGATTGAACAAAGGATTTACGGTAGCCCAGCGGCAGCGTATGGCTGAGCTGCAGCTCGCCACTTATGCTTCCATCTCGTCGTGGGTTGAAATAGCTGGCCTCGACTTCGTCATTCTGCGATGCTCCGGCGACAATCACGGCCGTGACAATCCACTCATCGTGGTGGTAGAGCTGTTCATTCCAATAACCCGAGAGGGCACGGCGCAGGTTGCCATCTTCCAGATCCATGAGTGTCAGCCCAACACCGCCCATGCCGGACTCATCGCGGCGGAAACGACCTTCGAGGCGATAAAGATCGGCGTTGAAACCATCGCGCAGCGCCCGCAGCGGCGTCTCGCTGCTGTTGAATTCAGCACGAAAGACAGTCGACCAGTAATCTGAGAAGGCGTAGTTGACTTCACCCCAGAGCAGCAGTTCTTCATTGAGCTGAGCGCCTTCACCAACGGCGAGCTTCAGGGTGGCTGGGTAGAGGTTGAATTCATAGCCGGCAGCGGTATAAGCGGCATACAACGAATCATCTTCATACTCCCCGTACATGCCGATGCGTTGGGCGAAGAAGCGCGAGCCGGCATTGTTGCGAGGTGCTTCCAACAAGGTTTCGTGACGCCAGTCGCGTGAGCTCTGTATCCCGCTGCCGGTACTGTCGCCACGTGTGCCCGCGATGCTGAGACGCCCGGCCCGTTGCTCGCGTAGCTCCCGGGCCAGGCCGTCCAGGGAGACGCTTGGGGGGGCATGCGCGATGTGTTGTTCGATGGTTTCGACATGGCCGCGCCAGTCACCACGGTCGAGACGTGACACGAGAATGCCGTAGGTGGGCACATGGCGGCTATCGGGGGGCGAAAGCTGGACAGCTTTTTGATAACTCTCCTCTGCTTGGCGAGGCCAGCCGCGCCAACGGTTCAGGTCCCCCTCGATACGCCAGAGCGAGGGGTTGGCCGGGGCCTGTTCGATCAAGGTGTCAAGGCGCCTTGAGGCGATGTCTTCGTCGCCGCGCCAGGCAGCGAGCATCACGTCCAGATGATGAACTCGTTCGTAATTAGGGTTGTTGATGCGCTGAGTTCGGGTGAAATCCCAGCGTGAAGCCGGCTCTTCTTGTTTCCACCGGTTCAGCACCTGTTCGGCCTCATCGTACTGACGAGCATCGGCATAGGCGTAAATGAGCGATTCGTTGCGGGGGCGTTCGAGGTCGCGCGCGAGGTCGGGGTTGGAAGCGATCAGCGCTGTATAGATAGCGCGAGCCTCGCTTGGCCGGCCCAGGCCGCTGAGGGCATCGGCACGCGACTCGCGCACATAGTTGGGCAGCGGCCCGTAGCGGGCTTCCACCTTGGCGGCAAGGGCCTCGGCTTCTTCGAAGCGGCGCAGCGTCGCCAAGGCCACGACTTTATCGTACAGCGCGCGTTGTACCAGGCCAGGGTCGGCGCGCTGTTCAGCGATAACCACGTCCAGATCTGCCAAGCCCGCCTCAGTGCGAGTCAGGTCGTTTGTACTGTCAGCCAAGCGGATTTTGTTAACGCCATCGTAATAACGAAGCCATAGGCGATCCGACTCGGTAAAGAGATGGGGATGTTGCTGCATCACGCGCTCGGCGGCGCTGCCGGCTCCCAAACTAACAGCCAGTCGATAGAGCGCCTTGATTTCCGCTTCGTTCTGCGGCTGTTGTTCGACGAGTAGCTGTCGCGCCTGGAGTTCCGCGATGGGGTTGTCACTGCTTGCCGCCAGATAGGCATGCGCCTCTAGCCACGCAGACGTCTGTCCAAAATACTCTTCGTAACGGGTCAAGGCCCAGCTAGCCGATTCATAAAAGCCTTGCTCGGTATGGGTAAGGGCCAGACCAAGCCATCCTTGCGGGTTGTTGGGGTCGCGGAAAGTCAGGGCCTGGTAGAATTCTTGCGCGCGCCGGTGGTCACCGGCCAAGCGCGCTGCACGGCCCAGCGCTTCCAGGCTGACAGAGGAATAGTCGTCGACACTGCAAGAGGTGCAGGTCTCCAGGGCCTGCTGGTAGCGTTCGTCACTTACCATCAGCGCAATAAGGTCATCTAGTACAGACCGGTCACCTGTCTGTTCGTAGAGCTGCGAAAGGCCAATAATCGCTTCATTGGGCTGCCCTTGGCGGGCGGTGACAACCCAGGCTTCTCGCTGGGAGTCGAGGCTGCCCTGCGCTGAGGCCGTATTCATCAACAACAGCGAAGCCGCACACAGCAGCGTTCCCGTCCTTACCTTCATGGCCCCGACCCCCTCGCCACGTTTTTCAAGAGTCAGTCGTTACAAGGTCTACCAGGCTCGAATTATTTATATTAGTAGTCGTTTATTTCCTGGCGTAACGAACCGATAAATCTGCGGATATGATAGGGAGGCGAATGCGACGAGCCAACCTGACGTTAGCTGAATGAGTAGGCGGTTTTTTTACTTATAAAGGCGAGTCGTGAGCCATGAAGGAAAGAAAAAGGAGGGGTAAAAATTTAAAGTTAAAAAACTAATGATTTCCTATTGTCCTGTTGTTGTACTTGTGGTGTGGTCACGGCAGGCCTGCTTGTTCCAGGGTTGGAGAAGGAGGGGGTTGGTTTACGTTTCTGTTACAACTTAAGCAAATAGAGTTGATCGGCGAGCCTGGCTTACGGGCTGGATCGGGCCTGGCTCACAGAATGGCCAAATAAACTAAATACATGGGGAGATGACAGGAGCTGTACGCGACGGCTGGCAGGACATAGCTGCTCCACCCAACATCTCTTGGGCTGGGTCTCCCTGCAGGAGCCCGATGCCTAGCCGAACCACCTTGCCATGGTGGCCCTGGCCTGTTCCCTGTGCTTGTCATTGATACGGGCGGCGACGATGGCGAGTGCGCCGGCGAGGATACCCATATCGTCGGTGTAGCCCAGAAACGGCGTGAGGTCGGGGATGGCATCGATGGGCGAGATGAAGTAGCCCAGCGCACCGTAGATGGTGGTCTTGGCCCAGAGTGGCGTGTTGGGGTCCTGCGCGGAGTAGTACATTTTCAGCGCCGGCATGAGCGTATTCTTGCCTGCCCGGCGAGCGCTATGGGCGATCTTGTCCCAGAAGCCTTCCTCGGAAAAATGCTCGGCATTTACCTCAAGGGTCCCTTCGAGGCCGACTGGCCCGCTGTCGTCACGGTGAATGTCATGTGTCTTCATGCCTGGCCTCTTGATACATTGCCTGCCGCTTTGACACACGACGCGTCGCCCCGTTCCGTGCACGCCAGTGGGTCCCGTAACAAGCCAGTCGCAGCGTAGCGTCGTTTGCCACAGCAGGCTGAGAGGCTCGCCCTCCTTGATGTCCCCAGGCATCCACTGCATGCTGACCCGATACGTAAAGCCGAGGATGGTCGCAATGGGTGTGAAATGGTTCGCCTGGGCGCTGGTGGTGCTTGGTCTTGGGTTGGCGGTATATGGTTGGCAGGCGCTGAACCCGGCAGCGTTCGTTGGCGTGGCGCTGGTGGCGGTCGGCATCGCGGTTCTGGCCACGTCGGGGCGCCGGCCGCGAAGCTAGGTTTCTAATTTAGCGGACTGACTTTCCCCGGGCTTGAGCTTATGATGGCGTGTGTACAGTCCTTCTCCCTGCCGAGGGCGAAGGGCTTTTTCGTTGCATGGTCGGAAGGAGCAGCGAATGCCGCTCACGCTGTGGTTGTCGCTCGTAGCTGTTTGCGCCATGGGCGCGATGTCGCCGGGGCCTAGTTTGGCCTTGGTATTGCGTCATACGCTGGGTGGCGGACGGGCGCCCGGGGTCGTGGCGGCGCTTTCCCATGCCCTTGGCGTTGGCTTCTACGCCCTGCTCACGGTGCTGGGGCTCGGGGCACTGATCGTGCGCTTTCCCACCTTCTTCCAGTTGATCACCTGGGCGGGGGCAGCCTACCTGGCCTGGCTCGGCATCAAGGCGCTGCGTGCCGGCAGGGCGGCGGCGCTGCAAGCAGCCGGCGTGGCGACCACCCGTCGCCAGGCGGCCCGCGAGGGCATGCTGGTGGCGTTGGGCAATCCCAAGCTGATCCTCTTCTTCGTTGCGCTGCTCAGCCAGTTCGTGACGCCGGAAATGTCGCTTGTCGCCAAGGCGATCATCGTGTCGACGGCAATGATCATCGATGGCGCCTGGTACGTGCTGGTGGCCGTGTCGTTGACGCATTCACGAATCCTGCCCTGGCTGCAGGCGCGGGCTCACTGGATTCACCGTATTACCGGCGTGATGTTGCTGGCGCTTGCCCTGCGGGTCGTGGCCGGTCCCATCGGCTGAACGTTGATTAACCCACCAGCTTGTCATCAGGGATGATGGTAGCCTCAGGATAATTCGAGAGCGGGATCCCCTGATGAACCTTTTAGCGGACGTAGACGAAGAACGGGCCCTGGCCATGGTGCTCGACGAGGATCCCGATGTCGTCGCGGTGCTGTCCCTTCAATTGCATGTCCTGGGGTTGGAGAGTCGCTGCTATCGGCGGGCCGACGCCCTGCTGGCCGAACTCGACGAATGCGCGCCGCAGCTGGTGATCATGGGTCTCGAGTTTGGCGACCCGGACGGCATAGCGCTGCTGCGGCTGCTTGCCGAGCAGCGTTACGACGGCTGGGTGTTGCTGCTGGGCGGTGTGGAACGCAAGATTTCGCGCATTGCCGAGCGGGTCGGCCGGACCCTTGGACTGCAGATGCTTGGCTCGCTGGACAAGCCGATGCGGCTGGCCGAACTCAGGCAGTGCCTGGATCGACTGAGCCCGGGGCGCAAGCCGGCCATGGTGCCCGAGGACAGTCCCTTCTTCGCCGCCGAGGAGCTGGAGTCGGCGCTCCAGCGCCGGGAGCTCACCGTTCACTACCAACCGCAGTTCGAGCTGGCCAGCGGGCGCCTGAGCGGCGTCGAGGCGCTGGTTCGCTGGGCGCATCCCGAGATCGGCCTGATCGGTCCGGCCAGCTTCCTGCCCATGCTCACGTCCGCCCAGAGCCGTCGCCTGACCTCCCATGTCCTCGAGCAGGCGCTAGCCGATGCCCAGCGCTGGCGCGAGCAGGGTGTGCTGCTGTCGCTTTCGGTCAACGTGACGGCCGACGACCTCATGGAATCGCAACTGCCGGCGCTGACGCGCCAACTGACCCCGGAGGACTCCCCCCTGGTGGTATTGGAGATCACCGAGACGGCCGCCATGGACGACGAACTGCTGGGCTCCGAGATCGCCGCACGGCTGCACCTGAGCGGCATGGAGGTGGCGGTGGATGACTTCGGTGTCGGCTTTTCGTCGCTCTCGCGGCTGCAGATGCTGCCCATCAGCGAGCTCAAGATCGACCGCAGTTTCATCCGACACCTCCAGCAGGACAGCCAGGACGCGGCGATCGTCGAGGCCATCGCGCTGCTCGGCCGTCGCCTGGGCATCCGCGTGGTAGCCGAAGGGGTCGAGGAGCTCGATTGCCTACCGACGCTTGCCCGCTTCGGCTGTACTCACGTGCAGGGCTTCGGCCTGTCGCGACCGGTGCCGGCGTCGGAGATCCCGCTGCTGGCTTGCGATCAGTCGTCGATTCGCGCCAGGATCGCCGCCAGCGGGGTGCCGGCCGGCAGCACGCCATAGGCGGGGCTGGCCTCCACGCCGAGGCGCGAGCGGCAGAAGGTCTCGGCCACCTCATGGGGGGCATGACGCAACAGCAGCGCCGCCTGCAGGCTCTGGGCCAGGCGCTGGGCGAGCCAGCGGGCCCGCGGCTCGAGTGTCTCGGCGGACAGCGCCAGGTCGCGCTCGAGGCCGGCCAGGGCCAGATCGAGATCCTGTTGCACGCCCTGGGCGGCGCCGAGCTCCTCGCGAAGGGCGGCGATCGACTCCGGATGGCGCGCCAGCACTCGCAGCAGGTCGAGGCACATCACGTTGCCTGAGCCCTCCCAGATCGAGTTCACCGGCGCCTCGCGGTAGAGCCGTGCCAGCGGCGTCTCCTCCACGTAGCCGATACCGCCGAGACACTCCATGGCCTCGGCCATGAAGCCGGGCCCGCGCTTGTTGTGCCAGTACTTCGCCAGGGTGGGCAGTACTCTCGCCAGCGCGGTCTCGTGGGCTTCGCCGCGAGCATCGCCGTCGAAGGCACGGGCCGTGCGCAGGGCCAGGGCCAGGCCGGCTTCCACTTCCAGCGCCAGGTCGACGATCACTGCCTGCATCAGCGGCTGTTCGGCCAGCGAGCGGCCGAAGGCCTGGCGCTGGCGCACGTGGCGCCACGCTTCGACAAGCGCCTGGCGCATCATGCCCACGGGGGCGGTGGCGGCATCGAGCCGGGTCTGCTGGACCATGTCGATAATGGTGGCCACGCCGCGGCCGGGCTCGCCGACCTGCATTGCCCAGGCGCCACGATACTCGATCTCGGCCGAGGCGTTGGAACGGTTGCCGCACTTCTCCTTGAGCCGCTGGAGCTCGATGGCGTTGCGCTCGCCGTCCGGTGTGAAGCGTGGCGCCAGGAAGCAGGAGAGCCCGTCGTCGGTCTGGGCCAGGGTGAGGAAGGCATCGGACATCGGTGCGCTGCAGAACCACTTGTGACCGGTGAGCCGCCAACCTTCGCCGTCGCGTTCGGCACGGGTGGTGTTGCGGCGCACGTCGCTGCCGCCCTGTTTCTCGGTCATGGCCATGCCGAATGTCAGCCCCCGCTTGGCGCGCGCGGGCAGCGGGCGGGGGTCGTAGGCGTGGGCCAGGACGCCCGGCGCCCACTCGGCCTCGACCTCGGGGCTGCGGCGCAGCACCGGTATGGCGGCATGGGTCATGGTGACCGGGCAGCAGAAGCCCGGCTCGGCCTGGGTCAGCAGGTAGAGGGCGGCGACATGCGCCTGGTGCCCGCCGCGACCCTCCTCCTGCCAGGCCACTGCGTGCCAGCCGCCTTCCAGGGCCAGACGCATCAATTCATGATAGGCAGGATGGTAGCGCACTTCGTCCAGCCGCCGGCCGTGGCGGTCGAACAGGCGCAGCTCCGGAGGGTAACGGTTGGCGGCCTCGCCGAGCTCCTGCATGTGGGCACTGCCCACATCGCGGCCCAGCGACGCCAGTCTCTCGGCCACCCAGGCCGGGGCTTCCCGCGCCAGCGTGTCGCGCAGCGGCAGGTCCGAAGCGAAGTAATCGCGATCGCCTGGGGTGTCGGGCTGGTTGACCACCTCATGGGTGGCGAGGCGGCTTCGGGGTGCGGGGTCGCGCATGGCGCCTGTCCTCTGGGCCTTGTTCCCTTGCAGCATGGACAGTCCTTGTCAGGGGGTCAACGCGCGACGGGCGTGACGGCGCCGATGCTTCTCGGTAGGCTTGGGGCTGCGTGCGAAGAACGACTGGACTGGGCCGAACCCATAAAGGTTGCCTCGTTGCGCTGGGAAGTGCTACGTGTGAAGCGTGGCGTGGTGAGGGATAACAGCGAAGCGGGCGAGACATGGCCATCCACGAACACGAATGCCGAACCTTCCGCGGCGAGCCATTCAATCTACGAGCCCTGCAGGGGCAGGTGCTGTTGATCGTGAACGTGGCCAGCCGCTGCGGTTTCACGCCCCAGCTCGGCGAACTCGAGCGACTCTATCGACGCTACCGCGATCGTGGCTTCACCGTGCTCGCCTTTCCCTGCAACCAGTTCGCCCGGCAGTCGCCCGAAACGGCACTGGATTTCTGTGCCTTCAGCTCGAGCCGGTACGGCGTGACGTTTCCGGTCATGGAGAAAGTCAGGGTCAACGGTGGCGGGGCGCATCCGCTGTTTGTCGAGCTCAAGCAGCGGGCGCCGGGCCTGCTGCACACCAAGACGGTCAAGTGGAACTTCACCAAGTTCCTGGTGGCGCGCGACGGCCGGGTCATCCGGCGTTTCTCGCCCCGCGAGAGCGGCCTGGAGCTGGAGCGTGCGCTGGAAGATGCGCTCGACGAGAAGTTTCAGCTCTAGGCTTCCCCGCGCTCCATCATCACTCGCGCCATCAGCTCGTTCCAGCGATGCCGTGTCATCATCGTGGTCAGCCCCGAAAACAGCGCCCAACCCTTCCGCCGCCAGCCGGACAGGCGCAGGTTGTGCGCCACCAGCCGCTGCATCAACTGGTAATCGTCGAATTCGCGCCAACTGCCGGCAATCGACATCTGATTGCGCGACAATACCGGGGCCAGTTCCAGGCGATAGATCCACTCCAGCTCGTGCAGCGTCAGGTCGTAATGCTGGATCACCCTCACCATGTGAGCGAAATCGCGCTCGCTGGGCTCGCGGTCCAGCCACAGTGGAGCCAGCGCCAGCCACAGCTCGCCACGTTCATCCACCAGCGCTTGTGCATCCATTGTTCTCTCCTGCGCAGAACCGGAGGTGCATCGTGCCGCAGACACCGCGCTCGCTCAAGTGCGGACAGACGGAGGCGTGGCCGCTAGAATGACGCCACTGTCCATTCGTATCGATTCGGCGTCCTGCGCGGCGCTGCAACACCAATAACGAGGTCTGTCGTGATCATCAAACCCAAGGTTCGCGGTTTCATCTGTACCACTACCCACCCGGTCGGCTGCGAGAAGAACGTGCTCGAGCAGATCGAGGCGACTCGTGCCCGCCAGTTCGACAAGGCCAGCGGACCGAAGAAGGTGCTGGTGGTCGGCGCTTCCAGCGGTTATGGCCTGGCGGCACGCATCACCGCGGCGTTCGGCTACGGCGCCGATACCCTGGGTGTGTTCTTCGAAAAACCCGGCAGCGAGAAGAAACCCGGCACCGCGGGCTGGTACAACGCCGCCGCCTTCGACAAGTTCGCCAAGGCCGAAGGGCTTTACAGCAAATCGATCAACGGCGACGCCTTCTCCCACGAGGCGCGTGAGAAGGCCATCGAGCTGATCAAGCAGGACATGGGCCAGGTCGACCTGGTGGTCTACTCGCTGGCCTCGCCGGTGCGCAGGTTGCCTGACAGCGGCGAGGTCAAGCGCTCGAGCCTCAAGCCGATCGGCGAGACCTATCGCGCCACCGCCATCGACACCAACAAGGACACCATCATCGAGGCCGAGGTCGAACCTGCCACCGAACAGGAGATCGAGGACACCAAGGCGGTGATGGGCGGCGAGGACTGGGAGCTGTGGATCGACGCCCTGGACAAGGCCGGCGTCCTCGCGCCCGGCGCCCGTAGCGTGGCGTTCAGCTACATCGGCACCGAGATCACCTGGCCGATCTACTGGCACGGCGCCCTGGGCAAGGCCAAGGAGGATCTCGACCGCGCCGCCAGCGAAATCGACAAGCGACTCAAGACCAACGGCGGTGGCGCCAACGTGGCGGTGCTCAAGTCGGTAGTGACCCAGGCCAGTGCCGCTATTCCGGTCATGCCGCTCTACATCGCCATGGTCTACAAGGTGATGAAGGTGAAGGGGCTGCACGAGGGCACCATCGAGCAGCTCAATCGCCTGTTCGGCGAGCGGCTCTACGGTGGGGAGTTCGTGACCGACGAGGCCGGCCGTTTGCGCCTGGACGATTGGGAGCTACGCGACGACGTGCAGCAGGCGTGCAAGGACTTGTGGCCCAAGGTGACCACCGAAAACCTCTACCAGATCACCGACTATGCTGGTTACAAGCACGACTTCCTCAAGCTGTTCGGGTTCGAGCGTGACGACGTCGACTATGAAGCCGACGTGAACCCGGACATAGACTTCGATGTCGTGAACTTGTAAGCCCGCCATTCGGTGAACGACCTCCTCGGCGGGTAAATCCAGCGTCCAAGGAGATGTCCCATGGATACCAGGGAGAGCAAGACGCCAGAGGAAAAGAAGCAGCACCTCAAGGATGAGAAACTGCCCGAGGACTTCTCGCACCCCGAGCCCGATGCCGAACAGCCGGAAGCCAAGCGTTCCCCCAAGGGCTCGCACTGGCTGGTGCTGGGGGTGGCGGTCCTGGCGGCAGGTTTCCTCCTCTTCGTACTGCTCCCGCGGATCGTGGCGGGCTGACCCGCTATTGGCTCGCTCCAGCCTTTCGCTGGGGCGAGTCGTACCCTGGTATTGCCGACGCTGCTGATCGAGTACCATTTCTGCTTCGCTCCGGTACATGGCGCTGTGCAATGCCCGACTCCACCGTCACCTCCCGCTTGGCCAATCCCCGCTGGGTCGGCGTTCTGACGCTGCCCGGCTTCTCGTTACTGGCCCAGGCCTGCGCGCTCGAGCCGCTGACGGTGGCCAATCAACTGGCGGGGCAGCGGCTCTATCGGCTCCAGGCGTTCACGCCCGAGGGAGGCGAGGTGGCCAGCCTGGCGGATATCAGCCAGGCGGCCTGTCCGCCTTTCTCGCTGGCCTCGGCCGAACTGGACATGCTGATCGTCTGTGCGCCCAGCCCGCTGCCGGCCATGCGCGAGAGCGCCCTGCCGGGCCAGCTTCGCCTGCTGGGCCGCAGCGGCGTGGTACTGGTGGGTGTCGGCGGCGGCACCGAGCTGCTGGCTCGCGCCGGTGTGCTGGATGGCTACCGCGCCACGCTGCCCTGGCAACGCTTTGCTGCCTTCACTCGCGATTTCCCCCGCGTGCGCCTGACCCAGCAGCTGTTCGAGATCGACCGCGACCGCTTGACCTGCGGCGGCGGCACGGCGGCGATGGACATGATGTTGACCCTGCTCGCATCTCACCACGGCAGCGAACTGGCCGAGCGTGTGTCCGAGCATTTCGTGCTGGAGCGGGTGCGCATGGCCGACGAACCGCAGCAGGTGCCGCTGCGCGCCCGGTTGGGGCATGCCCCGGCGCCGCTGGTGGATGCCGTGACGCTGATGGAGGCCAACATCGAGGAGCCGCTCACCACCCATGAACTGGCTGAACACCTGGGCATATCGCGTCGTCAACTCGAGCGGCTGTTCAAGAAATACCTGCAGGCGGTGCCTGGCCGCTACTATCTCGACCTGCGCCTGAAGGAGGCGCGGCGCCTCTTACGTGAAAGCGATCTGCCCGCCGGCGAGATCGCCATGAAGACCGGCTTCTCCTCGCCGGCACACTTTTCCACCGCCTACCGTAACCACTTCGGCGCCACCCCACGCGAAGAACGCCTCTAGCCGTTCCAGGGCAGGGCGGCGCCTTTCCCCAGCCCTTTTATACAAATCAGGGTCCCATAGCTGAAAGCCGTCAGCGGCGAGGCTCCTTATACTCGGGTGACATCGTTGCGTGCTTTCACCCTGCAGGAATGGAGAACGAGATGAGCCATACCCCGAACCGTGCCGACTTCGACCAGTACATGGTGCCGAACTACTCTCCCCAGAAGGTCATTCCGGTGCGCGGCGAAGGCAGTCGTCTGTGGGATCAGGAGGGGCGCGAATACATCGACTTCGCCGGCGGTATCGCCGTGAACTCCCTGGGACACTGCCATCCGGTGCTGGTCGAGGCACTCACCGAGCAGGCGGGCAAGCTGTGGCATCTCTCCAATGTCTACACCAACGAGCCGGCGTTGAAGTTGGCCAAGACGCTGGTCGAGCGGACCTTCGCCGATAAAGTCTATCTATGCTCCTCCGGTGGTGAGGCCAACGAGGCGGCGCTGAAGCTGGCACGTCGCTGGGCCCATGACAACTTCGGCGAGCACAAGCATCGCATCGTGTCGTTCTCCCAGTCGTTCCATGGTCGTACCTTCTTCACCGTCAGCGTCGGCGGCCAGCCCAAGTACTCCCAGGGCTTCGGCCCGGTGCCCGGCGGCATCGTGCATGGCGAGTTCAACCACCTCGACAGCGTGCGCGAGCTGATCGACGACGACACCTGCGCGGTGATGGTCGAGCCGATGCAGGGCGAGGGCGGCATCGTGCCGGCTACCCAGGCGTTCCTGCAGGGGCTGCGTGACCTGTGCGACGCCCATGATGCACTGCTCATCTTCGACGAGGTGCAGACCGGCGTGGGCCGTACCGGCTCGCTCTACGCCTACATGGACTACGGCATCGAGCCGGACATTCTCACCAGTGCCAAGGCGCTAGGCGGCGGCTTCCCCATCGGGGCCATGCTCACCACCGACCGCGTCGCCCCGGCGCTGGCCATCGGCACCCATGGGTCCACCTACGGCGGCAACGCCCTGGCCTCGGCCGTGGCCCTGGCGGCAGTGGAGTATATCGACACGCCGGAGGTGCTGGGCGGCGTCAAGCAGCGCCATGATCTGTTCCGTGAGCATCTCGAGACGATCAATCGCCAGCATGGGGTGTTCAAGGAGATCCGTGGCAGGGGCCTGTTGATCGGCGCCGAAATGGCCCCCGAGTTCGAAGGCCGGGCCAAGGACATCCTGCCGCTGGCCATCGAGGAGGGGCTGATGGCGCTGATCGCCGGTCCCAACGTGCTGCGCATGGCCCCCTCCCTGGTGATTCCCGAGGCCGACATTGCCGAAGGCATGGCGCGGCTGGAGCGTGCCGTGGCGCGGCTGGTGGCGGCCAAGTGAAGACTGGCCAAGCCATGCAGGACACGACCGCCAATCATCCAGGAGATCCCGCCATGATGGTCGTACGCCCCGTCAGGCAGGCCGACCTGCCGGCGCTCGAGCGGTTGGCGGGCTTGGCCACGCCGAGCCTGACCAACCTGCCGGCGCATCGCGACCGCCTCGAGGAGCGCATCGCCCGGTCGCGCCAGTCGTTCGGGCGCGAGGTCGATTTCCCCGGCGACGAGCACTACACCTTCGTGCTCGAGGACCTGGAACGGAGTGAGGTGGTGGGCACCGCCACCCTGCGCGCCGAGGCCGGTGCGCGCGAGGCCTACTACACCTATCGCCAGGAAACCCTGATCCACGCCTCGCAGCAGCTCAACGTGCGTCGCGAGGTGCAGACCCTCTCGCTCTCCCACGAGGTGTCCGAGACCACCCAGCTCTGCGCGCTGTCGCTCGACCCGCGCTACCGTGGCACCAGCGCCGAGAGCCTGCTGCGCCGCGCGCGCCTGATGTTCATCGCGCAGTATCCGGAGCGCTTCGCCGAAGTGTTGGCGATGGCGTTTCCCGGCTATCTCGACGAGCAGGGCGAGTCCCCGTTCTGGAACAGCGTGGGCCGGCACTTTTTCGTCCGTGACTACCACGAGATCAACTATCTCGCCGGGGTGCGTTCGAAGTGCTTCATTGCCGAAGTGATGCCGCAGTTTCCGCTTTACCTCGCGCTGCTCACGCCCCAGGCACGCGCCGCCATCGGCCGTGAGCACCCCGCCCACGAGGCGGCCATGGCCGAGATGCTGGCGGAAGGCTTCATGCGCTCGCGCCATGTCGACCTGTTCGACGCCGGCCCGGTGATCAAGGGCGAGCGCGATCGCCTGCACACGTTCCGTCGCGCTGCCTGGCATCCGGTACGGGTGCGGCCGGCCCACGCGTTGCCGGACGCCGAGCCCGCGATGATCGCCAATCAGCGCCTGGCCGAGTTCCGCTGCGTGGTAGCGCGCTACGCACTGTCGCCCACCGGGCAGCTGATGCTTTCGCCGGAGCATGCCGAGCTGCTTGGCGTGGAGGAGGGGCGGGCGGTGCTTGCCGCACCGCTGGCGCTACCCAATGCCGGTGAGGAAGAACTGGGCTTCGACGAGGGAGAGCTGTAAATGCGTATCCGACCGATTGCCGAGGGCGATCTGGAAGAACTGCAGAAGATCGCCCGCGAAACCGGGGTTGGCTTCACCTCGCTGCCCGACAACCGTGAGTTTCTCTCGGCCAAGATTGCCGCCGCCGTCGCCGCCTTCGAGCAGCGCACCCCGGTCGACCGGCGAAACTACTTCTTCGTGCTCGAAGACGAGGAGAGCGGCGAACTGGCGGGCTGCTGTGCCATCGAGGGCCAGGTGGGCCGCGAGGTGCCGTTTTACCACTATCGCCTGGGCACGCTGGCCCATTCTTCGGTGCAGCTCGACCTGCATCGCACCATCGACACCCTCTTCCTCAGCTCCGACCACACCGGCGATGCCGAGGTGGCCTCGCTGTTCCTGCGCCCCGGCTTTCGTGGCATGGAGCGAGCGCACCAGCGCAACGGAGCGCTGCTGTCGATGATGCGCTGGCTGTTCATGGCCGAGTTTCGCGACCAGTTCCCCGACAAGGTGCTGGCCGAGATGCGCGGTGTCTTCGACGAACGCGGCAAGAGCCCGTTCTGGGAATGCCTGGGCAGCCACTTCTTTCCCATGGACTTCGACGAGGCCGACCGTCTCACCGGGCTGGGTCAGAAGAGCTTCATCGGTGAGCTGATGCCCAAATTTCCGATTTACACGCCGTTCCTCTCCGAGGAGGCGCGGGCCTGCATCGGCCAGGTGCACCGGGACACGCGCCCGGCGCTGGCCATGCTCAAGCAGGAGGGGCTGCGCTGGGAGGGCTTCATCGACATCTTCGATGGCGGTCCGACGGTGGAAGCCTATATCGACGACGTGCGTGCGGTGCGCAAGTCGCGTCGCTGCCGGGTCGAGATTCGCAGCGCTGACGAGACGCCACTCGCTCGCCCGCGCTGGCTGGCGGCCAACACCGTTATGGCCGATTTTCGCGCCGCCTGGGTGGCTCGCGGCCCCGACGAGGAGGGCACCCTCACCCTGAGCGAGGCGGAGGCGAGACGCCTGGGCGTGGTGGGCGGCGATGTCCTGCGCGTACTGGATACCGAGGAGGCTTCATGAAAGCGATGCAACAGCTGACGATCGGCGGCCGCTGGCAGCCGGGCGAAGCGGAAGAATTCACCAAGCACGACCCGGTCTCCGGCGAGGCCCTGTGGCAAGGCACGGCAGCCAGCGAACGTCAGGTGGCGGCAGCGGTGGAAGCTGCCCGCGGCGCTTTCCCGGGCTGGGCCCGGCTGGCCTTCGCCGAGCGCCTGAGCGTGGTGGAGCGTTTCCGCGAAAGGCTGGAAACCCACCGCGAAGACCTGGCGCGCGCCATCGCCGGCGAAACCGGCAAGCCGCTGTGGGAGGCGCGAACCGAGGTGGGCGCCATGATCGGCAAGGTGGCGATCTCGGTGCGGGCCTACCAGGAGCGTACCGGCGAGCGCAGCCGTGAGGTCGGCGATACCACCGCAGTGTTGCGCCACCGGCCTCATGGCGTGATGGCGGTGTTCGGCCCATACAATTTCCCCGGCCATCTGCCCAATGGGCATATGGTGCCGGCGCTGCTGGCCGGCAATACGGTGGTGTTCAAACCCAGCGAGCAGACCCCGCTGACCGCCGACCTCACCCTGCAGTGCTGGCACGAAGCGGGGCTCCCGGCCGGCGTGATCAACCTGGTACAGGGGGCCGCCCCGGTGGGCCAGGCGCTGTCGTCGCACCCGGGTATCGACGGGCTGCTCTTCACCGGCAGCGCCCGGGTCGGCGGCCTGCTCAACCGCCAGTTCGCCGACCAGATGGAGAAGATCCTGGCGCTGGAGCTGGGCGGCAACAACCCGCTAGTGGTCAAGGAGGTGCATGACCAGGACGCCGCAGTACTGGCCATCCTGCAGTCGGCATTCCTCTCCGGCGGGCAGCGCTGCACCTGTGCGCGCCGGCTGATCGTTCCCGAAGGCCAGATCGGCGATCACCTGCTCGACGCCCTGGTCGATGCCATTGCCCGCCTGCGGGTGGCGGGCCAGTTCGAGGAACCGGCACCGTTCTATGGCGGCCTTGTCAGCCAGGAGGCCGCCCAGGGTTTGCTCAAGGCCCAGGACGATCTGGAGGCGCTGGGTGGCGTGGTGCTGGCGCGCATGGCGTGCCTGCAGGAGGGCACGAGCCTGCTCTCTCCGGCATTGATCGACGTTACCGGCCTGCCGGTACCCGACGAAGAACACTTCGGCCCGCTGCTCAAGGTCTATCGCTATCGAAACTGGGATCAAGCCCTCGAACTGGCCAACGATACCCGTTACGGCCTGGCCGCGGGGCTGATCGGTGGCGAACGCACCGACTGGGACGACTTCCTGCTGCGCATTCGCGCCGGCATCGTCAACTGGAACCGCCAGACCACAGGCGCCTCCGGCGACGCCCCCTTCGGCGGCGTGGGCATAAGCGGCAATCATCGTCCCAGCGCTTACTACGCGGCGGATTATTGCGCCTACCCGGTCGCCTCGATGGAGGCCGAGACGCTTTCCCTGCCCGACAATCTGCCGCCGGGAGTCACGTTATGATCGCAAGGGTTGTAACGCTGCCGCGTGTGGCGCTGTCAGCGCGCTCTTTACTTGGCACGGCAGACTACTGCGCCTACCCCGTGGCCTCGATGGAAGCCGAGACCCTGAGCCTGCCCGACAACCTGCCGCCAGGAGTGGTGTTATGAGCGGAGCCGAGAACGCCGACGACTACCGCGAGGTCAATTTCGATGGCCTGGTAGGGCCGACCCACAATTATTCGGGGCTGGCCCACGGTAATGTGGCCTCGATGAGCCACGGCGGGTTGGTTTCCAACCCCCGCGAGGCGGCGCTGCAGGGCTTGGCCAAGATGAAGGCGTTGATGGATGCCGGCTACGCCCAGGGCGTACTACCACCGCAGCAGCGGCCCGACCTTGGTGCGCTGCGTTCGCTGGGGTTTTCCGGCAGTAATCGGAAGGTACTGGCGCGGGCGGCCAGCGAAGCACCCCAGGTGCTGCGTGCAGTGTGCTCGGCCTCGAGCATGTGGACGGCCAATGCCGGGACGGTGACGCCCAGCCGCGACGCGCCGGACGGCCGGGTGCACTTCACTCCGGCCAATCTGCAGTCGAGTTTCCACCGCTACCTGGAACCGGAAACCACCGGCCGCGTGCTGGCCGCGATTTTCCGTGACGAATCGCGCTTCGCCCACCACCCGGCGCTGCCGGCTACGCCGGCTTTCTCCGACGAAGGGGCGGCCAACCACACCCGCCTGTGCGGCGACCATGGCGAACCCGGCGTGCACCTGTACGTCTATGGCCGCCAGGCCTTCGGCGGCGAGGTGGCGCCGAAGCGCTTCCCCGCGCGCCAGACCCTGGAAGCGAGCCAGGCGGTGGCGCGCCAGCATGGGCTCGCCGCGGCGCAGTCGGTTTTCGCCCAGCAGCATCCCGACGCCATCGATGCCGGCGTGTTCCACAACGATGTGATTGCGGTGGGCAATGGCCCGGTGCTGCTCTATCACGAAATGGCCTTCCTCGATGAGGAGGGCACGCTCGACGCGCTGCGCGACAAGATGGCCACGCCGCTCATTCCGGTGCGTGTCCCCCTCGAGGCGGTGAGCCTGGAGGATGCCGTAGCCTCTTATCTCTTCAACTCGCAGCTGCTGAGCAACGCCGACGGCAGCATGACCCTGGTGGTCCCGGGCGAGTGCCAGGAGCGCGAGGCGGTGTGGCGCGCCATTCAGGATCACCTGTTGGCTGGCCACAATCCTATCAATGAGGTGATCGTCAAGGACGTCAAGCAGAGCATGCGCAACGGCGGTGGCCCCGCCTGCCTTCGCCTGCGGGTTGTGCTGTCCGCCGAGGAGCGTGCCGCGCTGACCGGCCGCGTGCTGCTCAGCGATGCCCTGCACGATGAGCTGGCTGCCTGGGTCGAGCGCCATTATCGCGACCGGCTGGCGCCCGACGACCTGGCCGACCCGCAACTGGCCGACGAGACGCTGACTGCCCTGGACGAGCTGACGCAGATCCTGCAGGTCGGCCCGGTCTATCCGTTCCAGCTGGGCTAGCCGGGCCGCCTGGGGCGAGGCGTCGGGGCTCAGTGCCGCCGAAGATGCTTCGCCTTGCCGCTGCCCAGGGCGGCCACGCCCAGCATGACACCGGCCACGGCAGTGGCGGCGAGCAGTGGGTGCATGGAAGCCTGGGTATAGCGGCTGGTGCTGGCGATGGAGCGTCCGTAGTCGGCCCGCTGGCGCACGTCACTGGCCGGTATGTGCAGTCCGGCGCGGTGGCGAGGCGCCCGATTGGAGCGCTGTTGATCCATCATGCTGCGCTGCATGATGCGATCGGCCAGTCGCGGCGCCAGGTGACCGAGCATGGCAATGCCCTTGCTGGCGCCGCCGACGCGCATGTCACGCCGCGGGTGCTCGGCGCAGTAAAGGATGGCCTGGGCGACGACGCTCGGTTCATACAGGGGGGGCGGCAGGGTCGGCTCGACGTCCATATGGTTGCCGGCATGCTCGGGGAAGGGGGTGGCGATGCTGCCCGGCTTGACCAGCGTGACGGCGATCGGCGCATCCACGGACTCGAGCTCCATGCGCAGCGCGTCGGTGAAACCCTTGATGGCATGCTTCGACGCCGAATACATGCCTTGCAGCGGAATGGCCCGGTCCGACACTACCGAGCCGAGGTTGATGATTGCCCCACCGTGGGAATCGGCGCGTATGCCCAGGTGGCGCGCCGCCTCCAGGGAACCGTTCACCACGCCCCAGAAATTGGTGTCGAACAGGCGGCGGTGATCCTCCTCGGGGATATCAATCATGTGGCCGAACAGTGAAACGCCGGCATTGTTGATCCAGGTGTCGAAGCCACCGAACCGCTGCACGGCCGTCTCCGCAATGTTGTGGACCTGCTCGCTATCCCCGACATCGGCTGTCACGGCGACGGCCTCAGCGTGACGGTAGTTCAGCTCTACCATCAACGCATCGAGCGCTTGCTCGTCGCGTGCGGCGACGACCAGACGGGCTCCTCTGTCGGCGGCCTGACGTACCGTCGCCAGGCCGATACCGCTGGTGGCGCCTGTGATGACGATGACCTGATCTTCGAGTCGCTTCAGTTGCAGTGCCATAATGCTCTCCTTGCTGGCGCGTCCCGTGCGCCATGGCGTTCATCGGTCGATCTCGTTTCAGGATAGAAGCCCTGTGGGATCTGCCAAAGCGAAGCGGCCTTCATCCACCGGCAGCATAGGAATGCGCATGAAAGACCCGATCACCCTCGTACGCCTGGTTCCCGCCTCACCCCACGTCGCCACGGTGGCCGGCTGGACCTACGCCGAATGGGGGCACCTGCACCCCGGCAGTACCGCCGAATCCTACCGTGACGCCTTCCGCCGCGAATGCGGCGATGGCGGCGTCCCCTCGGTGTTCGTGGCCATGGAGGGAGACCAGCCGGTAGGCACGGCGGCGTTGCTGGCCGAAGACATGGACAGCCGTCGTGAACTCACGCCCTGGCTGGCATCGGTCTTCGTGCTGCCGGAGTGGCGTGGGCAAGGCATCGCCTCGAGGCTGGTACGACGGGTCGAGGAGGAGGCCGCCGCCAGCGGTGTCGATCGGTTCTACCTGTTCACGCCCGACCAGCAGGCGCTCTATCGCCGGCTTGGCTGGCGCGATCTCGAGGAATTGAGCTACCGTGGCGAGGAGGTCACCATCATGGTGCGTCGGCTCGAGGCATGACGGCGACCTCGCCTTTCGATCTCTACCGCGAGGCAGTGGAACGCCACGGCTTCGCCCCGGACGAGGCCCAGCATGCCGCAGCCGAGCGGCTCGATGCCTGCTTCCATGCGCTGCACGACGAAGCGGTCTCGGACCGGCGTCGCGCCATTCCCGGCGTTTATCTCTGGGGCCCGGTAGGGCGCGGCAAGACCTGGCTGATGGATGGCTTTCATCGGCAGCTCGACGTGCCCACCCGGCGCCTGCATTTCCATCATTTCATGCGCTGGGTGCACCAGCGCCAGTTCCAGCTGAGCGGTACCGCCGATCCGCTTGCGGCGCTGGCGCGTGAGCTGGCGACTGAGGCGCGAGTGCTGTGCCTCGACGAGCTGTTCGTCAGCGACATTGCCGACGCCATGCTGCTTGGCCGGCTGCTGCAGGCGCTGTTCGAGGAGGGTGTGGTACTGGTATGTACCTCCAACCAGGCACCGCGTCAGCTCTATGCCGACGGCTTCAACCGCGAACGTTTCCTGCCCGCCATCGAGGCCATAGAGCGCTGCATGGAGGTCGTGGAATTGGACGGCGGTTACGATCATCGCCTGCACCCCGGCCAGGCGTACCAGCGCTATTGGGTGGCCGAGCCCGGCCGGCCGAGCGCCTTGGCGACCGTCTTCGAACGGCTGAGTGCGGGCGAGGTGGTGAGCACCGAGCCCATCGAGCTGGGGCATCGCCAAATTGCGGTGGAGCGGCGCAGCGACCGGGTGGTGTGGTGCCGCTATGCCGAACTGTGCGAGCAGCCGTTGGCGGCGCTGGACTTCATCGCGCTGGTCGACGGCTTCGAACAAATCCTGCTTGGCGAGGTGCCAAGGCTCAGCGATGCGAACGTGAACGGAGGGGTCGCCCGGGGCACCGAAGACGGCACCGAACGCATCGAGGCCGGCGAGCGGGAGTTGCCGTCGCTCTCGAAACGCGACGACGGGGTGCGCCGCTTCATTGCGCTGGTCGATGAATGCTACGACCGCCGCGTGCCGCTCCATGTCGAGGCCGAGGTAGCCATGGACGACCTCTATGCCGATGGCTACCTGGCATTTGCCTTTCGCCGCACGCACAGCCGGCTGCGTGAAATGCAGCTGGCCCGCTTCGGGGCGGGATACTAGCCGGCGTTGCCCGCCCCGCCGACCATGCCGCCGCGCAGGCCGTTCTGCCTTTCGCTTGTGCGTAGATGCTGCGCCACGGTGTCCTCCGGTGAGCCGGCCATCTCACGGAACATGCCCATGGAACCGAGCAGGGCGGAAGACTCGTAGGGCACGAATACCCGCTCGCCCTGCTGGGCCATGGTCGGCAGCGCCTTGATGTAGCTCTGGCCCAGCAGGTAGCCGACCACGGTGCGCTTGTGCTCATCGCTGTCGCCGATGGCACTGAGCACGAGCTTGATCGACTCCTGCTCGCCCTGGGCGCGTAGAATGGCAGACTCCTTGTCGCCCTGGGCGTTGAGGATCGCCGATTCCCGCTGGCCCTGGGCCTTGGCGATGGCGGCAGCCTTCTCGCCTTCCGCCTCGGTCACGGTGGCGCGCCGCTTGCGCTCGGCGGCCATCTGCAGGCGCATGGCTTCCTCGACCTCATCGGGCATGGCGATGTCCTGTACCTCCACCCGCGAGATCTTCACGCCCCATTTGGAAGCCGGCTCCTCCATGGCGGACTGGATCTCGTTGTTGACCTCGGCGCGAGACTCGAACAGCTTGTCGAGTTCCATCTTGCCGACCACCGAACGCAGCGTGGTCTTGGCCAGCACTTCCACCGCCTGGCTCATGTTCTCCACCTCGTAGACGGCCCGGCGGGGATCGATGACCTGGAAGTAGAGCGCGCCGTTGATGCGTACGGTGACGTTGTCGGTGGTCACCACCGGCTGACCGGGAAAGTCCATCACCGTTTCGCGGCGGTCGATGCGTACCTCGCTGGTCGTGACGGGAAAATACTCGTCGCCGCGCTTCTGATAGCGAATCATGGTGATGGCACGGGGCTGCTCGATAAAGGGAATGATGATGTTGATCCCGCTCTCCAGCAGGCGGTTGAACGAGCCCAGGCGCTCGATGACCATGACCTCCGACTGGCGCACGATCACCAGACCCTTGGCGACGATCAGGATGCCGATCACAACGACGATAAGGGCCAACAGCAGCCCTGGATTGAGGGGTAGATCCATATTCAATTTCCTTCATGTAGTGCAAGCAAAATGGCACTGTGCTGATGCTTCAGTGTCGTCTTGCTCGGTTCAGTGCGGTTCGGCGTGGCTGACGATGGCAGTGGTCCCGTCGAAGCGTTCGAAGGTCACCAGGGTTCCTTCCGGCAGTTCGGTCGCGCCTGTCTCGGCCACTCGCAGGCGGTAGAAGTCGCCGTTGATCTTGACGCCGCTGGCGCCGTCGAAGTCGCGCTTGAGTGTGGTATAGGTGCGCCCCTGCTCCACGCCGGTACCGGTGGTGCCATAGGCCACGCCGCTGGGCGAGAACCAGGGGCGGATCACCTTGACCGCGAGCGGCAGCAGAATACCCGAGAACACGCCCATGGCGAAAAGCTGCCAGGGCAGGCTAAGCCCGAGTGCCGCCGACGCCGAGGTGAGGGCAGCAGCGACCCCCAGCGACAGCAGCACCAGGCCGCCCGAGGAGAGTTCCGCCAGGCCCAACAGCAGGGCGATGGCCAGCCAGATCAGGGCAGGGTTCCAGTCCATGGTAGTCTCGGTAATGATGGTGTCTGGCTGCGCAGGTGTGGTGACCTGCGCGGCGCATGGCTCTATCGTAGTCGTACGATCCCCATGGTATAGGAGAGCACCATGCCACACACCTTCGCAGTACGTTCCCTTCCGGCGCTGGCTTTCATCCTGGCTGGCAGTGCCTTCTTGACCCTTCCCGTCTTGGCCGCGGAGGAAGAAGCCCAGGCGCAGGAACGAATCGAGGAGGCCGAAACGCAGCAGGACGAGAGGCCAGCGGAAACCATCGAGGCAGAGTCAGACGCGAGCGAAGCCACGGAAGCAGAACGTAGCGGAGAGGGAGCAGGCGCGGAGCAAGCCGTCGACGAGGAAACCAGTGACGAGGCGGGTGCCGGAACCGACCATGCGGAGCACACCGAACACGCCATGGCGCCCGAGGAGGACGAGCACGCCGACAACCCGGCGGTGCAGGCCTATCGTGACATCGCCGAGCGCATGCATCGCGACATGCTGACCGAGTTCAGCGGTGACGCGGATGTCGACTTCGCCAGAGGCATGATTGCCCATCACCAGGGCGCCATCGACATGGCCCGTGTGGCCCTGGAGCATGGGGAGGACCAGGCGGTGCGCGACCTCGCCCGTGAAGTCATCGAAGCCCAGGAGGAGGAAATCGCGTTCCTGCGCGATTGGCTGGCAGAACATGGGCACGAGACTGAATAGCGCCATTGTCCGCACTGAATCTCCACCGGAGTGGGAACCTGAAACCGCCGCAACGATAGATAGAGCAACACGGCCTGGCAGCCCTGACTGCAAACAGCAGCGGTAGGGGCTGCCGGAACGTCCATAACGGAAATGAAGGGTCAGCGATCATGGCCCGGTGGCACTCGCGGCGTCAGCCCTTCGGCCCGCATCCGCTCGCGCACCTCGAGGGGGGAAGGCGGCGGGAACTCGACGCCGCGCTCGATCATTAGCTCACTTACTGTCTCGAAGCCTTGTCGAACTTCGCTAAGAGGTAAGCGCTGTAGCCTATCGTACACAACCCAGGCAGGTGTAACTCCAGTTGCTAGCCGGGTATCTACTCTCGCACCTTGCTCAAGCAGGTATACAGCTATTTCTGGTTTGGTTCCGAGGCAAGCATCGTGAAAGGCAGACCTGCCAATACTATCTTGGCTGTTTATATCGGCGCCATGCTGAATCAGTAGTTTGATATGCTCCAGTTTGCCACTGGTGATAGTGCGGTGAAGAAGAGGCGTTCCGTCCCCTGATTCGTCATTTGCTGACAAGCCTCCGTCCAGCATAGCCTCAAAATACTTCGTACTTTCACTCATTAGGGCTGCGCCTAAGGGGGTTCGCGCCGCCATACCTTCCATAGGGCTTTCACTGGGGTGCACCCCTAGTTCCACTAGAGTCCGTACGGCATCCGGATTCTGCTGCAGCAGGGCGAACCACATCAGGGTCATCTGCTTGTCGCCCCGGGCGGTGAGGTCCACCCCCTCGGCACTGCGGCGCAGCGCCGCCATGTCGTTGCGCTCGATGGCCCGGGCCAGCTCGAGATGCGGGCCGCTGAAGAACTCGTCGGCAGTGTGTTGGCGTGTCATTGTCAATCCCTGGGTTGGCTGGCAGCCGCTGACAAGAAGAAGCAGGGCAAGCAATAAAAATGAACAAAAGTGCAGAAGAAATGGGCGTCGCGTGGCCTGCATGAAGACTCCTTACGTGCAGTGATGGCCCGTGGCATCGGCCAGGATACGCTGATCGAAAGCCTTCTGGGCTTCCAGCCCCTCGATGACCTGCACCATACTGTGCCGCTCGACCGGATTGAAGCCGCGTCCGGGCAGGCGATACGGTGTGCCTTCCGCATCCGGCATCAAGGTGGCCAGTATCGTGCTGCTGGCGATAGCGGCAAGGGCGCCCGCTCCTCCTCCCACCGCTGCACCCACTCCGGCAGCTGCCAGGGTGGAGGTTACGGAGTGCTCTTGCATAGCAGTCAACAGCTCACCCGCGACACGAAACGCCCGGATGTTGTCGGGCCGAGGCTGATGCAAGGCGCCACCATAGCGCTCCACCGTGTTGCGATTCAGGCCTGCAGAATTGAATGTTGTTGCCGGAAGACCGCTTGCCCTTGAGGCGGCGGAAACCAGGCCACCGCCGAGGGAATGACCTGCCAAATGTACTTGAGAGCCACTTGTCGTGAGAGATTCCCCTATTTTTACTGCATTTTCGTAATAATCTGAGTGCAAGTCGAGGCCTTGGGCTATGTTATTGAGCAGGTCTTCACTGTTTGAAAAGTCTGTACCCTTAAAGCTTATTGTGAGACTTAAAGAGTATCTAAAAACTTTTAGGTCGGGTTGATAGGCTCCTGCCCTGAAAGAACTCCCATCAGAATGGAGGTCTGAGGGAGAGAGCCCCAAGTTTTCAAGCAGTTCCTCATTTTGACTTATATCCTCCCAACCCACCGGCACGGGCTGGCTGGGGTCGTAGACATGCTGCGCCAGGCGGGCATGTTCGACGGCGACGTTGTTGCGCGCGAAGCGCTCGGTAGTGGCAGCCAATGTGTCGCGGGAGCCGCCGGGTGGCATGGTGTCGAGCTTGGTCCTGGCGGCGGCGATCTGGCCCTGGCGGCACTGCCAGCGCGCCGCTTTCTGCTGCCTGGCCGCCTCGAGGTCGTCTACACGCGAGTCCGTCGCTTCTTCGCTCACCGCTGACGTGGCTTCGCCTGGTGCTGTGGCGGCAATTGCCAGTGCTGCCGACATGAAGCCGCCCGCCAGTGGCGTGCCGGCTGCCCTCAGCGTCACGTCCTCACTCGCTTCCGGCGTGGCGGCTCCCGGCACCAAGGCAGGGGCTGCGACCTGCCCGCTCCCCGTGCCGGGGCTGCCGCCGGAGTTGATCCTGACCTGGGCGCCAACGATGGTGATGCCGCTGGGGTCGAGCTTGAGGAAGCTGCCTCCGGCCTTGAGCGTGATCTCGGCACCGGCGTCGATGACAGCCTTGCTACCCGCCTGGTGGTGAATCTCCCGACCGGCCTCGACGAGCTGGGCGCGGGCGGTCTTCTCGTGGCGCGTACCGCCGACGATAAGGTGATCGTCACCGTCGATACGGACTTGGCGCTGGCCGTGAACCGCCTGGTGATCGTCGCGATGGATCTCGCTGATGCGGTTTCGGTGAACCGTGAGGTGGCTGTCGTTGCCGATTTCCTCGGTGCGGTTGTGGTTCGTCAGCAACTCCAGGTCTTTTTGGGCGTGGAGCCAGATCTGTTCCTGGCCGGCTTCGTCTTCGAAACGCAGTTCATTGAAGCCGTCACCCTGGTGGCTCCGGGTGCGGATGAGAGTCCGCGTCTTGTGCGTCGGCAGGGCATAGGGCGGTGTGCTGACGGCGTTGTAGACGCGCCCGGTGATTAGTGGCTGGTCGGGGTCACCTTCCAGATGGCTGACGATCACTTCGTGCCCGATTCGCGGGATGGCGATACTGCCGTACCCCCCGCCGGCCCAATCCTGGCTGACCCTGAGCCAGGCGCTGGACGCTCTTTCAGCGGCTTCGCCTTCAGCCCCGGCGGTGTTGGGCTCGGCATAGCGGTCCCAGGGGAACTGGACCTTGACCCGGCCATGCTCGTCGCAGTGGATCTCCTCGCCCTCGGGCCCGACGACGAAGGCGACCTGAGGGCCATCGACCCGAGGCCTGGGGTTGGGCGTGGGGCGCCAGGCCAGATCGGCGGGCATGAGCAGCAGTTCGTTGTGGTAGCGGGTCATGCCGTTATCGTCGCCCTGAACGGTGCCGTCTTCCTCCAGTGCCTGGGGCTGCGCGCCGTGATGGACCACCGCGAGCACCTGCCAGTCGCGGTTGAGTTCACTGAGGTCGTGCTCGGTCAGGGTGAAGCGGGTGCCGGGGGCGAGCTCGGGCAGGTCGCTCTCGGCGACGGCGGTGCTGGCATCCTGGCGCAGCGCCTCGAGGCGGATGCGGGTGAAGGCCTCCCCGGAGGAATCGACCTTGTAGCGGCCGGGGTAGTCGTAGTGCTCGTAGTCGACTCGCTGCGCATGCTCTTCGAGACCGTTGGCCAATTGACCGTGGAGCTGAGAATAGGCGGGGCGCTCGAAGGCGTAATCCTTGAGCGTCACCGAGGAGGGAGCGACGCGGGCGAAATGTTCCAGCTGGCGGACGTGGCGGCTCGGTGGCGTGCCGCCGGGGCGGCTGTGGTAGGTACGGTTGCCCAGGTGGGGCAACACATGGGGTGCGTCGGCGAAGAGCAGCCGATGGGCGGCGCTGCCGTTGAGGCTGTGGAACTCATGGAAGTAGAAGAGCCCCTCTTCGGCGGCGAGGCGCTCGATGAACGCCAGGTCGGTTTCGCGGTACTGGGTCAGGTACTCGCGGCGCTCGGGTTCCCGGGTGACGGCGAAGGAAATGTCGACCAGGCCGTGCTCGTCGCACAGGGTGTTGAGCGCGGTGAGCGGCGAGACGTTCTGAAAGATACGCGAATTGTGGCGTAGCGAGAGGCGCCACAGCGCGGGTCGAACCTCGATCCGATAGAACGTGTGGCGGTGGCCACGGTCGCCACGAGCGAATTCGCTCACCACGCCATGGATGAGACGCAACGCCGTGCCGTCTTGCCTTATCGTCAGCGTGGCCTCGCGATCGAGGATGTCGGTGGCGGAAAGAGTGCCGTTCCGGCTGGCGAAACGCACGGTCAGCGCGAAGGGAGCGGAGAGCTGCTCGCGGTGGGTGAATTCGGTGACCTTCAGCTCGGTGTCGGCCGCCCCGGCAAGTTGCAAGGTAAATCGGAGTCCGGTTTCAAGGGCCATGCTTCCCTCCTGGAAGACGGATACGGCCCTGGAGCAGCATGCGCTATGCCAGCCACGCCTAATTCAAGAGGTGGCAATATGTTATGGCTAAGGCGGCAGGAATCCTAAGTGGAATCAGGCAACTTGTTGCCTGAAGCGGGCAAGAAATTGCCTGCCTGGCAATTTCTTGCCCACGTACGGCTATAGCCCCAGGCGCTCCTTGACCCTCCCGAAGGCGGCCAGGGCGAACGTTAGGTCGTCGCGGTTCAGCGCGGCGGACATCTGGGTACGAATGCGCGCCTTGCCTTGGGGTACCACCGGATAGGAGAAGGCGATGACATAGACGCCTTCCTTGAGCATTTCCTCGGCGAAGCGCGCAGCAAGCCCGGCGTCGTGCAGCATCACCGGCACGATGGGATGCTCGCCCGGCAGCAGCTCGAACCCCAGCCGCTCGAGGCCTTCACGGAAGAAGGCGGTGTTCTCGCGCAGCTGATCGCGTAACTGGCGGGATTCGGCGGCCAGCTCGATGGCCTTCAGTGCGCCGGCCACCACCGGCGGTGCCACGGTGTTGGAGAAAAGGTAGGGTCGAGAGCGCTGTCGCAGCAGCTCGATCACTTCGCGCTTGCCGCTGGTGTAGCCGCCGCTGGCGCCGCCCAGCGCCTTGCCCAAGGTGCCGGTGGTCATGTCGATGCGGTCCATGCAGCCACGGTACTCGTGAGTGCCGCGCCCGCCCTCGCCGAGAAAGCCGGTGGCGTGACAGTCGTCGAAATGCACGAGTGCCCCGTAGCGCTCGGCCAGGTCACAGATCTCGTCGAGCCGGGCAATGTAGCCGTCCATGGAGAATACACCGTCGGTAGTGATGAGCTTGAAGCGCGCCCCGTCGCGGTCGGCGGCTTTCAGCTGCTCTTCCAGGTCGGCCATGTCGTTGTTGCGATAGCGGTAGCGCCTGGCCTTGGAAAGGCGCACGCCGTCGATGATGCTGGCATGGTTGAGTTCGTCGGAGATGACCGCATCCTCGGCGCCAAGCAGGGTCTCGAACAGCCCGCCGTTGGCGTCGAAGCAGGAGTGGTAGAGAATGGTGTCCTCGGTACCGAGAAAATCGGTCAGGCGCTGCTCGAGCAGCTTGTGCAGGCTCTGGGTGCCGCAGATGAAGCGCACCGAGGCCAGGCCATAGCCCCACGCTTCGAGGCCTGCCCTGGCGGCGGCGTTGACCTCGGGATGCTGGGCCAGGCCCAGGTAGTTGTTGGCGCACAGGTTGAGCACTTCCTGGCCGGCACCGATACCCACGTGGGCGCCCTGGGCGGTGGTCAGCTGGCGCTCGTGCTTGTATAGCCCGGCCTGGCGGATGGCATCGAGTTCGCCGCGCAGGTGCTGCTGAAAGGCTCCGTACATGTCATGACTCCCAGTTGAGGACGACCTTGCTTGCTTCTCCGCTCAGCATGGCATCGAAGCCGCGCTGGAACTCGGTATAGGGCAGGCGGTGGGTGATCACCGGCGAAATATCGAGGCCGGACTCGACCATGACCGACATCTTGTACCAGGTCTCGTACATTTCGCGGCCATAAATTCCCTTCAGCGTCAGCATATTGAAGATCACCGTGTTCCAGTCGATACCGATCTCCTCGGTGGGTATGCCGAGCATGGCGATCTTGCCGCCGTGGCACATGTTGGCCAGCATGTCACGAAGCGCCGCGGGGCTGCCGGACATCTCCAGGCCCACGTCGAAGCCCTCGGTGAGGCCCAGCTCGCGCTGCACCTCGGCGAGACTCTCATGCGCCACGTTAACCGTGCGGGTGGCGCCCAGGCGCTTGGCCAGTGCCAGGCGCCCCGGGTTGAGGTCGGTGATCACCACGTGGCGCGCTCCGGCGTGGCGACATACGGCAGCGGCCATGGCGCCGATGGGGCCGGCGCCGGTGATCAGCACGTCCTCGCCGAGCAGGTCGTACTGCAGCGCGGTATGCACGGCGTTGCCCAGCGGATCGAACAGCGCAGCCACGTCAAGATCGATCCCCGCCTGGTGTTCCCACACGTTGGACATGGGCAAGGAGACGTATTCGGCGAAGGCACCGGGGCGATTGACCCCAACGCCGCTGGTGTGGGCGCACAGGTGGCGTCTCCCGGCCAGGCAGTTGCGGCAGCGCCCGCACACGACGTGACCTTCGCCGGAGACGATCTGTCCCGGGTGGAAGTCGTTGACGTTGGAGCCGACCTCGACGATCTCGCCGACGAACTCGTGGCCCACCACCATGGGCACCGGAATGGTCTTTTGCGCCCAGTTGTCCCACTTGTAGATGTGCACGTCCGTGCCGCAGATGGCGGTGCGCTTCACCTTGATGAGCACGTCATTGATGCCGACCTGTGGGTCCGGCACCTCATCCAGCCAGAGACCGGGTGCGGCCTCCTTCTTGATCAGTGCTTTCATGTCTACCTTCCCGACTTGTGATTGGAGGGTTCGGTGGATGGGTTGCGAGAGGCTTATGGCAATTCGCAACAAGACATTTACTATAGAGGAATGAATTCCAGTATTGCAGAACAAATCCCCGATGCAAGAAAAAAATCCTGCATCATGGAGACGCCCTTCGTCACAGTGTCGCTCGAACGCTGAGCATGACGGGAAATAGTCATTCAATGAGGAGCAGTGTAGGTGGACGACAGAACGACGACCGGATCGCAGGCGGAGGCCGGCAGTCTCTCCACACGCGTGATCGAATTGCGCAAGCGGCGCGGGCTCACCCTGGAGCAACTGGCGGCGGCGTCGGGGGTCAGCCGTTCGATGCTCAGCCAGATCGAGCGAGGAAAGGCCAATCCCACCCTGGCGGTGACGCTGCGCATCGCCCAGGCCTTCGGCATGAATATCGGCGATCTGGTGGATCAGCCCTGGACCGCTTCGCGAATCGAGGTGGTACGCAGCGACGACGCCAGCCAGTTGTTTCGCGACGATCGGGATTGCCGCATCCGGACGCTTTCGCCGCTGCACATGGAAAAGAACGTGGAGTTCTACGAGGTACGGCTGGCGCCCGGTGCGCGCCTGCAAAGTTCGGCCCACTACGAGGGGACCCGGGAGCTGCTGACCGTTACCCAGGGCCACGCGCGAATCCTGGCGGGAGAGAACCGCTGTGAGCTCAACCCAGGAGATTCGGCCCACTACCATGCCGACCTGGAGCACACCATCGAGAACGATGGCGAGGAAGAGTTGGTGAGCTTTCTCGTCGTGACCTACCAATAGAGCGAGCGGAGGTGGACTTGACGGGGCTGGTGTACTGGTTGGACATGGCGGGCGTGATCGTCTTCGCCCTCTCGGGCGTGATTCTCGCCTGCCGTTCGCGCATGGACCCATTCGGCATGCTGGTGCTGGCCGCGGTCACCGGCATCGGCGGCGGCACCCTGCGTGACCTGGTGCTCGGCGTGCGTCCGGTGTTCTGGGTGGTCGATCCCACCTACCTGTGGGTGATCCTCGCCACGGTGGGCCTGTCCATCGTCGGCTTCCACTACATCCACCGCCTTTCGCGGGTTTTCCTCCCGGTCGCCGATGCCTTCGGCCTGGCGCTGTTCACGGTCATTGGCGCCCACAAGGCGCTGCAGCTGGAAGCGCCGGGCGTGGTGGCGGTGTTGATGGGGCTTTTGACAGGCGTAGCGGGCGGCATGGTGCGCGACGTGCTGGCACGGCGCGTGCCGATGGTGCTGCGCCAGGAGGTATATGCCACGGCCTCCATTGCCGGCGGCATTGCCTATGTGGGCCTGGGGGCGCTCGGCGTACCGGCCGGTATCGCTATCGGCCTGGCGCTTGGGGTCACACTGGGTCTGCGACTGGCTGCCATCTACTGGGGGCTTGCCCTGCCGGTGTTCGCCTGGGTGGTCATTCCTCCGCCCACGGAGCCGGCAGCGGCCCCGAACGGCGAGCCCGGGGCAGGCGAAACGTCCGACGAGCAGAAAAAGAGGGTCCAGGCGCGCCCCAAGGTCAGGGTACGCATGATCACGCCCAGGCAGCAGCGTACGCAGCGAGGCCGCCAAGGAGGCTGAGACCATGAATGAGCCACGGCGAAAGGCAGGATCATGAAGCCCTCGGCAACGGCCCTGCCGTGCCTGCCTGGCGGCCGCTGGTACGCGCTGGTGTTGCTGTTGTGGCTGACAGGATGCGCGGTCGAGTCCGTGAGGCCGGCGCACGACGACTCGGCGGCAGGCCAGACCATTCAGGCCGTCTACGAGGCTGCCTTCACCGAGTTGCCTCGCGACAAGCAGCGGCACTATGCCCAGCGACTCTATCGCATCAGCGGCGAGGCGCACTACCTCGGTCCCATCAAGGCGCATGGCCGCCGGCTTCTGCTCCAGCTCGAACGCGACATCGATGGCCTGAAGGAACCCGGCTATGCGGCAGCCCGGGCTCTCGAGGTAATCGCTCATTATCCACGCCGCACGGCCAAGCAGCGAGCACGTCAGGCGATGCTGGCGGAGTGGGGCGAGATGGCATTCGCTCGCCAGCTGCTTTTTCGCCTGGTACAGCTGGAGTACTACGGCCTGCTGGAAGCGTTACCCGATCATGAACGGGCGCTCGATTACCTCGCAGGCCTGGCGTGGCAGCGCTTCCTGACGGATCCCGGCGTCATGCGCCTGTATGCCGCTCAGGTAGCCAACCAAGCCTGGTTCCTGCAGCAGTTGGGTGTCGCCGACCTGCGCCAGGAAGTGCGCGAGGCGTTTCTCGATACCTTTCCGGCGGATAGCGTGGCGGCCCTGGGCGATGCCGACTATCGCAACCGGCTTTACGGCATGACGCACATGGTGATCGCCGACAGTCGCTATTATCAGCGTTGGGTGGAGAGCGAGAGGCACGCCTGGATTCTCGAGGCGTTCTCCAGCGAACTCGAGCGTATCCTGGATGAGGCGACGGCCGACATCCAGGCCGAAGTCGCGCTCAGCTTTCTGCTGGCGGGCCACGAGAACCATCCGGTCGTGACACGAATTCGCCGGCGCTTGGTCGAGGCCATCGATCCTGACACAGGCATCATCCCCTCCGCGGAAGGCGAAACCGACCTGGCGCGCGGTGAACATCGCAACGTGCTGGCTGTCATGGTGCTCACCTGGCCTGGGCGGCTTTACGCCGGGCCCGATCTGTCACGCAGGCTACCAGAGGCCGAGCTGCTCCCGGTCGGCAATGGCGAGCGGAAGCTGGCAAGCCAGCTGTGAGCGGATAAGATGGTAAGGGGTTGCCAGGGCGCGGCTCCTCTCGCGCTTGGCCACCTCGTTGTCGATATAAAAGGCGTTGCGCTGGCCATGCAGCTCGATGGCATCACCCACCCGGGTGAAGCGGAACCCCGACATGGCCAATAACCGCGGCAGGCGGGCCGCCATCATGGCGAAGATGTGCCGGCGCCCGACCAGGTCGACCAGTGCATGAGTCGCCAGGAACAGCGAGATGGTGATCAGCGGGAAGACCCGGCGCTCATGATCGGAAAATGCATGGGTGAGAGGGCCATCGGCGAGCGTTTCATGGCGGATGGGGCGGTTGCGGAATACGCGAGCCGTGGCGAAACGAGATATTTCACAGATCTGGTCGAGGGGCAGGCGTCCCGGGTGCAGAGTGGCGTGGGTCAGACTCGTCCCGGCGTATTCCTGTAGAGGGAGGCGAAGCCCGGTGTGCTCGGCGTCGGGAGGAGGAAGGATCAAACGGAAGCATCCCGCATCGATGCCCGAGCGGCGATGTACCATCAGGCAATGCAGGGCGCTGTCATCGTAGGGGTCCAGTTCCATGCCTGTGCTGTGGCAATCGGGCGGCGTATAACCAATCTCCTGGCAGTAGACTTCATGCCTGAGGCGGTAGACGCGTTGCCTGTCTCGCTCGTCAATGGCCAGCTTGAGGAAGAACTCGTCGATCAGTTGCTGGAACTGCTCGCTGCGTCCGGTCGTTTCCTGCGCGGGTGTCCTGCGACTTCCCATCGGTGCACTCCTTGCGCTAGCGCGGTGGGTGACAACTCTACAGTGCTATAAATTAGTCGATACGAATGAACCCTGCCTAGAAGATATCCTGAAGCGGTGACGGCTTGCCCAAGTGGTAGCCTTGGCCGTATGTGATGCCATACGAGGTCAGAAGCGGTATCAGCGCTTCCTGATCCACGAACTCGGCGATGGCCAGCTTGCCGAATCCGGTCGCGATGTCGGCGATGGCCTTGACGATGACCTGACTCTCGGGATTGGTGATCAGGCTGCTGATGAAGGTGCCATCGATCTTGATGAAATCCACGGGCAGTTCACCGAGATAGTGGAAGCTGCTGAAGCCGACGCCGAAATCGTCGAGGGCGGTGCGACAGCCCAGGTCGCGCAGTGCATGTAGTACGCCGCGAGCGCTGGAAAAATCGGTAACGGCCGCCGTTTCGGTGATCTCGAGGATCAGGTGGCGTGGGTCTGCACCGCTGGCCGCCAGCTCCTCCATGAGAAACTGCTGGAGCCCCTCGTCGTGCAGGGTCTGGCCCGAAAGGTTGACCGATAGGCTGAGGCCCTGCGCCTGGATTCGGCTCAGGGCCTGCAGGCTATGCTGCAGTACCCAGCGATCGATCTGCACGATCTGGCCGCTGCGCTCCGCCACGGAAACGAAGTGGGCGGGCGAGATGAGGGCGCCCTTGTGGCCCCGCATGCGCAAAAGCACTTCGTAATGACGCACGTCGCCATCGCTGAGGCGCATGATGGGCTGTACCATCAGCTCGAAACCGTCCTCATCGAGCGCCTGGCGAATTCGTTCCACCCAGTAGACGCGCTCCTGCAGTTCGTCCTTGGAGCGATCGTGCGTCGAGAGCAGGTGCCAGCGCTGGGCACTGCTCTCCTTCGCCTTGTACATGGCCAGGTCGGCATTGGCCATCAGGTCGGCAGGGTTGGTGCCATGTACGGGAAACAGGGCAATGCCGAGGCTGGCGGTTGCCCGGTGGAGCTGTCCGCCGGTATCCAGGCCGGTGCCGTCGAGCAGCGGCGTGATCTGCTTGGCGATGCTGATGGCTCGCCTGGCATCGGCGCCCTCCAGCAGCAGCGCGAATTCGTCACCACCCAGGCGTGCAAGGATGCCGCAGTGGCCGAACTCCTGAAACAGCGAATCGGCCACCATACGCAGCAAGCGGTCGCCGGTGTGGTGCCCGCTGAGCTCGTTGACATCCTTGAAGTGGTCCAGATCGAGCAACAGGACCGCGCCGCTGCGCCCACGCTGCATGACGTTGCCCAAGGCTTCCTGAAAATAGCGCCGATTGTACAGCTCCGTCAGTGGGTCGCGCTCAGCCAGCCAGGTGAGCCGCGCTTCGGCCAGCTTGCGGTCGGTAATATCGAGCCCGACCGAGATGCGAGCCGCTCGGTCGTCGCCGCGCGCCGCCAGGGGAGCGTGGTACCAGGCGATGGTGCGCTGTCGACCATCCGAGGTCATCAGGCTACGCTCCTCCTGGAAGGACTCCTGACCGCTGCCGGTGCTTGAATTGAACACATCATCGAAAGGTCGGCCCAGGAGCCGTTCCTCCTGCATGGCCATAATGGAAAGGGCGTAATCGTTGACCAGCGTGATGCGATCCTGACTGTCCTGGGTAACGATGAAGACGCGTGCCGTATCCAGCAGGCTACCGACGAAATCGCGCTCGCGGGCCAGTTCGTCAACCCGTTCGGCAAGCTGGGCGCCGCGTGCGGTGACTTCCTGCTGCAACGCCTCGAGCTGGTCGGACAGGGCCAGCGTCGTACCTTCCAGCACGTCGATTTCGTCCTGAAGCCGGCTGCGCGGGGCGGGTATGGCGCTGCGGGTTTCCTCGAAGCCGCCATGGGCCAGTGCCGGAAGGACGCCGGCCAGACGTCGCAGCCTGGCCATGGGACGCAGCAGAATGGCCAGCAGCAGGAGCTCGGCTGCCAGCCAGCCGCCGAGGCCGACCAACAGCAGGTTGCGTGTATTGCGCTGGATGTTGCGGATCTGCTGGGTAATGTCCGTGGCGAGGAGGAAGAAGCCGGTGCTGCGTCGGTTCTCATCGGTTTCCATGCGCACGGCCGAGAGCTCGTAGTCGCGCCCACCATGCTCCAGCCGCAGCGGGGCTTCGAGAATGTCGCTGAGCATGGCCTCCTGCGAAGCCTGGCGGAGTAGCGGGAGGTACTCTTCGGTATGCGTCAAAGCCACCAGGTGGCCGCTCCAGTTCGGCAAGTGTCGATCCGGCAGGACATCCGTCTCGAGGGAGCCGGTGATCAGCAGGGCGACTTCACTGCCGGAAACCTGTTGGGCCTGGCGGGTCACATCGGCTAGCGAACGCGACAGTATCACCATGCCGACACTATCCCCCTCGACCAGTACCGGAACCGCGGCGTACTGTCGGCAATCGTTGGCGCACCGCAGAGCCGTTAGAGGATATTCGGTCTCCATGACCTGGCGGACCCATTCCTGAACCGGACGCTCCTGGTCGACCTGGCCTTCCCCCCATTCGGCCAATCGGCGGCCGCGTGCGTCGAACACCATGATCTCGTCGACCCCGGCCTCGAGCTGAAGCGTGGGCCATTGGGGGGAAAGGGAGCCGACCAGTTGTGCCTGGTCGCTGGCGGCCAGCGCCGGCCCCAGATCGGGAGACGCCGCGGCCAGCGCAGCAAGCTGTAGCAGGCTCTCTTCGGAGCGCTGTAGGGTCAGCCGAATCTCGCGCGCTTCCCGTTCGTTGCTCTCGCTGAGGCTCTCCTCGAACTGGCGCGTCAAGTTGGCATGTCCGAGCCAGGTAAACAGCCCCGCCAGGAGCAGCAACAACAGGCTGCTCAGGGCAAGCACGCGCCAGGTCAGGCTGAAGCGAGGACGAGGGGCTGTCGGGTGAGCGTGCATGCTGGCTGTCCGTGACCGGTTCATTGAGGCGTCGCGTGCCGTCGTTCAGAAGCGCAGCGAGAGTTGGAAAAGCACCATGTTCCAGCGCCGGCGGGTTTCGCTGGGTTCCGGCTCGTCATGCAATGGCAGCCAGCCTGTGCCATCGACGTGATGATACTCTCCGGACAGCAGGACCCGAGGCGTCACGTTCCACTGCAGCCCCAGGGTCAGGTCATCGGCATACTGCGTATGGGCCGGGCCGCCCCCCATGGCCTCGTACCGGCTCCCCGACCGATCGTCGCGATTGTTGACCAGGCTGTCGTAGCGCACCAGCCATTGCCAATTGTCGCTGAAGCGGCGGGTGTACTGTACGTACCAGCTCTCCCCGGTAACGTCGAAGTTGAGGAAAGGATTGGCAAATCCCTGAAGCGTGGACGTGCGCAGCGCATATTCCCCTGTGAGGCTCCACAGCTCGGCGTTGTATTGCAGCGAGAGGATCCAGGGGCGGAAATGGAAGTCTCCATCTCTCATGCCGGGCATGCCGGACTCGAAGCGTGCCCTCGCGCTGGCGGCACTGATGGCGGCGATCACGCGCCCACCATCGTGTTCATAGCGCAGCTGGCCGATGGCCGAGAGCCTCGGCTCCAGGGAGCCGGGTGTGTTCTCCAGACGCATGGTGCGGCGCAGGTCGTCGCCTGTCTGGGTATCGCCCGCCCCGACCTGGGCGCGAACCGTGCCCGTGGGGACGCGCTCCTCGTAGTAGGCGGTAATGCCGTCCGCCGCGAGCCCGAGCGAGCGCGTACGATCGAAATAGATGGATTGTGGCAAGAGGATGCTGGGGCGCGTGAAAGCGACATCTCGCGTCTGGTTATAGAAGCCGAAGGGATTCTTGAAGCGGCCCACCTGTATGCCCAGGGTGCGTTGCTGATTCGTGAGCGGCTGATAGTCGACGACCCCATAGTCGAGAACCGGCCGTGCGTCACTTCCATCGCCACCCGCTCGACGGCTCAGCACCTGGGCGGCGATGAGTACGTCGTGGCGAGGCCGGAGCGAGGCGTTGGCACCGATTTCGGTGTACTTGATGCTGCCGCCTCCGCTGCTGCTGGGGCCGAAGAAGTCATTATGATCGGTGATGACCAGCGCCTGGCTGAGAAAGCCATGCAGCTGCAGGGTCTCCATGAGGTCTTCCGCCGCCGCCATGGGGGCCCAGGCCAGTGCCAGAGCCAACAGCATGGGACGTGAGAGGCGGCTACTCCATGGTAATGACTTGGACACGATCATCCAGATACTCCCTCTCCAGATACCCAAGGGCGCCGGGCGTGGCGGCGACGCGTTCCAGCATCTCTGACTGACTTCTGACCTGATTGGGTGCCTGCCCCGTTCCCGAGAACACCATGCGATCCCAGGCCAGTTGAAGCTGATGGGGATAGACGGTGAGCCGCTCCTTGGCGAAGCGTGCGTGTACGGGATGGTTATTGGGCAGCACGAAGACGCGAACGGCCTGGCCATCGGGCCAGCTGCGCTGACGCATGGCAAAGATGGCCCGGGCGGTATCGCGGGTCAGTGTGGAATTGGCTACCTGCGGGTGGCCGATCAGCATGACCCGCGGCTCATCGGCATGGGCCGCGGGAATGAAAAGAGCCAGCACCAACGGCAGCAGCAACAGTCGCGTCAGCCCAGCCACGCGCCACCTTTCCAAAGGGCTTGCCGAATCGGCATGGTGAGAGACATGAGCGACAAGGACACGGCACGGTCCGGCAGGACTCTCCCCATGCCTGGCCCGGTGACGGTGATGGTCAGCCAGGACTTCACGAGCGTATCGATAATGTTATCCCCCGAGCCATTGCGGGCGGCAACGCTCATGCCCGGCAATGTCAAGCTCCCTGATGATTATGTATCGTACTTTAGCCGCTGGGTGTCGTTGCACACTACTGACGATTCACAAGGATGACATGCGCAGGCGTTGGCCACGCGCCCCCATGATGCCAGTTGTTTCGTGTGACTACGGTAACATAGATTCAACGTAGGATTGCCGCGGCAGGAGCGAAGCCCGAGAACGCGAAAGCGACGACACGACCCAGGGTGAGGGCAACCCGCGATATTGCCCCGTCCGGCTTGAAGTGACCTCACCTAGGTAAAGTATGGCATCATCACTATTCTGAGGCATTCCAACCAAGGACAGGCCAGAACTCCCATGTTTCTCGATTCCTACCATACGCAAGCGGGCTCGCGGGTCTGCATTACGGCGCAGCAGGCCAGCGATTTCGCCAAGCGCATCGCCGGAGATTTCAATCCGATACACGATGCGGACGCCCGACGCTTCTGCGTCCCAGGCGATCTTCTGTTCGCGTTGGTGCTGAGTCGGTTCGGTCTCTCGCAGCGAATGGATTTTCGTTTTCGCAGCATGGTGGGAGACGGCACCTTGCTCTGCCTGGAGGAACGAGCCGAGGGGCAGGTCACGGTCAGCGACGACGAGGGGAAGCAGTACCTGGAAGTGAGCCGGAATGGCGCGACGAACCATGACGAATCCGTCATCGAGGCCTTTACGCGCTGCTACGTGGCGTTTTCCGGCAAGAACTTCCCCCATGTTCTCAAGCCGTTGCTCGAGGAAAAGGGCGTAATGTTCAATCCCAAGCGTCCGCTGGTGATCTACGACAGCATGGGTTTTTCACTCGATCGAGTCGACCTGGTCGACCCGACCCTGGAGCTGGTCGACTCGAGGCTGGACGTTGCGGGAAAGCGCGGCGACGTGAAGCTCGAGTTTCGTATCGTCGACCGCGGCGAGGCCGTGGGCAGCGGTTCGAAAAAGCTGGTCGTCAGTGGCCTGAGCGATTACGACGCAGCGGCGATGGACGAGATCGTCGCCGAGTTCTATCGCCTCAAGTCGGCCTACGAACGCGGGCGTTGAACCCGATCCGCTGAGTGTCGTCCGGCAGGGTATCGCTACACCGTGACGGTAACCGGGCAGTGAGCCAGGTCGATGACGCGATGGCTGACGCTGCCCAGCAATTTCTCACGCCAGGTTCCTAGCCCTCTGCGCCCCATAACGATGACAGGGCTATCGGACAGGCCGTGAGCAAAGTTAATGATGACTTCCGCGTAGCGTTCCCCCTCCAGACAATGGGTTGCGACCCCGGCCGGAATCTCGCCCAGGTGCTGGCGCGCCTGGTCGAAGACATGCTCGGATTCGTCCGACTCCCCTTCCTGGAACGGAAGAGCGCCTGCCGGCCGACAGTACAGCAGTTCCACCGTGGCACCGGCGCTACGGGCCAGTTCCCCTGCCAGCCCGGCAGCGCGATCGCAGTGCGGGGAACCATCGACTGGAAGTAGCACCTTGCCGATGCGCTCTCCGGTTTCGTCGGCCATCTCGGGGTGGACGACCGTGACCGGACAGGTGGCCTTATGCACTAATTCATTGCTGACGCTGCCTTCCACGAGCTTGCCGAAGTCGCTCGAATGCCGTGCCCCCACGACCAGCAAGCAGCGCTCTTGCTTGCGTGCATGGTCGAGGATGGCGCGGGCCGGGTGCCGCACGAAACCCTCCTCTTCCAGCGTGATCTCTTGCGGCGCCGGTGCCAGCGTAGGGGGAATAGCCGCTCTGGCGCTGGAAAGGGCATCCTTCGCCGCTGCCAGGCGCAGGGAGCGATCGCGATCCATCTCGGCTTGTCGATTGGCCGGCACGTCGCTCAGCTCGGCGGGGTTGAGGGGCATGACGTGGACCAGTTGCAGGCGAGCCTCCAGAAGGTGGGCAAGCAGGGCGGCATGACGCGTTGCGGCATTCGCTGCGGGAGAGCCGTCTACCGGTACGATGACAAGCGAAATAGCGCCACTCATGGAAACAAAGCTCCTGTTCGCAAAGGACAGGCATAGCCTAGCGCACTGAGGCGCGTGACGTCTGCCGCGCTTCGGGAACATGCAGGGTCTTGCCGAACAGCATGCCGCCGCCGGGTATGCCATTGGCGATCCGGTTCAGTCCGATGGAGCCGGCCATCCCCACCACGATCAAGGCCAGGGAATAAGTGAGCAACGTGAAGTTCATGAATTCGTCGGCGAAATCCACCATGGCGAAGAACATGGGGTGTGCCAGGTAGATGCCGAACGAATAGCGGTTGACCGTCTTGACCAGCGGCGTGGCGTTCACGCTTCTTAATCGGGTGACGGTAAACAGGGTGAACAGGATGAAGAAGGGCACCACCCAGGTTTCCTTCGAGGAGTATTCCAAGTGGCTAAACAACGTGAACAGGACGATGGCGCCGACATAGGCCAGCAGCAGCTCCGGTCGCGACAGCCACTTGAGCCAGGGCACTTCCTTCAGCCGTCCGGGGGCGAGCTGGGGGTAGTGATGCACGACCAGCATGGCGAGGAAGAACAGGTAGATCCAGCCGAGCGGGGCGATCCACAGCAGATAGCCCGGGGGCTCGATGCCGAAATGGCGAGTCAATCCCCAGTAGGCAATGCCGATCAAGCTGCCGATCACCAGCCAGGGGCCGGGGGGTAGCCAACGCTCGAGAGCATAGCGGCAGTAGAGCCAGTAAAAGGCGTAGAACTGCATGGCAATGATCAGGAAGTACCCGTGCCAGCCGGCAAAGACCAGATACTCGGTCAGGGTGGCGAACAGGTCCACCGGTACGCCTTCCCGGCGCAGGTTCACGTAACTTGTCAACGAGTAGATCAGGCCGTAGACGACGTAGGGCACCATCACGTACTGCAGGCGCTTGACCAGGAAACCCGACGGGGGACGATTGCCGTAGCGCATCGAGAACAGAAAGATCGAGATGAAGATGAAGATGGGCGTGCCGAGCACGGTAGGGATTCGCGCCAGGTCGACATAGACGTTGTCGATATGCTGGTTGAGCCGGTCGAGGAAGTGGTAACTGAACACGGCCAGGCAGCCGTAAAAGCGTAGCCAATAGATTTCTTCGATCCGCTTCATGTTAGCGCCTGCCTTCCCTGTGCAAGGAACATCGACCGTCGACACGATGTCGGACCATAACGAGACGGAAAGATTCCTTAACAGACTTAATATCTTACGATGGAACCGGCACAAGGAGATCCGTGCCATGGCACTCAAACATACCATTGCCGCCGTGTTGGGCCTTGCGCTGCTATGGGGAGGGAAGTCGCAGGCTGGCGAGGTGATTTATCATCGCTTCTCTTCCGAGGTGCTGGGGCGGGACTATCCCTACGCACTCTACCTGCCCGAAGGTTATCGCGAGTCGAACCTGGCCTATCCCGTCCTCTACCTGCTGCACGGCTCGTTCGGCAGCGAAAGGGACTGGGTCGAGAGCGGCCAACTCAAGCAAACTGCCGATCGCATGATTCGTGAGGGCCTCATCCCGCCCATGGTCATCGTCATGCCCAGCAGCGAAAGCTGGTGGATCGACGGGCACAACGAAGCGGCGCGCTCGGCCTTTCTCGACGAGCTCATGCCCTACGTGGAAGCGACCTGGCGGGTCGTTCCGCTACGCGAATGGCGCGCGATCGCCGGCCTCTCCGCCGGCGGCTACGGCACCCTCAACTTTCTGCTGGAGCGTCCGGACCTGTTCGCTGCCGCCGCGGCCCTGAGCCCGGCAAGCTATCATCCGCTGCCGCCGCAGCGCTCCTCGGCGTGGCGGCATCCCGCCTTCCTCGACGAAGCGGGCAATTTCGACACCGAGCTATGGAAGCGTCGCAACTATACCGCACACCTGGAGGAATACCTCGAGGGGGACTGGGTCGTGCCGCTCTATCTCAGCGCCGGTCATCGTGACAGGTACAATGCGGAGCACCACGCTCGAGTCGTGCGTCAGGCGCTTGCCCCGTATCAGCCCGACCTGGTGACCCTGGAAGTGCTCAATGGGGGGCATACCTGGCGCGTTTGGCGGGCCAGTCTGCCCAATGCCCTGGCCTGGATGGCCCGCTTCATGCAGGAGCCCGTGCCTCTCGAAATGCTGGCCGAGGATACGGCTGCCTACGAGTACGACGAAGGCGATGTGGCTGTCGCCCCCTGACGCGACTCCAGTAAGTGGCGCGACAGGGCGAGCCGGGGTTGGCGCTGGGTCTTTTAGACCTTAGTCTTAAGGGATAACCCTCTCTTCAGGCCCTGGCATGCACCCACAACGACAACGACTGCACAACGAGCTGCACGCACGCCCCTCAATCTACTTTTCCGAGCCGGCACACCTCTACCACTACGCCTTCTTCATCGATGCAAAGGCGCACGCCGCCATGCTGGCGCAATTGGGGGAGGCGACTGGCATCGCCTGCAATGCCGAGGCGGCCCAGCAAATCCTGACCTTCCATGGCATGGTGTTGAAGTGGGAGCGGCACACCGAGTTTTCCACCCTGACGCTGCTGGTGCCCAAGGTGGTCGGGAGCGAGCCCTGGACCAACGCGCCAGTAGCGTTGGCGAAGGTCGTCGAGACGCACCAGGCAGCCTTGATCAACGCCACCTTGGTGTTGGTGGAGGAGGGCGATGCCTGGTTGGGTAGCGCCGAAGCCTACGGCTTCAACGACCCGGCCGGTTCGCAGGTCGGCGGCGGCGACGCCACGGTATGGAGCGATTTCCACCTCGATGCCGCGGGATACAATCGTTTGTTGATACTCAACCATGGCCTCAATGCGTTCCGCCTGGGGCGCATGGTGAGACGTCTGCTGGAAATCGAGACCTACCGCATGATGGCCTCGCTCTCGCTGCCCCTGGCCAAGGAGCTGGCGCTGGAATTGGAGGCTTACGAGGTCGAGCTGGGTGAACTCTCCGTTCGCAACGCCGAGCAGGCCGAGGCCAACCCGCGACGGCTTCTGGCCGCGCTATCGCAGCTTTCGGCGCGACTGGAGCGCAGCGGCGCTCGCTCACGTCAGCGCTTCGGTGCCACGGAAGCCTACGCTCGCATCGTCTTTTCCCGTATCGAGGAGCTCCGGGAGGGGCGGGTCGATCACTGCCCGCGGCTGGGGACCTTCATCCTGCGTCGGTTTCGTCCCACGGTGCACTACTGTGCCGCTATCCACCGGCGCCAGAGGGGGCTGGCCGAGAGCGCCGCCAGGCTCAACGACCTGCTGCGAACCCGTGCCCAGGTGGAGATCGAGGAGCAGAACACCAGCATCCTCCGTAGCCTCAACGAGCGGACGAGCAGCCAGCTCAAGATCCAGAAGGCGGTGGAAGGGCTCTCGATCATCGTCATAAGCTACTACATCTTCAGCCTGTTCAAGTTGGGTCTGGAGAGCCTGAAAGCGCTGGGTATCGAGATCGAACCGCAGGCCGCTGCCGCCGTCCTGGTGCCGCTGGGCGGCCTGATCATCGGCCTGCTGGCTTGGCGCATATGGCGGGTGAAGAATCACTGAATGGGAGAGCCGCATGAGCCGCATAGCCACAACCCCGGAGCCACCCTATTACGCCGTCATCTTCACCTCGATCCGCACCGCGGGGGACAACGGCTACGGCCTGATGGCCGAGCGCATGGCCGAACTGGCTGCCCAGCAGCCTGGCTTTCTCGGGCTGGAGTCGGCACGCGAAGCGCTGGGCGTGACGGTGTCCTACTGGGATAGCCTCGAGGCGATCAGTCGCTGGAAGCAGCAGGTGGAGCACCGCGAGGCGCAGCGAATCGGCCGCAGCGACTGGTATGCGGCGTTCCATGTGCGCATTGCCCGTGTCGAGCGTGACTACGGCCTCGGCGAACGTGGCGTGAACGGCGACTGAGCTGCCCCGGGGCCAAGGCGCCTGGGGCAACCCTTACTCCTCCGTGTCGATCCGCTCGAGCAGGTCGGCCACCGCCGCCTCGAGCTGGCGGTCGCGTTCGGCCACCTCGTCCTGCGGCGTCTGCTCGATACTCAGGTCCGGCCTGGCACCGTTGTGCTCCATGTCGGTGCCGTTCGGCATGTACCAGCCGCGGAAGGGCCGTCGTACGGTGGCGCCATCGATGAGGACATGGCTATTGGTGGAGATCACCCCGCCATAGGTCTGCTCGCCGACGAGATGGCCGCGCCCCAGGGTTTGGAAGGCATGGGCCAGGATCTCGGCGTTGGAGTAGCTCTTCTCGTTGGCCAGCATGTTGATCGGCAAGGTGTAGCGTGGCGCGTCCAGGCGATCCTGGGGGTAATGGCCGGTTTCGTCGCGGTCGACACCCGCGGGTACCGTATAGGCGTGCTCGCCGGCCATGATCGAGGTCAGGATACGGTCCGTGGTGTTGCCGCCGCCGTTGTTGCGCACGTCGATGATCAGGCCGTCCTTGTCGACCGCGGCAGCATAGAGGTCGCCCTGGAAACCTTCCAGCGAGGTCTGGTTCATGGCCTGGATGTGCAGGTAACCGAGCCGGCCGTTGGAGAGTTCATCGACCCGGCGCCGACTCTCCTCGCGGAAGGCGTCGTACTTCAAACGGGCCAGCTCGGACAGGCCTACCGTCCGCAGCATGGTGCGGTATTCGTTATAACCGCCGTCGCCTGGGCGATCGAAGGTGACGATCACCTCCTGGTCCACCTGCCCGCGTAGCCGCTCCAGCAGTGTCTCGTCCTCGTCGAGCGGACGCAGCCCGATCTCGGTGATGACATCGCCCCGGGCGAGGGGCATGGGTCCCCGGCTGGCCGGCCCCTCGGGTATCACGTCGGTGACCCGGAACCCGATGCGGCCGTCCTGCTGCGAGACGAGTCTCTCGGTCTCGATACCCAGCCGGCCGGAGGGCTCGCGCAGGCTCGACACCGGCCCTGGGTTGGACACGCCCATGTGCGATGCCGCCAGCTCTCCCATCAGGCGGTTGGCGATATCGCTGAACTCGCTGGGCGTGCGTGTGCGGCGAATCAGCGAGGCATAATCCTCGACCACATCGGGCCAATCCAGGCCCTTCAGGTCGGTTCGGTAGAAGTTTTCGCCGATGATCCGGGCCGCCTCGTGAAATTTCTGCAACGCCTGCTGGCGCAAGTCGATACGCAGCCGGTCGGAAATATCCAGGTATCGCGTTGAGCCGCTGCCCGAAAGGTTGGCCACACCCACACGGCCGTTGGTGATGAAGACGACCTGCTCACCGGTCAGATTGAGCTGTTGCACGTTGGCGCTAGACGCGATGCGGGTACGCTGGCTGCCATCCCAGTTCATCGCGACCAGACCTTCGCTGCCGTCATTGAAGACGTAACGATCGCCGCCCGGGGTCATCTCGTTGGCGGTCTGATGTGCCGGAGAGGCCGTCACCCGCTCGGTGCGTCGCCAGGCATCTTCGAGATCGAGTTCCGCGTGGTCCTGTTCCGCTGCCTTGTCGTCGCGTTCCCGGGTGACCGGAAGCGGAGAGCGGCTCTGGGCCTCCTCGCGGGCGTTACGGTAATAGGTCGTGAGTTCACGCGGCGTGTACGTCTCGATCTCGCGATCCAGATAGACCCGATAGAGGTCGTAGTTCTCGCCGGAGCGATTGGAGATGAAGCTCAGCTTGCGGCCATCCGCCGACCAGCGCGGACTGAGGTCGTTGCGTGGGTGGCGGGTGATATTGACCGGCTCCGCCGACCCATCCGCCGGCACCACGAAGATATTGGCGCTGAAGTCGAGATCGTTCTGGGAGTAGGCAATATAGCGGCTGTCGGGAGACCAGCGCCAGTGCAGGAAGCTGTCCCAGCCCTCGACCAGGGTACGCTCCTCGCCGCTCTCGAGGTCGTGAATCACCAGGTCGCCGCGGCCACGGCGAAAGGCCAGGGACTGACCATCGGGGGAAGGCGAGACGTCACGATCGTGGGTCTCTTCGGCGACCACCGGGCTGACGTCGAACTGAATGGCGTCGTGCCAGCGGGTCGGGTCGCGGTCGGCGGGTAGGTCTTCCGGCACTTCCTCTTCCAGTTCCTCTTCGGGGATGCTTTCGACCTCGACTGGCGGTTCCTGGGAGGGTGTTGGCACTTCGGTGGGTTCGCCCAGCCGCGGAATCAGGACAGGGTCGAGAATGAACCCGGGATCCTGCGGGGCAAAGGGATCTTCGGGCTCCTCGCCACGCACCGCCAGGTCGGGGTCGTGATCGGTCTCGGGGTCTTCCGACATGTCGGGGTCGTCGGCGGGAGCGGTCGAGACGAGCGAGACGGTGGGGTCGCCCTCCCATTGTCGTCTCGAAGCCTGGCCACGGGCGCGCTGTCGCTCATGGCTGCGCCGCACTTCGTCCCGGGTCAACGTCACCCGCGCCTGGTAGATCGACTCGCTGCCGTCGGCATCGTTGACGAAGTAGAGGCTTAACCCGTCGGGTGACCAGGCCAGGCTGTGATGGCGGGCATGCGTGCCCGGTGTGACCAGCAGGGTCGGGCTCTGCTCGTCGACATGGCGCACATAGACGCGGCCATAGGCGATGTAGGCCATGGTCTGGCCGTCCGGGCTCAGGGCGGCCTCGCTGACGTCGCGGTCGATCCGGCGCAAGGTGTGGTGGTCGCGGCCGTCGTCCGGGGCGCGCAGGGAGATGGGCTCGAGTTCCGCATCGGGCTGTTCCAGGTCGAGCGTCATCAAGGTGTCCCAGACCTGCAGCACCGCGGTACTGCCGTCATGGGAAACGTCGAAATGCTGGAGGTCGCGTTCAGCGAACGCGGTGAGACGCTCGATGGAGCGCTCGGCATCCAGCTCCATGCGGTAGAGGTTGACCGTCTGGTCCTCGCGGTCGGACATGAAAAGCAACGTGTCTTCGTCGACCCAGCGGGCCATGCCGTCGTCACCGTCGCGCTCGGTCAATGGCTCGAAGCGATCGGTGCCGAGCTCGTGCAGCCAGACGTTCATCGCATCGGGACCGCGGTAATGGCGACGGTTCCAGTCATGGTAGGCCCCGCCACGGGTGAATACGACGCGCTGGCCGTCGGGAGAAAGCTGCGGTTCGGAGCCGAAGGCATCGTGCAGTCGGGCGTATTCACCGCCTTCGGGTGGGAGCCGGTAAGGTCGCTGGTCGCGATAGACGTCGGCCTCGAGCATCCCTGAAAAAGTGATGATCGGCTCGCCCTGCGCGTCGAGCCCGAACGAGGGATTGCGCAGATGCTGGTCGCCATGGGTCAGTTGGGTAAGTTCGCTGCCGTCCCGGCGCATGCGCCACAGGTTGAGATAGCCATCGCGCATCGAGGCGAACACGATCCATTCGCCGTCGGGGCTCCAGCTGGAATGCAGGTCGTCGAGGTTGTGACGGGTCAGGCGCACCGCTTCGCCTCCGTCGGTCGAGGCGCGCCACAGGTCGCCGCGCCAACTGAAGATGAGTTCCGAACCGTCGGGGCTGATGGAGGGGAACCGCGGCAGGCCGACCTGGCCTGACTGAGCCAGCGCTGTCGTCGGAACGCTGGCGATCATGACGCCCATGATCTTCAGTAGTGAGATGTTTCGTATGGTATGGGAGAGCGACGTAAGAAGTTTACGGGAGCCTTGCATTCTCAAGCCTGTCCTTTGCCGATGGCATGCCCACCAACGTAGCAACAATTGCTAATCCCTTCGAATGAGATCCGACCGGCTTTGGCCAGCCTGAACCCTCCTGGCTAGGCTGCGAGCTGAAAGCGGGCGTTTCGTGGTCGGGGTAGAGATGATGAGTGCGTAAAGCCGGTGCGCTGATTCTGCAACGCCGGCATCTCGGTCGATGGATGGCTTGTTCGGCGCATTCGGCCTGCAGCTCTATCTCTGGCACAAGCTGGCCGAACTGCCGGCGGCCTGGCTCGGCCGCCTGGAGTGGATCGGGTTATGCGCCCTGGTGGTCGCGCGGGTGATGCTCGTGGTGGTGATTCTTGAGCGCTATCGCTGGTGGCTGTGGCCTCCTGGCTGCTGCGTGCGCCGCGCCGGGCATGACTTACCACTCGGGCGCGTCACGGCTTCCCCTCGGGGGTTCGATGACCCAAGGCTCACGCTCGACCTCGTCGCGGCAGCTGGCGTCGACTGCCGCCATGGGATCGTCGAGGAAGGCCTGGATCATCTCCGAGCGGCACGCGTTGACCGGGCTATGGCCCAGCGCCTGATACTCCACATATTGCAGGTTGGGCATGGTGCGCTGGAGGTGATGGCTCCAGCGCGTTCCGCAGCAGGGGTCCATTTCGCCGTGAATCGCCAGAGCCGGCGTCTCGCTCACGGGCGGGTCGTTGTGCTCGGCCGGCACGTCGCCATCCTCTCCCCACCAGGCGCACAGCCAGGGCGGCTCGAAGCCGAGTACCGCTGGCTCGCGCTCGACGGCGGCAATCGAATCGTCACGGCTCGGGCGGTTCGTGCCCATGTCGTTGCAGACATGGGCGAGAAAATAGCCGAGCGCATAGTTCGGTGCCTCGGGCTCCGGGTCGTAGTCGTCGATGCGGAAGAATGTCTCCAGTCGCGAGTAGTCGCCGACCTCTACGTCGGCCACCAGGCTCGGCAGTTCGGCGTAGTCCGAGGCCAGCATCAGGTAGAGCGTGTCGACGAAGGCGGCGCCGTCGAAGTAGAGCGTCTCCGTGTGGCCGTAGGGCGTGGCGACGTGAGTCACGTAGGGGCGGGCATCGAGCATGCGCCGAGCGCGATCGAAGGCCTGCATCCCATTGGGCAACATTTCCCGACATGCCTCGTCCTCGGCGGCGCAAAGGGCCAGGGTATCGGTGAAGGTCTGCTTGGCGGTATAAAGCTCATCCACCGGGGGGCGGTTGCGCAGATGGTTGAACCACGGCCAGCCGAAGATGGCGGCGCGGATGCTCTCGGGGTGGTATTGGATGAAGGAGGCCAGCGTGCCGCTGCCGGTGGAGGAGCCGAAGCCGTCGATGCGCTCATGGCCAAGCAGCTGGCGGAGCTCGTCCACGTCGCGCGAAATGGCGTGACTGTTGTACTGGCTTAAGTCGTGCCCCTCCTCGTTCAGCTTGTTGTAACAAGCCTCCACTGCCGACGTAATGATTCCCAGCCGGTGCATCGGTTCCAGCGAAGCGGTGATGGCCGGGGTATGAATGATGTTGTGATAGGGTGACACCGCGGCATAGTCCGGACACTCAAGTGCCGGTTCGGCATGGATGAAACCGCGGTGATCCATGGTGACCAGTGTGCGGTCGCCCACGTCCTTGAGCAGCTGTTCCAGATATTCGCGGTTGTACAGTGAGGAGTAGCCCGGGCCGCCGGGAAAGAAGTACACCGGTAGCGTGTCGTCGGCTTCCGGATCCTCAGCGTCTGCCTGTACTGCGTCGGTTTCCGGCTCGATCACGGCCACGGGCATGACCACGCTGCTGCCGTTGGGCTCGCGCCAATTCTCCGGGGCATGAAAGGTATGGCAGGTCGCGCCCAGCTCCCGCAGCGCCTCGGTCGGGCAGTCGGCGTCTTCCAGGCGGGGCAGGTCTTCGGTGTCCGTCTGTGCCAGGGTGGGCATTGTGATCAAAAGTGATAGTGGCAGCGCGCCCAGCAGCCAGGCGCAAGCGTCCTTTCCCATCATGATGCGGCCCTCTGTCGTTATCGTTGTTGCGCTACGGTTGGTCGGCCTCGTTAGTCAAAGCTAGCAGCCGAACCCGGTGCGTCAATGTGGCGGAAACGTCTCTTCACCCATGGCAAAAAACAAAGACAGAGTTCGTTTTGATGCGGGCACGGTCGCGAACTATTTTTCCCTATAGATCCAGCAGGGCAGCGCGGACCTGACCGTGCGTCATAGGAAAGGAGGTGCGACATGCAAGTTCGCGAAGTCATGACCAGACGTCCCGATTATTGCCCGTCCGATGCGACCATTCGCCAAGTTGCCGAGCGCATGCGCAAGGACAATTCAGGCTTCGAGCCGCTGGTGGAGGGTGACCGCATCATGGGCACTGTCACGGATCGTGATCTCACGATTCGGGCGCTTGCCGAGGGCAAGAATCCGGACGACAAGGCGAGCTCCGTCGCCACGACCGAGGTGCTGTACGCTTTCGAGGACCAGGACGTGAAGGACGTGCTGCGCAACATGCACGAACAGCATGTCCAGCGCCTGGTGGTACTCAACAACCAGAACGAGAAGAGTCTCGTCGGGGTCGTGACGTTGAGCGACATCGCCGACCATTGCGAAGACGACGAGATGGCGCTCGAGATCGCCAACTGCAGCAAGCACTACCACTGAGAAGCGCGGCTGCAGGCAGCAATACGTTCGGCAGAGCGCGCAAGGTGAACGTTAAGGGCATCGCGACGGCGGTGCCCTTCCTTTTGGTACCTGAGCAGAAGAGAAACACCATGCCTCCACTGCGTCTCGACATTGCTTCGCCCATCGGCGTGATCTCGGACACGCACGGCCTGTTACGCGACGAGGCGATGGTGCTGCTCGAGGGCTGCGAGCTGATACTTCACCTGGGCGACGTGGGAGCAAAGCCCGCCGACGCAGGCATCCTCGATAGACTGGCCAAGCGGGCCAAGCTCTACGCCGTGCGCGGCAATATCGACACGGCAGCCTGGGCCGAAGCGCTGCCGCTGCGCCAGGATCTGATCGTCAATGGCTGGCATCTGCATCTGGTTCATGACATTGCCGACTTCGACGCTGTCACGCCATGCGATGCCGTACTGCACGGGCACTCTCACAAGCCACGCAACGAGTGGCAGCATAAGCGACTGCTGTTCAATCCCGGTGCGGCCGGCAGGCGTCGCTTCCGATTGCCGATCACGCTGGGCAAGCTATGGGCGGACTCGCGCGGCCTGCGAGGCGCGATTCTCCACCTGCCGCTGCCGCCAACGAAGCACGCTTCATGACGGTTCGCGGACCTCGCCGGCCAGAGCGCTGCGGTTTGCGGCCACCAGCTCTTGGCAGGCTACCTCCAGCACGGCATGACGGGTAAAAGCCGAGATATTGGCCATGCGACCCAGGGTTTCGCCGTCTGCGGTCAGGGTGTGCGCGCGCTGGAGTTGTATGTGGCACTGTGGCGAGCGCAAGTGGACCACGGTATCGTCATCCCGTGGCGGATGCCCCAGCAGGCGCGTGGCGAGAAAGGAGAGCAATAGACGCAGCCAGGCGCGCTGACGTATCGCCACGATATCCAACTGGCCATCGTCGATGCGGGCGCCGGCGATGCCGTGCCCACCCCCGAAATAGGCCCCCGAGGCGATGGCGATCGTCAGCCAGCGTCCCACGGCGACTTGCTCATCCCCTTCGATGCGGCCGTGGAAACCGCGCTGAAGGCGAAGTTTTCGCCCCAGCGTGATCAGGTAGCTGAATCGTCCCAGGAGCTTTTTCTCCCGCGGCGAGGCGGCCCGTGACGGCACGGTGCCAAGCCCGATATGAGCGACGTTGAGGTAAAGCTGGCCGTTGATCCAGGCCACGTCGACCTTGGCGGTTTGCTCGCCCAGCGCCACGCGGCAGATGGCCTCGGGGTCGCTGGGCAGCCCCAGGTTACGTGCGAAGTCGTTGGCCGTTCCCGAGGGCAGCACGCCGAGGATGGCGCTGCGTTCAATGCAGATCGATGCGGCCAGGTTGACCGAGCCGTCGCCGCCGGCCACCAGCAAGCGATCGCCGGACCGGACCTGTCGGTGCCAATCGGTGTTGGCAATGTCTCGCACCTGTACCTCCTCCAGGCCCGCCGCCTGCAGGTGCTCGCGCCAGAAGCCGGCGTCGTGGCGACCATCGCCGGCAGCGGTATTGGCCATCAACCAGTAGTTCATCGGTGTCTCCTTCACCTGGGCCAGTCCTGACAGAAGGATAGCCTTCGTGACGCGCGTCTGTCGCATGGCAGGGCCGAGGCCTGGCACGACGCCCACGTCTATGAACGCACCGAAGCCTGGGCGGGCAAAGAAAGAATCCCCAGTTACCGCCATGTAAAACAGAAAAAATACCCATTGATCAACGGTATGCAGTCCCGGCGAGGGCATGATTCAATGCACCCATCGTCACATGCCAACAGCCAGCCCCACCGCATTCGCTTTCCTTCAGCCAATATGAAACATCCAGTCGGTGCGCGATCGTGCCGGCTCGATGGCATCTCGTTATGCGGCATGGCGTGCGAGGCGAATTGCGCGAAGCGCAGGCCTGACCCGGCATGACGAGTGACCTCAAACCAGACCCAGCGAGGAGAATCAACGTGCCTGCAGCCAACGCGCCGACCATTCCGGCCACTATGCATGCCATGGTCCTGACCGGCCACGGTGACATCGACAAGCTGGTGTATCGCGACGACGTCGCCACACCCCGGCCCGGGCCGGGCGAGGTGCTGGTGCAAGTCACCGCGACGGCGAAGAACAACACCGACCGCAAGGCCCGAGAGGGGCTCTACCCTACCAAGGACAAGGGCGACGTGACTTCCTTCGCCATGGGCGGCGAGGCAACCCTGACCTTCCCTCGCATCCAGGGGGCCGATGTGGCAGGACGCGTGGTGGCGGTAGGCGAGGGCGTCGCTTCTTCGCGCATCGGTGAGCGCGGCCTGCTCGACTTCAATCTCTATCCCGATGCGCGCCGTGACATCAACCTGATGCCCGATTACTACGGTCATGGGGCCGACGGCGGCTATGCCGAATACGTCGCCGTGCCATCGGAACAGTTCCACCACGTGCCCAGCCTCGACCTCGCCGACGCCGAGCTGGCTGCCATGGGCATGTGTTCCTACCAGACCGCCTACCACATGATGACCTCGGCCAAGGTCGCCGCCGGGGAGCGGGTCTTGGTCAGCGGTGCCAGTGGCGGTGTCGGTACTGCGCTGATCCAGCTGTGTCGCATCGTCGGCGCGGTGCCCTATGCGGTAAGCCAGCCCGACAAGGCCGAGTCCCTGAAGGCGCTGGGCGCCGAGGCGGTGATCGACCGGGGCGACCTGTCCTCCTTCGTCGAACGAGTGCTTAAGGCCACCGGGGGCGCACCCATCGACGCCGTCATGGATCTGGTCGGGGGCGAAATGACCGACTTGTTCATCGATACCATGATCGACGACATGAAGGCCCGCGCCACCTACCCGCGCCTCTCCATCGCCGGGGCGAGCGGTGGCAACCTCAGCGAGATCATGTGGACCCGGATCTACCTGTATCAGGTGCAAATCTTCGGCGTTTCCCACGGTACCCGCGAGGAAGCCGAGCAGCTCATCGAGTGGATTCGCGGTGGCCAGCTCAAGCCGGTGCTGCACGCGGCATTCAAGCTTTCCGAGCTGCACGAGGCCGAGCGTTACTTCGTCAATCGCGGCAGCAACTACCTGGGCAAGATCGTCATCGTGCCTGATGCACAGTGGGCCGAACACGGTGCACCCTTCGCGCTCGAGGGCGACGCTAACAAGGACAATTCATGAGCCACGAACTCACCCTGCAACTGCTCGATACCCACGCCGGTGGCGACGTCAGCCGTATCGTGATCGGCGGCGTCGACTCGCTGCCCGGCGACACCGTGCGCCAGCAGATGGAGTATCTGGAGAACGATGCCGACGGCCTGCGCAAGCTGCTGCTGAACGAGCCCTACGGAATCCCCGAGATGTCGGTCGACCTGATCGTGCCGGCCACCGACCCGCAGGCGCAAATGGGCTACATCATCATGGAGGTGATGGGCTACCCGGTCTATTCCGGCTCCAACACCATCTGTACCGCCACCGCGCTGCTCGAGACGGGGCTGATTCCCAAGCGTGAGGGCATCCAGCACTTCACCCTCGAATCCCCCGCAGGACTGGTACAGATCGAGGCCAGGGTCGAGAACGGCGTGGTCGAAGCCATTACCTGCGGCGGCCTGCCCAGCTACATCGACACTCACAGGGCCCGTATCCATGTGCCCGAAGTCGGCGACGTGACCTACAGCATCGCCTACAGCGGCGGCTTCTATGCGCTGGTGAACGCCGAGGAGCTCGGCTTTTCGCTCAAGCGTGAGGAGGAGCGCGCGCTGGCGGAGTGTGCCCACCGCATCGTCGAGGCGATTCAGGCCCACAGCGGTTTTTCGCACTACACACTGGGTGACGTGGGGCCGCTGCCGTTCCTGCACTTCATGGGGCCGGTGGAGCAGATCGCCGACGACTTCTACCGTTCGCGCTCGACCACCTACGTCCATCCCGGCGTGATTTGCCGCAGCACCACCGGCACCGGCACCTCGGCGCGGTTGGCACTGATGCACTACGAGGGCACCATCAAGCCGGGCGACAAGCTGGAAACCGTCTCGTTGCGCGAAACCGGCTTCATCGGCCAGTTCGTGGCGGCACGTGAGGCCGGCGGCGGGCACCAGGTGGTGGAAAATACCATCACCGGCAAGAGCTACGTGCTGGCGCGCTCCGAGATCGTGGTCAACTGCGACGACCCGATGGTCGACTGTGGCGGGGTGCACCATATCCTCAGCTCCCGGCACCCCTAGCGGGGCTGCGTCGACTCAATCGTAGCGGCGTCGCCACTGCTTCACGGCGATCTGTTCCTTGACCAGCTGCAGCATGTCGACGAGCACCTGTTCGGTCACCCGGTCGGTGCGCGCATCGGCCCTCAGCCAGGTATCGAAGCCATTGTCGGCCATGCGCTCCACCAGCGCGGTGAACTCCGGCGATCGCAATCCCTCCATCGCCTCGTGGACCAGGCGGCAGGCCAGGTCGGCGAGGCTCGACTCCATGCTGCGGGCGAAGAGGTCGCCCATCGGCAACCGGCGCAGGCGCTTCACCTCCTGGCTCTCGGCCACGGTGCGCCCGACCAGCGCGCTGACGTAGCGCATCGTATCCTCTCGGTTGCGTGCATAAGCATTACCGATCATCTCTTCCAGGCGGCAGCTGAGCTCCTGGATCAGCTGCTGCTTGCGCGGCATCACCACGCGGTCGACGACCCGTGTCGACAGTGAGTCGCTAGAGCGTAGCTGCTCCTGCATGTTGCCCAACAGACGGATCGCGACACGATCGGAGAGCTCTTCCAGCAGGATGTCGTAATACTTTTCGAAGAAGGCATAGACTTGCCAGCGGCGCATGTCGATCAGCCCCAGGCGCTGCAGGCGATACAGTAGGGAAATCACGCGCAGCACGCGCAACAGCCGGAAACCGCCCAGCGGGATGCAACCCAGCACGTCGTACCAGTGCACGAAGGGATAGAAGAACCAGCGATGATATCGGCGCTCGGCAATGGCGACGGCCCAGCCCAGCAACACGTCGAGCACGAAGACGGCGACGAACGCCAGGTCGATCTCCACGAAGTTGGCGTGTACGTGGCGGTCGTAGGCGTCATGCAGGCCCGGCGCAACGGCCGCGAAGGCATCGTTCAGCGGTGCCAGCAGGAACAGGCTGTCGAAGAGCAGCAAGGCCAGGTTGGCCACCACCAGCACCAGGATCAGCAAGTCCCAGGCCAGATGCAGGCGCTCCAGCGTCGGGCTCAGCGGGCGCGACGACGTCCTCGGGTGCATGGCGGCTCCTTCCTTTGAGATGTGCAGCGATGCGTTAAGCCTAGCAGCCGTTTCTCATTCAGATCCTCGGCTTGCCGCGCAGCGCCTTGGTCTGCCCCTTCTTGGTCTTGCCGTCCAGGCGCTTGCGCTTCGAGGCCCGTGTCGGCTTGGTGGGCTTGCGCGCCTTGCGTGTCTTCACTGCCTCCTGAATCAGTGCTTTCAGGCGTGCCAGCGCTTCCTCGCGGTTGAGCTCCAGGGTGCGGTGGCTCTGCGCCTTGATCACGACCACGCCCTCCTTGCTGATGCGCTGGTCACGCAGCGCCAGCAGCCGCTCCTTGTAGAAGGGCGGTAGGCTGGAGTTGAGAATATCGAAGCGCAGATGCACGGCGCTTGCCACTTTGTTGACGTTCTGGCCTCCCGCTCCCTGGGCGCGGATCTGGCTGATCTCGATTTCGTGGCCGGGCAGTTCCACGTTGTTGGAGAGTCGCAGCATATCGGCCTCATGCGTGCTGAGTGGGGCGTCGGGCAGCCCAACAGGCTAGCACAGAAGGGTTCGGCAGCGCTTGGTGCCTCCTGATGGCGTGGGTTAGGCTGTCGGGTAACTCACAGCTGACGGCGGAGGAGACGAATGACCACACTCGTCATTGGTGCCAACGGCCAGATCGGCCGACAGTTCTGCGAGCTGGCCCAGGCTTCGGACCTGGCGATACGGGCAATGATTCGTGACGCCGGGCAGCGGTTCTGGTTCGACGATCGCGGCATCGAAACCGTGATCGCTGACCTCGAAGGGGAGCTGGATCACGCCTTCGACGGCTGCGACCAGGTCATCTTCACGGCCGGCTCTGGGCCCCACACCGGACCCGACAAGACCCTGATGATCGACCTGTTCGGCGCCATTCGAGCCGCCGACCTGGCCTCCGAACGCGCCCTGTCGAGATTTCTCATGGTCAGCGCCATGCGCGCCGAGCGACCGCTAGAAGCGCCCGAGAAGCTGCGCCCCTACATGGTGGCCAAGCATGCCGCCGATGCCCACCTGCGGACTTCGGCGGTACCATATGTCATCCTCAAGCCGGGCCGGCTGATCGACGCGCCCGCCACCCAGCGGGTCGCCACATCGCTCGACGAGACCGGAGGCGAGAACAGTGTCTCGCGCGCCAACGTCGCCCATGCGCTGCTGCATCTGTTCCAATCGCGCGACCTGATCAACCGTGAATACGTGCTGCTCGATGGCGAGCGGCCCATTGCCGAGGCGCTGAACTAGCTTCGCGCTGCGGTGGGGTGTGATTACGCCAACCAGTACCTGGGTTCAGGATGGTGCAATTTTGCAGTCTGAGCGACAGGGTAATTCACGAGGCGCTGCCGCCTGAAGCATGGCGCCCTGGGCCAGCCAGCAGTCGGTTTCTTACCGGGAGTCGGTTTCTTAAGCGATACCCAAGTAGACGAAGACCAGCGTGGCCAGAGTCAGGGCAAACCCCACCGCTGCCAAAAGGCCGTCATGGGTCATCAGGGACAGACCGAACAGCGTGAGTGCCAGGCCAGCACCGTTGGCTGAGAATGGCACTACCTCCATGGGCGGCATGGCAAGTGCAATAACGATGCAAGCAAGGGCGACAGCCACGATACCCGACCCGTGGGTGAGAAGTACCAGCCGCGGCTTGAGAAACGAGTCGAGGAAGCGCGCGGGACGGCGACTCCAGCTCACCGCCTTGTCGAGCTTCCTCTTGGAAACGGATCGGTTTAACAGGAATCTGGGTAACCAGAAACGTTGGGCTCTAAACAGGAGCTGGGTGGCTACCAACAGAACCATCAGTGCCATGAGGGTAGGTACGCCGGGAATATCCCCTATGACAGGAAGCAGGGTAATGATGCCGGGAGCAAGCAGTAGAGGGGCAAATGATCGGCGGCCTACTTCGTCGAGCACGTCACCGAGACTGACCTGGTCAGTGCTTTCGTCATCTTCAGCTTGCTTGAAGAGATCTAGCATTTCTCCAAGGCTATGAGGTTCGTTTCGTTGGCTCGCCCTTGAATGATCCATTTCGCTTCCTTTCTCATTGGCTCGTCAAAAGTAAGATAGAATACAGTGTGGCTCCCAATGTAAAAGGCCAGACTCGACTCTTGCGGTCCTCAGGTAATTCTTCCTTCAGCACGTTGAGAATGATGCCCCCCGCAAGGAAGGCAAACAGCACGCTCGTCGCCGCCTCACTGATTTGAAAGCTCAAGCCAACGGCCCAGCCTAGGCCAATGAAGGCTGAGAGTATCCATCTGCCAAAACTTAAATAAGCGCCTCGGTGCTGATAGTAGAGGCTGTGGTCATTCATCAGGAAATGAAACGCCATAGCAATGACAAAAAAGAGGGTTTCCATAACCGTGCTGTCGCGGTAAACCAGAAGGTAACCAATCAGGGCGTTGTAAAGTGAAAAGGTGCCGATGTGCAGCCAGAAGAGGGGGGTTCCGGTATGAGAGCTTGGCTGCGCTTCACAATTTTCGTGCTCTATGGGTGCAAGTGCTTTCGTCTTGATTTTGTGCTCTAACCCATAGAACAGCAACAGGCCTAGGAGAGCGACCAGGTAGGCATGACTTTCTATGAACGCTAGAGCAGCCTGCTCCGTCAAGTGCTGCTGCGCCTGTTCAAGTTCGGGGAAGATATGCAAAAAGACGTACGAGACGGCGATGCCCCCCCCCAGAGAGAGCCAGGCGCTTCTGGGGATATGGCTGAGATTTCTGAGCTTGCCGGCATATATATGGCTGAGAATCAAAATGCTGATGCTCAGCAACTGTATCAGCATAAGCCTTCCTGGCTATATCGGCGCTACTTAGCTAAAGGCGAGTGGATGGGATCAACGTAGTTGCCGATGAGACAGCCAGCAAGGCGGGGTCAATCGAGTCGCCGCTCGATGGCCTCGAAGTAATCCCGAACTCTTTTCGCGTTGGTCCCCATATCGCCGCGGCCCATCCGCGAGGCCGAACGCACGTCGATTCGCACGCCCTCACCGGTTTCGCTCAGGCGAATCACGACGTCGTCCTTGAAGCCGAACCAGGGGGTGGCATCGGTGGCCTCGATGCGCGTGAGCGAGTTGTCGACCAGGCGCCAGCCCAAGTCCAACACGGCTGCCTCGGCGACGTCATGCACCAGGCCCAAAGGCAGGTCGAGCGTGACGGGCGCAATGTCGGGGTAGGCCTCGCGCTGCTGGCGTGCGAAGTCCTCGCCGGGATACTCCACCGCGTTGGGAGCGGCTTCGCGAGCCGCCGCCAGAGCCTCGAAGGCCGGCGGGTCCTCCGTGTCGGTGGTGATGTCATGAATCGGCGGCGCCGTCTGGGCGCGCTGCCAGTGCAGCCAAGGCACGGCAAGCATGGTTGCGGTCGCGATCAGTACCAGCCCGCCGGTCAATGCCGGTTTCAAGCGACGGCAGAAGATGGCGACGGCCACCGACAGCAGTGCCACAGCGGCCGCCCCGGCGGCGAGATAGACGCCACGGCGAAGCATGTCGAAGGCGCCGCCCAGCGGCAGCAGCTCCAGGCGATAGGCCGGGCCGGCGCCTGCCAGCAGTAGCGCGGCCAACAGCAGCAAAAGCAGGCTCAGCCCAGCAATGCGTGCCGGCCATTTTCCGCCTCGGGGGTAGTGCTGACGTTTCGAAGCTGGCATGACAATTCTCGTCTGGCAGCGGAACGATACCTTCAGCATATCCGCTAGGGGAGAACGATGCCGCATCGTCACTTGCATATCGCAACTTTTCTCCCGCTTGCGGCTGCTATCGTTGCCTTAGGGTCCTGCAGGCCGTAGCCACCATATCGGGGCTGCCTTTCGTGGTGATTCTGCTGTTCATGTGTGCCGGCCTCACCCTCGGGCTGCGACGATGCGAAGGCTCGACAACAGGGCCTTCACGCTAGGGGGACGTTGCGCTACCGCCTCATTTGAGCGCAGCGTACGTCGGCCACTAAGCTTGCGCCTATCGAGTCGGCGGTATTTGACGGAGGACGCGCCATGCCCATGCAGCGCGAGTACATGACCGAAGCGCCGAGTCCCGAGCAGGTGCGTGAGCTCAAAGGCTTGACCGTGATCGAGTTTGGCACCCCTTGGTGCGGTTTCTGCCTGGTGGTTCAGCCGGGGCTCGAGCGTGCCCTGGCCCAGCGCGACGAGGTGCGCCATCTCAAGATCGAGGACGGCCCGGGGCGTCGCCTGGGGCGGATATATCGCGTCAAGCTGTGGCCCACGCTGGTCTTTCTTCAGGATGGAGAGGAAGTGGCGAGACTCGTTCGCCCCGCCAGTGGTGAAGTCATCGAGGAAACCCTCGAACGTATAGCAGGATGAAAGCGCCGACTTGACGACTGACCTCCGTGGGGCCAGCTTGAGTCATAGGGAAGCCACTGAAACGGTGAAGCCAAGGAGGCATGACATGAGCCGTTACCATCAGCGTCGCGAAGAAGAGCTCGAGGCTGAAATCGAGCAATCTCGCGCACACCTCGACGACACCCTTCACGAACTCGAAAGCAGGCTCTCGCCGACGAAGCTCAAGCATGACCTCGCACGCTATATGCCCAGAAGGAACGGGGCGGCTGCAGGATTCTTCGACAGTCTGGGGCGATCTATCCGCGACAATCCCGCGCCCGTTCTGCTGACCGGTGTTGGCCTGGGCTGGCTTATCGTATCGCAGCTGCGCTCGCGGAAAGCGTCCCGCCATGCCCGCCTTCCCGTGCCCGTAGCGCATGGCGGCACGCTCCCGGTTCGTCAGGAGGCGCCACAGCGCATGGTGGCTACCCATATGGGAACCCAGCAGGGACGGGGCGAGCTCTCTTCCCATCGGCCTGATGTGATCGGCGAGGCGACGCATCTGGGGACCGGGCAGGGCTGGAGCGGTTACGTCTATCCCAACACATGAACCGGCGTCGAGCGGCGGGGCGAGGGGCGCTTGATTCCCTCGGCGGCAAGGTTCGCCTCGTCGCCTTTGTCGCACTGTCCGGCGCGGCTTCGCCGCTGTGGGCCGAGGCCGAGTTGGTCGAGTCCGTGCCCGATGATGGCGCAAGGCTGGAGCACGCTCCCGACACTTTCGAGATCTGGCTCGACGAACCCGTACGGCTCACGCTGTTCGCGGTCTCCGGCCCCGAGGGTATGGTGAACTTGCGCGAGAGCACCACCGAAACGCTGGGCGACCGGCATCGGGCCGTCCCGGAAGGTCGTCTGGCACCGGGGGAGTATCGCATCGTCTGGCGGGGAACGGCGGAAAACGGCACGACCTCGGCAGGAGGGTATCGCTTCCATCTCGAAAAGTAAGAACACGTTGTGTTTCTGGCGGTATCGCGTGCCGACATCCTATCTTGCGAAACAGGACCCACCAAGGAGAAGGCGTCATGAAAAGGACATTACTGGCGATTGCCATCGGCGCGATTTCCGCCGGGCTAGCCGGCGGCACCCTGGCCCAGGACAGCAACACCGAGCTCAACGACGATGCTGCCGTCGGCGAAGAGCAGGCGGCTGAACGGCAAAGCGCTGAAGAGAACGCGAACACCGAAGAGCAGCAGGTTGCGGCAGCCGGCGATGATGGCGAGCAGGCCGATGACGAGGGCGAGGTCGATGCCTCGGTAAGCGAAGAGGAACTGCCCGACGAAGGAGACGACGCCGAAGACTACCAGGAAATGACTGACGACGAGGACAGCAACGGCGACCCGTCCAGCGACGAGCAGGCCAGCGACGAGCAGGCAGGCGGCGAAGAAGAGCGGGTCGCAGGTGATGATGAGTCCGATGCTGGTGAGGAGATGCAGACCGACCCGGGTGAACAGGCAACGTCGGCAGAACCCGCCGCAGCAGAGGCCGAGCAGGCACCTCAGGGAGAGCATACGCCGCAAGCCGGCCAGGCGGCTGAGCAGGATACCGATTCGGCTTTCGAGGAAAGCGAGCCGACCGGTGCCGCGCTCGACCCGTCGATAGCGTCTCTTCAGGTCAGCGAGGTCGTGGGCATGACCATCGTCAACCGCGAGGGCGAAACGCTGGGCGAAGTTGACAAGGTGCTGCGGCACGATGATGCCGGTGATCTGCATGCCGTCGTTCCGGTCGGCGGATTCTGGATTTTCGGCGGCTCCGAGGTCGCCTTGCCGCTTGTCGACATGGAGCTCGAAAACGAGCGGTTGGTGCTGCAGGACATCATCGGCGAAGACGAGCTCGACGAAATGGCTACCGACTACGACGAGGATCGCTACAGCGAGGTGGACGGGGACATGACGCTATCGGATGCGATGGGCCGCTAGCGTCCCACGGCGACAACGGCACCAGGGCAAGGTCAACAGACCTTGCCTTTTGTCGCTGAAACGCGTCGGTATGCAAGTAAAGCGAAACGAAGCGGCTAACTGTGGTAGCGAAATTTTTCGCTAAGTTTCTGTTGTCAGCCAAAGCGGGCGCTATGTTCAAAAGGTAACGGTCAACTCTAGGAGGGAGTGATATGAAAAGGACACTGCTGGCTATCATGATCGGCGCTATTTCCACCGGCCTGGCGGGAGGCGCCCTGGCCCAGGACAACGGTGACGACGAGCTCAACGACGGCAATGATGCCGCCCTGACCGAGGAGCCGAACACTACCACCGATGAGTCGTCCGGCATGGGCACCGGCACCTCTGCCTCATCCATGGCGGGTGACAATGAGCTGGACGAGTCGCTGCGCGATAGGGATGTCAGCGAGATCGAGGACATGACGGTCGTTAACCAGAATGACGAAGAGATCGGTGACGTGCAGAACGTGGTCAAGGACGACGAAACCGGCATCTTGCATGTCGTCGTGACCATTGGCGGGCTTTGGGGCATGGGCGGAAGCGATGTGGTGCTGCCGCTAGCCGATATGCAGCTGCTGGACGATCAACTGGTGATCCAGCGAGACTACGGCGAGGAAGAGCTCGAGGAATCCGCCGAGGAGTACGACGAGGAGCGTTACAGCGAGGTTGACGATGACGTCAAGCTGTCCGATGCCTGAGGCAGCAAGCCGGATCGAGGGAAGTTTCCGCACTTGAACTCGCCGTGCCTATTGGCGACATTGCTAGCAGGAAGGCAAGGCCGGTGGCCTTGCCTTTTCTGCTGAATTCTTCAGCAACAGCCAGGATGACGCAGCGGATGCCCATACCCCTACTGTTCGCCCTGCTTGTCATGACGGGGTGCACCGGGATACCGCCACAGGGCGAGACCGGCGTCGTGCCGGATGGGCCGCTTCGTATTGAGGAGCGGCAGGTGCTCGCTGCGGATGGCTCTCGGCTCCTCCACATCGACGATATGCCAGGCAGCATCCGAGTTGATGACGCCAGCGAATTCGGGGCGGCCGAGGCCTTCACCGATGCTTTGCCCTCGCCGGATGGGAAGTGGCTGGCCGTTGCCACCGCTGGCGCCGCCCACGGCGCCGGATGGCTGGTGGCGGTGGACCAGGGCAGGCCTTACCCGGCGACGTTTCAGTACGGTGGCGAGGTGACACTGGGGCCGTGGAGCACCAGCGGACGTTATGCCAGCTTCCTCAACGACACACCGGCACCGAGCCGCGTGCTCGTCGTGGTGGATCGCACTGCCCTGGGAGCCACCGTCAGCGCCACGGCAAGCCAGGTCCAGATACCCAGCCACGCGCAGCAGGTCCCCCCTGAAACCGAGTACGAAGTCGTCGCGTGGCGCGACGATGTGCTGGTGTTCGAGGTCGACGGGCGGCGTTATCGCTACCAACCCGACACCGGCGAAGTACGCCAGGCCCACGGCCAGGAACCCTGAGCCGCTGTGTCAGGCCATTACCGCGCGAATCTGCCAGACTGTAGAGCACCCGTGAACGTATCGAAGGAACGCGAGCGACATGAGCGAGACGAACAAGCCGTGGGCCCAGCCCATGCCGGAGCAGCAATTCACCCTGATGCAGCGCATCCTGGATGCACCCAGCCCCGTCGGGCTGGAAGGCGCCATGACCTACGGCGTCCTCAAGCCCCATTTCGAGAGCTTTGCCCCGCAGGGTTGGCACATGCACCAGTACAAGGGGCACGCCGGCGTAGTGTGGGACACCCACCCGGGCCGCGACGACCTGTTCAAGGTGATGATCATCGGTCACGCCGACAAGATTCGCATGCAGGTTCGCAGCATCGGTGATGACGGCAAGATCTGGATCAATACCGACGCCTTCCTGCCCAACGTCCTGGTCGGCCATGAGGTCAAGCTGTTCAGCGAAGACCCCGAGGCCCCCGGCCGCTATCGCATCATCCAGGGCGGCACCGTGGAGGCGCTCGGCGCCATTCACTTCTCGGATGCCGCACAGCGCGAAGGCAGCAAGGGCATCAAGAAGGAGCAGATCTACCTCGACCTGCAGATCCATGGCGAGAACAAGAAGCAGCAGGTACTCAACCTCGGCGTGCGTCCCGGCGACGCGATCATTTTCGATCGCCCCATTCGCCATGGTTTCAGCCCCGACACCTTCTACGGGGCCTACCTGGACAACGGCCTGGGCTGTTTCGTCACTGCCGAGGTGGCACGCCTGATTGCCGAGTCCGGCGGTACCGAGAAGGTGAGGGTGCTGTTCGCCGTCGCCAGCTACGAGGAGATCGGCCGCTTCGGTAGCCGGGTGCTGGCCGGCGAGCTCGAGCCCGACGTGGTGATCGGTGTCGACGTCAACCACGACTATGTCGCTGCTCCCGGCATTGGCGAGCGACGCATGCAGCCGCTGGAAATGGGCAAGGGCTTCACCATGTCGGTGGGCGCGATCGCCAGCGAACAGCTCAACCGCATCATCGAGCGCACCGCCCGCGAGCATGAGATTCCCATGCAGCGCGACATCGTCGGCGCCGACACCGGCACCGACGGCATGGCCGGCGTCCTCGCCGCGGTGGACTGTGCCGCGACGTCCATCGGCTTTCCCATCCGCAACATGCACACCATTTCCGAGACCGGCAACACCCACGATGTGCTGGCCGCGGTGCATGTGCTGGCCCGTACGCTTCAGGCGCTGGATGCCTTGCCGGACCCGCACCGCGAATTCCTCGACAACCATCCGCGGCTCGACCAGGCCCAGCGGCTCACTCACCAGGGATCGGCCAAGCCCGAAGGCGACAAGGACAACGGCGCGGGCCCGCCGGGGGCGGGTCAAAAACATCCCTCATGACAACAAGCGCAACCGCGAGAGCAGCACGCTGCCTGCTCGAAGCGGCCCCGGCAGCGTCTTTGCCACTGACTTACCAGCAGCTGGCCGAGGCGCTGGGGCTGACGCCGCCGCGTACCATACAGCAGGTGGCCCAAGCACTCGAAGCGTTGATGCGCGAGGATGCCGGGCAGGGACGCCCCTTCATCGCCGCGCTGGTGGTGAGCCGGCGCGGCGACCTGCCGGCGCCGGGCTTCTTCGAGCTTGCCGTGGCCTTGGGTCGCTTCCCCAGCGACCCGGCTCGTCATGCCGAGGCGTACAGCGATGAGTTCCAACAGGCCCTGGCCGCCAGAGGGTAGACTCAGCCGCCCGTCTCGCTCCGGCGCAGCGGATCGAGCAGCGAACCCAGGCCGTTATGATCGATCTCGTGCATCAGATGCAGCAGCTCGCCAATCTCGCCGGACGGGAAACCCTCCCGGGCGAACCAGTTCAGGTAGGGGCCCGGCAGGTCGGCGATCAGCCGCCCCTCGTACTTGCCGAACGGCATCCGGCGGATCACCAGTTTTTCCAGGTCTTCGGGTTGCATGGTTCTCGCTCCTCGACAGAACGCGATGATGCCACAGCCGGCCGGGTCCAGGGGGCGTTCGATGAACCGCAAGCATGGCGGTGCTAACCTGTAGTCCCGCCTCTACAGGGACGTATGAAATGACGACTGCCGCCGCGTCGGGCCAGCATAGCCAGCAGGATACCCCTGCCAGCAATACCGCCGTGCTGGGGCTGGTGCCAGCGCCCGAGCTTCCTGCCGACATGGCCGAGCGAATCGCCGGCCAGCTTCCCGAACTGCTGGCCAACTACGTTGACAATCGCCTCGAGTGGGAAGTGAGGGTGGTGGTCGACCCGCTGACCGGGGCGGAGGAGGATTCGGTTTCCATCATCCGCAAGACCGAGCAGACCCGGCGCCTCTATCGCTGGGACTACGCGGTATGCATTACCGACCTGCCGATACGCAAGGACAACCGCTTCGTGGTGGCCGAGGCGAGCATGACCTGCAGCGTGGCCCTGATTTCGCTGCCTTCGTTCGGCGCCACCTCCACTCGGCGGCGCCTGAACGAAGCGATCCTGCAACTGGCAAACGAGATGCATCACGGCAGCTCGGAAGCCGACCGGGCGCGTCAAGAGCGCCAGACCGAACGTGCCGACAAGGTGCATGAGAGCTTGCGCGGAAAGGGCGCCCGGGAACTGCTCGGCTGGCACCTCTACGAGAAACTCTTCCCGATCCGGCGTATTCCGCTCACTCATGAGCAGGGGCCCATCGACGTTCGCTTCGTTCCCCATACCCACATCAACGGTAACCTGCGCATTCTCGCCGGCATGGTTCGCGCCAATCGGCCCTGGACCATCTTCCCCGCCTTTCGCCGCGTGATTGCCGCCGCCTTCGCGACAGGCGCCTATGGCCTGGTGTTTCCCAATCTTTGGCAGATGAGCGCCCATTACGGTTGGCCGCGCCTGGTCACGCTGATGGGTGCCGCCATGGCAGCCATGGTGGCGTGGATCATCATCGCCCATGGTCTCTGGGAGCCGGTGAAGAAGGCCGTCTCGCCGAACATGGCCAGGCTCTACAATGCCGTGACCGTGCTCACCCTTTCCGTGGGGGTCGTATTCTATTACGTGATCCTGCTATGTCTGTTCGTGGTGGCCGTACTCATCTTCATACCCTCCGACATGCTCGAAGCGAGCCTGGATCATCCCGTGGGGCTGTCCGACTACGTCGTGCTTGCCTGGCTGGCCAGTTCCGTCGCTACCGTGGTCGGCGCCCTGGGCGCCGGCCTGGAGCAGGAGGAAACCGTGCGCAACGCCACCTACGGCTATCGCCAGAGGCGGCGTCATGCCGAAGCGCAGCAGAAACGTGGCTGACCCTGATCGGCACAGACCGGCAGCGCCGCCAGTCTAGTTGGCGAGCGCTACAGTCGGTAACGGCCTCGGCATTGTATTGTCGCCGGCGCGGGCTAGGGTCTAGGAAAGCCTGTCAAACCAATGGAAGGAAGAAGCCATGGAATCCGATCGCTCTCACGATCCGACGCGGCGCCGACTAATGGGCGGCCTGGCCGGCGGTGTCGCCGCCGCGGTCGCGGCACCGGCCTTCGGCCAGCAGAACGCCGAAGGCCAGGCCTCGGCGCGGCAGGGCGCGGCAGGGGATAACCCCTTAGCACAGAAGCAGAATCCTCTCGAGCAGTACCCCAGGCCGCCGTTTCCCGAACAGCCCCAGGAGTGGCCGGGCCTGGCCGGCGAGATGGATCCGCGCCCGGATCATGGCGAAGAGAGCTACCGCGGTAGCGGACGGCTGGAGGGGCGCAAGGCACTCATTACGGGGGGCGATTCCGGCATCGGCCGTGCGGCGGCCATCGCCTATGCCCGCGAAGGCGCGGACGTGGCGATCAACTACCTGGAGGTGGAAGAGCCGGATGCCCGCGAAGTCATCGAGCTGATCGAGGCGGAAGGGCGCACGGCAGTAGCGCTTCCCGGCGACATCCGCGACGAGGCGTTCTGCCGCGAGCTGGTCGAAACGGCGGTGGAGCGGCTCGGGGGCCTCGACATCCTGGTCAACAACGCGGCGCGGCAGCAGTGGGCAGGTTCGCTCGAGGACATCTCGACCGACGACTTCGACGCCACGCTGAAAACCAACCTCTATGCCATGTTCTGGATCACCAAGGCTGCCATGCCGCACCTCGAGGAGGGGGCCACGATCATCAATACCGCCTCGGTGGTGGCCTACGACCCGCCCGAGATTCTCGTCGATTACTCCATGACCAAGGCGGCTATCGTCAATTTCACCAAGTCACTGGCCAAGCAGGTCGCCGATCAGGGGATTCGCGTCAACGCCGTCGCCCCCGGCCCGTTCTGGACCCCTCTGCAGCCCAGCGGTGGCCAGCCCCAGGAGAACGTCGCGTCCTTTGGTGAGCAGGCTCCGCTTGGCCGCCCGGGTCAGCCGGTGGAACTCTCCGGTGTCTACGTCCTGCTCGCCTCGCAGGAATCCAGCTACGCGACCGGCCAGGTCTATGGTGCCACGGGCGGCAGTGGGGGCCCGTGATCCAGGCGAACTGAAGGTTGCCGCCGAGTTGGCAAGCAAGAATGGGTCTCAGCTGCTAACCTTTACTTGGTCGGGTGACCCGGCGGGGCCGCGTCATCGATCAGGAATAAGGATTGGCTAGTGAATGTGACGGAACGGAAGCCGAAACAGGAACTGCAGCAAACGACACCCGTCAGTTCCGTGCAGATCATGACGATCAACGTGCACAAGGGGTTCAACCTCTTCAATCGTCGTCATATTCTGCCGGAGCTGCGCGAGGCCGTGACGACGCTTTCGGCTGACATGGTCTTTCTGCAGGAAGTCCACGGCGAGCACAAGAAGCATTACCTTCGCTACCACGATTGGCCGGAAGTACCCCAGTACGAGTACCTGGCCGACACCATGTGGCCTGATTTCGCCTATGGCCGAAACGCCGTCTATCCCAATGGCGATCATGGCAATGCCCTGCTGTCCCGCTACCCGATAATCGAATACGAGAACAGGGATGTCTCGATCCACGGCACCGAAAGCCGGGGGCTGCTCTATTGCCAGTTGGCCGTACCCGGGCAACGTCGGGTGCATGCGGTCTGCGTCCACCTCGGATTGCGTGAGAAGCACCGCCTGGAGCAGTTGAAGCTGCTGTGCGAGTTGCTGGACTCGGTACCGGAGGGCGAAGCGGTCATCGTCGCCGGCGATTTCAATGACTGGCGCCTGAAAGCCAATGACGTGCTGGCCAATTGCGGACTGCACGAAGCGTTCGCGCAATCCCAAGGGCGCCCGGCGAAGACCTTTCCGGCGCATTGGCCGATGCTTCGCCTCGACCGCATCTACGTTCGCAACGCCACGATACGTGAGCCCAGAGCCCTCTCTCGAAAGCCGTGGTCGCACCTCTCTGACCATGTTCCCCTCATAGCAGAGATAGGCTTGTGAAATTCCAATGGAAGGAAGGCAACGACGCCAAGTTGTTGGTGAACGGCTCGGAATACTTTCCCGACGTGTTCGACGCGATTCGCTCGGCGCGCCGGGAGATCCTGATCGAGACGTTCATCATCTTCGATGACGAAGTTGGCCAAGCACTCAAGGACGCCCTGCTCGAGGCAGCAGCCCGGCAGGTGCGCATCGAGGTCACCGTGGATGGCTACGGTACGGCGGATCTGAGTAGCGAGTACATCGCCGAACTGAACGATGCAGGCGTCCACTTGCATGTCTACGACCCCCAGCCTCGCCGGCTCGGTGTGCGTACCAACCTGTTCCGCCGCCTGCATCGCAAGATCGTGGTGGTGGACGGTGAGGTGGCCTACATCAGCGGGATCAACTTTGGCTGGGATCACTTGCCCGACAAGTACGCCATGGGCAAGCAGGATTATGGCGTGCGCGTGCGCGGGCCGGTTGTCGAGGACATCCGCCGCGCCGCCACGGCCCTGTTGCTGGAACACCAGGCCGTGGAAGGGTTGCCCGATACGCCGGTCGACACGCCGCCGGCGGGACAGGCGGCCATGCGCCTGGCCACACGCGACAACCATCTGCACCGAACCGATATCGAAGACCATTATCGGGAGGCGATTCGTACGGCACGATCGCGGTTGATGATCGCCAACGCCTATTTTTTCCCCAGCTATCACATCTGGAGCGAACTGCGTAACGCCGCCCGCCGTGGCGTGGAGGTCACCTTGATCCTCCAGGGACGCCCCGACATGCCCTGGGCGCGGATGTTTTCCAGCTCGCTGTACAGCTACATGCTCAAGGATGGCATCCGCATTTACGAGTACAAGGAGCATCCCCTGCACGGCAAGATTGCCATCGCCGACGACGAGTGGGTAACCATCGGCTCGAGCAATCTCGACCCGCTCAGCCTGTCGCTCAATCTCGAGGCCAACCTGTTCATTCGCGATGCCGACCTCAACCGGGAGATCTACGACCACCTGGTGGAGCTCATCGACAACAGCTGCAAGATGATCACGCCGGAAGCGGCTGAGAGAGGCCGCTGGTGGCGTACGCCATTGATGTTCATGAGCTATCACTTCCTGCGTCACTTTCCGCTCAGCATGGGCTGGAGCCCCGGCCATACGCCCCGGCTCGAGCCGCTCATGCCCAAGGGAAGGAAAAAGGCGCGGAAAAGCAAGCCGGATGACAAGCGGAACGACAAGCAGAAGAATGAACAGGAATTGCATTGAAGCGCAAGGATGCCTATGAATGCCCCCGGAAAGAACACATCTCGTTCCCGCAAGCCTTGGTTCCGCTGGCTGAAACGCATCATCACCCTGGCATTCTTCGTGCTGGTGGTGGTGCTGCTGTTCTCGCTCGTCAGAAACGTGGACTGGCCCGCCGTGGCCGAAACCCTCACCAGTTACAGCCCGCTGACCCTGTTGGGCGGGCTGGCCCTCACGGTGGCCAGCTATCTCGCGTTCTGCAGCTATGACCTGCTCGGCAAGAAATATACCGGCCATGAGCTGCCGGCCAAGCGTGTCCTTCTGGTCGCCTTCGTCTGCTATGCCTTCAACCTCAATCTCGGTGCCTGGGTAGGCAGCCTGGCCATGCGCTATCGGCTCTATACCCGCCTGGGCCTAGACGTGGGCACCGTCACGCGTATCCTGAGCATCAGCCTGATCGCCAACTGGCTGGGCTATATGATTCTCGCCGGCATCATCTTCTCTGCACGGCTGCTGGCGTTGCCGTCATCCTGGGAGCTCGGCGCCACGGGGCTGCAGATCATCGGGTTCGGACTGCTCTTCGTCTCCTTCGCCTACCTGGCCGCCTGCCGCTTCTCCAAGCGACGCGTATGGCATGTACGGGGGCATGAGATCATTCTTCCTCCGCTCAGGTTGGCGTTGATGCAAGCCGCCCTGGGCGCGGCGAACTGGACGCTGATGGCCACGTTGATCTACCTGCTGCTACCCGAGGGACTGTTCTTCCCCAGCATTCTCGGCATTCTGCTTATCAGCTCCATTGCCGGCGTCATCACGCATATCCCCGCTGGCCTGGGCGTGCTCGAGGCCGTCTTTCTGGCCCTGCTGCAGCACCAGGTCGCCCCGAGCCAGATACTCGCCGCGCTGATCGGCTATCGCGCCCTCTACTTCCTGGTGCCGCTGACGGCGGCCTTCCTGGTTTATCTGGTGCTGGAACGGCGCGGCAGGGAGCGCAAGCTGGCCGAGCGAAACCAGGCATAGCTGCCTGGCGCAATCGGTGCCCGCTCGACGCCGTTCGGGCGGGACGTTCTCGCAGGAAGGCGCAACTGGCTCGACCATGCGCCTGCCGCGCGATGGGTGGGCGGAATCCGTGTTCCAGCCAGGTTTCGGCGAGAGGAGAACCGTCCAGGTTTCAGTGGCGCTTAGCCTTTAGAACCGCTATCTTGCATCTTATAAGTTGCTTCAAAGAGGAAAAAGCAGCATATAAGATGCCCATGAACCTTCTCAAACAATACCGACAGAGGCGGCTGGCGCTCAAACTCACCCAGCAGGAGCTGGCCATCCGAACCGGCATGGTACGCCAGCAGTACCAGCGTCTGGAGCGTGGCGGCAACCCTCGCCTGGATACGCTCGAATTGGCGGCTGATGGGCTCAATGCCAAGCTGATGCTCATCCCGCTGGAAAAATGGCATGCCGTGCAGGCCCTGTTGAAGGGAGAGGCAGACGATACCAGGGGGCTCGATGCCGACCCGTGGCAGGGCCTACTGGACGATGACGAGCGAGATGAGGCCGAGCGCAATGACGAATGACGCGGTCGAGATGCTGCGCCTCGACCTGCACGGCAGCCGGGTGGGTTACCTGGTTGGCTACCGGAGTGGGCGCAACGTCATGGTCTTCGATGAAGCCTGGCGGTTCGATGCCTCGCGCCCCACGCTATCGTTGACCTTGCATCCCGATTTTCCCCGTGCAGGAGAATTGATGCAGGCGCCCTGGATTCGCCAGCAGCGACTGCACCCCTGGTTTTCCAATCTGTTGCCGGAGGGCGCGCTGCGTGACTGGCTGGCGCAGCGACTCAAGGTGCATCCCGACAACGAATTCCCGCTACTGGCGAGCCTGGGGAATGATCTGCCCGGTGCCCTGCAGGTCGCTCCGGTGGACCCCGACGACATGCCGGACTGGGTACTCAGCCATCGGCGAAGCGTCACTCCGGTGCGCCGGGTTGCCGAGGTGGGTGGCGGTTTCTCGCTGGCCGGTGTGCAGATGAAATTCTCCATGCGTGAGCGAGACGGCCGCTTTCACTTCGGTCATGCCGACGAACTGGGCGATTGGATCGTCAAGACGCCCTCGACGCGTCACCCCCAGGTGCCCGAGAACGAGGCCACGGCGATGTGGCTGGCCCAGAGCGCCGGGGTCGAGATTCCCGAAATTCGCTTGATCCCCCTGAGTGCACTCGAGGGGCTGCCTACCATCAACCTGCCGGAGGAGCAGGTCGCCTACGCCATTCGCCGCTTCGACCGTGAAGGCGAGCGACGTATTCACGCCGAGGATCTGGCGCAGGTGCTGTTTCGCTATCCCCACGAGAAGTACGACGGCCCCCACTATGAGCGACTGGGGCGGCTGCTGCGTGAGTTCACAACCGATGGGCTGGCCAACGTCCAGTCCTTCGCCCGTCGCCTGCTGGTGGATATCCTCCTGGCCAATGGCGATTCGCACCTAAAGAATTGGAGCCTGTTATACCCGGACCGGCGTACGCCGTGCCTGGCACCCGCCTACGATATCGTCACGACCCTGGCCTACCTCGAAGGCGACCACCAGTTGGCACTCAACCTGAACGGGAAGAAGGATTGGTATCGCCTGGGCGAAGACGACTTTCGCCGATGGTCCGAGAAGGTCGGTGTCGCCTGGCCCGCCATCCGCAAGGTACTCAACGACACTCTGGAGCGTGCCCGCGCCCAGTGGCCCAAGCAACTACAAGACATGCCGATGGCCGAGGCGCACAAGGCGATCCTGCGGCAACATTGGCGTGATCTCGCACCGGAGTGGCGCATAGACGCAACATGATCCACGGGGCCATGTGCGATATGGCGCTGCTCCCTTCAGTCGTTGTTACGGAAGTTGCCTGCGTTGACCCCACTCATCGAATGCCCGCATAGCGTCACCTTCTACGCGGTGTACGGCAGCCGCGCGTCGCGTCTCAGGCGCAGCATGGTCACCACGTTGGTCAGGAAGATCAGGCTTTCGGCGATGGTGCCACCGATGGAGCCCGCCAGAACGTTGCTGACAACCCAGCACAAGGCGGCTGCCGCCAGGGCGATACGCATGGGAATACCGTGCAGCATGAACATGCCGTAGGTACCCAGCAGGCCTGCGGCCAGCGCCGGTATGTCCCGCGGGCCGCTCCAGGTCAGCAGGGCCACCACCAGGGTAGCCGCGAGCATGGCCAGCATGATGGCGCGGTTGCGCCGATAGCGTCGCACCAGGGCGATGCGCAGCACGATCAGCGCCGAGATACCCGCCGCCACCCAGCTCTCGAACAGCGCGAACTGCGCGGCAAAAGCCACGTTGGCGAACAGCAGCAGGACGAACAAGCGGTCGTCGCGCTTGCTGGCGAACCCTACGATGCAGAGCGCCAGGGCCACCAGGCTGACGGCCTGGCCCAGTAGCCACCTCAGGCCGATCTCTTCCATGGAGCATACCGTTAACGAGGGACTGAAGGAGTGAGCTTAGCATGGCGATGCCCACTAGACGGCAGCCTGCCTAAAGGTAAGGGTTTGTAAGTAATAACCTACACGAGGTAGGTAAAGCTCCATTTCGCCGTAGTACACGTTCTGTTACCTTCCCGCTCGCGATGGGCAAGTACCTTGCTGTGCTTGGTCTCGGCATAGCCAGAAGAAATGAAGTGGCCTTAGAGCCACAAAGAAAAGCGGCTTGAAGCCGATTATTTAAATAAAGGGAACTGAAATGAAGCTACTCAAAACCTCAGCCGCCATTGTCGTGCTGGCGCTAATGACCGGCTGTGCCTCGGTCAACATGGCACCTCAGCAGGAATCCTCACAAGCCAAGCAGTTCGAAGCTCCGGAAGAAGGCATGGCAGGCGTGTATGTCTTTCGCAAGGAATCTCCTTTCGGAGCCGCCTTGAAGAAGGACATCTGGATCAATGATGAATGCATCGGCGAAAGCGCGCGGGGGGTGTTCTTCTACCATCAGGTGGAAGGGGATCAAGAGCATGAAGTCGCTACCGAGTCCGAATTCTCTCCTAATACCTTGAGTCTCTTTGCCGAATCCGGAAACAACTACTTCGTCGAGCAATACATCAAGATGGGTGCCTTCGTCGGCGGGGCTAACCTCCGTCTTGTTGATGAAGAAAAAGGCATGGAAGAAGTGAGCAAGCTGGAAATGGCCCGCTCAGGGACCTGCAGCCAGTAACCGAAGCAGGCGCCGTCTTCGGGCGGCGCCGTGCTGGTGCCAGGTCGGATACGCCTTGCGTTCAGCCGCCGCTCTCGTTGCCGACTGTCTGAATGACTTCGAAGCCCTCGAACTTGGGCGGGCCCAGGTAGAGCCCCTCGCGCTTGCTCTGGCCGGCATTGGCATGGGCCGCGCGAAACGCCTCGGAACGGGTCCAGGCTTCGAAGTCCTCACGCGAGCGCCAGATGGTGTGGGAGGCGTAGAGTACGTGGTCCTCCTCCTCGGGGCCGCGCAGCATATGGAACTCGACGAAACCGGGCAGGCCTTGCAGGTGGGTCTCCCGCTCCAGCCAGATCTGCTCGAACTCGTCCGTTCTTTCGGGATTGACCCGGAAACGATTCATGGCAATGAACACGTTGGCGCTCCTTGTCGTCAAGCAATCAAAAACTGTCGAATGACCATGGCACCTTACGGGGTGACGGGCAAGCCAGTCTTCTTTATCAACGCAGCGTAATTCGGCGCTGGGAATTTCCCCAAGGTGCTAGGCTGATTCTCATAGACTCATGACAGCCAGATGCAAAGGAAACGCTCCCATGCCCATGGATGCCACCGAGCCCCGCATTACCCTGCATCCGTATCGTGAGCGGGTGCAGGTGAAGGTCGGCGACACGCTGCTCGCCGACACCACCCGCGCCATTGAGCTACGCGAACGCAACTACCCACCGCGGCTGTATCTTCAGCGCGACGATGCGCGGATGGACCGGCTGACCCGCTCCGACACTGTTACGCACTGTCCGTTCAAGGGCGATGCCACGTATTTCTCGTTTGACGACCAGGCTGATGTGGCATGGAGCTATGAGCGGCCGCCAGCAGGCATGGAGGCGATCGCGGGCAGGCTGGCGTTCGATGACAAGAAAGTGAGCGTGACAACAACGGACCGCTAGGAGTTTCGCCAGTGCATAAAGGGAGTTGTCTTTGCGGCAGGGTCCGCTATGAGGTCAGGGGTGAAATCGTCGAGGTTTCGATGTGCCACTGCAAGCAGTGTCAGAAGGCCCAGGGCAGTGCCTTCGCCGCCGTGGCCCCTATACGCTCGGCCGCGTTTCGCATCACCCAGGGCGCGGAGTACCTCAAGGAGTACCGTGCCACGCCAAACAAGGCGCGGGTCTTCTGTTCGATGTGCGGCAGCCCCCTCTATAGCGCTCGCGATGACCTGCCCGAAATGAAGCGGTTGCGGCTGGGTACCCTGGACACATTGATATGCGCCGACAAGCGCTACCATGCCTGGGTGAAGGATAAGGCGGAGTGGTTCGACCTCGCCGATGACCTGCCCCGATTCCCCGAGTTTGCGCGCTGAGCCCTGTCCGACATCAAGCGCAATGCAATATGCTTCGGAATGAAAGACAATAAGCAGGGTAATGATCGACACGTACCCGCGAGGCGACATGAATCCGACTATCGAACTGCTGAAATCCCACCGCTCGATTCGTAAATTCACCGATCAGAAGATTCCCCACGAGCTGCTGGTGGAACTGATTCGCGCCGGCCAGGCCGCCGCCACCTCCAGCCACGTGCAGGCCTATAGCGTCATTCACGTGACGAACCCGGCCAACCGCGAGAACATCGCCGAGCTGGCCGGTGGTCAGTCCTACGTGGCCAGCGCCTCCGACTTCCTGGTGTTCTGCGCCGACATGAAGCGCCCCACCGAGGCTTCCGAACGTACCGGGGCCAATGTCGTGCGCGGCATGACCGAGCAGCTCCTGGTAGCCAGCATCGACACCGCGCTGATGGCCCAGAACGTGGCCATCGCCGCTGAGTCCGAAGGGCTTGGCATTTGCTACATCGGCGGCATTCGCAACAATCCTCAGGCCATCAGCGACCTGCTGCAGCTGCCGGCGCACGTCTACCCGGTATTCGGCATGTGCCTCGGCTACCCGGCCGCCGATCCCGACGTCAAGCCGCGCCTGCCGGTGGAAGCGATCCTCAAGGAGGATTACTACACCGACGATAGTGAACTGGTGGCGGCCTTCGACAAGGCCATGCAGACCTATTACGGCGAGCGAACAGGCGGCAACAAGAACACCAACTGGTCGAGGAACCTTGGCCCGCTGTTCGACAGCAAGCTGCGCGCCCACATGCGCGAGTTCCTGACGAAGCGTGGCTTCGAGATGAAGTGACACGTCTCCTCTTGTCCAGGCGACGAGGGCGCAAAAGCTAAGCTGATGAACACGCGGGGCACATCTCCATCGAACTCATCGGAGGCAAGATGCAAGCGCTACTGAACTCGCGATCCGAAATAACGGAGGCAGCCCTGGTCGCCATCGCACACATGCCGACCGCCAGTCTCTCGACGCTGTTGGGCGATGTTCGCTCAGCGGATAAGCGATGCCGACTTCATGCGGATCGCGGTATTGCTGGCGCAAAAGAGCCATGACGGGGGGCAGTCCCATCGGCGCGGTGATCGTCGACAACACCACGCGGCGCATTCTTGGCAAGGGGGCACAACACCACGGCGTGAGCTTGCTGCATTGCTCGCTCGGCTTGGCCGTGCTGGCCTTCGGTGCCCCCGGCAGCTACGCGCTGATGGGCACCGCTCATGGCCAGCGAATCGATAATCCGAGGCTGCCCAAGGGCTTCAGTCTCGCCATGGCGGCTTTGCTGGTGTGGGTCGCGATCACCATCGGCTACGAGCACGTGTGGTAGCCGCTGGTGTCGGGCGGGTTTTGACGATTCGCGAAGCTTTCAGGCGTCGCTCACGTTGCCGGCTATCATCACCCTAATGATGGACGTAATGCAGATCATGCATTCAGCCTAAAATGAACCACCGCAAGGGGCTTGGCGCGTCTTACACAGGCTCCATCAGGAGGTGTCATGACTTCACGGGCCGTATGTCGCTGGATCGCGCGCGGAGTGTCTTTCCTGCTTCTGACAAGCGCGATGGCAATGGCATCGAAGGTCGTTGCTGATACCGCAAAATTGACCCTGGCCTTGGCCCAGTTCGATTTCCAGGACACTTCCGGCGAAGTTCAGGACCAAAGTGCCGAGCACGAAGCGAGACTGAAATCGCTCAATGAAACGTTGCACGGCGGTCTTGCCGGGAACCAGGAGATCACGCTTGTCGGCCTGACTTGTGGGGCGGAACGCTGTACGCACCGGACTCCTGGCCTGGCCGCTCTTACAAGGCAAGCCAAGAACGCTGGTGCTCAATATCTGCTGGTCGGCGAGATACACAAAGTGAGTACGCTGATTGGAAGGGTAAGGCTGGCGATGCTGGATTTGAACGACAGCAACACGTTTGCTTGCGAGCAACACTTGTCTTATCGAGGTGATACCGACGAAGCATGGCAACGCATGGCGCAGTACACCTTGCGTCATATTGAGGAGAGCTGCATTCCACCGCACCGAAACCGATGAGTAGTATCGCCTGCAAAATTGACTAGCCCGCCAGGGCTTAGGGTTGCCCTCAATCAAAGCAGTAGACATGAGTGTTAATGACTTGAGTTATTCCGTTATGCTTACGTTATAGATACAGTTACCCGCCACAAACGTTTGCTGCGGCTGAAGGTCGCTGTCAAGAAGCGTCACATCGGCCTCGAAGCCGATAGCGAGATGTCCCTTGCTGGCATGTAAACCGAGTACTCGGGCCACATTGGTGCAAATCAGCCCCAAGGCCGATTCGAGAGGCAACACACCTTCATTGACAAGCCGCTGCCAATCTGCGATCAACGTCGTGTTCCTGGCAACTTTCATTCCCAGGTATGCCCCGTTGGCATCGAATTCCGGCAAACTTCCATTGCAATCGGAGCTCATGGTGATGCGCTCCGGTGGGACGCCGTGCGCCAGCAATCGGGACACCGCATCGAAGCTGGAAAGGCCGTCGCCGGCATCTTCAAAGGCGGTGACATCGACACTCGCCTCGAATGCTAACGCATAGTCGGCGGCTTCCTCGAGCAGGGCAGGGTGGCGATTCACATGGGTGGGGATCACCTGGTCGGCGGGTATCTCGGTTTCGGAAAGCAATCTGCGCAGCGGTTCCAGGCCCCGCTTACCGTCACCGATATGGAAGTGGCAGATACCCCGCTTGCCGGCCAGCATGGCACCGACGCGTGTATCGCTGACGATCCGTTCGATCTCATCCTGGCGCGGTTGGCTCGAGCGATGGTCCGAGATGGCGATTTCCCCCAGGCCGATGACTTCGGGAATCCAGGCCAGGTCGCGCTGAATGTCCCCGGTCAGCGTGGGGGGCGGGACGCGATACGCGCCGGTATACATGAAGGCCGATATGCCTTCGGCACGCAGCCCGCGCACCTTGGCCAGCAGATCGGCCGGGGAGCGGCTGATGCTGTCGGTGCCAAGTACACCCACCACCGTGCCGATTCCCATCGCCGCGATTTCCTGGGCCGAGATCTCGGGACAGCGAGTACCGCAACCGCCTTCGCCCCCACCCCCGGTGACATGGACATGCTGATCGATAAAGGCGGGAACGGCGATGAGATGACGCGCCTCGATCACCTCGATAGGCCAGCTCTCGGGCATGCTGAGGTCGTTTCCCAAGGCGACGATTTTTCCTCCTGCCATGAGGAGGTCTGTCGCCTCGATCCGTTCGGGTGAAAAGATAGCGCCGACGCGCAGTAGGGTCATGAGCCCGGCATTACTCGCATCGCGAGGGGTCATGGGCGGTCCCCTGCCTCGCTCTTCGTCTTCGGCATATCCGGCAGGAACCGGCGTCCTCGCAAGCGCTCGGTGGCGCCTTCGATGTCATCGATCAGCAGCACCAGCAGGTCGCCCTCCCTGGCCTCGTCGAACGCTCTGTCGACGGCGTGACGTTCATTCATGACCACCTCGACGTGGCAGGTGCCGGCCTCTGATTCCGCCCCAGCGCGCAGCAGGCCGGCGGTTTCACCGTCGGGGCGTCCTCGTGGTTCGGTTTCACAGAGCAAGACGATGTCATGCATGCGGGCAAGCTGAGCTCCCAGGGCAAACAGGTCTTCGTCACGCCGGTTGCCCGGGGCGCTGGCCACGCTAATGCGCCGCCGCGCGGGAATGCGACCAATGAGTCCGCCCAGGGCTTCAAGCGCCGGGACGTTATGGCCGTAGTCGATCAGCACTTTGATGTCGCCGGCGTCGATAAAGTTGGTGCGTCCCGGATTCTGCCCCGGCGTGGGGTGGAACGTCTGCAGGCCCAATTGGATATCCGCAGTGCTCAGCCCCAGGGCATATGCCGCGGCGCTGGCCGCCAGGGCATTGGCCACATTGAAACGGGCATGGCCTTCGAAGGTAATCGGGGCGTCCACCACCGAAACGATGGCGGCTTCGACGTTACCCTGACGCATTACGATGCACTCGTCATGCACCGTGAATGCGACCCCATGGGCTTGCACATGCTGACGGACTGGCTCTGAGTCGGGGTCCAGGGAGAAGTAGATCACCTTCCCTCTGGCCCATTCCCTGCCCGCCAGCACGCGCGGATCGTCGGCATTGAGCACGGCCGTCCCTTCCTGGCGGACCGCGTCGATCACCACGGTCTTGCAGCGTGCCAGCTCATCCAGGGTGTGGATGTCGTTTTCCCCCAGATGATCACTCGCAATATTCAGCAGTACGCCGACCTGGCATTCATCGAAACCCAACCCGCGACGCATGATGCCGCCCCGCGCGACTTCCAGCACAGCATACTCGACGGTGGGCTCGCGGAGTACGGTCGTGGCCGCCTGTGGCCCGCTGTAATCTCCCCGCATGATGGTGTGGTTGTCGATCTCGATGGCACCTGTGCAGGCCATGCCGACACTGCGTCCGGCCTGGCGGAGCAAGTGCGAGATCAAACGCACCGTGGTGGTTTTTCCATTGGTGCCGGTTACTGCCACAATGGGGATCCGCCCGGTATCCTCGCTATCGGGAAAGAGCATCTCGATGACGTGATGACCGACATCCCGGCCCGTACCATGGGTCGGGGAAAGATGCATGCGAAACCCGGGCCCCGCGTTGACCTCGACCACCGCGGCAGATTGCTCCTCCAGGGGCATCGCCAGGTTCTCGGCGAGCAGGTCGATACCGATGATATCCAGGCCGACCAGGCGCGCGATGCGCTCTGCCGTGTACTTCACTTCCGGGTGTACATCGTCGGTGATATTCGTCGCGGTGCCCCCCGTACTCAGGTTCGCCGTGGACTTCAGGTAGACGACCTCGTCTTTCGCGATGACGCTCCCCAGGGTCAGGTTCTGCTGAGCGATCAGCCGATGCGACTGCTCGTCCAGGTGAATCTGCGTCAGCAGGTTTTCATGACCGATGCCGCGACGCGGGTCCCGGTTCTCCCGGTCGATCAACGCCTGCAGCGTCGCCACACCGTCGCCCACCACATGTGCGGGGCGACGCCTGGCGGCGGCGACAAGCTTGCCATCGATCACCAGCAGTCGGTGATCCTCTCCCTGGACGAAACTCTCGACCATGACCGTCGAGTGGTGGCGGGAGGCGATGGCGAACGCTTCCCGCAACGCCGCTTCGTCGGAGATATCCGTGCTCACTCCACGGCCGTGATTGCCGATCAGCGGTTTGACGACGACGGGATAGCCGATATCGAGAGTGGCCTTCAGCGCATCTTCAATCGTGTTACAGAGGCACCCGCGCGGCACGGGAATGCCGGCCTCGCCGAGCACTTGCTTGGTCCAGTGCTTGTCATCGGCGATGCCGTGGCTGATCAGACTCGTGCGGCAAGTCACCGTCGCCTGGATGCGTTGCTGACGACAACCGTGCCCCAGTTGGACATAACTGCTGTTCTCGTCGAGACGAGCACAAGGGATACCTCGTCGCATGGCGGCATCCACGATCGATGCCGTGGAGGGCCCCAGCATATGCGCATCGCGCACCTCCTTGAGACGAGTGACGACCGAGGTGATATCGATCTCGTCGCCATCGAAGAGCCGGGCGACGAGATCGACGGCTTCCACGCCGGCCGCTAGGCCGCAGGCCTCGTCCCGGTAACGATAGACGACGTTATAGATGCCGGTTTCGTAGGAATCCACCGTCTTGCCGTAGCCCACCGAAAAGCCGATCAGATTCTGTAGTTCGATCGCGACATGTTCCACCACGTGGCCGGCCCAGGTACCCCGCTCGAGTCGCTCCAGAAACCCACCGGGCCGTCCGACCGAGCAGCGATGCTCGTACAGGGTCGGTAGCAGCACGGCGATGCGTTCCACGAGGCCGGGGACGGTATCGCTCGTCCGCGCCTCGAGCTCACCGATGTCCAGCCGCATGAAGATTGCCGGGTAGCGGCTGTAGTAATTCGGGCCGCGTAGCGCCCGATGCTCGAGGATGATCATTGCGCTTGCCTCTCCGCCAGGACGGCTTGGAGTTCGTCGGCGACGAGATAGCGCCGCGCATCGATATCGTACCCATGCCCACTGACCATGGCGTGCAGGATCATGTTCTCGACGGCGACCGGCGCGCCCATGGGCAGTTCCGCGATATTGGAACTCGCCAGATCCCGGCTATCGATGATGATGACGTGCCCCGGTCCGATGGTTTCCAGGATGCGGTTCGGGTGGACGATGACAGCCGTATCCTCGCCGATGCCGACACCCAGCTGCTCGGGGTTGCTGGCGCCCACTTCCATGAGGCGCGTGAAACGCCCCCGCTCGAGGAAGTGGCTGTCGATGACGATCCCGCGAACGAAGCCCAGGCCGAAGGTCATGTTGACCGCCCCCTTGCGCAAAGCGTCCGCCGCCGCACCGTTGTAGATCATGGTGCTTGGCATGGCCGCGGCGCCGGCACTGGTCCCCGCCACGACGGCGCCGGCCCTCAAGCGCTCGCGGATGGCTCGCAGGGTGGCTGAGCCGCCGAAAACATTGGTCAGGCGAAGCTGATCTCCCCCGGTGAAGAAAACCACGCCACTTCGCTGAATAAGCCGCACATTGTCTGCATCGGCGGCTTGCTGGCGATCGCGGATGTCCAATGCATGGACACGGCTGGCGCCCAAGCGAGAGAAAACCTCCTCGTAGCAGGGCAAGAGCTGTTCAGGAATGCTGCTGGCCGTGGCGATGACGGCCACTTCGTTACTATCGTCGGGGGCAAGCTCGAACACCCGCCGCAGGATGGCGAGTTCGGAGGTCTTGTCCTCGGCACCGCCAATGGCCACGATATGGCCTGAAACGATGGGGGGGTGTGGCGCCATATCCCATTCGCCGCCCAGCGACGCTTTTGGAGAACGCTGAATCATTGCCGATACCGGCAATGGCGTATCGCGTGATGCGTTGACCCGCGTCTTCACTTATAACAGCCGGCCCCCCCCTCTAGCCAGGTTTATAGCGATCCCTCGGCCTGGCTCGACCCCTCCGTGGCACAGGGAGATTTTTTCTCCCGCCGATTGCCCTGCGCGGCAACGATAAACCGCTATGCTTCGGTGACAGGCCTTCCTCTACACCTGGCCCGGAGGTCAGCACGGGCAAGCGCCATCCCAGCCTGCGATTCGTTGCGGCTCGGCAGCGAGCGCTGCCACAGCCGAGCTTGCGCCAGGAGGCGATCATGAGCGATCGGAACGTGTTTGTTGTCGGGCTGGATGAACGCAATCGTGAACGGCTCGAGCATCTACGTGGGGCGGAGAATTATCGCTTTCATGGCGTAATCGACCCCGCGGAAGTCAATGAAACGGAAATCTTTCCTATCGAAGACATGCTGTCCAGAGCCGAAGCCCAGTTGAAAGTATTCAACGGGCCTATCGATGCCATCGTCGGCTACATGGATTTTCCCGTCTCGACCATGCTGCCGCTGCTGTGTGAGCGATTCGGTACGCGCACCACCAGTCTCGAGAGTTTGCTCAAATGCGAGCACAAGTACTGGAGTCGGCTCGTGCAGCACGAAGTCATTGCCGAGTATATTCCCCGCTTTACCGCCTTCGACCCCTTCGACGCCCAGGCATTGCAGCATATAGGCGAAGCGGGGCTGTATTTTCCCTTCTTCGTCAAGCCCATCAAGTCGTCAGGCTCGCGACTGGGTTTTCGCATGGAAAGCCCCGAAGACTTCAACTACGCCGTCGCGCGGTTATGCGAAGGCATCGGTACGATTTCGGAACCTTTCAATTACGTACTCGAGCAAACCGACCTGCCTGACGAGGTACGCTCGGTCGATGGCGGCCACTGCATGGCGGAAGAGATTATCGGCGGATGGCAATGTACGGTCGAGGGGTACGTGTTCCAAGGGGGCGTTGTCCCTTATGCCATTGTCGATTCGATCCGCTACCCGCAAGTCCTGAGCTTTTTCTCCTATCGCTACCCCTCCCGTCTGCCTTCCTCCATCCAGGCGAAGATGCAAGAGCTGACGCGTCACGTCATGGCCCAAATCGGGTACGACAATGCGGCGTTCAACATCGAATTCTTCTGGGACGAAGTGCAAGATCGCATCTGGCTGCTGGAAATCAATACCCGAATTGCCCAATCGCACTGCGACCTGGTCGAAAAGGTCGATGGGGTCAGCCATCAGCAAGTCACGGTGGACCTGGCGCTCGGGCAGGTGCCGGACATGCCTTGCCGCCAAGGGGCATTCAAGGTCGCGGCGGAGTTCTTCTATCGGGTGTTCTTCACCGACGCCACCGTCAGCCAGGTCCCGAGTGCCGAAGAGATCGAGTCACTGCAGCAAGCCTTTCCCGGCACCTTGATCTCGGTCCAGGTCGAGGTCGGTATGCGCCTGTCATCCTTGCCCGAGCAAGACAGCTACAGCTACGCCCTGGCTTACGTGTGGATGGGCGCCGATGCCGAAGACGCGTTGGAAGAGAACTACGCACGCCTTGCCGAGCAGCTACATTTCGCCTTCGAGGACATCGTTGGCTGAGGCGTTCTCGGCGCGGCATCAAGCGTGAGAATTTCCGTTACGGTACAGGGGGTAGGAGCATGCATATCGTCAGCGAGTTTCCCCGCGAAGTACATGAAGAGGAGGGCTGGATCACGCTGGCCGATGGCTGCCGGCTGGGCGTACGTCTTTGGCGCCCGGTGGATGCGGAGAGCGACCCGGTGCCGGCCGTCCTCGAATACCTGCCTTATCGCAAGCGAGACCTCACGGCGATGCGCGACGCTCAGACTCACGCTTACTGGGCCGGCCACGGCTACGCCGGGGTGCGCGTCGACATTCGCGGCAGCGGCGAGTCGGACGGCGTGCTGACCGATGAATACCTGCAGCAGGAACTGGACGATGGCGTTGAAATCCTGCACTGGCTGTGCCGACAACCCTGGTGTACCGGGGATGTCGGCATGGTCGGCATCTCTTGGGGAGGCTTCAATGGCCTGCAGATCGCGGCGTTGCAGCCGCCCGAGCTGAAGGCCGTCATCACGTTGTGCTCGACCGACGATCGTTACGCCGACGATATTCACCACATGGGTGGCTGCCTGCTCGGCGACAACCTGTCGTGGGCCTCGACCATGTTCGATGCCAACACCTGCCCCCCCGACCCGTTGCTGGTTGGCGAGCGCTGGCGCGAGATGTGGCGGGAGCGCCTCGAGGACAGTGGACTGTGGCTGGCGACCTGGCTCCAGCATCAGCGTCGCGACGGCTACTGGAAGCATGGCTCGGTCTGCGAGGACTTCTCGCGCATTCGCTGCCCCGTCTATGCCGTTAGCGGCTGGGCCGACGGCTACTGCAATGCCGTGTTTCGCTTGCTCGCCGGGCTCGACGTACCACGCAAGGGCCTGGTCGGCCCGTGGGCGCACAAGTATCCACACCTCGGGGTGCCGGGCCCGGCCATCGGCTTCATGCAGGAATCGCTGCGCTGGTGGGACTATTGGTTGAAAGGCAAGGAAACGAGGATCATGGACGAACCGATGCTGCGCGTATGGATGCAGGAGTCGGTTCCGCCGTCAGCCCGCTACGAGGTACGACCGGGGCGCTGGGTTGCCGAACCGAGCTGGCCGTCGCCGCGGATCGAACCGAAGCACTTCCGCCTCACCAGCGGTCATGATCTGCTGCCGGACCCGCAGGGCGCCGAGGCTCCTGTACGGGGCGACGATGTCCCGCTGGCCGTGCGCTCGCCGCTGTCGGTCGGGCTGTATGCCGGTAAGTGGTGCTCCTACAATGCCCCGCCGGACCTGCCTCACGACCAACGCGACGAGGACGGCGGCTCGCTAATATTCCAGTCGGCACGACTCGAAAGGGACATCGAGATTTGCGGGCAACCCGTTGTCGAACTCGACATCGAAGCCGATCAGCCGGTGGCGATGGTGGCGCTACGGCTCAGCGATATCGCCGAGGACGACAAGGCGACTCGGATTACCTATGGTTTGCTCAACCTGACCCACCGCGACAGTGACGAATTTCCCCAGCCGCTGGCGCCCGGCAAGCGTTATCAGGTTCGTGTCCCGCTTAAACACATCGCGCAGAAGTTTCCCGTGGGCAATGCCATGCGGCTCTCGCTCTCGACCAGCTACTGGCCGCTGGCCTGGCCTTCGCCAGAGCCCGTCAAGCTGACGGTGCACCCTGCCGGCTGCCGACTGATCCTGCCATGCCGCGAGCCTCGCCCCCAGGAAGAAGCGGCACTGAACCCATTTGGCCCGCCGGAGGGCGCTCCGCCGCTGGCGATGACCCTGATACAGCCGAGCCAGGAAGCGTGGCGGGTGATACGTGACCTGGCCAACGACCAGACCATACTCGAAGTCATCAACGACCAAGGCACCTTTCGTCTCGATGATATCGAACTCGAACTCTCGTCAAGGGTCGTCGAGCGCTATACCTATTCCTACGGCAACTACGACAGCCTGAGCGGCTGGACCGAGTGGGAGCGCTGCTTTCGACGCAGCGACTGGATGGTGCGCAGCGTCACCCGTACCTTGATGACCTCCAACGCCGAAAGCTTTCGTTTGCGTGCGACGTTGGACGCCTTCGAGGGCGAGAGCCGGGTCTTTTCCAAGAGTTGGGACGAAGAGATCCCGCGCGACCTGGTTTGAGCGAAGGTGTGTACAACCCGGGCGCTCTCCCTGGCGCCCAATGCGGGCATTTCCTATAACGGAATTACGTGAAACAGACTCTACCTTGAGGTGAGCGATGACAAAGCGTTTCAAGGTTGGCGACCACGTAACGTGGAACTCCGAGGCCGGGCAGGTCAGCGGCAAAATTATCCGCGTTCATACCCAGGACACGGAGTACAAGGGGCACAAGCGGCATGCCAGCGAAGACGAGCCGCAATACGAGATCAAGAGCGATAAAACCGATCATATCGCCATGCACAAGGGATTCGGCGCTAACGAAGGCGAAAGATTAGTTATGCGGGAGTGCCATCGGCACCGATACTCTCCTTCAGTAACCATAGCCCCAGCCCGGCGACGGCAAGCCCCAGAAGGGCGAAGAGCATGAAGGTCGCGGCATGGCTCCCGGCTCCGACCAGCCAGCCGGCCAGCGGGGAGCCGACCACTTGGCCGACCGAAGTGGCGAGCAGCGGGAGTACCGGGGCGAAGGCCGGTGCCTCGGTCATGATCTGGATGCTCCTCACAAGATAAAAGCCGGTAAGGATCATGTATCCCGCGCCGAACAGGGCCGACGATAACAGGGCGAGGGCGAAGCTTCCGGGGTCGATGACCAGAATCGCGAGGCTGATGGCCATCACCGCGAGGCCAGTCGCATGGCTCATGGCCGGCCCGAAGCGCGAGATAAGATCGCCGGCGCCGGCGCCCGTCAGCCCCCCGAGGCCGACCATTAGCCACATCCAGGCCGTCTGGCTCGGTGCGAGCCCACCCGCGTTAATTACCGCATCGGGAGCAAACACCCAGTAGGCCGCACTCACGCACCCCATGCCAACGGCAAGGCCGCTGAGTCGGCTGATTCCCAGCCACACCTCACGACTCACCGGCAGGGCTGGCGGGCGCGGTTGTGACGGCGAGGTGCGTGGCGCTTCACGAGGCAGAAAGCACAGCGCGGCAAGGGCGGCCAGAGCCGCCAGGGCGGCAAACCCGGTATAAGCACTGCGCCAGGCTTCCGCCCATATCAGCACGGATGGCATAGCGATCGCGATGCCCACGCTGGTGCCGGCATTGATGGTGGCGTTGACCCGCCCGCGCAGCCCGGGTGGCACGACTCGGGATACTGCCACCGCCATCGCCGGCGAGGAAAGTCCGGTACTGATGCCGCAAACCAGCACGCCGACGGCCAACAGCAATGAGGAAGGTGCAAGGGCGATGGTCATCAGCCCGACTCCGGCGAGGCCGGCGGCCGCGACTCCGGCGCGCCGAACCCCAAGGCGGCGCGTCACCCAGGGCGCGGCGAGGATGGCAAAAACGAAGCTCAGGAAAGGCAGGGCGCCGATCACCCCGGCCATGGTCGGCGAGATCGTCAGCTCGTCGCGCATCGAAGGCAGGAACAGCCCGAACACGAAGCGGGCCAGCCCGTAGGTAATGGCAATGACGCCGCTGCCAAGGGTCGCCATGCCGAGGGGAGAGAGGGGCTTCATGAGGCCTCGTCCCGAGCCGCGGCGAGAAGGACATCGACCACTGCCCGGGTATCAGCCAGGGCCGTCTGCATGCCCAGCAGTACCACCGCCGTATTGCTGCCTTCCAGTACCATGAATAGGCGTCGTGCCAGCTCGGCGTGTTGATCCAGGCCATCACGCGCCACGGCGGCTTCCAGGCGAGCCAGCAGGTCACGCTTGGCGGTTCTCGCCAGCGCATGGATCTTGGCGCTGTGCTCGGCGTATTCGCCCATTGCCTTGACCATGATGCAGCCATTCTGACTGCAGTGCTCCAACCAGCGGCCATGGGCATCGATCAGTGCCCTTGTCGCCTGGCCCGGCGGGGCCGAGTCAGTGGCCACATCAAGGCTGGCAATGAAGCGTTCATGGCGTGCCGTCAGTACCGCTGTCACCAAGGCTTCCTTGGAGGGGAAGTGGTTGTAGAGCGTCATGCGCACCACCCCGGCCGCTGCCACGATGCGGTCGATGCCGGTGGCGTGAAACCCCTGCTCATAGAAGAGCCGCTCGGCCGTGGCGAGCAGCTGGTCGCGTTTGGAGGCAGGCATGGACGGCGTTCCTATATAGACCGATCTATCTAAATATTAAGACGCATCTAAGCCCAGAGGAGGCGACGGTGTCAAACCACAGCGAATAAATTGAGACAGGCGAGAGCCAGGAAGCACTGGAATGGCGGATCGCGCCATTCCGGCAAGGGCGTTGCTCGCTTCGTCAGCCGCCGAACTTCTCGTTCTCGCCCAGGTTCGGTGTGGCGTCCTTCTTGATGTTGGCCTTGGCGAACTCATAGAGCTGGAACACCTTGCTCTCCTTGGCCTTCCAGTGTTCGCCCATGGTCACCTTGATCTCCAGCAGGGCGAGGTCCGGGGCGTCCTTGCCGTCGGGGAACCAGGCCGCGACAAAGGGGTTCCAGTACTTCTCGATCAGCTCGCGGTCATCGGTCAGGTTGGCCGTGCCCGAGAGCGAGACGTACATGCCATCTTCCTGATCGGAAAAGCTGAGGCAGACGTCGTGGTCCCGGTTGGTTTCGGAGACCTTCTCGGCGCTGCGCCGGGTGAAGAACCACAGGGTACCGTCGTATTCATCCTGCACCAGGTGCATCGGCCGGGCACGCGGCATATGGCCGTCTAGCGTGACCAGCATGCCGACCTGGATATCCTTGATCATCTTCCAGATCTTCTGCTTATGCTCAGGGCTGGACATGGCTTCAACCTCCTGTCGAAAACGGTGCGCGAATAGGCGGCCAGTCCGGCAATGCCGCACATGGCGAAATCAGCCTAGTTATCTCGAGCCAGCCCGGCAAATGGACCGATGGCAAAGCCGCAAACATGCCATGAATCAGCGCTCGGGGTGGTATTGTCACTAAACTGAGCTAAGCAATGGAGCTACGGCAGGGGCGAGTGAGCGATGAAACAACACCCAGTGCTGGCGCTTCCGCATCGTCGGCGACGCCATCGCCATCCTGCCGGACCTCCTAGGGCGGGCATGAGCCGAACCGGCGATCATTCGGCTAAGAGAATGAGCCGATTCATTCCGCCCTTCGGCTCATCAGCACGTGCCGGCTGATCTTGCCTGCTTTGCTTTCACTCCGGTCGCCTGCATATTCCTGTCAGGTTTTGTCCGCTCTGGAGCCCTGTTATGTCCGACTCCCCGCACCTGACCTGCCCCCGCCGAATTTTCGCCACACTTTTGTTCGCGCTGCTTTTTTTCGGTTCCGCGCTAGCCTCGGCACAGCATCAGCACCAGCATCATTCGCCCTACGCCGGTGACGAGGAGCGCGAGATCAAGAGCCTGTCGCAAGAAGACCTCGAGGAGTTGCGCCGAGGTGGTGGCTGGGGCCTGGCGCTTCCCGCCGAGCTGAACGGCATGCCGGGGCCGGCCCATCTGCTCGAACTGAGTGAAGGGATCCCCCTTCAGGAGGATCAGAAAGCGGCAATCGAAGCGCTTTTCGAAAGCATGCGAGACGAGGCGGTAGAGGCCGGTGAACGGCTGATCGAGGCCGAACGTGCCATTGAGCAAGCTTTTGCCGAGCGCAACCTGGAAAGGGAAAGGCTACGCCAGTTGCTTGTCGAAGCCGAAGAGGCGCGGGCCGAACTGCGTTTCGTGCACCTTGCCGCCCATCTCGACACCTTGCCGATACTCGAAGATGAGCAAGTCGAGCGCTACAACCAGCTACGCGGCTACGTCAACGGTGAAGAGAACCCCTGCGACAGCGTGCCCGAGGGCCACGATCCCGAGCGTTACCGCCAGCACATGGATTGCGAGTGAAGCCTCGGACTCCGCCTTGATGCCACAAGCGCTCAGCGCACCAACAGCCCCTCGGCCAGTGCCTCGCCAAGCCGGTCGACGGCTTCGGCCAGCTTCTCGTCGATGAGGTGGAGATACTCCGTCCAGTCGTTCACGTGGTGGAGCTCCGCCTTGCCGTCCGAAATGCCGCGCAACACGATCAGCGGCGCGTCGAAGCGCATGCAGGCGCGCAGGCAGGCGTAGCTCTCCATGTCGACCATGTCGGCAGGAATGGCGGCGTAGGCCTCGCCCGAGACGATATTGGCGCCGGTCGAGAGCGTGGCCTCACGAATGCCGGGTATGCGCAGCCGCAGCGGCATTATGGCCGGCAGGTCGAGAAAGGGCGTGGTGCCCTTTTCGAAGCCCAGCGGGGAGGCATCCATGTCGCGGTAGGCGACGGAAGTCGCCTGATAGATCTCGGTCTGCTCGAGCACCCGGCTCCCGGCCGAGCCCAGCGACACCACCAGATCGGGCAGGCCTTCGCGCTGGGCCAAAGCGGCCAAGGTCGCGGTGAGTTCCACCGCCGCCTCGACAGGGCCCACGCCGGTCATGAGCGGGGCGAAGCGCTGCCTCAGGTGGTGGCCGTACTCGGCCTCGGCCGCCATCACGAATAGCACCTTGTAGCCGCCGAGTTCTGTCAGCGCCTGCGATGGGCGCAGTGCCGCGCTCATGCTTCCATCCCGACGAAGCCCGGCAGGCCTTGCAGGTGAATCTCCCGCTTCGGCCTGATCGGCACGAACTCCTCCACTCGCTCGGGGTCGACCCGAAAACGGTTCATGGCGATGAACACGATTTGGCTCCTTATGGTCAGGCGGCTGACAGCGACCGGATGACGATGACACCGCCTCCGACCGGGAGCAAGGGCAAGATCGCCCAAGGCGACGAAGCGCTGATCCCCTCCGGTAGCATGGCTTCGGTTATCGCGAGCCGGGGGTAATCGATGAATCCAGGGGCTACGCTCAAGAAATTCCCCTACAGCCCTCAAGGAGGTCATATGCTCGGCGCCATTGCCGGCGACATCATCGGTTCGGTGCACGAAGGGCGGGGTACCAAGCACCGCGACTTCCCGTTGTTCACGCCGCATAGCACCTTCACTGACGACACCGTGCTCTGCGTCGCCGTCGCCGAGGTGCTGTTGCACGGCGGCGACTTCGTCGACGTCTTCCATGACTACTACCATCGCTATCCCGACGCCGGCTTTGGCGGCGGCTTCATGCGCTGGGCGGCTAACCGGGACAGGCAGCCCTACTACAGCTGGGGGAACGGCTCGGCCATGCGGGTGCCGCCGGTGGGCTTTGCCGCCACGTCAATGGACGAAACACTCAGCCTGGCCAGGCGCAGTGCCGAGGTCACCCACGACCATCCCGAAGGCATTCGCGGTGCCCAGGCAGTCGCGGCGGTGATCTTCCTGGCACGCCAAGGCGCCGACAAGGCGAGCCTGCGTGACGAGGTCGAGGGCCGCTTCGGCTACGATTTTTCTTCAACCCTGGACGAGATCCGGCCGGGCTATCGCTTCGACGTCTCCTGCCAGGGTTCGGTACCGCCGGCCATCCTCGCCTTTCTGGAGGCCGACAGCGTCGAATCGGCCATCCGCAATGCGGTATCGCTTGGCGGCGATGCCGACACCCAGGCGTGCATGGCGGGCGCCATGGCCGAAGCCTTCCACGGTGGCCTGCCCGAGGCGCTGCGAAGCGAGACATTGGCCCGGCTGACGCCGGCATTGCGCCAGGTGGTGGAAGCCTTCGAAGCCCGGTTCATGAATGGCTGACAGGCCCGGGCAGCACTCACGTTCGTGGCAAGAAGCGAGCCAGAGGGTCGGTACCCTCAGCACTGAGCGTGCCCTGGCCAGTGACCAGGGCTTGCCAGGCTCGGCGGTTATTGTAATGTAAGGTAGACCTCGCAGCGGGTGATCACATGACCGAAGCGTCTCCTCAGCAGTTACCGCAATCTTTCCACGATGCCCTGATGGCGCATCCGCTGATTCGCGAGCTTTGGAATCACTTCCCCGAGAACATGTTTCTGGTGCGTGTGGAGGACAACGGCCATTTCACCGTCGAGGCAGCCAACCCGGCGCAGCTCGACACCATCGGCCGCGAGTACCTGGGCAAGCCGCTTGCGGCCTTCATGCCGGCTGCTTCGGTTGAGTCCATTTATGCTCGCTACCGCGAATGCGTGGCACGGAATAAGCCCATGCGCTATCAAGAGCATGCCGCTTTCTTCGACGCGCATGGCAACGAGCAGTACGGCCACTGGTTGACGCTGATCGTGCCGCTGCACAACGCTGCCGACGACCCGCAGCGCGTCACCCACCTGTTCGGCATTGCGCAGGACGTGACAGAACTGCACCAGGCCCGGGAGGCACTGGAGCGCCACAATCAAGCGCTGGAAGCACGCGTGGAGCAGCGTACCGCTGAACTGCAGCACGCCAACCGTGAGCTTAGGATGCTCAACGGCCAGCTCGAGGAGATGGCGACTCGTGACTTTCTCACCGACTGCTACAACCGCCGCCATATCGAGACCTTGGGCCAGCGCGAGATTCAGCGGGCTCGGCGCTATGGGACTTCGCTCAGCCTATTGATGGTCGATCTCGACGCCTTCAAGCAGGTCAACGATACCCAAGGGCATGCCGCGGGGGATGCCGTGCTCAAGCGCGTTGCCGCGAGCCTGCAGGGCGCACTGCGTACAAGCGACCTGCTGGGCCGCTTCGGCGGCGATGAATTCCTGATTCTGCTTCCCGAGAGTGACAGCGACGACGCTTGTGCCACTGCCGAGCGATTGCAGCAGCGGGCACGCGAGCAGGTTGACGTCTCGATCAGTGTCGGGGTTGCCACGCTGCGCCCCGACGAGAACCGCCTGGACAGCCTGGCCGCCCGCGCTGACCAGCAGCTACTCGCAGCCAAGCGGGAGCGCTATCGAAAGACGCCTGGTTAACGCCAACCGCTAGCGAGAGAGAGCCCATGACGGATCGCCTGACACCCTCGTCCGCACTGCAGCAGCTGCGAGACAATCCCGACATACCCTTCGCCGAGGTGTTTCGGCGCGGCTCGCTTCAGGTCGAGATCTACCAGCCCGAGGGCTTGGATCACCAGACCCCGCACACCAGAGACGAGGTATACGTCGTCATCTCCGGCTCCGGTCAGTTCCTCAATGGCGACACCCGCCAGCCCTTCGAGGCGGGGGAAGTGCTTTTCGTGCCCGCCGGCGTCGTTCATCGCTTCGAGGACTTCACTGACGATTTTGCCACGTGGGTATTCTTTTACGGTCCTGAGGGTGGCGAAGCGCGCACCGCCCCCGCCTCACCCTAAACATGAACACCGCCGGGTGCAGGCCCGACACCACCCGCCCCGTGTAGCTAGCGCACCACATGGCGTTCGACGGCAGGAAGATGACAGCCCAAGGTTGGGGTGAGGATGGAGGCGGGGGGCAACCGCAGCATCTCCTTAATGCTGCGACCGCTTTCGCTTGATAACCTACTCGGTGTCCGAGACGCTCTCTTCTGTTTCTACCTGCCCGCGCCGCTGCAGCCAGCGCATCACCAGCCAGCATAGCGCGGCCCAGGCCGCCCCGGCGGTCCAGCCGGCAAGCACATCCGTCGGCCAGTGCACCCCCAGGTAGACCCGGCTTATTCCCACCAGCAGGGTAAGGAGTATCGCCAGTATCAGCAGGTAGGCCTTCAGCCTCAGCACTGGCTGTACCCGGATGAGCAGGGCGGCCAGGGTGAGGTAGGTAACCGCAGACATCATCGAGTGGCCGCTGGGGAAACTCGCGGTGTAGACCATGGCTTCATGCGGCACGAGATCGGGCCGAGGACGATCGAAGCCCATCTTCATCAGTGTGCTGAGCAGCATGCCGCCGGGTACCGCGACCGCGGCGAAGAGCGCCGCGCGATAGCGCCGGGCGAGCAGCAGGTAGCCTAGGGCACCCAGGGTGATCACGACCAGCACGCCGACCCCACCGAGCGCGGTAAAGTCCCGGCCCATTTCTTCGACCCAGCCCGGGCCGAGCGGGTCAGTGAGATCGGCAGGATTGCGCATAGAGAGCAGCAGGGTCTCGTCGATGCTCTGGGTACCTCCCTCGGTGACGGCATCGGCCAGCTCGATGAACCCCCAGACACCGCCGGAAAGTACCGAGACGCACAGCAGCACGGCCAATTCGTAGCGGCCGAGCCGAGCCAGCAGGGACAGGCCGTGGCGTCTGACATGTTCGATTTTTCTGTAGTGCTTCATTCGCAACTCCCTTGCTTTGGTCATCATACGTGCCGATGTCTAGGATGAACCGTTATGGCCACTTCCCCAACCCGCTCATCCTCACGACCTCCCTCGTCACTGTGTCATCCAGTATCCCGCAGTCCGTCTCCCCCAGCTTTAAGCACTGTTTGGCATATCTTCCTCTCACACCTCCTCTCTTCTTTCGTGACTCATCACGACCCGATTCCTTCCGTCATGCTTGCCAGCGTACAGGGCCTGATCAGCCTGGTTGATCAGGGCTTCCAGGTCGACCTTCTCGTCAAGGACCCCGGCGATGCCGATGGTAACGGTCAGCCGGTGATCGGGAGCTTCCTCCATCACCGACAGCTTGGCGACCTCCTGTTGTAGCCGTTCCGCCACGATTCGAGCGTCATCCAGGTGAGTGTTGGGCAATGCCACGATGAACTCCTCACCGCCGAAACGCCCGATGACATCCTGGGGCCTGAGGGACTGCCTGCACGTCGTTGCGATCGCGGTTAGTACCCGATCCCCCCGGCTATGCCCCCAGGTATCGTTGATGGCCTTGAAATGGTCGACGTCGATCATGAAGAGGCAAAACGGCGCCTTTTCGAGTTGTGAGCGTTTAAGCAGTCCCTGGGCTCGCTTCATGAAATGGCTTCGACTGTTCAGCCCCGTCAATTCATCCCGCTCGGCGACCATGCGTAGCTGTGCTTCCAGCGATTTGCGATGCGCTATCTCCTCGACCAGCTGCTGGTTTCGGACACGTTCCTCCTCCAGTAGCGCGAACTGCTGTCGCTGCAATTTTTCCAGGCGCAGCAAGGCGAAGAAGCCCACGGCGTTAGTCATGATGAGCAGCAGTGCTATGCGCAGTGCGACCACGGCAGAGATATCGGCTGCTAGTACCGCTGCGGCCAGGAAGCCCAGGCTCAAGTACAGGCTGGCGGTTGCCACGACGGGCAGCAGGTTGGGGATGAGCAGGTAGAACGCCATGGTGGCGACCACCACTGCGGTAACCTGGGTGGCGAGGCTGTCAGGGCGCAAGGGAACGATCAGGATGATGCCAGTTGCCAGTATCCAGAGGGGCAATGCATGCAGCCAGGCATGGCGGGAATAGCTGCCCCAGCGACCCAGCGCGATGGCCAGCATCAGGCATGAGACCACCACCAGGACTCGCATGGCGAGCAGCAGATACAGTTCGGTGCTCACGCCGATGTAGAAGTAGTCGGAAATGCCGAACATGCCAAAGACCGAAGCCGCCACGATCAGCGACAGGCAGGCCTCGAGCCTAACTCTGGGCTCGATGTCCTGACGGTACCTGATTTCCCTGCTTGGCTCATGAAATTGGCCGGTCAGCCGGTGCAGCGTGCTTTTTATTGTTGTTGACGACACAGGTCGACTCCCCGTCATGTCTTGATTGAATATTTCGCCGCCGAGGACCACTTATCCTCACGACCTTGCGTCACCGTCTCATTCCACATGCTGCGGCCCGTCCCTAAGCCTCACTCGACTAACCGAAGCTCGAGGACATGGCGAATCCGCTCACCGTCCCACTCATAGCCAAGGTGCCTCCCTTGCCAGGTCGGCGACAATACCGGCGGACGAAGCACCGCGGCACACTCACCACCTGGATCTCGCACGCTGGGGTAGACAATACCATCGGCATGGGACTCCCAGGCCTTGCGGCCAAATGCTTGGCCCGCGCCCCAGTCCTCCGGGTCCAGCAGAGGTTCGGCCCCAGGAGGGTTATGGCGCAAGTCGACGAGTTCGCCCTGAAGGTCCGCCAGGTAGACCCGCTGCTGGAGCTGCATCGGCGGCTCGTTGGATTCCTGCAGGAAGCGCTCGGCGTGAAAGCGGTTTTCCGCGATGGCCGTGGCCTCGGTCAAGGCACAGTAGTAGGCACCAAAGGTGCCGTCGGTGAAACGGGAGCCGCGCTCGCTGACGTAACAGAACGCCGCCATCACCGGCGACCAGCCGGGGCCGTATCGTCGGTCTTCCTCACGTACCAGGTGAATCGCCCCGGCCCGCTCGCGCAGACGCGCCGAGGTTTCCCCCTCGAGCGCCTGGAGCAGGGCCCAGTCATCAGGTGCCGCCACTCGCTCGAACAGGTCGATAGGCGGGAAACGCGACGGAATGACTCGGTAGCAGGGGCGCCAGCAGACAGGGGAGAGCGGAAACGTCACGCATGGCCCCCGCCTCGGGCCGCATCGAGGTATTGGCGGACCACATAGAGATCCTGCACCAGGCCGCTGCGCAGCCGATCCAGAGGGGATTGGCCTGCGAACAGGGGGTTACGGTTAGGACGGCGCAACCATGAATCTGCAGCATCGGTCCGCGGCAGCAGGATCTGCAGGGCCTTGTAGATCCCCAGAATCAACGACATGCGCTCAAGGTGATTGACGTCGAGACGCGCCGCCGTGGGCTGCTTGCGCCAGCGCCGGTAGGTCGACTCAGGCACGCCAAGCAGCAAGGCGGCTTCCTGCTCTTTCAGCCCCCAGTCGCTGGCGATGTTGGGGTACGTCCGCATCGCCGCGGCACTCATCTGTTGGCGTTTTTCGACGGGTAGCCGGGTCAGGGCCATGACAATCTCGCTTACCAAATGGCGATTTTTGGATAATTGTCGCTTAAATGGCGAAAGCCTGCCACTGGCCGATTCGGTGTCGAAAGCCTCCACGCCAACGATGCTTTGGCAACTTATCCCTAGAGCAGCCCTAGGCCGCCACCATGCTAGGATCAGCTGCAAGTGAAGATTGGCGATACGCTTCTCGCCGACACTACCCGCGCCATCGAACTGGGTGAGCGTGGCTACCCCGTCGCGCCTCTACCTACCCTGCAAGGACGTACGCGACGCGATGTGGTGTGGAGCTATGAACAGCCGTTGGCCAGCATGCAGGCAATAGCGCAACACTTGGCGTTCGACGACAAGAAGGTCATCGTCGGTTGAAGGCTAGGATCCGAAGACTAAGACGAGAACGGCAGCGGAGCGAAGGAGCAGGCGAATGGCATACCTGGTAATGGCCGCTGGCCTGCTGCTCGCGCTGGTAGTGGTAGGCATAGTGACGATGCAGGCCTGGCGCCTGGCCGATAACCACGCGACGGAGAAGGCCTGGGCCTGGCTGCAGTCCCAAGCGCCCGCCACGGTCGAGACATTCGATCCCGCCATGGTCGAAGGCCTGCCCGACGCGGCACGGCGCTACTTCCTTTTTACCATCGCCACTGGCACCCCACTTAAGCGCGTCAGCGAAATTCGCATGAGCGGTGAGATCGGCCTCGGCACCAAGGAAGCACCCGGCTACCGCCCGATGCGGGCACGCCAACTTCTCGCCCCACCGTATGGCTTTATCTGGCACCTCGAACGGGCCGGCTCCGGGCTCATGCAGATGAGCGGCTCGGACGGCATGGCCAACGGCCACTCCTGGACGCGCTTCTGGCTCAACGGCACGTTACCTGTCGCCAGGGCAGGGGGCGACGACAACCACCTGCGCGCCTCGTTCGGCCGTGTGGCGGCAGAAGCCGCCTTCTGGGCCCCGGCAGCCTTGCTGCCGCAGCACGGCGTGCGCTGGGAAGAGACCGGCGAGCCGGACAAGGCACGAGCCGTCATCACCCACGGCACCTTGGAGCAAGGTATTGAGATCGCCGTGGCCGAGGATGGCCAACCGCGTTGGGTACAGTTCCAGCGCTGGAGCAACGCCAACCCCGAGAAGGAGTGGCGGCTCCAGCCCTTCGGTGGCTATCTCGACGACTTTCGTAACTTCGAAGGCGTTACCCTGCACACCAAGGTCGAGGCGGGCAATCACTTCGGGACGGAAGCGTACTTCCCGTTCTTTCGGGTGAGGGTGGAGGAGGTGCGGTTTTCGATCTTGTAGTGCTTTACCTTTAGTCGTTCCGTTGATTCTCGTCATGGGACAGCACATGCTTCGGTGCTAGGCTGAAATTCAAAGATACATAACGACACATCAGTACGCACTGGGACAATTCATATGGATAGAGAAGACACCGAGGCTCGCTGCTGACGACTGGCCGCCGAGAGCAGGTTACCAGCGCTGCCCATTCAACCTCGCAAACACAGCTACCTGCAACGCTGGCCGGTATCGACCCAAAGCGGCCAGTCGTGATAGACAACAGTCGGTCCATAACGACCATCGAGCGCCTACAAAAATAGGGGCGATTCAGAGTCCAAGCTCATGATCTCTTCGGTCATACTGACCGGGGGATGTGCAGACGTGTGCCTGCTGGCAAGAATAGGCGCGACGCAGCGACGTTGCCCGCCCTGTCATAGTGATATTTATGTCTCATTCTCAAAGGTGAATTCATGTATCAGGTATTGGGTTTTCAGAGGTGTCTGGGATACTTGCTTTTCTTGTGTCTGTTCTTTTTTGTAGGGCTAGGTTTCTTCTTTCCTCCAAGTGAACTTGGAGATTATTGGTCTTTGGCCAAGCTCGCTGTGGCTACGACACTTTTGCTCCTGATCGGTCTGGGCCAGACCCCTCTGTTTCCCTGGATCTGCAAGCTCCCTCGGGTGGGAAATTATTTCCCTCCTATCGACGGCGAGTGGCAGGTCATTATGCGTTCAAACTGGAACATCTTGCGGCAGCTAGTGGGTGAGGATAAAGGAGATGCACTATTCAAAAAAGAAGGGAAGGTAACCATCACTTCACGGCTATTTAGTGTGAGAATTAAATTTCAGTCCAACGATGAATATTCAAAGTCGACGACGACGATGGTTGGGGTCCGCCGAGATCCAGAGCACGGGACGATCGAGCTAAACTACTGCTACCACAATGTCACTCGAAACCCAGAGGTGACGGACAGCGGCTGCCACTATGGGGCTGCTAGGGTTGAGGTACATGAAAAGAATGGGCTGGTTTCCCTTGAAGGGGAGTACTGGACCAATCGCAATTGGAACAAAGGTCTGAATACGGCGGGCCTGATTGCATTTGAGCGGCTGTGAGGTCCTGCTTTCGGTTTGCCTTGAGTAAGCACATGAGCATGTCCTGAAGGTACAGCCCACCCTACATATGGTGCAATTTTACTGTTAGTTGACCTATATGTAGTTTTGTGGCAGCATGTTACCCAGCTTGTGTCCGCTTCGCTGCAGGAGTGCTTAATTAGCCAGGGGAGTATTAGTAGCTGGCCTACGGAAGGAGGGGGTGGAAGTTGAGCCACCTCTCATTGCACGAGTCAGCATCAAGCCAGGCACGGTGCTCGTTAGCCATCGACTGGAGAATCTTCATGCTTAACCTGAGCCCTTTGCTGTTCACCACCAAGGATTCTCTTCATGAGGATGGTCGCAGTCTAGCTCCCCCGACTTTCCTGAAAGCTCTCGATCTCTCTCCAGAGGAAAAAAAGAGCATTGATGTTGCCCGCAAGGAAATTCGAGATGCGCTTCGCGAAGGTCTCCCAGCGGCACTACGGGAGAAGGGATACACAGGCAGGGTGTGCGAGCCAAAATTTTATATACAGGGTTCCTGGGCATATAAAACGCTGAATCGCCCGTGCCAGACTCCACCACAACAATCAGACGTTGATGACGGTGTCTACCTGCCTTTGAGCATCATGAAAGAAGAGACGAAGCCTCACCTAGCGATTGATGATTTCTACGCGGCAGTAATGGAAGTACTACAGCCGCTCTGTAATGACTACGGTTGGGAGCTGAAACGCAAAGCTACTTGCATGCGGGTTGTGATTTCGCATTATGCTCATATTGATCTGCCTCTCTATGCGATCCCGGATGAACAGTACTTGATCCTCAAGGCAGCAATGGAGGAGCGAAATGTCAGGACACTTGATAGTATCGCTGCCACTGCGGCCACCCAAACCTGGAAGAGGCTACCCTCCGACCAGATTCTCCTGGCCTGTGATCGTGGCTGGATCAAGTCAGATCCTCTTTCTATGAAAGAGTGGTTCGAGCAGGAGGTTCAGGACAAGGGGCAGCAATTGCGTCGAGTAATTCGCTACATCAAGGGATTTCGTGACCAACAATGGGATGAAAAAGGGCCGAGCTCAATTTTTTTGATGGCAGCAGCCTGCCCCCTCTTTGAGCTTGAGTATAAGCGAGATGACGAGGCGCTCTTAACCGTTTTGAAGGGCATGCCGCAAGCTCTGCGTGACGGTGTGTTGAGCCCGATTGATCAAGATGTTTATCTCACAGCTGCGCTCTCGGAGGAAGAGATCGAGGCAGCAGCAGAGAAGTTTGAGATGTTTGCAAAATATCTTGAAGCTGCTATGTCGCTCAGCGCAAGCGCAAAAGAGCAAGCTTGCCGCTGGATGCGTGAGATGCTGGGGGACCGTTTCCCGAACCGCCCAGATTTGATTGACGGAAAACCTTCTGGTTTGCCTGCTGCGATTGCAGCTGTTGAGCCTGAGCCCAGTGAGCTGGAAATTCTTCAGCGTTCGAAATCAGGCTAACTAACATGGTGATCCCACAGCTGCTCAAATCGCTAGAGCCGATGGGGTTCCGACGTTTACTGCGCCAAACTACCCCCGGCTATCTTCACTTGGAAGGAGCCCTCAATACTCGCTTTGGCGCGGTGCCATGCGATGTTTATGTCGACCGTGAACTTCGCTCATTCCCAAACGTCCTTTTGAAGTCACCTCTGCCGCCTAGCTTGCTTCCTATCGCACCACATGTCGGACCATCAGGGCTGCTGTGCTATGTGTCCTCGTCGACTGCGGTCTTCGATATCTACAAGCCGGTCACTCAAACGATTGCTGCATTGCGAAGAGCCGAGGAAGTGCTCGACAGGGTAATGGCGAATGACCTTGTCAATGATTTACAGGAGGAGTTTTATGCGTATTGGCATGGTGCCTGCTGCTATACTGACATTGAGAGCGTGAATTCTACTGAGATAATCGCTCTCGTATTGGGGGAAGGTGGCGAGAATGGACTAGCATTTTCGGATAATGCGGAAAGGACTAAAGCTAAACTCGGTCATCTTTTCTCCGACATTTCTGAAAGTGTTGGGCTCTCCGCCAAGATTACAACTAAGGCGCCGCCAAGGCCACTCATTGATGCATGGCCTCCAAAAACGGTGAAGGCCCTACTGGACTGGCAAGCCGCTCTGGATCCCAACTGCCGCAGGAAGATTCTCAAACGTATCGCTCAGGGCTACCGGAGGGGAGCTAACGTCTATGCCGTAGTGCTTGACACACCAGTCGGTCAGATCGGCGCTCTGATTCATGACCTGCAAAAGCATCCACGGAAAAAAAAGATCGATCAAAGCATGCCCATATTCGACGCTCCGATCATTCTGGCGCCAGTGGCTAGGTTGGACGATCGCTACATTGTGAGTCGCAATATCCCAGGACAAGAGACGCTGTCTGGAAAGCGAATTCTTCTTATTGGGTGCGGGACTATTGGTGGTTATCTAGCAGACATGCTTGTGAAAGCAGGTGGAGGTTGCGATGGTGGTGAGCTCCTACTAGTCGATAATCAGTGGCTGGCTGCAGGGAATATCGGCCGTCACCGTCTAGGAGTAAATCGGCTTAATATAAATAAGGCTGAAGGACTGGTAGAGGAGATTAAGATGGGGATGCCATCATCGAGAGTCATTGCTCTCCCCGTCGATGCTTACTCACTAGATCTGAATGGATTTCACCTCGTCATCGATGCCACTGGGGAACAGCCCTTTAGTCAATGGATTGCTGGTCAGCAAGCTTTGGGGCGAATGGGGGGTCAGAGAGGTAAGGAGTTTACTACTCCGCTATTGCATGTGTGGATTGAAGGTTCGGGCGAGGCTGTCAGGTCGCATATACGGAAGCAGCCCGTAGAAGGATGTTACCGATGTCTGTGTGATTATGAAGCCGAAGGGCATTTTTTATCGGTGCTTGGTGGCGTTGATCCTGTACTTGCCGGGGGTGGATGTGAAGGACAATACGTGGCATATCCGGCATCTGTCTCCGTTCAGGCAGCAGCATTGGGATTGGATACTGCATTGGCCTGGGCCAATCAAAGGCCTTGGCCATCGCTTTCTACTCGGGTCATCAGCCGAGAGCATGATTCGTCGGCGGGGGATGTCACCATCCTTCCGAAACTAGGATGTCCTGCATGCGCTTCTTGAATACTTGGAGGGTCGCTAATAGCGATGGCTTGGTCTATTTTTCGCATCCTGTGATCGAAATATTTGAGCGATACATTCAAGGAGAGCAGGACATGGAGGCGGGAGGCATCCTACTTGGCCATGTTCGTGGTGTTCACGTAGAGGTTCTTGAAGCCACAGAACCTACCCCAAAGGATCAACGGCATAAGTACTTCTTTGAGAGGCTACTGCATGGGCACCAGCGCATTGTGGAGAAACGATGGAAAGACAGCAACACGTTGATCAGGTACTTGGGTGAGTGGCATACGCACCCCGAAGACCACCCGACACCTTCGAGGCTCGACATCAACGAATGGCAAAGGCTTGCAAAGGGTCGACGGGATGGCCGCCCCATGCTCGCTGCAATCATTGGACGAAAAGGCTTACGAGTCGAATACATGAGCTCATCTGGTGTACGAAGACGTCTACTGCCAATATGCGAGTAGAGCCTAACTTAGCCAGGTGGGCTCAGCTGTGGGGGACGCACCTAGGGCGCTTCGAGTCTGTTGAACGCATTATATGGTGAAAGCTAATGGCATTGCGTCGCCCGCTCTTGGCCGAAAGCCGACATCACAAATGCTGTGATGTCCGCTTCTCTACAACCTCCCCAACCCACTCACCCTGACCACCTCCCTCGTCACCGCTTCATCCAGCATCCCCCGGCCCGTCTCCACCAGTGTCAGCCAATGCTTGGCGCGAGTTATGCCGGTGTAGACCAGTTCCTGGGTAAGGATGGGGTTGGGGGCGTCGGGGAGCAGCAGGGCGGTGTGGGTGAATTCCGAGCCCTGGGATTTGTGTACCGTCATGGCGAATACGGTTTCCACCGCCTGCAGGCGGCTGGGCAGCACCCACTTGATGTCGCCGCTGCCGTCGCTGGCGGGGAACGCAACGCGCAGCAGGGTGCGGCCGGGTTGCTCCGTTGCGCTGCGGGCTTCGGGTACGGCAAGGGTGATGCCGATATCGCCGTTCATCAGCCCCAGGGAGTAGTCGTTGCGGGTAACGAGCACCGGGCGGCCTTCGAACCAGCCCTGTTCCAGCTCCAGGTCGCTGGCCTTGAGCCAGCCGGCGCGGCGTAGTGCCCGGCCGATACGTGGGTTTAGCCCTGTAATGCCCCAGGGACCTTTTCGCAGTGCGCACAGCAACTGAAAGTGGCCGTGGGCGTCGAGTACCTGGCGGGCCCAGGCGTCATAGGGTTGGCGCGCCTCGCCTTCGCCGAAATATGTTTGAGCGGGGCGATTGGTCTGCATCTCTTCCAGGTAGTGGGCGTAGCCGACCGGGGCTTCGATGGTCTCACCGCGGCGGTCGTGGCGGCCTTCGCCGCCATTGGTGAAAGCGGCCGGGTTGCCGTTCACCACCAGGCGATCCAGCGCCGGGTCGTCGGCGTCCGCCAGGGCGAGGCGGGCGATGTCGGCGTAACCCTGCTGGAAGATAGCGCGTACCGCTCGCTTCTTCTCCTTGTGTGTTTCTTTCTCCTCCGGGCTGTTGCCGAGCGGGCGGTTGACGGCTTCGGCAAGCTGGCCGATGCCGCTACTGGCGTCGAAGCGGTGGCTCACCCGCAGCATGGCGATGGCCTGGTCCAGCGGCTGGCCGTTGGCGTCCTTGTACGGTTCGGGAATCGGCGAGCCGGTCACGGCTTCCAGCCACTCGGCGGTGGCGGGCGTGTAGTGGCCGCCTTCGGCGCGCTGGCACAGGTCGCCGAGTACGGCGCCGGCCTCCACCGAGGCGAGCTGGTCCTTGTCGCCGAGCAGGATCAGTCGCGCCCGGGGCGGCAGGGCGGTGTGCACGGCGGCCATCATCTCGATATCGACCATGGAGGCTTCGTCGATCACCAGGGTGTCCAGCGCCAGCGGGTTGCCGGCGTGGTGGCGGAAGTGACGGGTATCCGGCCGTGAGCCCAGCAGCCTATGCAGCGTGGTGACTTCTGTGGGGATGCTGTCGCGCAGGGTTGAGATATCCACACCCTGTTGGCCCACGGCGCTGGCCAGCTCCACCAACGAGAGGCCCTGCACCTGCTTGGCGATGGATTCGTTGAGCCGTGCCGCGGCCTTGCCGGTGGGGGCGGCCAGGCGAATGCGCAGCGGGCGCGGGGCGGCGGAGCCAGGTTGTGTGGTTTCGCCCAGGGCCAGCGCCTGCAGCAGGGCGAGTAGCTTGACCACGGTAGTAGTCTTGCCGGTGCCGGGGCCGCCGGTGATGACGGCGAAGCGCGAGCGGCTGGCCAGGGCACAGGCGGCCTGCTGCCAGTCGAGCTCATGGCTTTCGGGGAAGAGTGCCGCCAGGGCGCGGGCCAAGGTGGCGGTATCGGTTGCTGCCTCGGTAGGGGCAGTCAGTCGGCTGCCGATCAGCCCGCGTATGTCTTGCTCGTACTGCCAGTAGCGGCGCAGGTAGAGCCGCACGCTGCCGTCGCGTTCGCTGCGTACCAGCGGGGTATTGCCCGGAAGTTGAGTAGAGCTTGATTCGTCAGCCGGGGCGTGGCCGTTCGCCACCAGGGCGAGGTGATTCAGGGCGTCGCGCCAGGTGGCGAGTTCCAGCCCTGCCAGCAGGTCGCTGGGCAGCGGCGGCGGGTCGCTCAGGTCGTCACCTTCCGGCGGCAGCGAGAGCGCCAGGTCGGGGGCGGCCAGGGTCTGGGCGAGGTCCAGGCACACGTGGCCGCGGCCGAGCTGGTGGCTGGCGAGTGCGGCGGCCAGCAGCAGCAGGGGAGGGGCGTCGCTCACCTCACGCTGGAAAAAGCCGGCCAGCGCCCGGTCCAGCGCGCGCAGCCAGCCGCGTTCCACCCAGCGGTCGAGCAGGGCGAACAGCGCTTGGGTGTCGTGAAGCGCGGCCTGGGGCGGTTCCGACCTGGCGGGTTCGCGCTTGCCGGCTTCGCTACTGGCGCCTGATTCCTCAGCGAGATCGGCGAACAGATCCGGGGTGGCGTCGTCGTGATTCTTGCTGCGCCTGCTCATGCCGGGGCCTCCGTCGAGGTGCGGTTGCCAGCTGCTTGGGGGTTGCCCTGAAACAGCGCGTCCATCGCTTCGATCAGCTCACGCGAAGGGCGCTCGGCGTGCACGCCGCGGCTCTCGGCACTCGCGCCCCTGAGAAAGACGGTGAGCGAGCCGCCGATGTGCCGGTCGTAATCGTAGCCCGGCAGGCGCGCCTTCAGCAGCCGGTGCAGGGCCAGCAGGTAGAGCGCGTACTGCAGGTCGTAGCGCTTATCGGCCACGGCCTGGCGCATGGCATCCGAACTGTAGGCGGCGTCGTCCGGCCCCAGGTGGTTCGATTTCCAGTCGGCCACGTAGTAGCGCCCCTCATGCTCGAACACCAGGTCGATGAAGCCCTTGAGCATGCCGTTGAGGGTATCGGCATCCAACGCGGGGCGGGGCAGGCTGGTGCCTGGGCTCGTGAGTGTGTAAGCACTTACGAGGGCGTCCAGCCGGCGGGTGTCGACCTGGCGCGAGGCGAACCAGAACTCCATCTCCACCTGGTAGCTCGTCAGCGCTTCGAGCCGCAAGCTGCCCGCGCCATCGGGCAGCGGCAGTGGAGCGGCGAGCAGGGTGCCGAACCAGGCGTGCAGGGTAGGCAGCCACGGCTGCCAGCCGCGCACCTGGCAGCGCCGGGCCAGGGTCTCCTCGCGCAGGGCCGGGTCGCGGGCCACGCGGATGAAGCCGAGTTCCCCCGCCCACTCGAGAATGCCGTGCAGGAACGTGCCGGGCCCGGGCCCGCGGGGAAACCGGTGCAAGGAAGGTAGCGGTTCGCTCTGGCCGCTGTCGTGCGGCTCTTCGATCACCTCCAGCGCAGTGGCCTCCATGGCGGTGGCGGGCTCGGGAAGGCTGCCGCTTCGCTGCGCTTCGCTATCCTGCGGGTTAGGGGGTAAGTCAGTCCTTACTGGGGCGCTCGCTGCATCGACGGTTACGGTCTCGCCGGAGAGGCGCAACGCCGAGTAACTGGCGATCCACCAGTGCTCCCGGGCGGGGCGTGCGGGCGTACGCGCTTCGCCCAAGGCGTCGTCTCGCTCGCTCCGGCTGACGATCTGGGCGTGGGCGGGCGGCGCGGGGGCGATCTCGATGGCGGCGCAGTCGCCCTTCAGCCGCTTGAGCGCTTCACTGAAGCCGGTGGGGCCGAGTAGGTCGCCGTTGGCCAGCAGTTGGCCGATGGCGCTGCCTTCGCCGCCCTTGAGCGGTGCCATGCCGAGCCAGGTGGCATGGCGCGCGCGGGTCAGTGCCACGTAGAGCTTGCGCAGGTCCTCGCCCAGGCGCTCGCGGTCGACGGTGGCGAGCGTCTCCTCGTCGGCCTCCAGGCTGATGCGCAGCCGGCCCTCGGCGTCGTGCCAGCGCAGCGGCGAGTCGTCCTTCTTCGTCGGGCGGTGGCTGCAGATGAAAGGCAGGAACACCAGCGGGTACTCCAGCCCCTTGGATTTGTGGATGGTGATGACCTGCACCAGGTCGGCATCGCTCTCCAGGCGCAGCTTGTGGGTATCGCCCTGGGCTTCGGGGTGGGCGATGGATTCGGCGAGAAAGCGGATCAGCGCGTGTTCGCCGTCGAGCTCCTGGCTGGCGTGCTGTAGTAACTCCCCAAGGTGTAATAAATCCGTTAGGAAGCGCTCACCTTCGCTTGCGGGCCCGCTTGCCAGCAGCCTCTGCGCCACGTCGAAGTCGTGGAGAATACTGCGCACCAGCGGCAGCACGCCCTGGCGCTGCCATAGCCGGTGATAGTCGCGGAACTGCATCACGCGGCCTTCCCAGGCCAGTTCGTCTTCGTTGAGGTGGTCGAGCGTGGCGATATCCAGCCCCAGCACCGGGGTGGCCAGCGCGGTGCGCAGCAGCCGGTCGTCGTCGGGTGCCGCGCAGGCGCGCAGCCAGGCGTCGAGCTGGGGGGCGACCGGCGAGGCGAACACCTTGTCCTTGTCGGAGAGGTAGACGCTCTTCACCCCGCGCCGGGCCAGCGCCTGGCGGATCGCCCGCGCCTCGCCCAGGCCGTTGACCAGCACCGCCATATCGGAGGGCTTGAGCGGCTGCAGTTCGCCTTGCTCGCTCTGAAAACCGGCACTCCCGCGCTGGCCCTCGTTGAGCAGTTCGACCATGTACGAGGCGCAGCGCTCGGCCATCTCGCCGTGGTAGGCGGTCTTCGAGAGCGGTTCGTCGCAGTCGAGCTGCCACAGGGTCATGGCGGGTAGCGGCTGGCCGTGGCGGGTGAGAGAGTCCTTGCGTCCTTTGGCGCCGACGGGAATGAAAGGAACCGGGTCCCCTTCGGGCGACTTGAACAGGAAGGCGCCGGGCGGATGCGCCTCGGCGAATTCGAAGCAGCGGTTCACCGACTCGACCATCTCGCTGCTGGAGCGGAAGTTGGTGCCCAGGGTGACGTGGCGGCCTTCGGTGTCGCGGCGGGCGCGCAGATAGGTGTGGATGTCGGCGCCGCGGAAGGCGTAGATCGCCTGCTTGGGGTCACCGATCAGGAACACGCCGCACTCTGGGCGGTTCTCGCGGATGCGGTACACGCAGTCGAAGATGCGGTACTGCACCGGGTCGGTGTCCTGGAATTCGTCGACCAGGGCGACCGGGAACTGGCGGCGGATCTGTGTACCCAGCGCCTCGCAGTTGGGGCCGGCCAGCGCCCGGTCGAGGTGCGTGAGCAGCTCGTTGGGGCCCATCTCGGCGCGGCGTTCCTGTTCGCGATCGAGCCGCGCGCGGCACCAGTGCACGGCGTGGGTGAGCAGGTCGGCGTAGGGATCGGGCAGGGCGTTGAGCTCTTCCTGCAGCTTTTCCAGCGCGGCCAGGGCCGGGTGGTCCGGCGGCTCGCCCTTGAGCCAGATCTCGGCCATGCCCTGGGGCGTCAGGCGCTTCCAGGCGGCCTCGGTCAGGCCGGGCCAGGCGGCATCATTTTGGCACCACTCGCGCAGCGCGCCGAGCCAGTTGGCGCGGCTACGGGCATTGAAGCTCTGGCCCTTGAAGGCCTTCTGCTGGGCGGCTTCCTCGAACAGCGCTTCGCACTCGTTCACCCACTTGGGCCACGGCGCCTTGAGCTGGGCCAGGCGCTCGGCGGTCTCGCGGCTGGCGTTGGCAACCGTCTCGGCGGGGGGCGGGGCGTTCTTGTTTAGCGCCTCGGCTTCAGGCATCAGCCCTCGCACCGCCTGGTGCAGCTGTTCGGGCGTGCTCCAGTGGCGTACCACGCTGGCCAGTTCGTCGGTGTTCAAGGGGTAGTAGAAGCTGCGCCAGTAGTCGCGCACCACCTCGAGCTCCAGTTCGGTCTGGTCGGTTTCCAGATCGAGCGAGAACAGGCTGCCGCTGTCGAAGGCGTGCTCGCGCAGCATGCGGTAGCACCAGCTGTGGATGGTGGAGACGGCGGCTTCGTCCATCCATTCGGCGGCGAGCTGCAGGCGTCGGGCGCAGGCGGGCCAGGTGGCAGAGTCATATTGGTCGCGCAACTGAAGAAGCAGGTCGTCGCCCTCGGCACCTTCCGCCGGTTGCAGAAAAACAGCCGCAGCTTCCACCAGCCGTGTGCGGATGCGCTCGCGCAGCTCCTGGGTGGCGGCGTTGGTAAAGGTGACGACGAGGATCTCGGGCGGCGTCAGCGGGCGCTCGAAGGCGGCGTCGTCGGCCTCCGAACGGGCGCCGAGCACCAGGCGCACGTAGAGCAGGGCGATGGTGAAGGTCTTGCCCGTGCCTGCGCTGGCCTCGATCAGGCGGCTGCCGTGCAGGGGAAATGCCAATGGATCGAGCTGCGTGACCTCGCTCATGCTTGTTCCCCTGTTGGTTATGCCCTTTTCGTGCCAAGTTACCCTACGCTGAAGGGTATGTTGCCGCAAAACGTCGAGGCGATAAATGCAGGCACTCCGGCCGGCATGACGAGATCGTTATCCGTACAGCGCCAAGTGGCATGCGCTGGGTTACCATGAAGCTGTAGCTGCCCCCTTGATGAGGAAGCGTCGATGAAACTCCTGACCATGCTGCTTCTGGTGCTGTTCAGCGTTGGCGTACAGGCCAAGTCGGAAGGGGAACGGGTAAGAGCCTGGACCCTGGAGGATCAGTTCGGTGATGCCGTGATGATCGCACCCGAGACTCGTTTGCTGCTGGTGGCCAGCAGCCGCAAGGCGGCCGATGTGGTGAACGAGGCACTGGAGGGACTACCGGAGGGCTTCCTCGAGTCGCACCTGGCGCTGTACGTGGCGGATGTCTCGCGAATGCCCAAGATGATCACGCGCATGGTGATGGTGCCCGCGATGCGCTCGGCCTCCTACAGTGTCCTGCTCGATTACGATAGCAAGGTGGCGCCGGCGCATCTCGGCCAGGGCGACGAGGTGTTGTGGCTTGGCCTGGAGGGGTTGGTGGTCGAGGATCGGCGCACTTTCGATGCGCCCGAGGCGTTGCGCGAGGCCCTGGAGGGGCTGTCGCGATGAGCGTGATCGCCCCAGTCCTGATCGTGTTGCTCACCGTGGTCGGCATGGAGCTGTTTGCCTGGTTTGCGCACAAGTACATCATGCACGGCTGGGGGTGGGGGTGGCACCGATCGCATCATGAACCGCCTGACTCCCCAGAGCGTCGCGGCTGGTTCGAGAAGAACGATCTCTACGCCGTGGTGTTTGCCAGCATTGCGATCGTCCTGATCGCGCTGGGTACAGCGGGCAGGTATCCGCTGCAGTGGATCGGGGCGGGCATGACCGCTTACGGCTTCCTCTATTTTGTTGCACACGATGGACTGGTGCATCAGCGCTGGCCGTTTCGCTACGTGCCGCGCCGCGGCTATCTCAAGCGGCTCTACCAGGCCCACCTGATGCACCATGCCGTGCGTGGCCGCGAGGGCTGCGTGTCGTTCGGCTTCCTTTTCGCGCCTCCGGTGTCCCGGCTCAAGCGCCAGTTGCGCGAGCGGCATGGCGGTCCACTGGCTAGAGAGGACGCTGCCACAGCGATTCCGGACGCGGAGCGGGCGTCTCGTCGCGAGACGTGACGGCCATCCTCGCGCCTTGGGCCAGTAGCCGAAGCTTCTCTGCCTTGCCGGTCGATATCCGCCTGTCCCAGGCGTGAGCGCCGCGGTTCTTCACCTTGATGCCGATCTCCCGGTACACGCCATGGGCCGTGGCGATCGCCCAGGCCGAGCGCAGCGTAAGGGCCGGCAGCCCGCCCTGTGCGGAGTCGTAATAGGGTTCGGCGGCATCGACCAGGCGCGCCGCCAGCCTCGCCAGGGCGGGGCGGTGTTCCGCGGCGGCGACCTCATCTTCGGGTATGCCGGCATCGCGCAGCCACTCGGCGGGCAGGTAGCAGCGGTTCATCCTGGCATCCTCCACGATGTCGCGGGCCATGTTGGTCAACTGGAAGGCCAGGCCCAGGTCGCAGGCACGATCCAGGACCGTCTCCTCTTCTACTCCCATGATGTGCGCCATCATGATTCCCACGACACCGGCCACGCCGTAGCAGTAGCGCAGGGTGTCGTCGAAGTCGGCGTACCGCGTTCCGTCAACGTCCATGGCGAAGCCCGCCAGGTGCTCCAGGGGGTAGCGCTCGGGGATGGCGTGGCGTTGTATCACTTCCTGAAAGGCGGCGAAGGCCGGTTCGGCCATGGGTTCGCCGGTGTAGGCACGGCGGGTCAGGTCGCGCAGCTCCTCGAGGCGCCGACGGCCCTCCATGCCTTGGGGGGCGTCGCCGGGCTCGCCGGCAAATCCCAGCGTCTGGCCATCCACCCTGTCGTCGCAATAGCGGCACCAGGCGTAGAGCATCACGGCACTGCGGCGGGTGTCGGCGTCGAACAGCCGTGCAGCGGTCGCGAAGCTCTTCGAGCCGGCCTGGATGGTCCGGTCGGCGTGAGCGACGAGTGCTTCGTTCATGTCCGCTCCAGCATCAGGCCGGCCGTCGCCTTGGCCGACCCGATCACCCCCGGCACGCCGGCACCGGGATGCGTACCGGCGCCCACCAGGTAGAGGTTCGCGATTCGGGCGTCGCGGTTGTGCGGGCGGAACCAGGCGCTCTGGGTGAGGATTGGCTCCAGCGAGAAGGCGGAACCGAGGTGGGCGTTGAGTTCGTCTCGGAAATCCTCGGGCGTGAAGTGACGACAGGTGACCATATGCTCGCGCAGCCCCGGGATGTGGTGACGTTCCAGGTACTCGAGAATGCGGTCGCGATAGCGGGGGCCTTCACGCGCCCAGTCGATGGGCGCATTGCCCAGGTGTGGAACGGGCGCGAGGACGTAGTGGGCGCTTCCGCCGGGCGGGGCGAGCGTGGGATCGGTGACGCAGGGAGCGTGCAGATAGAGCGAGAAATCGTCGGCCAGGGTCTCGGCATGAAAGATCTCGTCGATCAACTCGCGATAGCGCGGGCCGAAGCATACGGTGTGGTGCGCCAGCCCGGGCGGCGGTGGCGTATCCAGGCCGAAGTAGATCACGAACAGCGACATGCTGAAGCGCTTGCCTGAGAGCCGCCTGGCCTCGCTGATGCCCCGTGGGTGGGCGCGCAGCAGGTGCCCATAGGTGTGCATCACGTCGGCATTCGAGGCCAAGGCATCGGTCTCGAAGCGGCGGCCGTCGGCAAGATGCGCGGCCGTCACTCGTTCCTGTTCGACCTCGATACGATCCACGCTGGCGTTGAGCTCGAGCGTGCCGCCAAGCTCCTCGAACAGCGTCACCATTCCCTGTACCAGCGCGCCGGTGCCACCGCGCGGGAACCATACCCCCCATTCGCGTTCCAGCGCATGGATCAGGGTGTAGATCGATGAGGTGGCGAAGGGATTGCCGCCCACCAGCAGTGAATGAAAGGAGAGGGCCTGGCGCAGGTGGTCGTCCCGAACGAAGCGCGACACCATGGTGTAGACGCTCTTCCAGGCCTGCAGCCGGGCGAGCTGTGGCCCGGCGCGGGCCATGTCGCGAAAGCTCAGGAACGGCACGGCGCCCAGCTTGCGATATCCCGCCTCGAATACCGCTCGCGAATAGCTCAGGAAACGGCGGTAGCCCTCCACGTCGGCGGGATTGCGCTGGGCGATCTGCCGTTCGAGTTCGGCCTGGTCGTTGAGGTAGTCGAAAGCCGGTCCGTTCTCCCAGCACAGGCGATAGAACGGCGAGACCGGCAGCAGCTCGACGTAGTCGGCCATGCGGCGACCGGTCAGGGCGAACAGCTCCTCGAGCGCGGTGGGGTCGGTGATGACCGTGGGGCCGGCGTCGAAGGTGAAGCCCTTGTCTTGGTAGACGTAGGCGCGCCCGCCAGGCTTGTCGCGTTTCTCCAGCAGGGTGGTGCGATAGCCGCCGGCCTGCAGACGGATGGCGAGCGCCAGGCCACCGAAACCGGCTCCGATGATGACGGCGCGAGGAGAATCAGTCATTTGCCTGTCCTGATCTGATGAGGGGAGCCGAGCCGCGCGGCACGCAGGGCTTCGCCCAGGGGTACCGGCGGCTTGCCGGTGACGATGCGCAGCTTGTCCAGGGCGGTCAGCCGCCCGGCGTAGAAGCGTTGTATAAGCGGCTCCGGCAGGCCGTAGAAGCGTTGCATGACCCGCCAGCGCTGCTCGGGGCGGCCGGCCAGGAACAGCATGCGATTGAGCAGGCGAAAATAGCCCTGGCGCCGCCACTCGCCGAGCGCCTCGCGTCGAATGGCATCGAACAGCGCCGGCGCGCTCAGGTCGTCGAGGCGGGCGATGCGCTCGGCCAGGCGCACGGCATGAGGCAGCGAATAGCCGGTGGTGGGATGGAACAGCCCGGCGCGCAGGCCGCTGCGCGGCTGTGAATCGGCCTCGCGCCAGAAGGCAGCGAAGTCCCCGGCCAGCGTAATGGGCAGCACGCCATTCTCCTCGCGCAGCATCGCCTGCACCTGCCAGCCGCTGGCGTGGGCATAGTCGGCGATGTTGTCGCGAAGATGCTGCGGTTCGAGCCGCCCCATGTCGACCCGGTCGCTGTTGGCCCAGTCGCTGTTGGCCCGGTCGCTGTTGACCCGGTCGCTGTTGACATAGTGCGTGTCTTCGATCAGCAGCGTGTCCTGGGTGAAGGGCAGCACATAGACGAAGCGATACCCCTCGCTTTGGGCGACCGTGGCATCCATCAGGATGGGGCCGCTCAGACCATGGGGACGCGCCAGCCTCAGCTCCTGGCCGAGAAAAGCCTGACAGCCCAGCGCCAGGTGCGGGCTCGTCGCCACGCCGCGCCCATCGACCACCGCGCCGGCATGCAGGGTTCGGCCATCCTCCAGCTGCACCTGGGTGGGGTCGAGCTGCGCCGCACGGACGCCGACCCTCAGGTCGCTGCCGAGCGTATCGCGCAGTACCGAGGCGAAGTCTTTCGAGAACAGGCTGGCGTAGCCGCTCTGCAGGGTGCGCCTGCGCTGGGGGAAACGCACCTCATGCTGCGGCCAGCGGCATCCTACCAGCGGGCCGACCCAGTCCCACTGTGCGGGCGTGAGGTCGCTGTCGTGGAACGACCAGGTATGGTTGCCGCCCGGCGCGGCTTCCTGCTCGAGGACGAGCACGTCGAGTTCGGGGCGGACCTGTTTGAGGCGAAGCGCAATCAAGCCATTGGCCAGGCCGCCCCCCACCAGGATCAGGTCATGGCGAGCCTTCATGGCCGCAGGGCCTCCTCGACGATATCCGCCGCGCGAGGTGTGCCTCCCGCGGCTTCGACTTCCCCGCCCAGGCGGGCCAGGGCGGTGGCGAAGCCTGAACCCTCGAGCAATTTCACAAGCTTGGCTCTCATTGGGCGAGGGCCCTCGAATCGTGGCGAGGCGCGCAGCCCCACGCCGGCATGCTGGACGCGCGTGGCGACACCAGGCTGGTCGAAGGCGAGGGGCAGCACCAGCATCGGTGTGCGCGTGACCAGGGCATCCATCACCGTGTTGAGCCCGCCATGGGTGATGACCGCGTCGGCGCGGGACAGCATGGCACGCTGCGCAAAGAAGCTCGTCACCCGGGTCGCTCCCTCCCGCCAGAGCACCTCTTCCTGCCAGCGTTCAAGGCCGCCGCAATGCGCCACCAGCAGCTGGACGTCCAACGGCGCGCAGGCGCGCACGATGCGTCGGAACAGCGCAAAACGGTGGCCTTGCAGCGTTCCCAGCGAGGCGAAGACCACGGGCTTGTCGGGGGACAGCCTGGGCGCCGGCTCCCTGTGGGAGGGCGTTGCGGGACGCAGTGGGCCGACGTGGTGAAAATGCGCGGGCAGGGCACGTCGGGGAAGCTCGAAGCCCGCGACCGTCTGGCTGATCTGGGCGTAGGGCGAGAGGCATTCGTGAAGCCCGCTGCGCGGGGAGAGCCCCAGTCTCGCGGCATGCCGGGCCACGGTTCGGCGATGCTTCGCCATGAGCAGGTCGTAGGTCCGCTCGCTGCCAGCATAGACTCGCTCGTGCTTCTCGCTGCGGCCATAGGTAAACGGCATCACCGGCAGCGGCAGGCCGGGCTCGCGATTGACCGGCAGGGCGCAGGCAACCGAGACGAAGCGCCGTCCGCTGGCCTCGGCCACCAGGCCGCCGGCCGCTTCCATCTGGTCGCAGAGCAGGGCATCGATGCCGAGCGTGTCAAGCGCGCGGGGTAGCTCGCGGCACAGCATGTCGGTGGCACGGCTCATGTCGGCGATCAGGCGGTGCAGATCCAGCGGCCCGCCCGGTTGGGCCGCCAGGCGAAGGGTACGTGCCAGGGCGCCAGGTGGATGGCTGGTGCGGCCCACGGCGTGGAAGGAAACCTGAGGGGAGTCGAGCCAACGGGCGGCCTCCGGCTGGTGCAGAAAGGTGACGCAGTGGCCACGCCCGACGAGCGCATCCGCCAGTGCCTGCAGGGCGCGAAAGTGGCTGGGAAAGGGCGGTGCGACGACACCGAAATGATGGGCCATGTCAGGACGGCAGTTCGTCAAGCGGTGACAGGGGGGCGCGGCGCAGCTCAGCGAGGCTGGCGCTGCCGGTGCAGAAGCAGGCGATACGCAACTGCTCGATGACGACCTGGAAATGTTCGATGACGGCATCGGTCGACTGCGTGGCGCTCTGCAGCACCGCGGCGGCCTGCGCTACCAGATCCGCCCCCAGGCGAATCGACTTGGCGACCTCCACGCCGTTGCGAATACCGCCGGAAGCGATCAGCGGCGTATCCGGCAAGGCCCGGCGCACGCTCACCAATGCCTCGGCCGTGGGTATACCCCAATCGGCGAAAGCCATCGCCACCTGTCGCGAGCTCGCGTTCTTGGCACGCTCGCCCTCTACCCTGGCCCAGCTGGTGCCGCCGGCCCCCGCCACGTCGATGGCTGCCACGCCGGCCGCCACCAGTGACTGGGCCACCGGCGCCGATATGCCGGCACCGACCTCCTTCGCCACCACCGGTACGTCGAGTGCCACGACCAACCTTTCGATAGCCCGGAGCACGCCGCTCCAGTCACTGTCGCCGCCGGCCTGAACGGCTTCCTGCAGTGGGTTGAGATGCACGATCAGCGCATCGGCGCCGATCATCTCCACCGCGCGCCTGGCCCAGTCGATCCCCTGGGGCTCGAGCAGTTGCGATGCGCCGATGTTGCCGAGCAGCGGCGCGCTGGGGGCGAAGCGCCGCAGGTCGCGCGTCAGACCATGGTCGGCGCCGGACTGCAGGGCGACGCGCTGCGAGCCGACTCCCAAGGCAATCCCCAGGGCTTCGGCCGCTTCCGCGAGGTGATGGTTGATCGCCGCTGCCCGGGTGGCGCCGCCGGTCATGGAGCTGATCAGCAGCGGGGCGCGAAGCGGTTTGCCGAACCACGACGTACCGAGATCGATGGCCTCCAGGTTCATTTCCGGCAGGGCGCAGTGGTGAAAGCGATAGCGCGACAGGCCGGTCGTTACCGGGGCGGCGTTAGGCTCCATGCCCAGCACGATGTTCAAGTGATCGTTCTTGCGGTGGATCAGGTCATCGTCGGCCATGATGAACTCCTGGGAAGGAGAGAAAGTTGCCGAACCAAAGCTTCTGCCGGCGTTAGGGACTATAGTGCTAGGATATAGGCCTTGTGCAATTCTTGTATAAGATCCTAGTCTAATAGCGCGACGCGTCAACCAGCGGTACCCGTGCCCGTAACCTATAGCTCGTCTTGGCTGGCGCTTGAAGGAGAGATGCGCGATGAACCTACCCGTGCCACGAATCGACGGCGTTTCCCACGCTCCCGACGAATTCGACGAGCTGCGTGAACGCCTTGTCATGCGGCTGGAGGAGCTGTTGTCCTTGGCGGAGGATGAAGAGGAGCCGGTGGGGCTCGCCATGCGGGCGTGCCTGCTCTCGCCGGGAAAGCGCATCAGGCCCATGCTGCTGGTGCTGGCCGGGCAGGGCCTGGGTAGCGACGCTACGACGCTGTTCGACCTGGGGTGCGCCACGGAAATGGTCCACGGCGCTTCGTTGATCCTCGACGACCTGCCCTGCATGGACAACGCCCAGCTGCGTCGGGGCCAGCCCACGGTCCACCGCCAGTTCGGTGAGGACGTGGCGGTGCTCGCCGCCGTGGCGCTGCTGACCGAGGCCTTCCGCCTGGTAGCCTCGACGCCGAGCGTACCGACCCAGGCGCGTGCTCAGCTAGTCGCCAGGCTGGCCGAGGCGTCGGGCATGAAAGGGTTGGTGAAAGGGCAGTATCGTGACCTGCACGCCGACTCCCGCAGGCCTTCGGCGCAGGCCGTGGCGACCACCAACGCGCTCAAGACGGGTTCGCTGTTCGAAGCCGCCATGCTCATGGCCGCCGTCGTCGGCGGGGCGGACGAACTTGCCACGGCGCAGTTGAGCCGTTTTGCCCAGGCGCTGGGCCAGGCCTTTCAACACTACGATGACCTTATCGACGAGAGCGACTGCACTGGCAAGGATGCCGGCCAGGATCGAGGCAAGGCAACACTGGTTGCCCTGCTCGGAGCGGAGACGGTGCGACAGCAGCTCGGCAACCAACTGGAACAGGCCGAGCGGCATCTGGCGGCGGTCTTCCGGCCAGACCAGCCTATCCGCCGTTACGTTCAGGCGCTTTCCGTACGGCTTATGCGTAACACCTGATGGGACCTCAGGATCGTTTCCCCTTCACTGCTTGATGCACCGGGGCGAGCAGCCGGTCGGTGAGTTCGGCGAAGCCGTAGGCGTCGTGGCGGGCTTCATACAGCGCAGTGAAGCTCGGCCAGCGGTGGGCCAGGTAGGGGTTGCGGCCCGCTTCGCCGGCGTTGAAGTCGTCGCCGTGATAGGTGCTGGCGGCGGCGCGCCAGGCGTCGCTGTCTCGGACGGTCTCGGGTGGGTGTTGTGAAGAGCCCAACTTGCTCAACCAGACGAAGGCGGTGTCGCAGGCCAGCGGCAGCGGTGCCTGCATGCCGGCCTGCCACGTCTTGATGATATCGCGCAGGTGCACACGGGCCGCTTCCGGGTCGAGCGGCGGCAGGGTGACGTGGCCCGCCTTGGAGAGCAGCCGGGTGGTCATGGGGACGCCATCCAGATGCCCGGCCAGGTGCGCGACCCAGTGGCGCAGGAGGTGCGACCAGCGGTACTTGCCCTTCTTTACCAGGCTGCTGCTGGTAAGCACCAGGCGGCAGCGCTCGCCTGACTCGCTCTCGCGCAGTTCGTCGAGCCAATCTTCCAAGGGCGGCGCGCCGGGCACGCTGAGCTGCACCGGCTGGGGCTCCTCGATCTGTCGCGGCCACTGCTCCAGCGCTTCCTCGTAGGCCTCGAACAGTTCTTCCATCGGCTCGGTGAGCTGTTCGCGCATGCGCTCGCCGAAGGCACCCATGGCCAGCACGCCCTGGCCTTGCAGGCGGTCGAGGGTGCCGAGCAGGGCGGGCAGGCGGTCATGACCTTCATCGACGGCGCGGCGCTGCTCGCGGATCAGCAGGTCCTGCAGCTGCCAATTGGCCAGGCCGTCCAGGGCGAAGGGTTCGTGGTCGAGGCTGACGATGTCCTCGCGCTCGAGGAACACCTTGAGGCGGGTGGTGAAGAAGGCCCGCGCCGGGTCACGCAGGAAGTTGCCCAGTTGAACCAATGTCAGCGGTGTGTCCTGCGTAAAAGCCTCGAGCTCGAGCGGCGCTGCTTCTGCCTTCGCTTCGCCATGCACCTCTCGCCACTCGTGGGCATAGGTGAAGAGTCGCCGCGAAGCCACGTCTCGCTCGGCCTGCTGTGCGGCGGTGGGAAAGTAGGTGCGGCTGAACGGTTGCAGCGGATGCTCGGTGGTGAGGGCGTCGAGCAGGTTGCTGCCGTCGCTCGTTTGCCAGCCCGCCTGGAGATGATCGCGTAGTTGACCCACCAGCACCGAGGGCGGCTTTTCGGTGTTGTCGACGATGCTGCGACCCACCCAGCTCACGTAGAGCTGCTGCCGGGCGGAGAGCAGCGCTTCGAGGAAGAGGTAGCGGTCGTCCTCGCGGCGCGAGCGGTCGCCGGGTCGGTAGTCGCCGTTCATCAGGTCGAAGTCCATCGGCGGGTGGCTGCGCGGGTAGCCGCCGTCGTTCATGCCCAGCAGGCAAACGCGCTTGAAGGGGATGGCGCGCATCGGCATCAGAGTAGCGAAGTTTACCGCACCGGCCAGGAAGCGCTGCGACAGGCTCGGCTCGTCGATCTGGGCCAGCCAGTGCTCGCGCACCACCGAGAGCGGCAGTTCGCGAAAAAGACCGGCCTCCTCGGCGCTCTCCTGCCACGCCTGCAGCGTCTGTTCGAGCTGGGCCAGCATCAGGCTGTCTTCGGGCGTATCGGCGGCGAAGCTCGCTTCCAGCAGGGCGCGCAGGCGCTGCACCCAGCCGGCCACGTCGGTGGGCTCGCGCAGGCTGCGCCACTGTGCTTCCAGCGTTTCCAGCAGCGCGGCCAGGGGGCCGGCCAGCGCCGCCTCCAGCCCGCCGATATCGTCGAAGGGCTCGATGCCCTGCCACGGGCCGCTGGCGGCATCGCCCACGGCGTAGCCCAGCAGCAGCCGACGCAGGCCGAAGGCCCAGGTGTTCTGCTCCATGCCGGCCGGCAGGTCGAGGCTGCCGCGCTGGCCGGCGTTGAGCCCCCAGCGGATACCGGCGCCCTCGATCCAGCGGCGCAGGGTCGGGACGTCGTTTTCCTGGATGCTGAAGCGTGCGCGCACAGCGGGGACGTCGAGCAGGTCGAGCAGGTCGCTTACCGATAGACGCAGTTCCGGCAGGCGCAGCAGCTTCTCCAGCGCGATCAACAGCGGCTGGCGGTGGCGGCTGCCCTGGTCGGAGATTGTGAAGGGGATGTGGCGCGGGTCGTCGCGTTCCCGTTGCCCGAATACCGCCTGCACGTGCGGCGCGTAGTGGTCGATGTCCGGCACCATCACAATGATGTCGCGGGGCCTGAGGTTGGGGTCGGCGCTGAAGGCGGCGAGCAACTGGTCGTGCAGGATCTCCACCTCGCGCTGGGGGCTGTGGGCGGCATGGAAGACGATGGAGTCGTCGCGGCGCGGATCCACCGCCGGCCAGGTGTCGCGGGTCTCGTGCAGCGGACGCAGCTCGCGGATGTCGTCCTGCAGCTGTTGCAACAGCTTGCCGTTGCCCTCGCGCACGAAGGGCTCGAACAGGTCGATGCGCAGCGAGTCGGCGGCGAACAGGCGCTCGTACTGCTGGGCGTCATCGTGCTCGTCGAGCAAGCGCAGGTAGTCGCGGCCCTGCTTGCCCCAGGCGGCGAGCAGCGGCTGGGCGTGCAGGTGCAGGCTTTCCGCTCCTTCCCCACTGGCGTCGCCAACGCCGAGTACGTCGAGCCGGGCGGGCATGCCTTGCTTGCGCTGCTGGCGGTAGCGCTGGGCACGGAGCAGGTCCTTGTGCTCGATGATATCGGCCCAGTAGTGCTGGCAGGGGTTGTGCACGCACAGCACCACCTGGCTGCAGCGGGCCACGGCGGCCAGCGCCTCGAGCGCCTGCTGCGGCAACGACGAGATGCCGAACACCATCACCCGGCGCGGCAGGCCGGCGGGGCGGTTGTCGCAGTCGAGCTGGCGCGCCGCCTCGAGGAAACGCCGATGCACCATGGCGCGGCTGGAGGCCACGCCATCGTCGCCGACGTCCTCGATCAGTGCACGCCACAGGGCGGGCTGCCAGCGCTGGGTGTCGTCGAGAGGGCGCGCTTCGCCGCGGGCAGTGATCAGCACGTCCTCGCCGCGTGCCCAGGCCTCGAGCCAGTCGGCGCGGTAGACCTGGTACTGGTCGAGCAGGTCGGCCAGGCGCTCGGCGAGCTGATGGTGCTTTCGCAGATCGTTGTCGCCTTCGAGGAAGCGGCGCAGCGGGGCGAACTCGTCGCGCGGCATCAGTTCCGGCAGCAGGCGCAGCAGCCGCCAGATCAGGTGCGACTTGTCGAAGGGCGAGGTGGCCGGCACCGCGTTGGGGTCGCCTTCCACGTGGTTGAGCACCGCGCGGTAGGCCTGCCACAGGAAGCGCGCCGGCAACGTGACATCCAGCGCGGCGGCGATGCCGCTGCCGCCGTCGGCCTCGTCGGCGGCCAGCGCCAGCTTCATCCACTGGCCGATGCCGTTGCTCTGCACCAGGATCGTCTCGTTCTCCAGCGGGCTGAGCGGATGGCGCTTCATCCACTCCACCGCCACGCTGCGCAGGTCTTCCAGGCGGTTGCCGTGAACGACCATGAAGCCGGGGGTGAGGGCATTCTCCTGGAGGGAGGCGAACGGCATGGCGGAGCTTCCTGCTTAGGGCAAGGCTTCATGGTGCCGTAAAACGGTAGGCGGTTAAACGCGTCGATTAGAGGGTAATTCGCATGTGAATAAAGATTGTCATATAATCCATATGCGAATACTCATTTTTGGGTGCCATGCCATGAACGCCGAACCGCTTCTCGAACGTCCCGATACGGCCAGCCCTGAAGCCGGTCGCGTGGCGTTGAAGTTCTTCTTCAACGTCATGGCGTTGTGGGGCTGCACTCCGGCCCAGCAGCGTATCCTGCTGGGCGGTATCGGCAACACCACCTATCACAAGTACAAGAAGATCCCCCAGGTACGCTTGCCGCATGACACCCTGGAGCGCATCTCCTATCTCATGGGCATCCACAAGGCGCTGCGCATTCTTTTCAGCAGCAGCCCCGACAAGGCCTACGAATGGGTGCATAAAGTGAACGACGCACCGCCGTTCAACGGCCAGTCGGCCCTCGACTACATGCTGCACGGGCGCGTCGTTGACCTGGCAGATACCCGGCGCTATCTGGACGGCGTGCGGGGGTGAGCGTGGCGGGGACCTGCCTTCCCGAGTGGCGCAACGCCTTTCGTATCATCAACAGCGCTTATCCACCCATCGCCGTGTTTGAGGACACCCTGGACGCGGATGACCTGGAATACGCCTTCGCCATCGAGGCGATGACCAACGACAGGTTGCTCGAAGAGGCCGGCCAATTGAACCGGGTGCCGACCCATGATCGGATTGCAGGCCCAGGCTCATCTCCCATCATGGCGGCTTTTACCCATATCGGGCGGCCATCACGATTCACCGACGGCAGCTATGGGGTCTACTACTGCGCCAGCACGCTGGAGGCGGCTATCGCCGAGACCCGCTTTCACATGGCCGAGTATCTGACGGCGACTCGCGAGGGCAGCGTTGAAGTCACCATGCGGACCTATATCAACACGATTATCCAGCCACTGCATGACGTGCGTGAGGGCCACCCCGAGCTGCACGATCCGGATCCGGCCACTTATCCCAGAGGACAAATAGTTGCCTCACATCTCCGGGGGGAAGGGGCGTGGGGGATTCTCTATAACAGCGTAAGAATGCCGGGTCATGAGTGCGCGGCGGTACTACGCCCACCGGCACTGAGCATCCCCGTCCAGGGCCCACATCTTCGCTATGTGTGGGATGGCAAGGCGCAGGCCGTTACCCATGTTCTGGAAGTCATCGAGCATCGAATGAAATAAGTGGATGGGTTCGCTCCGGTCCCGTGAGCCAGGAATAGAAAAAGGGAGCGCTGGGCTCCCTCTATGTTCGGTACGCGTTCGTACCTACAGAACTGCGTCACACTGACTGATCAGCGCGGACGGAAGTGGAACTCCTGACGGGAGATCCTGCCATCGTGGTTGCGATCCATTAGCACGAAGATTTCCGGTAGCGGACCCGCTTGGGCTTCCTGGCGGGAGACATCGCCATCGCCATCCGGTCTGCCCGCTGCGGCCGCCGCCGCCCGGGTGGGCTACGAGAGCCCTTCGCAGTTCAGCCGCGAGTTCAAGCGCTTCTTCGGCCGGCCTCCCGGCGAGGAGGTACGTGAAATGAAAGCCACGCTGGCTTTGCTGCCGCCGACACAGGCGGCGGGCCTGGCGCTGACGCATTGAGCGATGCCGCGACCGGTGTAGGATGGAAGGCCTTCACCGAATGCAACAAGGGCTGGCCATGAGCGACTACCGAGTGGAAGAGGCACCGCTGAGCAGCGGGGCCATCTATCGCCTGTTCTGCGGCACGATCTGCCCGCGCCCCATCGCCTGGGTGTCGACCCGGGATCGAGACGGCAACACCAACCTGGCGCCGTTCTCCTTCTTCAACGTGGTCAGCGTGGCGCCGCCGGTGCTGGGCTTCTCGCCGCTGCTCAACGGCGAAGGCCGGCCCAAGGACACCATCCGCAACCTGGAGCAGGTGCCGGAGTGCGTGGTGCACATCAGCGGCGAAGCGCTGGTTGAGGCGATGAATGTCACTAGTGCCAGCCTGCCGGCGGGAGAGGACGAGTTCGCCCTGGCGGGGCTGGAGAAGGTCGCCATGCCGGGGCTGTCGGTGCCGCGTGTGGCAGCGGCCCCGGTGGCCTTCGGTTGTCGGCTGCGGGAGATCGTGCGCTTCGGCGACCAACCCATGTCGGGCTGCCTGGTGCTGGCGGAAGTGGTGTCGATCCATATCGACGATGCGATCTGGAACGGGCGTCACGTGAGCGTCGAGGCGCTCAAGCCCATCGGGCGCATGGCGGGCAGCGACTACGCCCGCACCAGCGACCTGTTCGGCTTGGAAAGGCCGGCGTGAGAGGACGGCCTCGCAGCGCCTCAGCCTTCGGGCTCGTCGGCGTAAAAGCGCCGCCAACTCTGCGGGGTCATGCCCAGCCGCCGGTGAAAGTGGCGGGTGAAGTGCGATTGATCGTAGAAGCCGCATTCGTGGGCAATGCGGGAAAGCGGCGCATCGCTGGCCAGCATCATGTCACAAGCGCGGGCCAGGCGACGGCGTGTCACGTAGGCCAGCGGCGGCTCACCGAAGGTCAGCTTGAAGGCATGGGAGAAATGGCTGAGGCTGAGGCGTGCTTCGAAGGCCATTTCCTTGACGTGAATCGTGGCGTCAAGGTGAGAGTTGACGAAGGCGATGACACGCTTGATCTGCCAGCCCATGAGCCCGCCATGGAGACCCGCCACCGGTTCGGGATTGACAGTGGCCTGGGTCAGCAGGCGCAGGGCCTGGGCCAGGTTGGCGCGGGCCGATTCCTGATCCAAGGTCAGGGCGGCCTCGGCCTCGTCGAGTAGTTGGATAAGCCGTGCGCGAACCTCGGGCAGGAGGCACGGCGTTCCAGGCACCATGGTCGAAAGCGGCGTCATCGCATCGCCCCCGAAAAGTGTGACATCCTGGGCGTGAGTCATGTCGCTCAGAGGCTTGGTTCGCCAGTAGGCGAGCCGTTAAAAATGTAGGCCAGCATGGTCGAGCCTGGCCTACTAACAAGATAGTGGGTGGAATGAATTCTTTCTCTTCAATCGGCAAAACGACCTAGGGGCTCGCGCCGGGCCGGGTTGAGGCTGAGCGATCAGTTGGGTTGATAGTAGTACTCCTGGCGGCTGAGAAAATCGTCGCGGTTACGATCGAGTCCAACGAATGAATCGGTCAATGCCGCTCCGACGGTTTCGGCTCGAGACAATCGGCCGTCTTGATCGGCATCGAGCTGTTCGTAGCTGCGCTTGATCAGCGGAGCCTCGTGGCCGCTGCTGTAGGTGATCAAAGGCTTGCTTATGGGGTCGGGGCGGTCGGCAAGCGCCGCGCCGGGGATGACGCTCAGCGCTAGCAAGAGCGCAAGCACGCGAAGTTTCATGTTGCTACCTCCTGTCATGTGTCGGATGAGGTGATCGAGTCGGCATGCCGAACTCGTCGACTTCATGATCGGAGGTAACGTCGGGCAAGGCTTGCCCAGACGTGCGGTGCTTTGCACGTTTCTGCTGCGTTGCATGGCGGAACGTGGACACCAGGAGCGTAGAGGTACAACCTCAGGACCGGTACCGGCCGTTAACTCGACGGCTGCCGATCGGTATCGATTAGCGGCAGGCTCGCAAGGTCGATATCGCCATGCTGGCTGGTCACTGTAAAGCGGCTCTGGTTTCCCTGCTGCTGGGCAAAGCCACTGATTCGGTGGTCCAGGGTGTCATAGACGCGGATGGCATCGGCGGTCTGCACGACGAGGCGCCGCGCCTGGGCAAAATAGGCATAGCGCAAGCCGTCCTGTGCGCCGGTCGCGTTGGGGGCGCCGAACTCCGCCGGCCACCAGGCAGGGTTCTCTTCCGCGACGAGCCAAGCCGGTTGCCGGGCAATTATCCCACTCGCATTCTCACCCATTTTCTCTCCGATTTCGTGGCACAACGCATCCACGCGAGCCTTCAAGGCATGGTTGAGAGAGTCGCTCAGCATCAGCATGCCGCCCTGCATCCATTGGCCGGGGCCACCGAACTCGGGGTGCGAAAACATCGCCATCTGCCCGTTACCGTCGGCCACGGCCGCTACCATGTGGGCGATGGCGTCGCGGCTGAAATCGTGACGCTCGGCGAGCGCATCGACGATGGCGGTTCCTTGGGGGCTGAGCGAGGGCATGGCGCGAGTCTCTTTCTGGGGCCAATGCGCTAAGCCTAGTCGAAGCCTCATGGAAAGGCGGCCCGATTCAAGGCAGGCGGGGCCGCAAGACAGGCCGTCATCCCAGCACCTTTCCCTCGCGCCAGTAGCCCATGCTGCTGACGTAGCGCTTGGGCAGGCCGCATTCGTTGACCAGGTAGCGGCGGATGCCGAGTGCTACCTTGGATTCCGCAGCGATCCAGGCATAGAAGGGGGCGCCGTCGTTGGCTTCCGCCGCTTCCCAGAGAAGCTGGTCGTCACCCGGCTCGTCTTGAGCGCAGGCGCCGGCTTCGTCACCACCGGGCCGGCCACCCAGGTGCTCGACCTCGCTGCGCAGGTCGACATCGCGTATGGCGCGCAGCAGTCGCTCGCCATGGCCGCAGCCGGGCGTCGCGTCTCGCGGTAGCCAACTGACTCGGGCCTGAGCCGGGAGCGCCTGGGCATCGTCGCCCCGCGGCACCTCGATGAGCGCATCCACCTGCGGGCGATCGGCACGTGCGGCGAGTTCCTCGAGGATGCCGGCCGCCGCCGGCAGGGCGGTTTCATCGGCGATGACGAGGATGCGTTTCACGCCTCGCGGCGGCTTCCACTCGTAGCCCACCCCGGCGTTCGGGACGTCACGGCTCGGGGCGGTCATGGCCAGCCGGTCACCCGGCTGGGCGCGCATGGCCCAGCGCGAGGCGGGACCCTCATCGCCGTGCAGCACGAACTCGACGTCGACTTCGCCCTGTTCCGCACGCAGCGCGCGAATGGTATAGGTGCGCATCGGCGGTCGCTGATGGTCGGGCAGACCACGATAGGCGGCGTACCAGTCGTCGGGCGTGCGGCTGGCGCAATCGAACAGGGCGTCGAGACTGCCCGGCGCGGTGGGAAAGAACAGCTTGATACGCTGGTCCGGTGCGTAGGTCGTCATGCGCGCCACATCGGGCCCGGTGAAGGTGAACCGGGCCAGCGAGGGGCTGACCCGGGTTCGGCGAGAAAGGGTGATATCGAATAGATGGTAGCTCTGCTTGGCCATGGCGCTGTGACTCCCGTGCGATGACGGCAGGCTACCATTTTTTGATAATAGTTCTCAATGCTATCTCGTTGGGCGTCCTGTCGGCATCGGCACGCTGCGTACGGTCAGCTCACAGCTCGCCGGCCAGCGTCTTCTCCAGCATTTCGAGGCGGTCCTGGCCCCAGAACGGTTCCCCGTCGACGTCGTACCAGGGAACGCCGAAGCAGCCCGCGGCGATCGCCCGCTCGCAGGCTTCGTCGAGGCGTTGCTGGCCTGGTGATGTTTCCGCTTCCTGCAGCAGCGCCTGACCATCCAGGCCGCAGGCGTCGGCGATTTCCCCCAAGGTGGCGAGATCGGCTATATCCCGATCCTCGACCCAGCAGGCGCGCAGTATGGCCAACGTCAGCTCGGCGATATCGTGCCCCTTGGCCTTGGCCGTCAACGCCAGGCGCGCCGCGGGGCGGTCATCGGTGGGGAAGTGCCTGGGCGCCACGTTGAGCGGTACGCCGAGCAGTTTCGGCCAGCGTTTCAGCTCCACCAGGCGGTAGGCCTGGCGCTCAGGGGCGCGCTTGGGCAGCGGTAGCCCGCCGGTCCGTGGGAATACCTCGCTTACCGTGATCGGCACGTAGTCGACGGTGGCGCCGTGGCGGGCAGCGATCTCGCCGAGTCGGGCGTGCCCCAGGTAGGTCCAGGGTGATACCAGGCTGCAGTAATAGGTGATGTGCTTGGGCATGGAGGGCTCCTCACGTTCGCGGCGTACGGCTACCAGAGACTAGCCTGCCCGGCGCCCGGTGTCCGCCGCGAGGTTGGCTCAAACGTCGGCCTGCTGTTCCTCGCGGTAGGCGGCGATCACCTCACGGGCCACGCGCATGCCATCCATGGCTGCGGGAAAACCGCAGTAGGGCACGCACTGCAGCAGTACCTCGCGGATCTCCTCCACACTGCAGCCGTTGTTGAGCGCACCGCGCAGATGCACCTTGAGCTCGTGGGGCCGGTTCAGCGCCACCAGCATGCCGATGTTGACCAGGCTGCGGGTGGGGCGCGCCAGCCCCGGCCGATTCCAGATATCGTTCCAGCAGTTGCGTGTCACCAGCTCCTGCAGGGGCCAACCGAATTCATCGGCCTGGTCCAGGGCGTTGTCGACATAGGCGTCGCCGAGCACTTCCCGGCGCGTGGCGAGCCCGTTGGGGTCGAGACGGTCTTGGCGCGAATCCATGGGGTTTTCCTCTTGCTGGGCGAGGTGGGGCACCGGCCGCCCGGCGGCGCCCTCCAGCCGGGCGAAAGCGTCGAAGTGGCGTCCGCCGTTGATAGTCGTCGGGAATCACGTCGCCATGGACAGGTTCTCAGCGGTAGGCATCCTGGTAGCGCTTGCGCAGTTCATTCTTCTGCACCTTGCCCATGGTATTACGTGGCAGGCTGTCGGCGAAGAACACGCGCTTGGGCTGCTTGTACTTCGCCAGCCGCCCCTCCAGATGGTCGAGCACTTGTCGTTCGCTTGGCTCGTTGCCAGGCTGCGCTACCACCACGGCAGTCACGCCCTCGCCGAAGTCCGGGTGCGGCACGCCGATCACCGCCGACTCCACCACGCCTTCCAGCTCGTCGATCACCTGCTCGACCTCCTTGGGATAGACGTTGTAACCGCCGGAGATCACCAAGTCCTTGTCGCGTCCGACGATGTGCACATAGCCCTGTTCGTCTTCCATGGCCAGGTCGCCGGTGACGAAGAAACCGTCGTCGAGCAGCTCTTCACGGGTCTTCTCGGGCATGCGCCAGTAGCCGATGAAGACGTTGGGACCGCGTATCTCGAGCATGCCGATTTCGCCCTGGGGCACCGGCTCGTGGGATTCACGGTCGGTGATGCGGTACTCCACTCCCGGCAGCGGCTTGCCCACAGTGCCGGCACGGCGCTCGCCGTCGTAGGGGTTGGAGAGGTTCATGTTGGTTTCGGTCATGCCGTAGCGCTCGAGGATGGCATGACCGGTCTTCTGTTCGAAGGCCTGGTGGGTCTCGGCGGTGAGCGGGGCGGAACCGGAGACGAACAGGCGCATGTTGGCGGTGGCCTCGGGGGTGAGGCGCTCGTCGGCTACCAGCCGGGTGTAGAAGGTGGGCACCCCCATCAGCACCGTGCCCCGCGGCATCTCCTCGAAGATCACGTCGGCATCGAATTTGGGCAGGAACAGCATGCTCGAGCCGGTCATCAGGGTGACGTTGCAACCCACGAACAGCCCGTGAGTGTGGAAGATCGGCAGCGCATGGATCAGGCGATCCTCGGCGGTGAAGCGCCAGGCTTCCTTCAGGGTGGCGGCGTTGGAGCCCAGGTTGCGATGGGTCAGCATGGCGCCCTTGGAACGCCCGGTGGTGCCCGAGGTGTAGAGGATGGCGGCCAGATCGTCCTGGCCGCGCGGTTCGATGTCCTCATGGGGGGAGGCCTGTTCGGCCAGCGCCATCAGGCTGCCGTCGGCATCGACGCCGAGCGTTTCCACCCTGGGGCAGCCGCTCTCATCGGCCACCGCGCGAGCCTTGGCGAGCGCCTGAGGGCGGCAGACGAACAGGGCCGGCTCGGCGTCGGACAGGAAGTAGCGGATCTCATCGGCGGTATAACCGGTATTGAGCGGCAGGTAGACGCCGCCCATGCGCAGGCAGGCGAGATAGAGCAGAATGGCCTCGGGGCTCTTGTCGACCTGTACCGCGACCCGGTCGCCGGGGGCCACGCCCGCCTCGATCAGGGCGCCGGCCAGGCGGGCACTGGCGCCAAGTGCATCGCGGTACGCGTAGCGGCGCCCTTCGCGGGTGGTGATGAAGTCGGCATCGTCGCGGTCATGCATGCGGGCGGCAAAGGTTTCGAAGAGGTTGTGACTCATTTGGCAGGCTCTCCCTTGGCCATCTTCCGGGCGCGGCGGTTGAGGTCGCGGACCTCGCTGGAACAGACCACGGTGGCGTTGGCCGTGTAGTTCTCGTGGTTGCGCTCGATATCGTCGAGCACGTAGAGATAGTTGACCATCAGCCCGGCGGCCTGAGTCATCCCCTTGGGCGACGTGTCGCCAAGCCAGTTGATGCGGTGCAGCTCGGCGCCGTTACCGAGGTGAAAGCGGGCCACGGGGTTGAGCGGCAGGCCGCGGGTATTCTTCTCCTCGACCAGATAGCGCGCAGCGAGCGGCTTGATAACCGCCTTGAGCCGTTCGCTGCGGGCCGGGTCGAGGTGCCAGTCGGGGGCGTCGAGTTCGAGCAGTACCTGGCGTACCTCGTCGGGCAGCGCGTCGTCGTCGCGTCGTTCACCGAGCCAGTGGGCGAAGCCCGGTACCGGCGAGAGCGTGACGAAGTGCTTGAGCTGCGGCAGCTCCTGCTTGAGCTCCTGCACCACCTGCTTGATCAGGAAGTTACCGAAGGAGATGCCGCGCAGGCCGGTCTGGCAATTGCTGATGCCGAAGAAGGCGGCGCTGTCGGCAGCCTCGGGGTCGTCGATTTCGCGATGGCCGTCGCTCTTGCCGGCCAGGATGGGTTGGATGCGGTCGGGCAGGCCCTTGCACAACGCCACCTCGACGAAGATCAGCGGTTCGTCGCCTATCGCCGGGTGGAAGAAGGCGAAACAGCGGCGATCCCGGGCGTCGAGGCGTCGGCGCAGGTCATCCCAGTCGCGAATTTCGTGTACCGCCTCGTAGCGGATGACCTTTTCGAGAATCGAAGCCGGGGTGTTCCAGTCGATACGCCTGAGCATCAGGAAGCCGCGATTGAACCAGGAGCCGAACAGGTGGGCAAAGTCCGCGTCGATGGCCGCCAGTTCCTTTGCCTCGTCGCCACGCCGTGCACGCAGCCGCGTCAGCAGGCCTTCACGCATGCGGACCAGCTCGTAGGTGCCGTTGCTGGCCAGGTTGAGGCGTCGGAACAGCTCCTGGCGGCGCGGCTCGCAGGTATCGAACAGGGCCTGCAGGCTGCGGTTGTCACGCTGCTCTCGGTAGGCTTCGTAGGCTTGGTCGATGCGCGCCGGGTCGGCGGCGAAGTCGCTGGCCAGCCCCTCGAAGAAGTGGGTGCACTCGTCCGGTGCCAGCCGGTTGAACATGTCCAGCGCGCGGCTCGCCAGGCTGATGCTGGAGGCTTCGCCGTCGCTCTCCAGCAACGCCCGGCAGGCGTCGAGTACCTGGTCATGGTCGAGCGCGGTGGTATCGCCCTGTCGCCGCCATCGCTTGGCGTCGCGCTGGGTGATGCTGTTGAACAGCTCCTGCAGGAAGGTCATGTTCATGATTGAACTCTCTCAGCCCATGATCAGGTTGGGCAGCCAAAGCGCTATGCCTGGGAACAGGCATAGCAGGATGATGCCGAGCACCATGCACAGGGCGTAGGGCAGGCTGCCCATCAGAATGTTGCGCAGCGAGATGTCCGGCGCGATGCCCTTGATGATGAACAGGTTGAGGCCCACTGGCGGGGTGATCAGGCCGATCTCCAGGTTGATGGTCAGGATCACGGCGAACCAGTAGGGGTCGAAGTCGGCGGCCAGGATGATCGGCAGCAGGATCGGCGCGGTCATCACGATCACCGCGACAGGCGGCAGGAAGAAACCGGCGACCAGCAGGAACAGGTTGATCACGCCCATCAGCACCCAGCGATTGACCTCCAGGCCGGCGATGGTGGCGGCCACGGTCTGGGTGATGAACATCGAGGAAAGGGCGTAGGCGAATACCTCGGCGCAGGCGATGACCAGCATGATCATCACGCTTTCGCGCAGCGAGTCGCGCATGATCAGCTTGATCGGCCCCACCTGCCACATGCGATAGATGACGATGGCCAGTGCCAGGCACAGGAAGGCGCCGACGCCGGCCGCCTCCGAGGGCGTGGCCACGCCGCCGTAGAGCGCGAAGAGAATGCCGGCGACCACGGCCAGGAATGGCAGTACGCGAACCAGTGCCTTGATGTTGGCGTCGACGTTGGCACGTACGGTCTGTTTCATCTGCACCGCGGCCTGGGCCAGCGGGTTGGCGTAGCCCCCGGCAAGCTTGCAGGCGATCATGGTCCAGACCATGAACAGGCCGGCGAGCATGAAGCCTGGCATGACCCCGGCGATGAACAGGCGGCCGATCGAGGTCTCGGTGGAGATGCCGTAGATGATCATGGTCACCGAAGGCGGGATCAGGATGCCCAGGGTGCCGCCGGCAGCGATGCAGCCCGCCGCCACGCCGTCGGGATAGCCGCGGGTGCGCATCTCGGGGATGCCCATCTTGCCGATGGCGGCGCAGGTGGCCGGCGACGAGCCGGAGAGCGCCGAGAAGATGGTGCAGGCGCCAATGTTGGAGACGGCCAGGCCACCCGGCAGGCGACCCATCCACAGGTCCAGGGAGCGGTAGAGGTCGCGGCCGGTGGGCGAGGAGGCCACGGCGGCGCCCATCAGGATGAACATGGGGATGGCGACGAAGCCGAACTCGGCGATGCGGTCGAAAAAGGTTTCGCCGAAATAGACGAGTTCCGGCAGGCCGCGGTCGTAGATCAGCGCGAGTAGCGACACCCCGCCGAGGGCGAAGGCGATGGGCGTGCCGATGGCCATCAGCGCGATGAGGGCGAGGGCGACGATGATGCCCAGGGTGATCGGATCCATGCTCAGCCCTCCCCGCGCAGGATTTCAGCCACATACTGCAGCGTCAGCAGGCTGGCACCGACCGCCATGGGCAACAGGCCGGGCCACAGCGGCGGGTTCCACACCGTGCCGGTGGTCCAGCCCCCTTCCCAGGCCTCCCAGACGTAGACCCACGAGGCATAGGCCAGGGCGGCGCAGAAGGCCAGGCCGAACAGCGCGGCCACCAGTCGCATGAGCTTGCGTGCCAGCCCGCCCAGGGCATCGGGCAGGATCGTAATGGCGACGTGGCCGCCGGTCATCAGCACGTAGGGGCTGCCCAGCAGCATGGCGGCGGTAACCGACAGCACAGTGAATTCGGTCTGCCAGCTGGTGCTCCGTCCCAGCCCGTAACGGACAAAGACCATCTGACAGATGACGACGACCCCGGCGATGAACAGCAGGCCGGCGACATAGGCCATGAAACGCGAGAGGCGATCCATCAGCCGGATATAGGCACGAACCGGCCCGCTGAGGGCTCGGGAACGGCGTGCAGGGGAGCGTTGTGTCATGGTAGTGGCCATGGTTCCCTCGGGAGCGGTTGGAGGACGGCCATCCCCCGGAGGATGGCCGGCAGCCTCTATGGCATCACTCGACCGCCAAGGCGGCGTCGATGAGTGCCTGGCCGTTGGGAACGTTCTCGGCGAAGTTCTTGTAGGAGGTTTCCCGAGCGATATCGAGCCAGGCGTTGTAGTCCTCCTCGCTCATGCGCACCACCTCGATGCCGTTTTCCTCGTAGACCCTCACCATCTCCTCGTCGATGGCGGCGGCCTCGGCGGCGAAGAATTCCTCGGCCGCCTCGCCGGCTTCCATCAGCGCCTGTTGCTGCTCCTCGTTGAGCTGTTGCCAGCTCTGCTCGGAGATCAGGATCGGCTCGTACATGAACCACAGCGCATAGTCCCCGGGCTCGGTCAGGCACTCCACCTGCTCGTAGAGGCGGAAGGAGATGAACGACATCGACGAGGTATTGGCCGCATCCAGCACGCCCGTCTGCATGGCGGTGTAGACCTCCGAAGAGGGCATCGAGGCGATCGACGCCCCCGCGGCTTCCAACATTTGCTCGAAGGCCGGGCCGGCGGCGCGGATGTTCTGGCCCTGGACGGTATCGGGCGAGGTAATGCACTGCTCGCTGGAGGCAAAACCGCCCGACAGCCAGGCATCGGCCAGCACGCGGGCGCCGCCTTCCTGGATCACCTCCTTGATCATCTCCATGAATTCGGAGTCGTTGAGGCGCTGGGCGTGCTCATGGTTGCGCACCAGGCCCGGCATCAGCGTGGCGGAGAACTCCGGATGGCGGCCGCTGGCATAATCCAGCGGGAGGGCAGTGATATCGAGGCGTCCGCGGCTCAGGGCGCCCCACTGCTCATCGGCCTTGAACAGCGACTGGCCGGGATGAACCTGGATCTCGAGCCCGACGTCGGCCTCGGCCACTTGGCGCGCCATCATCTGGACCATTTCGTCGCGGACGTCGCCCTGGCCGCCGGGAAACTGATGCGAGGCGCGCAGGACGGTATCGGCGGAAGCGGCGCCGCTGACGGCGGCTGCCAGGCTCAGCAGGGCGAGGGGAGTGAGGATGTGGCGTTGCATTTGGCGTCTCCACGGGTTGTTCTTATGTGGGAGTTGGCTTCAGTGATGTTTATCAGCGAGGCTGATGTATACTTCAATAGCGCTTGAGTATACTCATGTCAAATACGTTACCGTGAAAAGACGAAGCGAAGAGCCCCGTTCAAGGGACGCCGCGACAGTAAGGAGGTGACCATGACCAGCCCCAAGCGCTCGAGTGCACAGCGCCTGCGCGATTCGCTGGAGAACGCCATCATCAATGGGCGTCTGGCCCCGGGCGAGCGGCTCGATCCCGAAGCGCTGGGCCGGGAGTTCCACGTCTCGCGTACCCCCGTGCGCGAGGCGATCCAGCAGCTCGTCGCCAGCGGGCTGGTCACGGTCACGCCGAAGAAGGGCACCTTCGTGGCCAAGGTGGGCATCGACCAGCTGATCGAGATGTTCGAGGTCATGGCCGAGCTGGAAGCCATGTGCGGACGGCTGGCGGCGCGGCGCATCGGCGAGGAGGAACTGGCCGAACTGCGCGCTGCGCTGGGGCGCTGCGAGGCGGCCGCCCGGGCCGGCGATACCGACGAGTACTACTACGAGAACGAAGCCTTCCACGACTGTATCTACCGCGCCAGCCACAACGGCTTCCTGCTGGGCGAGGCACGCCAGCTCAAGCAGCGGCTCAAGCCGTACCGGCGTCTACAGCTCCAGGTGCGCCAGCGCATGCACAGCTCGCTGCGCGAGCACCGCGACGTCGTGGCGGCGATCGAGGCGGGCGACCCGGCCGCGGCGGAGCGTGCGTTGCGCGATCACGTGCTGATCCAGGGCGAGCGTTTCAGCGACTTCGTGGCCAGCGTACGCAAGTTCGAACGCCCGGTACCCGCGGCCGGTTGAGGGGATGTAATGGGATGCAAAGACCCTCGATTTTCCCCCCTCGGGCACCTAAAGTGACGGGCAGGAACGTCAGTGGAGTCGCCATGTTTCCCGCCTTTACCCTGCGCTATTCCCGCCTGCCGGAGCGCTTCTACGAGCGCTTCGAGCCGGTGCCTGTACGCGAGCCCCGGCTGATCGCCTTCAACCGGCCCTTGGCCGAGACGCTCGGCTTCGACCTTTCTGCCTTCGATAACGAGGAGGCGGCTGTGTGGTTCTCCGGCAACGTGGTGCCGCGCGGCGCTGAGCCGCTGGCGCAGGCCTATGCCGGGCACCAGTTCGGCGGTTTCGTACCGCGGCTGGGCGACGGGCGCGCGGTGCTCCTGGGCGAGGTGACCGACCGCAACGGACGGCTGCGCGACATCCAGCTGAAGGGAGCGGGGCGCACGCCCTTCTCCCGCGGCGGCGATGGACGCTCGCCGCTGGGCCCGGTGCTGCGCGAGTACCTGGTCAGCGAGGCGATGCACGCCATGGGCATTCCCGCCACCCGGGCACTTGCCGCGGTGACAACCGGCGAGCACGTGGTGCGCGGCATTCCCGAGCCGGGAGCCATCCTTACCCGGGTGGCGGCCAGCCATATCCGCGTCGGCACCTTCCAGTACTTCGCCGCCCGCGGCGATATCGAGGGGGTGCGCGAACTGGCCGACCATGTCATCGGAAGGCATTACCCCGAGCTCGACTCGCAGCAGGGCGGCGAGCGCTACCTGAGGCTGCTGGAGGCGGTTCAGGCGCGCCAGGCGGCGCTGATCGCCAAGTGGATGGGCGTGGGCTTCATCCACGGCGTGATGAATACCGACAACACGTCGATCTCGGGAGAGACCATCGATTTCGGGCCCTGTGCCTTCATGGAACAGTACGATCCGCAGATGGTGTTCAGCTCCATCGACGAGGGCGGGCGCTATGCCTATGCCAACCAGCCCTGGATCGCCCAGTGGAACCTGGCGCGGCTGGCCGAGACCCTATTGCCCTTGATCGACGACGACAGCGACCGAGCGGTGGAACTCGCCACCGAGCTGCTGCAGCGCTTCCCCGAGCAGTACGAGGCCGAATGGCTCGAGGTGATGCGCGCCAAGCTCGGCCTGGAGCGGGAGCAGCCTGGCGACAGGGCGCTGGCCGAGGCGCTGCTGGCGACCATGCATCGGGGGCGTGCCGATTTCACCCTGACCTTCCGTCGCCTGGCGGACGCGGCCGGGAATCGTCAGGCCGAAGCCTCGCTGGTCGCGCTGTTCGAACGCCCGGAGGAGATCGCTGGCTGGCTCGAGGATTGGCGCCAACGCCTGGCCCAGGATCTGTGGACCGAAGACGAACGGGCGCGGCGGATGCGTTTGGTCAACCCGGCCTTCATTCCGCGCAACCATCGCGTGCAGCAGGCGCTCACCGCGGCCATGGACGAGAACGACTTTGGCCCCTTCGAGACGCTGCTGGAAATTGTGACCCGGCCCTATGACGACCAGCCCGGCCGCGAGGAGTACGCCCGCCCGGCCGAGCCCACCGAGCGTGTGTTCCGTACCTTCTGCGGGACTTGAGCGCCTTCAGTCGAGCATGCCGGGCAGCCAGGTCGCGATGTCGGGAAATACGATCAGAATGGCCACCAGCAGCATCGAGCAGAGGATGTACGGGATCGCGGCGGCGTAAATCTCACGCATGGTGGTGCCCTGGGGCGCCACGCCCTTCATCACGAACAGCAGCAAACCCAGCGGTGGTGTGGAGAAGCTGATCTCCAGCGCAAGCAGCATGATGATGCCGAACCAGATGGGATCGAAGCCCAGCACCTGCGCCAGCGGGAAGAAGAACGGCACCGTCAGCATCATGATGGAAATCTGCTCCATGAAGGTGCCGAGCACCAGCAGCACGGCGAACATGGCCAGCAGCATCAGGATCGGGGCCAGGTCGAAGCTGGTGGCCCACTGGATCAGCCCGCTGGAAGCCCCCGAGAATGCCAGCAGTTGACTGAAAGTAGCGGAGCCGAACACGATCAGGTAGGCCATCAAGGTGACCTTCAGTGCTCCGATCACGGAGAGCTTGAACGCCTGCCAGGTCATGCATCGGTAGATGGCGGCCAGCACGATGGCGCCTAGGGCACCGAACGCCGCCGCTTCCGAGGGCGTGGCGAACCCCAGCAGCATCAGTGCCACGATGAAGATCATCACACTGATCATCGGCAGGATGTCGGAGACGACCAGGCGCAGCTTCTGGCCAAGCGGCACCGGTTCGAGTTCGTAGTTGGGTGCCGCGTCGGGGTCGAGGCGGGTCTGGATCCAGATGGTGGCCATGTAGAGGCCAGCCAGCAACAGTCCCGGCAGGATACCGGCAATCAGCAAGGCCCCGATATCGACCTTGGCCAGGGTGGCGAGCAGTACCGCCAGCGCCGAAGGGGGAATGATGATGGCCAGTCCCCCGGTGCCGAGGATCGGGCCGATGGCCATGCGCTTGTGGTAGCCCCGGCGCTCCATCTCCGGCACCAGCAACGAGCCCATCAGCGCGGTGGAACCCATCGAGGAGCCGCTCAGGGTGGAAAAGCCGGTACCGCCCACCACGGTCACGTAGGAGAGCCGCCCGGGCACCTTGCCCATGAGCTGGTCGATGGCGTTGAACATGCGCATGCCAAGCCCGGTGCGGAAGAACAGTTCCCCCATCAGCAGGAAGAGCGGGATCGGCACCAGGTTGAAGCTGGAGATCGCACCGAAGCCGTTGTTAAGCAATTGGATGAGGCCATTCTGACCGCCCATGAAGTACCAGGCGCCGATGACGTTGGCGGCAAGGAAGGCGAGGGCGATGGGCGTGCCGATCATCATGAAGCCGAGAATCAGGGCCAGTAGAAAGGCCAGGGCCAGATACCATTCCATTATTCCTTGATCCCCGCTTCGCCGCTGTGAAGGATGTCCCGCCCGATCACGAAGCGGGCGAACTCGATGGCCATCATGGAAAAGCACACCGGGTAGGCGATGGTGAGAATCCACTTCGGCACGAAGAAAGCGCGCACGTCGTAATCACTGCGCGCCAGGTTGAGCGAGACCAGGTCATAACCCTTCCACGCCAGCACCGCGCAAACCGCCACGCACAGCAGTGCCACCAGGCGACTCAGCACCTGAAGTGCCGCAGGGGGCAGGATCGAAGTGAGCAGCTCGATATGCACGTGGCCCTTGTGCCTGACCAGCCAGGGCGCCCCCAGCAGGGTCAGGTAGAACATGGCGTACTCGGTGGACAGGAAGAACCACGCCGAGGGCTGAAGGCCCAGGTTGCGGATCACCACGGAAAGAACGATGGCAACCATCAACCACACCAGCATGATGGCGGCCGCCAGGGCCATGCCGTTGAGCAACAGGCGATAAGCACGACTCGCGTAATGCATAGGAATACCCGGACGCGGAGAGGGGTGGTCCAGCGCAGCTGGATGACGGGGCCGGCCGCCTGACGGCAAGCCCCGCGACACTTACAGGTCGTTGAACTTGTCGATCAGCTCGTCGTAGTGCTCCAGGCCCATGGGGTGACGCTCCATCTGGCTGCGCATGCGCTCCCAGGTGGCCTCGCGTGCGGCTTCGGAGAAGCGTTCGCCGGCCTCGCCCTCCAGGTGGAAGACCTGCATGCCGTCGGCTTCCAGTTCGGCCTGCTGCTCTTCGGCCAGCACCTCGAAGCGCTCGGCACTTTCGCGCTCATGCTCGATGGCGACTTCCTGCAGGATCTCCCGCGCCTCTTCGCTGAGGCCGTTCCAGCTGTCCAGGTTGACGATCACGCCCATGTCGGTGGAGAAGAAGGCGGGGTCGATGCGGTAGTTGAGGAAGCGATCCCAGTTGAGGTCCTTCAGGCCGATCTGGGTCCAGCCGGTGGCGTTGACCACGTTGCGTTCCAGTGCCGAATAGACATCGGTGGTCGGCAGGCTGATCGGCTGGGCGCCGAGGTAATCCTGAAAGAAGGCGTCGTAGACCGGGTTGCTGCGCAGGGTCAGGCCCGAGACGCTGAGGTTGCCCTCGTCGTCCAGTTTCGGTTCCTTGGTGGTATAGAGGTTGTAGCTGACGCCGCTGTCGAACCAGCCCAAGTAGTAGACGCCCATCTTGTCCTGGTGGATCTGGTTGAGCAGGTCGATGCCGCCGTTTTCGCGGGCGTGGATGGCGTTAGTGTTGGAGGCCACCATGGCGTCGCGCTCGGGCACGGTGCCGGCGTAGAAACTTGCCGCCGTGTAGGCCATGTCGACCACGCCGTTGCGCACGGCATCGGGCTGCTCGGAGAGCCCGATCACTTCGGGGCCGCCGCGCACGTCGATCTGCACCACGCCCTCGCCGCGCTCGTTCACCTTGTCGACGAATTCGAGAAAGCTCTGGGTATAGATCAGCGACGGCGGGAAGGCGTGGACGGCGGTGATGCGCTCGACGGCCAGGGCGTGGCCGGAGGCCATGAGGACGGCCAGGCCAAGTGAAGTGAAGAGAGGTGTTTTCATGATTGTTCTCCTGGGGCAGCGGGTCTTCGTGTTTGGGTTTGTTGTTTGCCTCGAAGGGCGAAGTCGGCTTCAGCCTCGCGAAATGATCTCCGCTGAGGGTCTTGCCACGTCGAGCCAGGGTCGCTGGCTGGCATAGTCGGCGGCGAAACGCCGGATGGTTTCTGCGTGTTGCCGGGTCATGTCGATATCGTCCCAGCCGTTGAGCAGCTTGGTGCGCCAGGTCGGCGCGATGTCGAACGGCACGCTCAGATCGCCGATGCTGATGCGCTGCGATTCCAGGTCGACACGCAACAGGCCGGGGGCCTCGCCCAGGGCTTCGAGGAGAGTCTCGACGTCGTCCTCGTCGACCGTGGCCGGCAGCATGCCGTTATTGACTGAGTTGGAGGCGAAGATATCGCCGAAGCTTGGCGCGATAACGCAGCGAAAGCCGAAATCCACCAGGGCGTAGACCGCCGCTTCCCGCGACGAGCCGGCGCCGAAGTTGCGCCGCGCCACTATCACTTTCGCCTGCCCGGCCTGGGGGTGGTTGAGAATGAAACCCTCGATCGGCTGGCTTTGCGCGTCGTGGCGAAGGTCATGCAGCAGGAATTGGCCGTAGCCGACGCTGCGCGGCTCCTTCATGAAGCGTGCCGGGATCAACTGGTCGGTATCGACGTTGGCCAAAGGCAGCGGGCAGGCCAGGGCTTCGAGGGTCTTGATGGGTTCCATCATGCGGCTCCTGACAGTTCACGGACGTCAGCCAGGCGCCCGGTCACGGCCGCCGCGGCCACCATGGCCGGCGACATGAGATGGGTTCTGGCTCCCGGCCCCTGGCGGCCCTTGAAGTTGCGGTTGGTGGTGGAGGCGCAGCGCTCACCGGCCGGTACGAGGTCGCCGTTCATGCCCACGCACATCGAACAGCCCGATTCCCGCCACTCCAGGCCCGCCTCGCGAAAGACGACGTCCAGCCCTTCGGCTTCCGCCTGTCGCTTCACCTGGGTGGAGCCCGGCGAGACGATGCCTGGCACCTTGCTGTGCCGACCGCGAAGGACCTCGGCGGCGACACGCAGGTCCTCCAGGCGAGCGTTGGTACAGGAGCCGATGAAAATGCGGTCGATGGCGATATCGGTCAGCGGCTGACCGGGTGTGAGCCCCATGTAGTCCAGGCTGTTGCGCACCTGACGGGCACGGGCCTCGTCCTCGATCCGTGCCGGGTCGGGAACGCGCTGATCGATGGGCAGTGCCTCTTCCGGTGAGACGCCCCAGGTCACGGTGGGGGCGATCTCGGCGGCAGCCAGCGTCACTTCCCGGTCGAAGCGGGCGTCGTCATCGCTTTTCAAGGTCTGCCAATAGGCTTCTGCCTGATTCCACCGCTCCCCGCTGGGGGCAAAGGGTCGCCCGCGCAGGTAGTCGAAGGTGGTCTCGTCGGGGGCGATCATGCCGCACCGGGCGCCGCCTTCGATGGAGAGATTGCACAGCGTCAGTCGCGCTTCCATCGACAGGCCGCGTATGGCGCTGCCGGCGTATTCGATGGCGTAGCCGCGAGCGCCGTCGGCTCCCAGGTGGGCGATCCAGGTCAGCGCAATGTCCTTGGCCGAAATGCCGGGGGGCAGTTTGCCCTCGACCGTGAGCCGCATCTTTTTCGGCCGGGTCTGCCACAGGGTCTGCGTTGCCAGCACATGGGCCACCTCCGAGGCGCCGATGCCGAAGGCGATGCTGCCCATGGCACCATGAGTGGAAGTATGGCTGTCACCGCACACCATCATCAGCCCCGGCTGGGTCAGGCCCTGTTCCGGGCCGAGTACGTGGACGATGCCCTGGCGCGGGTCGTCGAGGCCGAACAGGGTGATGCCGTGCTCGCGGGTATTGTCGGCAAGCTGTTCGATCATGCCACGAATCTTGGCGTCGCCGATGTCGCCGAGGTGGCGAGTCAACGTCGGGACGTAGTGATCGGCGATGCCGAAGGTCAGGTCGGGGCGAGCGACCGTCAGCGAGCGCTCGCGCAGCTTGTTGAAGGCGTGGAAAGAGCCTTCATGCACAAAATGACGGTCGATCCACAGTAGGCTCTGGCCGCTTTCGCTGCGCAGAATCTCGTGGGCGTCCCACACCTTGTCGAACAGGGTCGTTGGCTTGGTCATGTCGGTCGCTTCGCCGAGGCTGCGTCAAGAGTGGCGACAGGCCATCTCACGTATCGTTATGCATACAACTATCCTAGCTGTATGTCACAGGTCAAATGTATTTTATTTCCTTTTTTATCTGTACTAAAAATAGAACAATTGGCGAGTGGCAGCCATGTCGTCGCTTCAGGCCTCGTGAGGCTCCGCGTCCGCGCGCTGTGGCTCCGGCGCCATCGGTTCCCAGTAGCGGGCCGCCTCGTCGCCAGTGCGGTTGAGGTCGATCTGGATGCGGTAGCGGTCGGGACGGTAGAGCGCATCGAGGTGCTCCACGCCGCGTCCCTCTTCGTCGTACACCACTCGGGTCAAGGCGATCAGCGGCGAACCCACCGAGACGTCGAGAGCTTCGGCCACTTCGTGGGTAGCCAGGGTGGCCGAGATGGTCTGCGCGGCATGATCGACCATCACGCCGCTGCGTTCGAGCAGGGCAAACAGTGGAGACTGGGACAAATCCGCCTCGTTGTAGTGCAGGGCGATGTGCTCCGGCACATGAGTCACCAGGTAGGAGAACGGCTTGTTGTCGGCCATGCGCACGCGGATGGAGCGCTGAACGCGCTCGCCGTCGCGCAGCCCCAGGCTCTCGCGCACCGGCTCCGGCGGCTTGACGTAGCAGAACTCCAGCAGTCTAACGCGCGAGGCCTTGCTCATCTTGACCATGTTGGGCAGCAGGTTGGCCACGCTGGCGGTCATCACCGTGGCGTCGAGCGGTTGCTCGAGCACTACGGTGCCGAGCCCGGGCTTGCGCGCCACCAGCCCCGCCTCGTTGAGTGCTTGCATGGCGCGCCTGACCGTCACCCGCGAAACGCCATACTGCTCCGCCAGCTTCAGTTCGCCGGGCAGTTTGCGCCCTGGTGCCAGCCGGCCGCTGAGGATGGCGTCCTTGAGCAGCAGATAGATGCGATGGGACTTGGTGCCCCCGACGGAGTTCGCATGCGTATCGTTCATGGTTCGGTCCCTGTTCGTTGTGGCTGGTCGTTATTAAGAGCTTGACGCGCTGCACTGAGTAGACATAGAAATGTATTATGCATAGGACAGCTTTGTGTGCCATGCATTCTGAAGAATAGCGCCAAACAACGACAATGGCTTCTTGGAGAGCTTCATGCCTGTCATTCAGGTCAGCCTGATCCGCGGCTACTCCGGCGAACTCAAGCAGCGACTGTGCAAACGACTTACCGAGGCCGTGGCACACAGCATCGCCGCGGATCCGGATGGCATTACCGTATTGCTGCACGAGGTGGAGCCCGACGCCTACATGCGCGGCGGACGCCCTCGAACCCCGGGGAAGGCCACGCCCGTCGAGGCGTCGGGCGCGGCTCCTGAGGAAGTGGTGCGGATCTTTCTCGATGCCATGGAAAAACGCGATGTGGCGCTCGCCGAAAGCCTGCTTCACGAGGATTTCTCGATGTCCTTCCCCGGCAGTGTCGAGATGACGTGCCTGGACGAGCTGGTGGCCTGGGCCGCCGAGCGTTATCGCTTCGTAGGCAAGCGCATCGAGGCCTTCGATACCTGCGGCGAAGGCGAGCATGCCACGGTGGTCTGTCACGGCGAGCTTCACGGCGAGTGGCCCGACGGGGCGCCCTTCGCCGGCGTGCGCTTTATCGATCGCTTTGTATTACGTCACGGCAGGATCCTGCGGCAGCAGGTCTGGAACGACCTCGCACTGGCGCGCCGCTGAGCCGTCCGATTACCCCTTATTCTTCGACCTCTGAGGTAACTTGCTTCATGACTTTATCTGTCAGCGATCTGAAGGCCAGGCTGCACGCCCCCGAGATCGTCGTGGCGCCGGGCGTCTACGACGCCCTGAGCGCTTCGCTCGCCGCGGATGCCGGTTTCGATACCGTCTATCTCTCCGGCGCCAGCATTGCCTACACCCAGCTTGGCCGCCCCGACATCGGCCTGGTCAGCGTGAGCGAGGTCAACGACGTGATGTCGCACATTCGTGAACGTACCGCGCTTTCCGTGGTGGTCGATTGCGACACCGGCTTCGGCAATGCCATGAACGTGATGCGCAGTGTGCGGCTGCTGGAGCGTGCCGGCGCCAACGCCATCCAGCTCGAGGACCAGACCTATCCCAAGCGCTGCGGTCACCTTCGCGGCAAGACACTGGTTCCCCAGGACGAAATGGTCGGCAAGCTCAAGGCGGCCCTGGATGCCCGGGAGAGCGACTCGACCCTGATCATCGGTCGTACCGATGCCGTGGCGGTTGAGGGCACGGAGCGTGCCATCGCACGAGCACGGGCGTACCGCGACGCGGGTGTCGACATGCTCTTCATCGAGGGCATACGCAGCGACGACGATATCGCGAGCATCATGGCCGAGTTCCGTGGCCAGATCCCGATCATGGCCAACATGGTGGAGGGGGGCGATACGCCCCTGCAGGACGCCCAGGCGCTGCAGGAGATGGGTTTCTCGCTGGTGATCTTCCCGGGGGCGCTGGTGCGTGCCTTCACCCATATGGCGGGCCAGTTCTTCGATACCCTGCGTCGCGACGGCACCACCGATGCCTTCCGCGAGCGTATGCTCGACTTCCGTCAGCTCAACGAGGTGCTAGGCACCCAGGCCATGCTCGAACTGGGCCAGAAATACGACAGTTGACGACAAGGACAACAGACAAGGAGAGAGCGCATGATCACGACCGACAAGACCGCCAAGGAGATCTTCCACGAGGTGATGGCCAATCCCCAGCGCGTGCCGTTCGGCTTCGGCAACAAGGCGGTGCTGGTCAACGTCGACCCGCAAAAGGCCTACACGCGCACCGATCTCTACAAGACCGCCTACGAGACCGATCCGAACCAGCTCGGCTACGTCAACCAGCTGGCGCGCGGCTTCCGCAAGCTCGGCTGGCCGGTAGTGTGGACCCACGTGGCCTTTCTCGACTCGGCCGAAGACGCCGGCGTGTGGGGCACGCGTACCGATACGCCCGACTCGCTGCAGAACATCAAGTACGGTTCGGACCGCGCCGCCTTCGACGAGCGGGTGGAGATCGACCCGGGTGATGTCGTCTACACCAAGCGCATGCCTTCGGCCTTCTTCGAAACGCCCCTTCAGTCACTGCTGGTGTGGCATCAGGTCGATACCGTGATCGTCACCGGCGGCTCCACCTCCGGCTGCATCCGCGCCACCGCGGTGGACAGCCTGTCGCGGGGCTACCGCACCGTCGTGCCCATGGAGTGCGTGGCCGACAAGCACGAGAGCTACCACTACGCCAATCTTACCGACCTCCATCTGAAATATGCCGACGTGATGCCGGTGGCGGACGTGCTGGCCTGGCTCGACAAGCGTGCCGAAGAAACGGCCTGAGCCGGGTGAGGAGGGTGACATGAAAGAGACGCTGGACGCCTACGACTACTGGCCCTACGAGAACCGGCCGAAGATCACCTGGCCGGGTGGGGCGCGGGTCGCCTTCTGGGTGGCCCCCAACATCGAGTACTACGAACTCGACCCGCCGCATAATCCGCAGCGCAAGCCTTGGCCCACACCGCACCCCTCGGTGCCGGGCTTCAGCATCCGCGACTACGGCAACCGGGTCGGCCATCAACGCCAGATGGCACTGCTCGACAAGTACGGCATTCGCGGTTCGGTGTCGCTCTCGGTGGCACTGTGCGAGCATCATCCCGAGATCATCGCCATGTGCCGCGAGCGTGACTGGGAATTCTTCAGCCACGGCATCTACAACACCCGCTATACCTACGGCTTGAGCGAAGCCCAGGAGCGGGAGATGATCCGCGATGGCATCGAGACGATCCACCGCCACACCGGGCAAAAGTGCGCCGGCTACCTGGCACCGGCGCTGTCCCACTCGGAACACACGCTCGACCTGTTCGCCGAGGTGGGCCAGGAGCTGTTCGGCGAGGAGGCGGGCCTCTATACCTGCGACCTGTTCCATGACGACCAGCCCACGCCGATTCGCCTGCGCTCCGGGCGACGCTTCATCTCCATGCCCTACTCGCTGGAGATGAACGACACCATCGTCTATGCGGTGAACAAGGTGGAGCCGCGCCACTACCTGACCATGCTCAAGCGCCACTTCGACCGGCTCTACGCCGAGGGCGCCGAGTCGGGTACGGTGATGTGCATTCCCACCCACAACTACCAGGTCAGCTGCCCGCACCGCATCAAGGCCTTCGAGGAGGCGCTGGAATACATCACCGGCCACAGCGACGTCTGGGTCGCCACCGGCCGCGAGATCGCCAGTCACTATCTCGCCCACCACTACGACGATGCCCAGCGTGACATCGATGCCAAGGCCGCCGCGGCCGGGAGGAGCTGAGCATGTCCCTCGAACCGGAATACCTGTCCTATCCCTGGCGGCGCCACGGCTACGATCACGACCGCTACGCCTGGTCCATGCTCGATGACCGCAAGCCTATCCAGTGGCCTGGCGGCAAGCCGCTGGCGGTGTGGATCAATGTCTCGCTGCAGTTCTATCCGCTCAACCAGCGCGGCGTGCCGTTCAAGGTGCCCAACGGCATGACCATGCCCTACCCGGACCTGCGCCACTATTCGCTGCGCGACTACGGAAATCGGGTGGGCATCTACCGCATGCTGGCGGCTTTCGAGAGGCGAGGCATTCGACCTACCTGGGCGATCAACGCCCAGCTTGCCCAGCAGACCCCTTACCTGCTGCAGCGCCTCAAGGCGTACGGCGGCGAGTTCCTCTGCCATGGCTGGAACATGGATCACCTGCACTACGGCGGGCAGGATCGCGACGAGGAAGCCGAGATCGTGCGTCGCTCGGTAGCAACCCTGCGCGAGCTTACCGGACAGCCGGTGCGCGGCTGGTTGAGTCCTGCCAAGCACCAGAGCTGGAACACCCCGGAGCTGCTGGCCGAGAACGGCATCGAGTACTGCGGCGACTGGGTCAACGACGACATGCCCTATGCCTTCACCACTCAACACGGCGATTTGACGATGATACCGCTCACCACCGAGATCGAGGACCAGTTCGTGATGAGCCAGAACCTGCACTCGGAGGATAGCTGGGCGACCCAGGTGAAGGACGCCTTCGACTTCCTGCTGCAGGAAGGGCGTGACCAAGGCGGTCGGCTGCTGGCGCTCAACTTGCACCCTTGGCTCGTGGGCCAGCCCCATCGCATCGCTTGTCTTGAGGCGGTACTCGACCATATTGCGGGACATCCCGAGGTGTGGCAGGCGACGGCGGGCGAGATTCTCGACGCCTACCGGGCCCAGGCCGTTAACGACTGAGGAGAGATGCAATGGCTATCGTGGCCTTTGGTGGCGGTGAGGCGTTCGAGGCGCATGTGCCGCTGGTCATCGTCGGGGCGGGCGCCTGCGGCTTGGTGGCGGCGCTTGCTGCCAAGGGGGCCGGCGTGGACTCGGTAGTGCTGGAGCGCGATGCGCTGCCACGGGGTAGCACCGCCATGTCCCAGGGCTTCATCCCGGCGGCGGGGACGCGTTTCCAGAAAGAGGCGGGTGTCGAGGACAACCCCGAACTGATGGCCGAGGATATCCAGCGCAAGAACGGCCACCAGGCGGATCCGGTCATCGTGCGTGCCCTGGCCGAAGCCTCCGCGGGTGTGGTGGAATGGCTGGCCGATGCCCATGGCATTCCTTTCGACCTGGTCGAAGGCTTTCTCTACCCCGGGCACAGCCGCATGCGCATGCATGCCAGCCCGAGACGCACCGGGGAGGAGCTGATGGGCAGCCTGCTCATTGCGGCGGAGGCGGCGGGTATCGACCTGCTCACCGAGGCCAGGGTGGTTGACCTGCACGTGGATGACACCGGCCGCGTGGGAGGCGTGACCCTGGAACGTCCCGACGGTAGCCGGGAGTCGATCGGCTGCGACGCCTTGATCCTGGCCTGCAACGGCTATGGCGGCAATCACGAGCTGGTGGCACGTTACCTGCCCGCATTGAAGGAGGCGCTCTATTTCGGCCACGAAGGCAACCAGGGCGACGCCCTGCTCTGGGGCGAGGCCCTGGGCGCCAGCTTGAAGGATCTGGGGGCTTGCCAGGGCCACGGCTCGCTGGCCATGCCGCACCAGACCCTCATCACCTGGGCGGTGATGATGCGTGGCGGCGTGCAGGTCAACGGTGAGGGGCGGCGCTTCTCCAACGAGCACGGCGGCTATTCGGAGCAGGCGGCCAAGGTACTGGCCCAGCCGGGCGGCTTCGCCTGGAACCTGTTCGATCGGCGCATCCATCAGGCGGCGCTGGAGTTCGAGGATTACCGTAACGCCCATATCGCCGGGGCGGTACGCACCTTCGACAGCCTCGAGGCCATGGCTGCGGGGCTCGCACTGCCGCTGGAGGCTTTGCGCGCCACCTTTGCCGAAATGCATCGCCTGGCCGAGAGCGGCGAACCCGATCCCTTGGGGCGGCGCTTCATCTCCGAAGACATGTTGGTGGCGCCTTATCATGCGATAAAGGTAACTGGCGCGCTGTTCCATACCCAGGGTGGACTGGAGGTAAACACTCAGGCGCAAGTGCTGCGCCAGGACGGTTCCACTTTTACCAACCTGTTCGCCGCCGGCGGCGCGGCACGGGGCGTTTCCGGCTCGGGCGACAGCGGTTACCTCTCCGGCAACGGCCTGCTCAGCGCCGTGGTGCTGGGCGCCATTGCCGGTCGCGAGGCTGCCCGCCAGCTCGGCTATGATTCAGCCGCCTGAGCGGGCCTAAGCCGAGGCGTCGGGCAACACCAGCTCCCGCGCCTCGCCCATCAGCAGGGCGCGGTTGGCCTCCAGCGATTCGCGCAGGAAATCCCACAGCAGCCGCACCCGTGCCAGGCGGCGCTGCTCCTGGCGCGCCGTGATCCAGAACTGGCGCACGATCTCCACTTCTTCATCCAGCACGCTCTCGAGCCGCTCGCTGGTCTCGGCCATGAAGCAGGGCAGCACGGCGAGCCCAGCGCCTTGCAGGGCGGCGGCGTGCTGGGTGGTCACGCTGGTGCTGCGAATCGAGAAGTGCGGCGCCGTTCCCACTACGGCGGGGTCGAGCAGCGGATCGAGGTAGCTGAGCTGCTCGCTGAAGATCAGGTCGTCGACGTAGCCGATCAGTCGGTGTTCGCCCAGGTCGGCGATTCGTGCCGGGTGGCCTTGATGCTTGAAGTAGGCTTGGCTGCCGTAGAGCCGCAGGCGATAGTCGCACAGCCGTGAGATGACCAGCCCCTGGCTGGCGGGGCGCTCGACGGTGATGGCCAGGTCGGCCTCGTGTCGGCTCAGGTTGACCACCCGGGGCAGGGCCAGCAGGTCCAGGGTGATGCCGGGGTGACGCTGGCAGAACGCCGAGAGCAGCGGGGCGATGACCCAGGTGCCGAAGCCCTCGGTCACCCCCAGGCGGATTTGCCCGCTGAGTTGACGGTTCTTGTCGGCCAGGCTTTCGCCCGCCTCGAAGGCATGGCGGGCCATCTCCTCGGCGTGGGCCAGGAGCTGCTGGCCGGCCTCGGTCAGGTGGTAGCCGTGAGTGCTACGCTCGAAGAGCTGGGTATTGAGTTTCTGTTCGAAGCGCCGGGTGCGCCGCGACAGCGTGGAGTGATCCAGCCCCAGGCGCCGGGCGGCGTCGGTGAGCCGTTGGCTGCGCGCCACTTCGAGAAAGATCTGGATATCCTGCCAGTCGAGCATGGCCCTTCTCCAAGCCAGGGTGCTGTGCATTGTTGCACAAAGGATGTGAAAAAGTGCCCATTGTTAAGCCTGGCAAGGAGTCGATAGACTCAGTTTCACTCTCATTCGTGTATTTATACACAGAAAGTCTAAGTTGAACGCCCTACTACAACGATTACAAGTCGAAGGAGTATCGCCATGTCCGTTCGCGAAATTTCCATGTACATCGACGGCCAGGCCGTCCCCTCCCAGAGCCAGGAGTGGCGCGACGTCGTGAACCCTGCCACCCAGGAAGTCGTGGCGCGGGTGCCGTTCTGTACCGCCGAAGAGGTCGATCGCGCCGTGGCCAGCGCCAAGGCGGCGTTCAAGACCTGGCGCAAGACGCCGCTGGCCAAGCGCATGCGTATCATGCTCACGCTGCAGGCGCTGATTCGCGAGCATACCGAGGAACTCGCCGCGCTGATCACCGAGGAGCACGGCAAGACCCTGCCCGACGCTGCCGGCGAGGTGGGCCGCGGCCTGGAGGTAGTGGAGCACGCCTGTTCGATTACCTCGCTGCAGCTTGGCGAGCTGGCCGAGAACGCCGCCAACGAGGTCGACGTCTACACGCTCAACCAGCCGCTGGGCGTGGGCGCCGGCATCACCGCCTTCAATTTCCCGATCATGCTGCCTTGCTTCATGTTCCCGCTGGCCATCGCCACCGGCAACACCTTCGTGCTCAAGCCCTCCGAGCAGGATCCGAGTTCCACCATGCGCCTAGTCGAGCTGGCCCACGAGGCGGGCGTTCCCGCCGGGGTGCTCAACGTGGTGCATGGCGGCCCCGACGTGGCCAACCAGATCTGCGATCACCCGGACATCAAGGCGCTTTCGTTCATCGGCTCGACCAACGTCGGTACGCACCTCTACCGCCGCGCCTCCGAAGCGGGCAAGCGGGTACAGTCCATGATGGGCGCCAAGAACCATTGCGTGGTGATGCCCGACGCCAATCGCAGCCAGGCCATCAACAACCTGCTGGGCTCGGCCTTCGGCGCCGCCGGCCAGCGCTGCATGGCCAATTCTGTGGTGGTGCTGGTGGGCGAAGCCAACCAGTGGCTTGAGGATATCGTCGAAGGGGCGCGCAACATGAAGGTGGGGCCGGGCACCCAGCGCGACGCCGATCTCGGCCCTCTGGTCTCTCCGGCCGCGAAGGAGCGCGTGGAGCGCCTGATCGATGCAGGCGAGAAGGAGGGCGCCCGTCTGCTGGTCGATGGGCGCGGCTACCAGGTGGAGGGCTATCCGGACGGCAACTTCGTCGGCGCCACCGTGTTCGCCGACGTCAAGCCGGAGATGACCATCTACCGCGAGGAAATCTTCGGCCCGGTGCTGTGCGTGGTCAGCGTCGATACCCTGGACGAGGCGATCGCCTTCATCAATGCCAACCCCAATGGCAACGGTACCTCGATCTTCACCAACTCCGGCTGGGTGGCGCGCCGCTTCGAGAGCGACATCGACGTGGGCCAGGTGGGCATCAACGTGCCGATCCCGGTGCCGGTGGCCTATTTCAGCTTCACCGGCTCGCGCGGCTCCAAGCTCGGTGACCTGGGCCCCAACGGCAAGCAGGCCATCCAGTTCTGGACCCAGACCAAGACGGTCACCGCGCGCTGGTTCGAGCCGGAGAACGTCTCCAGCGGCATCAACAGTACCATTTCGTTGAGCTGACCCTCTTTCGTCTCGGTACGATGCGTGCCCCGCCCTTCGGGTGGGGCTCGTTTCGTTAGGGGAGGGTGATGGAGGGCTAAACCTGCTAAAGTGGGGGCATCGTAAGGACACGATACGGAGGCAGTGTGCCCATGCGCTGCGAACTCACCGGAAAGCCAGCCGGTATGGCCAAATGGATGGCCGCTTTACTCTGGCTACTCTTGTCTTGGCAGGCCCAGGCCGCCGTCGACATCTCGGCGCCCTCGGCTGTCATCAATCCCGGCCCGCAGGTCTCGGTGCTCGAAGACGAAACGAGCCGGCTCGACATCGAACAGGTGCTCGAGGGTGCCGACGCCATGCCTTGGCGGCCGCTGCATAAAGAAGTGCCCAACTTCGGCTTTACCGATTCGGCCTGGTGGTTGAAGCTGGAGCTGGAAAACGACTCTCAAGCGCCTCTGCGGCGGCTGTTCGAACTCGGCTCGTCGTTGCCCGACTTCGTCGATGCCTATGTCGTGGACGAGCAGGGCAGAGTGGTACAGCAGTGGCATACCGGTAATCGCCGCCCGTTTGCGTCTCGTCCCATCCGCCATCACGCCTTCGTGCTGCCCGTCTACATCGGGCCGAACGAGTCGCGCCAGATTCTCGTGCGTCTCTCCAGCCATGACGGCGTGGTGCCCGCCACTCCGCTCTTGCTGATGGACGACGTCAGTTTCATCGAGCGCACCCAGAGCGAGTTGATGGCCTATAGCGTGCTATATGGCGGCTTGCTGGCGCTGTTGATCTATAACCTGCTGACGTTCCTGGCCACCCGCGAACGGGCTTTCCTCAACGCCGTGTTCTACCTGGGCGCCTTTCTGCTGTTCAACTTCACTCTGCGTGGGTTCGGCTACCAGTTCCTCTGGCCGGAGTGGCCGCGCTTCAACCAGCAGATGCTGCTGCTGAGCGCCGGCCTGCTCTTCGTTGCCTTCAGCGTGTTCAGCATCGGCTACCTGAACCTGAGGCGCCAGGTGCCACGCCTCGCCGCGGGCCTCGCGGTGCTGACCGGGGGAATCGTGCTCAGCGTGCTGCCGGCCTTCTTCGATCGCTTCGCCTGGGTGGTGCGTGCCCTGATCCCGCTGGGTATCAGCTACGCGTTGCTGCTGCTGGGCATCACGGCCTGGCTGAGCCTCAAGCGGGACCGTCTGGCGCAGATCTTCCTGCTGGCCTGGGGGGGGCTACTGCTGGGTGGCGTACTCTATACGTTGCGGTTGGGCGGCTACGTCCCCCATGCCCTGGCCACCGAATATGCGCTGGAGCTGGGAGCGGCCTTCAGCTTCCTGCTGTTGGCCTTCGGCCTGGCCTGCAAGATCAATCGGCTCAAGCGCGCCAAGCTGCAGGCCGAGCGGGAAACCTACGAGCTGCAGCGCAGCCTCAACCAGCAGCTCGAAACCAAGGTGCACCAGCGTACCCGAGAGCTGGAGCAGGCCAACCAGAAGCTGGCCGCCATGGTGCGCACCGACCCGCTCACAGGCTTGCTCAACCGGCGCCAGTTCGAGGCGCTGGTCAGTGAGGAGATTCAACGACGCCAGCGCGATGGCAAGCCGCTGCTGTTCGCCATGATGGACATCGACGACTTCAAGCCGTTCAACGATACCTATGGTCACCAGGCCGGAGACGAGGTGCTGATCGAGGTCAGCCACCTGCTCAAGGCACACTTCCGGCGTGCCGGCGATCGCCTGTTCCGGCTGGGCGGCGAGGAGTTCGGCATCCTGCTGGAGGCCGACTCCCTCGATGCGGGGCGTTTTGCCCTGGAGCGCTTCCGCCATGCGCTGCAGCAGTTGCAGATACCTCATGAGAAATCGCGCCACGGCGTCATCACCGGCTCCTTCGGGCTGGTGTGCTGCAGCGACTACGATCAGGCACCTTCCGCCATGGCGGTGTATCGCCAGGCGGACCAAGCCATGTATGAAGCCAAGCAGCGCAGCCGCAATCGAGTGGTCACGCGCTCGCTGATGGAGGAGGTGTGACGTAAGGGTAGGGCGGACGTCGCATGGACTTCTTGTTGACGTTGACGTTAACTGGCGGATGGCAGACAACGACAAAGAGGTACAAGCCATGACTGTTCCGCTCAGCCGCTTCCCCGTGCCCGAGTCCCTCGACGACCTGCCCGAAGATGTTCGTCAGGCCATTCTCGCCGTGCAGGAGAAGGCCGGCTTCGTGCCCAACGTCTTTCTCATGCTGGCCCATCGGCCGGATGAGTTTCGCGCCTTCTTCGCCTACCACGACGCCTTGATGGAGCGGGAATCCGATACGCTGACCAAGGCTGAGAAAGAAATGATCGTGGTCGCCACCAGCGCGCGCAACCACTGTCTCTACTGCGTGGTAGCCCATGGCGCGCTGGTGCGCATCTATAGCAAGAATCCCCTGCTGGCCGATCAGGTGGCCATCAACCACCGCACCGCTCCGATCAGCGAGCGGCACCGGGTGATGCTCGATTTCGCAATGCACTGTGGGCTGGAGGTGGGCGAGCTCACCGATGAATGGCAGGCGCGCCTGATCGAGGTCGGCTTCACCCAGAGCGACATCTGGGATATCGGCGCCATTACAGCCTTCTTCGGCCTCTCCAACCGCCTCGTCACACTCACCGGCACGCCGCCCAATCCCGAGTTCTACCTGATGGGCAGGGTGCCGCGGGAGAAGGGGTAATGGAATCGAGGTCGGCAGGGCCTAGCTGCGGCACGTCTCCAGCAGCATCAGCACCGGTTCGAGTTGGCTGACGTGCAGCGCCAGCACGCTGTTCCCGGGGGTGTCGTCGGCGGGACGGATCACCGCGAACTCCCCCTCTTCGAGATGAAATTCGTGAATTTCCCGCGGGCCGCGCAGCGTCTGACAGCGAATCGAGCGGTAGGCGTCGTCCTCGCCGTAGGTAAGGCGGTGGTAGACCTTGAAAAAAGTGTAGAGCGTGAGGCCACGATCGAAGGCGGGCCAGCGGGCGGGAATGGTGCGCGTCTCTTCGTCCAGCGCCATGCCCTTGGCTTCAGCCTCGGTAATGGCGTGCGCCAGCGGCTCGGCAAGCAGTGATGCCTCGTCACGCGGCAGCGGAGCGGCCTTCTCGAAAGCCTCTTGATAACGCAGCCGTACCTGCTCCAGATCGTTGAGCGTGGCGATACGGTGGTCGCTATGTGCCAGGTCGGAAGGTTCGAAGCCGCCGTTTTCCCAGCCATGGATGACCCGCAGCGTCAGCCGTCCGCTGGCCAGGGGGTCGCAGACCAGTGCCTGCAGGGCGATCCGCAGGTGGAGTTGGCGTTCGATAGCCAGGTTGTCAAAGGCGGAATAGGGGTCGGCAAAGAGGCGGTGCAAATGCCCGGGGGCGTGTTCCTTGGCTTCACTGAAAGGCATGGTGGTTCCCTGCGAGGGTAGTCGTTCTGGTTTTATGGTTGTTATATCATTTCAGGGGATTCGAGGCATATCGACTCATGCAACGCGGCGTTGTGCCTTACCCTTGTAGACCGCCATAGTAAATTCTCTCATTCATTGTCGCCAGGGGAGTCCCGCCGTGCGGGCTGAGAGGGCCAAGTGCCGACCCTGGAACCTGATCCGGTTCATACCGGCGGAGGAAGCGCGACATGCCCTACCTGACGTCAGCCGTGCTTGGCGCGGCGCTCATTTGCTTTGCTTTTCTGGGCCTCAGGGCTCGCCGGGCCGACGGCCCGCTCGACGACTACGTCACCGCCCGTAATTCCCAGCCTGCTGCAACCCTGGGATTCTCGTTCCTGGCTTCCGGCATGGGCGCGTGGATTCTCTTCGCGCCGCCGGAGATCGGCGCCTTCGTTGGCCCCGTCGCGCTGGCGGGGTATGCCATCGGTTCGGCGCTGCCTTTCATCGTGCTGGGTCTCTACGGACCGGCGATTCGCCGTCACTTGCCTGAAGGGCGCAGCATCGGGGAGTTCGCCGAAGCCTGCTACGGGGCAGGCGTGCGCCGCTGGGTGGCGCTGGTGTCGATCCTCTACATGGCCTGTTTCCTGGCTGCCGAGCTGACCGCCATCGGGGCGATCACGATACTGCTCTCGGATGTGCCGCCGGCGCTGGTGGTAATCGGCGTCGCGGTGACCACGCTGATCTATACCGCCATCGGTGGGCTGCGGGCGAGCCTGGCCACCGACCGCTGGCAGGCGTGGCTGCTGATCGTGCTGCTGCTGGTGGTGGGCGGCATAGCGCTTGCCCGCCTGCCGGAGATGCCTGCCGAGGCGACCCTCCCGTCGATCCCCACCGGCAGTGCGCTGGGCGTGGCGCTGACGTTGGTCATCGCAGTGACGGCTGCCAACCTATTCCACCAAGGCTACTGGCAGCGGGTATGGGCGGCACGTGACGACAGCGCCTTGAATCGCGGCGCCTGGCTGGGCGGTGCTATTACCGTGGCCGTGGCGGCGATGGTGGGCGGGCTTGGCATGCTGGCGGCAATGAGTGGCGTTGCCCTGGGCGAGCCGCCGATTCCCTTCTTCGCGCTGTTGAGCGAAGCGCCGGGCTGGCTGGCGCTGCCGTCGCTGGTGCTGGCCGTCACATTGGTCGCTTCCAGCGTCGATACCCTGCAGAACGGCATTGCTTCGCTGGTCGTGGCGGGCTCGGGCCGGCGGGGGCTCTCCATCGGTGCGGCGCGGCTGGTCAGCGTCGCGTTGATGGTGCCGGTGGTGGCGGTGGCGCTTCAAGGGCTCTCGGTGCTGCGATTGTTCCTGATCGCTGATCTCTTGTGTGCTGCCATCGTGGTGCCGGTGCTGCTTGGGCTATGGCGCAGGATGACGCCGCTGGCCGCCGTGGCGGGAGGCGTTGCGGGCATGATCGGCGCGATCCTGCCGGGCTGGGTCGCCGAAGGCAGCCTGGCGGGCGGCGTGGTGGCGGCGAGCTTCCCCGGCAGCGTCCCTACGCTGCCGCCGTTCCTCGGGGCCTTGGTGGCATCGACGCTGGTGAGCCTGGTCGTCGCCGGGTTGGCGCCGAAGCAGCACGCTCGTATGTCGTGAACCCGCCCCGCACGGCTCGTTCAACCTGCCGCGCTGACGTCTCGACCCTTGCATCGTGCCTGTGGGCGAGCTCAGCGCGGCGTTTCTTCGCGCGTCTGTCACCTGCGGGTCATGGGTTGTCCTGCCGGCGCTTGTCGCATGTCGCTCTTTTAGACCAAGGTCTATTCTTCTAAATATCGTCACTGCTTGCGGTTTTATCGTTGATTATTTTGATAGGCTTGGGGTAAATATTTTACACCTTGATAACGACAAATGTGAGGACGATATGACACAGGAACCCGCGACAGTGCCGGGACAGCTGGCTCGCGTACTGGCACGAAAGGACGTACTGGCACTTGCCTTCGGTGCCATGATCGGCTGGGGGTGGATCGTGCTGACCGGCAGTTGGATTCAGTCCGCCGGTAGCCTGGGCGCGATCACCGCCTTTCTGATCGGCGGGCTGATCATCGTACTGGTGGGCCTCACCTATGCCGAGCTCGCTTCCGCCATGCCCCAGGTAGGCGGTGAACACGTCTACAGCTATCGTGCGCTTGGACACTTCGCCTCCTTCCTGTGTACCTGGGCGATCACCCTGGGCTATGTCAGCGTGGTAGCCTTCGAGGCGGTGGCGCTGCCTACCGTCGTCGAGCACCTTTTCCCCAATTACGCCGTGGGACACCTGTGGACCGTAGCCGATTGGGACGTTCAGGCGACCTGGGTGGCCGTCGGTGTGGCCGGCTCGGTGCTGATGATGTGGGTGAACTACGTAGGCATCCGCACCGCGGCACTGCTGCAGAAGCTGGTGACGCTGCTGATCCTGGTGGTGGGCATCATGTTCATCACCGGAGCGCTCTTCGAGGGCAATACGGCCACCATGGAGCCCTTGTTCTCCGTCGAGCAGGGCGTGGTTGGCGGTATCATGTTGGTCATCATCATGGTGCCCTTCATGTTCGTGGGATTCGACGTCATCCCCCAGGCGGCCGAGGAGATCAACTTGCCGTTTCGCGAGATCGGTCGCGTGCTGATGATCTCGGTGATCATGGCGGTGTTCTGGTATTCGCTGATCATTCTCGGCACCGCCCTGATGCTCAATCCCGAACAGCTGGCTGCCAGTTCGCTGGCCGTGCCGGATGCCATGCAAGCCGTCTTCCAGGCGCCTTGGGCGGGTAACCTGATGATCCTGGCCGGTATCGCCGGCATCGTGACCAGCTGGAACGCCTTCTACGTCGGCGGTTCACGAGCGATCTATGCGTTGGCGCACTCCGGCATGCTGCCGGCCTGGCTGGGCAAGCTTCACCCCAGATACCGCACTCCCACCAATGCCATCCTGGTCATGGGCATTCTCTCCTCGATCGCGCCGTTCTTCGGCCGCCCGGCCCTGGTCTGGCTGGTGGTGGCCGGTGGCCTCGGTATCGTCATTGCCTACCTGTTCGTGGCGGTCTCTTTCGTGGTGCTGCGGAGGCGTGAGCCGCACATGCCGCGCCCGTTCCGGGTGCGCCACGGCAAGCTGGTGGGCAGCCTGTCGATCCTGCTCTCCCTGGGCCTCATCGCCCTGTACATGCCCGGCAGCCCTTCCGCCCTGGCGCCGGTGGAATGGCTGATGTTCGCCGGTTGGATGCTGATCGGCCTGGTGCTCTACGCCTGGTCGAGAAAGCGCTACGGTACCGCCTACAGCGACCGGATGATGACCCGCGAGCTGGCGGGAGCGGACCCCTACCCGGGCCGCTGAAGGTGCGCTAACCCGCGAGGCTCGTCATACCGGCGAGCCTTGTTTGTCTATCGGCCATTTGCCAGCTCGCTCGTGGAAGGCCACCCTCTGTAGATCACCCGATCGAAACGGAGGCCGTTCCATGAGCGATTCCCCGGACCCGCGTCGTCGCCATTCCGCCCCGGTGGTGGACGGCGTGGGCAAAGCGGCCAGCCGCGCCATGCTGCGTGCGGTGGGCTTTACGGATGAAGATTTTACCAAGCCCCAGGTGGGTATTGCCTCTACCTGGAGCATGGTCACGCCCTGCAACAGCCATATCCATGAACTCGCCGAGCGGGCCCGTGATGGCGCCGACGGAGCCGGTGGCAAGGGCGTGGTGTTCAATACCATCACCATCTCCGATGGTATCGCCAACGGTACCGAGGGCATGAAGTACTCGCTGGTGTCGCGCGAGGTGATCGCCGATTCCATCGAGACGGTGGCCGGCTGCGAGGGCTTCGACGGTCTGGTGGCCATCGGTGGCTGCGACAAGAATATGCCGGGTTGCATGATGGGCCTGGCGCGGCTCGACCGCCCCAGCGTGTTCGTTTATGGCGGTACCATTCGGCCCGGCGCCAACCACACCGATATCGTCTCGGTGTTCGAAGCCATGGGGGCGCACTCACGCGGCGACATGGACCTGATCGAGCTCAAGCAGATCGAGGAGACGGCAATACCTGGCCCCGGCTCCTGCGGCGGCATGTACACCGCCAATACCATGGCCTCGGCCATCGAGGCGCTGGGCATGAGCCTGCCGGGCAGCTCGGCCCAGGAGGCCGTGTCCCAGGCCAAGCGTGCCGACTGCGAGGCGGCCGGTGCCGCCGTGCTCGAGCTGCTCGAGCGCGACATCAAGCCCTCGGACATCATGACCCGCGAGGCTTTCGAGAATGCCATCACCATCGTGATCGCCTTGGGCGGTTCCACCAATGCGGTGCTGCACCTGATCGCCATGGCCAGTACCGTGGGGGTGCCGCTCTCGCTTAACGACTTCACCGAGATCGGCCGGCGTGTGCCGGTACTCGCGGACCTGCGCCCGAGCGGGCGACACATGATGAGCGAGCTGGTCGAGATCGGCGGGATCCAACCGTTGATGAAAACCCTGCTCGACGCCGGCCTGCTGCATGGCGACTGCCTGACCGTGACGGGAAGGTCGCTGGCCGAGAACCTGGCCGGCGTCGCGCCGTATCCCGAGGGCCAGGCGATCATTGCCCCGCTGAACGCCCCCATCAAGCGCGAGAGCCACCTTCGGGTTCTGCATGGCAACCTGGCGCCCGACGGGGCGGTGGCCAAGATCACCGGCAAGGAAGGCACGCGCTTCTCCGGCAGTGCACGGGTGTTCGGCTCCGAGGAGGAGGCCCAGGCACGCATCAACGACGGCACGGTGACGGCCGGCGATGTGGTGGTGATTCGCTACGAGGGGCCGAAGGGCGGTCCCGGCATGCGCGAGATGCTTACGCCCACGTCGGCCATCATGGGCCGGGGGCTGGGCGATTCGGTGGCGCTGATCACCGATGGGCGCTTTTCGGGCGGCAGCCACGGTTTCGTGGTGGGGCATGTCTCGCCCGAGGCCTTCGACGGCGGACCGCTGGCGCTGGTCCAGGACGGCGACACCATTACCATCGATGCCGAGGCCGACACCATCGAGCTGCACGTCGATGACGGGGAACTGGCCCGCCGACGCGAGGGTTGGCGCCAGCCCGTGCCGCGCTACACCCGCGGCGTGCTGGCCAAGTACGCGCGCAGCGTAAGTTCGGCGTCCACCGGGGCGGTGACCGACCAGCCGCCGGCATGATGCTGCCGGTCAGCTGCGTTTGGCTTTCCCCCCAGGCTCGGCTAGCTTGAGGAAGCACAGGCAAACGAGCAAGGAGGCACCATGCCCAAGAGCGGACCCAAGCAAGCGCGCATCGAGCCGATCCGCGACGCCGAGGACATCAACCTGCCGGTGACCGGCTGGCATGTCATCGACGAGACGGACCCCGATAACGAGATTGTCGTCTCGGAACACGAAACCGAAGTCGAGGCGCTCAAGGCGGCCGAGGAGTACGAACAGCGCGAAGAGTGATCCAGGCGGAACCCGCAGGCTTCCTGTCGGTTGTCGGCAGGGAGCCATCAACGACACCCAAAAAAAACGCCTCGCATCGAGCGAGGCGTTCGGTGTTTGGCCGTGGGGCGTACCGTCTCGTGGCAGCTCGCTAGTAGTTGAGCGCGCCGTCCGGGTCGACGGTGTGGTAGACCAGCCGCAGTTCATCGAGAGAGAGATGCTCCAGGCGGCCCGCCAGTAGATCGCTGATCTTTTGTGCCGGAAGCCCGGCGCGGCGCGCGATATCGCGGCAGCCGAGGTCGGATACGGCGATCAGCCGGGTGACGATGCGCATGAGGCGTGTGCGTTTTTCCAAATCCCTGACATCGAGGTCAGGGCTTCTTCGCGGGGGGTCGAGAAGTTCCGCGTTGGAAGAATGTCGTGCCGTACTCATGATACTCCAGTGGGCGGTTGCGACATTCACATCATGGGGGCATTTCGGCGATTTTGCCAGTCCCGATTCGCGTCTTTTTCACGCTTCCGCGACACCTGCCACTCGGTGGGTCGGGCAGCGGTCATGAGCCCGTCAGAAACGCCCTCGAAGCGTGGCGGTAGCGCCGTGGCCAGGGGCTGCAGGTCGCCGCCGGCGGGCTGCCTGGCTGACCGACCATGGTGGGATTGCCGAAAATTTACAAGAACGTAGAAACTGTCGATTAGCCCCTTGGCACGAGGGCGTGCTAGTTTTTGACAGGTAAACGGCCGGGTTCGCCCGGTGCGTTCCCAGGACAACCAAAAACGATCCGGTTTCAGGACGGAGGATTCCATGCGAGCCTTAAAATACGCTGCAGCAGCCTCGCTGCTGGCTACAGCCCCGCTGGCTGCCGCTCAGCAGCTCTCCATCGCCACCGGCGGTACCGGTGGGGTGTACTATCCGATCGGCGGTGGCTTTGCCGAGATCATCAACGATCACCTGGAAGGCTACGAAGCGAGTGCCGAAGTGACCGGCGCCTCGGTGGAGAACATGGGGCTGATCATGCGCGGTGACGCCGATCTTGCCCTGGTGCTGGCCGATACCGCGCTGCAGGCCTACGAAGGCAGCGGCGATTTTGAAGGTCGCCAGATCGAGAACACCCGCGCTCTGGCGTCGGTCTACCCCAACGCCGTGCAACTGGTGGTGCTGGCCGACTCCGACATCGAGTCGCTCGAAGACCTCGAGGGCAAGCGGGTTTCCGTTGGCGCGCCAGGCAGCGGTACCGAGCTCAATGCCCGTGCCCTGCTGCAGGCCAACGGCATCACTTATGACGACTTCACGCCCCAGCGCCTGAACTTCAACGAGACCGCCGATGCGCTCCGCGACGGCGACATCGATGCCGGCTTCTGGAGCGTGGGCCCGCCCACCAGCTCGATCATGAACCTGGCCGCTACCCGCGACATCCGCCTGATCGGCATCTCCGACGAGGAGATCGCCAACGCCCAGGAGGAGGAGCCGGTATTCGCCAAGTACGAGCTGAGCGAAGGCATGTACGAGGGCATGGACGAGGCGGTCCAGACCATCAGCATCCCCAACGTCCTGGTGGTCAATGCCGACATGGATGAGGAACTGGCCTACGACCTGACCAAGCTGCTCTTCGAGCGTATCGACGACCTGATTGCGGTGCACCCGGCGGCCAACGACACCACCATCGAGTTCACCATGGAGTCGACGCCGGTGCCGCTGCACCCGGGTGCGATCCGCTACTACGAAGAAGTCGACGCCGAGATCCCGGACAAGCTGCGTCCGTGATACGCGGCCACGGTTAGGGTGTGACGGCATGACAGCCGCACCGCCGCCGACATATCCAAGCGGAAGCCAGGCAGGGTGGGCGCATGCGCCCGCCCTGCCGTCGTGTGGCCGTCCGTGGACCGCCCTATGGCGGCTGCTATTTATCGCGTGTATCGGCTGCATGGCCCCGGGTGCCTGGGGGGAGGACGGCAGGGCCAGCCTGGCCGTGCTCGACGCCGCGGGGGAGCCGCTCTTCGAGTTGCCCCTGGAGCCTGACATGCGCTGGTGCCTGGGCTGGAACCACTCGGTCAAGCACTTTCCCGTGCTTGACTGCTACCGCTACCACCAGGGGCGGATGGTGCTCGAGCGCAGCCACCAACCCGATTTCGCCGCCGGCCTGGGGCACACCCAGGGGCGCGGCGAGCAGGTTTCCGATGGTCAGGGCGGCTACTGGATCGAGAACATCGACGAGCCCGTGCCCGGCGATCGCTACGTGCTGCGGGTCGGTTCGCCGGAGGTCGACCATCGCCTGCTGTGGCAGGACGACGACGCCGAGCACAGTATCAGCCTGAGCGGGCTGGCCGCCGGCCAACGCGTCACCCTACAACTGCGCAAGCCTGACGACGTCTGACGAGGACTGCATGAACGATTCCAACAGCCCGCCCGTGACGGTGCCCGGGGGCAAAGCCATTCAACCGCGAGTCGTGCTCTGGTTCATCACGATCGTGGCGGTGGGGCTGTCCCTGTTCCAGCTCTATTCGGCGGGCATCCAGCCGCTGGGGCTGTTCTACCAGCGCGGCATCCACCTGATGCTGATCATGATGCTGGCCTTTTTGATGTTTCCCGTGTTCGGCCCCCATCGCAAGCGGGGACTGATCGGCTGGGTGATCGATATCCTGTTCTTCTGCGGTGCGCTGATCACGGGGGGCTATCTCGTCCTCTACCTCGATGAGATCATCAATCGCGCCGGCTTCTGGAGCGAGACCGACATCCGCGTGGCGATCATCGCCACCGTGACGGTACTGGAGGCGAGTCGGCGCGCGGTGGGCCTGGGCATGACCGTGATCGGCGCGCTGGCCATCGTCTACGCCTTTGCCGGGCCGCGTGGCGAGCTGCCCTGGCTGGGCGAATGGCTGCCCGGAATCATGAGCCACCGCGGCTATGGCCTGGACCGCGTGGCCGGCCAGCTCTACCTGGGGCAGGAGGGGATCTTCGGCCTGCCGCTGGGCGTGGCGGCCACCTACATCTTCATCTTCGTGCTGTTCGGCGCCTTTCTCGAGAGCACCGGTGCCGGCAAGTTCTTCATCGACATGGCCTATGCCGCCACCGGTCGCCAGCGCGGTGGCCCGGCCAAGGCGGCGGTGCTCGCTTCTGCCGGCATGGGCTCGATCTCCGGCAGCGCCATCGCCAACGTCGTGACCACCGGCGCCTTCACCATCCCGCTGATGAAGCGCCTGGGCTACAAGCCGCACCAGGCCGGCGGTATCGAGGCCGCCGCTTCGACCGGCGGGCAGATCATGCCGCCGCTGATGGGGGCGGGCGCCTTCCTGATCGCCGAATACACCAACACCCCCTACCTGGATGTGGTCAAGGTAAGCATTCTGCCGGCGATCATGTACTTCGCCACCGTCTACCTGTTCGTACATATCATCGCGCTCAAGCAGGGCATGCAGGGCATGGCCAAGAGCGAGCTGCCGCAGATGCGCGACGTGATGCGCGAGGGCTGGCACTTCCTGCTGCCGCTGGCGGTATTGGTGTGGCTGTTGGTAATGAGCATGTCGCCGATGCGCGTGGGCTTCTATGCGGTCGTGACCATGGTCGCGGTGGCGGTGCTGCGCTATACGTTCTGGTTCCTGTTCATCGCGCCGCGCCAGGGGCAGAAGGTAACGCTGGCGAGCATTCGCGGCGTGGTCTGGGCCGGCCTGGTCAAGCTGGTCGAGGGCCTCGAGCTCGGCGCGCGTAACGCCGTGGCGGTCTCCATGGCCTGTGCCGTGGCCGGGATCATCGTCGGCGTGGTGGGCCTGACCGGCCTGGGGCTCAAGTTCTCCTCCATGATGATGGCCTTCTCGGGCGGCAACCTGCTGCTGGCCCTGGTGATGGTACTGCTGGCCAGCCTGGTGCTAGGCATGGGGCTGCCGGTCACCGCCAGCTACATCGTACTAATCGTGCTGGTGGGGCCGGCGCTATCCAACGAATTCGGCGTGCCGCTGCTGATCGCCCACCTGGTGGTGTTCTGGTATTCACAGGACTCCAACGTCACGCCACCGATTGCCCTGGCCGGCTTCGCCGGGGCGGCGATCGCCGGCAGCAAGCCGATGGAAACGGGCATCCAGGCGTGGAAGTTCGCCAAGGGGCTCTATCTGATCCCCGTGTTCATGGTCTACAACCCCGAGCTCATCATGGGCGGCCCGGTGCTGGTCGTGGCCTGGAACGCTGTGATTGCAATTCTGGCGCTGTGCGCCTTCGCCGCGGCGTTGGAGGGGTACCTCTTCACTCGCATGTCGTGGCTGCCGCGCATCGCCATCTCGGCCGCCATCGTGGCGGTATTCTATCCCAGCCTGATGGTGGAGGCGGCCGGCGTGGCGGTGATGATCGTGGCGCTCGGCGCCAACTGGCTGGCCAGTCGGCGAGAAACCGGCACCGCCGGCGCAGGGCCGGCCTGAGATCGGCGGTCGCGCCGCTTGGGGGCGGCCGCCTGTTCACTTGGTCAAGATGACGGCGCCTGCGGGCGCCGTTAGAATATCTGCCCTTCGAATCCTCAGCGCCACTTCCGGGAGCCATACATGCAGTCCAACGAGCCGCCACGCGTAGGCGTGATCATGGGGTCGAAGTCCGACTGGCCGGTCATGGAGCACGCGGTGGCGATGCTCGAGCGCCTGGGCGTACCCTGCGAGACCCGGGTGGTCTCTGCCCATCGCACGCCGGATCTCCTGTTCGACTATGCCAAGGGCGCTGCCGGACGCGGCCTGCAGGTGATCGTGGCCGGCGCCGGCGGAGCCGCTCACCTGCCGGGCATGGTGGCCTCTCAGACGGCGCTGCCGGTGCTCGGTGTGCCGGTGGAGTCCAAGGCGCTCAAGGGCCTCGACTCGCTGCTTTCGATCGTGCAGATGCCCGGCGGCATCGCCGTGGGTACGCTGGCCATCGGCAAGGCGGGGGCGACCAACGCCGGCCTGCTCGCCGCACAGATCGTCGGCCTGCAGGATGACAAGGTGCGTGCGGCCGTCGAGACCTTCCGTGCCGAGCAGACGCAAACCGTGCTCGACAACCCCGATCCTCGCCCTGCGAGCGAATGAGCCAGCGAGAGGAGACATCGACATGAACATCGGCGTGCTCGGAGCCGGCCAGCTCGGCCGCATGCTGGCGCTGGCCGGCTACCCGCTGGCCAACCGCTTCACTTTCCTCGATACCACCGGCCATCCCAGCGCGGGGATCGGCGATGTCATGGTGTATACCGACCAGCACCACCTGCTCGACGATTTCCTGGCCAAGGTCGACTTGGTCACCTATGAATTCGAGCACCTGCCGGTATCTCTGGTCCAGGCCATCGAGGAGGTCAAGCCCGTCTTTCCCTCCAGCGAGGCGATCCGGATCTGCCAGAACCGCGCCGAGGAGAAGGCGCTGTTCGACCGCCTGGGGATTCCCACGCCGGCCTATCGCATCGTGGAGAGCGCCGAGGCGCTGGAGGCGGCTGCCCGCGAGCTGGGCTGTCCGGTGGTGGCCAAGTCGGTCACCGAGGGCTATGACGGCAAGGGCCAGGCGGTATTGCGCGACCCCGCCGAGGCGGCAGATGCCTGGCGGAGCATCAACCACCCGCGGCTGGTCGTCGAGGCCTTTGTCGACTTCGTGCGCGAGGTGTCGATCATCGCGGTGCGCGGCCGCGATGGCGAGGTGGCCTTCTATCCCATGGCCGAGAACCTGCACGTCGACGGCATTCTGCGCTATTCGCTGGCGCCGATGCCGGACCTCGACGATAAAGTGCAGCAGACCGCCGATGGCTTTATTCGCACTCTGCTCGACGAACTCGACTACGTCGGCGTGCTGACCCTGGAGCTGTTCCAGACCCGTGATGGCAAGCTGCTGGCCAACGAGATGGCACCGCGAGTCCACAATTCCGGCCATTGGACTCTGGATGGCGCCGTGACCAGCCAGTTCGAGAACCACCTGCGTGCCATTCAGGGTCTTCCGCTGGGCGATACCTCGGCGCGAATGCCCACCTGCATGGTCAACGTGATCGGTCAGGAGGGCGATCCGGCGGCGATACTCGCCATCGGCGACGCCCACCTGCATCGCTACGACAAGCATGAGCGGCCCGGTCGCAAGCTGGGCCACGTGAACCTGCTGGCGGAGAGCCATGGCAAGCTGCTGGAGAAAGTGCACGCCTGTGCCTGGCTGCTGCCGGAGGCGCCGGAGCCGCGCTTCAGCTTCGAGGACAAGTTCAGCCAGGGCAATTGAACCGTTCCTCGAAACGCAGCGGGCCCCGCCATTGGCGGGGCCCGCTGCGTTCAGGCCGAGGCATCACGAACCGATGATCCCACCATCCTCTTTCGTGATGACGAGGGTGGCCGAGCGGGGAATGGCGTTGCCGCCATCCGGCCAGTGGCTGGTTAGCTCGCCCGTGGCGAACGCCTCGGCCGACGTGGTGGCGCCGGGATGCTGTACGTTGACGAACATGGTGCGCTGATCCGGGGTAGTGATCACGCCGGTGATTTCCTGGCCGATGGGGCCGGTGAGGAAGCGCTTGAGCTCGCCGGTCTCTGGGTTGGCAACGAGCATCTGGTTGTTGCCGAATACCTCGTGAATGCCGCTGTTGACCACCGATTCGCTGATGTCGGTCTGGATCCACACGCGACGATCGGGATCGATCCACAGCCCGTCGGGGGCGGCCAGTATGGCATCCTCGTCGAGCGGGTCGCCGTTGAGGTCGCGTCCGGCCTCGCGGTCGCCCGCCAGCAGGAATATCTCCCACTGAAAGTCTTCGGCGGTGTGGGTGCCGTCCTCCTGCCAACGGATGATATGGCCGAAGTGGTTTTCGGCGCGGGGGTTGGCAGCGTTGCGCTGCTCCTCGCTGCGGCGGGTGTTGTTGGTCAGGGTGAAGTAGACCTGGCCGGTGGCGGGATCCACCGCCCCCCACTCGGGACGATCCATTTTCGTGGCCCCGACGTGGTCCGCGGCGCTACGCGTATTGGCCAGGATGTCGGCAAGGTCGTCGAAGCCGTTCTCCGGCGTCAGACCGTTCTCGCCCGGGGCGAGCGCCAGCCACTCGCCGCTGCCGTCGTCGTTGAATCTGGCCACGTAGAGCGTGCCTTCGTCCAGCAGCGAGCCGTCGGCGCTGGCGGACTCATAGGGCCGCGCCGAGACGAACTTGTAGATATACTCGAAGCGGGCGTCATCGCCGGAGTAGCAAACCACCGGCTGGCCCTCCACGGCAGGGGCGAACACCACGCCCTCATGGGCGAAGCGGCCCAGGTGGGTGCGCTTGACCGGCGTGCTTTCGGGGTCGTACGGATCGATCTCCACCATGTAACCGAAGCCGTGGGGCTCGTTGCGGTAGTCCTCGCTGGGCGAGGCGCCGCGGGCCGTGGCGTCGAAGCGCACGAATTCGTCGGCGCCGCCCTCCGCCTTGTGCCACTGATAACGCCCCTCGCTGCGGGTCTCGATGCCGTAGCGCGCCTGGCGGCGGTCGATCTCGGCATCCTCGTTGGCGAAATAACCCGACCAATTTTCCTCTGCGGCAAGGTAGGTGTTCCACGGCGTGACCCCATGGGCGCAGTTGTTCAGGGTGCCGCGGGTCATGCTGCCGTCGGGGCTGTACTTCGTCACCACGTGTTCGGTACCGGCCACGGGACCTGCCAGGCGCATCGGCGTCAGCCCGGTAATGCGCCGGTTGTGCGGATCCTCGACCACCTGCCACTGGCCGTCGTCCCCCTGGCGCACCCGTACCACCGTGACGCCATGGGCATTGATTTCCTTGCGCACCTGGTCGGCATCGCGCGAGCCGTCCTCCTGCTCGGGAAAAGCGCCTGAGTCGAGCGCCAGGCCTCGGGCGGCGGCATGCATGAAACGCGGCTCGACGTACTCGTGGTTCAGCACCAGCAGGCCGTCGCGGGAGCTGCCTTCGAGCGGGAAGAAATGCATGCCGTCATGGTGGCTGCCCACCTGGTGGGCCTGGTCCTCGCCGCTGGCCTCCAGTGAGGCGGCCGGCATGTTGCCGCTGATCGGCGTGCCCCAGGGGATGAAGGTCTGCACCCGATAACCCTCGGGCACCACGACGCTGTCGGCAGTGCCGACCGGAATCGCCTTGAAATCGATGCTCGGTGCCGCGGCGCCGATGTCGGCGGCCAGGGCGCGGCCAATGGGCAGGTGGGTGGCCATGACGCCGGCCACCGCTGCGGCCAGCGTGCCGCGCAGCAGCGTACGACGGCTCATGCGCGCCGCGAGGATGTCGCCGAAGTAGGCGTTGCGCGAAGCGTTGCTCATCGGTTCGTCACCGGCGGCGAGGATCGGATCGACATGGCCGGGCAGGGGGAGCTGGTTCATGGGTGGCCTCGTGCAGGAAAGGGATGGCGAAGTCCGATCTTGGTGGTCCCATGTTGCATGGGGATGACCAAACGCGGTCACTGCGTTGAGGGCCCCACCTCGCCAAGCATCGGCGTATCGCGTAAAGATAGGCAGCTAGCACATTAACCCAAGCGGACTTACCCATGTCCTTCCCGCTACAGGAAGAGCCACTCGAATACGACGGTACACGGTTACCTGATCTTTCCCGCTCCCGTCAGCTGGCCCAGGAACAGATGCACCTGCTCTATGAACGGTTGTGGCAGCCGATCTTGTCCAGCGTTCTGGCGGCGTGTCTGCTGGTGGGGGCCATGTGGCCGATCATGCCCTCGAGCTACCTGCTGGGGTGGCTTGGCGCGCTGGTGGCGGTTTCGGGGGCACGCCTGTGGCTAGCCTGGCGTTACCGGCGCCAGCCTGCCGATCAACGACACAGGCGACGCTGGCTATACCGCTTCGCCTGGGGCGCCGCCCTGGCCGGCTTGCTATGGGGCGTGGCGGGCCTGACCATGTTCACCATGGAGCATCCCGGTCATCTGGCGGCGCTGGCAATCGTACTCACCGGCATTGCCGCCGGCGGCGTGACCACGCTCTCGTCGGTGGCGTGGATGGCGCCGCTGTTCGTCCTGCCCACCATGCTGCCGCTGCTGGTCCAACTGGTGCTGCAGTGGTCCTCCTTCACCCTGTTGCTCTCCGCCATGGTGGTGCTGTTCCTGGGGCTGGTGCTGGTCGCCAGCCGCCGGCTGCATCGCACCATCACCGATAACATCGCCCTGCGCCTGATCGTCTCTTCGCGGGAGCAGCAATTGCGAGTCAGCGAGGCACGCTATCGGGCCATCTTCCGGCATACGCCGCTGGGCGTGATGCACTTCGACCGGGAGGGGCACGTGATCGACTGCAACGAGATGTGCCTCGACATTCTCGGCACCAGCCGACAGCGCCTGATGGGGCTGAACCTGCTGACCCAGCTCCACGACGAACGCGTGACCGGAGCGATTCGCGACGCCCTGGAGAGCGGTACCGGCTATTTCGAAGGCACCTACCGCACCGCGGTCAGCGGCAAGCAGACACCGCTACGCGCCTTCTACAGCGCGCTGCGCAACGAGTCGGGCAAGGTGGTGGGGGGCGTGGCGATCATCGAGGACTTCACCGAACGCAAGCTGGCGGAGGAGACCATCCATCGCCAGGCCTACTTCGATCCGCTCACGGAGCTGCCCAACCGGCGCCTGCTGATCGAGACGCTGGCCTCTACCATTCGCGACCGTCGCGACGATGGGCGCGTGGGTCTGGTGATGTTTCTCGACCTGGATCGCTTCAAGATCATCAACGATACCCTGGGCCACGCAGTGGGCGACGAGCTGCTGCGCCAGGTCAGCAAGCGTCTGCAGCTGAATATCGACAAGGAGGCCATGGCGGCGCGGCTGAGCGGCGACGAGTTCGTCGTACTGATGCCGGCCCTGAGCAGCGACCGCGAGGTCGAACTGCAGCGCGCGGAGCATCGTGCCGAACGGCTGCTCTCTATTCTGCGTCGGGCCTACGACCTGGGCGGTCAACGCATCAGCGTGACGCCGAGTATCGGCTATACCCTGTTTCCGCTGGGGGACGAGGACGTCGGCGACGTACTGCGCCATGCCGACACCGCCATGTACCAGGCCAAGATGAAGGGTCGTGCGCAGATTTGCTGCTACGAGCCCGCGATGCAGACCCAGATGAGCCGGCGGCTGGAAATGGAGCAGGCGTTGCGCCGCGCCCTGGCCGAGGACCAGCTGAGCATCGCCTTCCAGCCCCAGCTCGACGCATCCGGTCGAGTCATCGGCGGGGAAGCACTGATGCGCTGGCAGCACCCACGCCAAGGCTGGATCTCGCCCGAGGTCTTCATTGCCATCGCCGAGGAGAGCGACCTGATCGTCGAACTCGAGACCTGGATGCTGGATCGCTGCTGCGGGCTACTGGCACGCCTGCCGGCGGAGGCCCTGCCGCGGCTCTCGGTCAACATCAGCGTGCGCCACTTTACCCAGCCCGGCTTCGTCGAGGGACTGACCTGGGTGACCGGCACCCATGGTATCGATCCGGCGCGGCTCGTCGTGGAACTGACCGAGAGCATCATGATCGACGGGCTGCAGGATGCCATCGAGCGCATGCGGGCGCTCAAGCGCCTGGGGGTGCACCTGGCCCTCGATGATTTCGGTACGGGGTTCTCGTCGCTCTCCTATCTCAAGTCCTTGCCCCTGGATGAACTCAAGATAGACCGCAGCTTCGTCAGCAACCTCGATACCGACGGCAACGATGCCGCCATCGTCGAGACGGTGCTGGCCATGGCCCAGCATCTCGGCATCGACGTGGTCGCGGAAGGGGTGGAGAACAGGGCCCAGCGGGATTTCCTGCTGTTGCGGGGATGTCGTCTGTTTCAGGGTTTCTACTTCCATCGCCCGATGCCGCTCGACGACTTCGAGCGGCTATTGGCCGAGCGGGTGGGCTCGGATGCAGGATGACGTCGGTCAGCCGAGCCCACCGCTGGCCCATAACCACAGGGCGATCAGGGCGAAGTGTGCCGGGTACCAGGCCAGCCATAGCCGACGAGGCATGGCGACAGGAACGCCGGGGGTCAGGCGGTGAGCGCCGGCGGCCAGCCACAGCACCACAAGACAGGTGGCGACGGTGAATGACTTGGCCATGTCGGAGCTGTTCATCATCCCCGCCACGAGCAGCAGGGGAACGGCCATGGCCACCGCACCCAGACGTTCGACCAGACCGTCGCCGGCGCAATGAAGGTGATACATGGCCAGCATGAACAGCGGAATCAACAGTAGCCCGCGATGGCCATACTCGACCCAGTCGCCGAGCAGGTACCACACGGCCAGCGTGGCGGCGAATGCCGCCCCCAGCCAGGCAATGCTCAGGCTGCCGCGGCGATGGCGCGCGAGCAGATCGCGCAGCCAGGCGCCCCAGGCGAGACCCAGCGCCAGGGTGAAGCAGACATTGAGAATGAAGGCATCGGAGGCGCGTGGCATCAGCATGTAGGGCAGCTGGGCGGCCAGCCCGATGACCAGGATGCGCCGGGCATAGCGCAGCGGGTTGCGGGTATTGAACAGGCCATGCCAGGCCACCATGGCGGCAAACAGGGGAAAGGCGATGCGGCCCAGCGACGACCCCGCCCAGTCGAGTTCCCAGCCGGTGGGTAGCACATAACGGGTCAGGTGGTCGATGGTCATGGTGGCGAGAGCCAGCCACTGGCCCCAGCCGGTCCAGGTGGAGGCGGGGCGCTCGGCCAGCGGCCGGACGATGGCCTGTGCGGTCAACGGAACCTCCCTGTCGTGACGGCGATAATCATCTCTCTGACCGGGGCGCCAGTACGGGAGTTCCGGAGCCTGGCCGCATAGAGCGAGGGTAGACAGATGCGTAGCGGTTTCGGTTTCGATCTTCGCAGCATGGAAATCTTCGTCGAGACCCTGGAGCAGGGCAGCCAGAGCGCGGCGGCCCGGCGGCTGGGGCTCAAGCAGTCCTCGGTGTCGCAGAGCCTGGCGAACCTGGAGGAGAGCATGGGCGTGACGCTATTCAAGCGACACTCACGTCCGCTGGAACCGACCAGTGCGGGACGCTTCTTCTACGACCGCGCCCGGCGCCTGCTCGACGACGCACGCAACACCCGACGCGAGCTGGTCAGCGGCGGCTTCGGCCAGCTCCACCAGGTGCGCCTGGCGCTGGTCGACTCGCTGGCCACTGCAGTAGGACAACCGCTCATCGAGCAGATCCGTCGCTATACCCGCGACTATACCCTGACCACTGGCCTTTCGCACATGCATGGCCACTCCCTGCTGACGCGCCACGTGGATATCATCATTTCCGATGATCGGCTGGAGAATTACGACGGCCTGGAGCGGCACGCCCTGCTGCGCGAACCTTTCGTGCTGGTGGTGCCGCTCTCCTGGAACGGCCCGCTGGACAACCTGCGCTGGCTGGCGCGCCACCTCGATTTCGTGCGCTATACGCCGCAGTCGCTGATCGGCCAGGCCATCGAGCGCCACCTGCGGCTGAATCAGCTCGAGCTGCCGGCCCGGCTGCACCTCGACAATACCTTTGCCGTGCTGCGCCTGGTCGGGGCCGGGGCGGGCTGGACGATCACCACCCCGCTGTGCCTTTACCAGGCCGGCCTCGAGGGGCTCAACGTCACGGTGTCGCCCCTGCCGTTGGCACCGCTGACCCGCGAGCTGACTTTGGTCGCCCGTCGCGACGAACTGGGGGAGCTGCCCGCCCTGCTGGCCCGCGACAGCCGCCGTCTGCTGGAACAGCGCTTCCGCACCCAGCTGCAGCAGGCGCTGCCCTGGCTCTCCGCCGAGGTCGTGACCCGGAGCTGAGCACTCCGCAAGCCCATCTGATGAGCTGACGGATCCTCCCGCTACGCACCGCGAAGGTGCGATGGAGGGCATGGGCGCGCCATCGGGGAACACTATCGATTTCATCGATACTTCAGGCGTTACCGATACCGATGTACGTTGCGAATTCTTGAACGGCGCCTCAAGACTTGGACGAAAGCCAAGCCGACGGGGCCGACCGATGCCAAGAATAATAACGCGCTACGTGCGCTGGGTTGACGCGTTCAACCGCGCGGTGGGACGCATCATCATGTTCCTGATCTTCGTGATGATCGGCCTGCTGCTCTTCTCCTCGGTGGCGCGCACCGCCTTCAACAGCCCGCTGATCTGGAGCATCGAGGTCTCGCAATTCATGATGTCCGCCTACTACCTGCTGGGCGGTGCCTACGCCATGCAGATGGGCGCGCATGTGCGCATGGATCTCTTCTACTCGCGCTGGAGCGACCGTACCCGCGCCGCCGTCGACGCGCTCACCATCGTGCTGCTGTTCGTCTTTCTCGGTGCGCTGTTCGCCGGGGGCATTTCCAGCACCGAATACGCCCTGCGCTACGGCGAGAAGAGCTACACCGCCTGGGCGCCACCGCTGGCGCCGATCAAGATCATCATGACCTTCGGCGTGCTGTTGATGCTGCTGCAGAGCGTGTCGATCTTCTTCAAGGACATTGCGCGGCTGCGCGGCGTCTCGCTGGAAGGGGAGACGCGTGAATGAGCTACGAGATGATCGCCCTGCTGATGTTCTCGACCATGATGCTGCTGCTGCTCACCGGCCAGCGGGTGTTCGGCGTGATCGGCTTCGTCGGGGCCGCCTCGGCACTGCTGCTGTGGGGGCACGGTGGCGTGGAGATGCCCTTCAACGCCGCCATACAGCTGATGAACTGGTATCCGCTGCTGACGTTGCCGCTGTTCATTTTCATGGGCTACATGCTCTCCGAGTCGGGCATCGCCAGCGAACTCTACGAAATGTTCCACGTCTGGATGGGCTCGCTCAAGGGCGGCCTGGCGGTGGGCACCATCGGCCTGATGGTGGTGGTCTCGGCAATGAACGGCCTGAGCGTGGCGGGGATGGCCATCGGTGCCACTATTGCCTTGCCTGAGCTGCTGCGCCGCGGCTATGACAAGATCATGGTGACCGGTGTCATCCAGGCGGGAAGCTCCCTGGGTATCTTGGTGCCGCCTAGCGTGGTGCTGGTGCTCTACGGCATGATCGCCCGCCAGCCGGTCAGCCAGCTATGGTTGGCCGGGGCCATCCCGGGGCTGATACTCGCGGCACTGTTCGTGATCTACATCGTGATTCGCTGTCGCCTGCAGCCGCATCTCGGCCCGGCGCTGCCCGCCGAGGAGCGGGAGCACCTGTCCCTGGGCGAGAAGCTCAAGCTGCTGCGCGCCGGCATCCTGCCGTTGTTGATCTTCTTCGTCATGACCGGCCTGTTCCTGATGGGCGTGACCAGCCTGGTGGAGAGCTCGGCAGTCGGGGCGGTGGCCGCGACCCTGGCAGCGCTGGTCAAGCGCCGACTGACCTGGAAAGTGATCGAAAGCACGGTGCACAAGACGCTGGGCATCAGCTGCATGTTCATGTGGATCATCCTCGCCGCGCTGTGCTTCGGTGCCGTGTTCGATGGCCTCGGGGCAGTGCGTGCCATCGAGAACATTTTCCTCGACCGCATCGGCATGAGCCCGTGGCAGATCCTGGTGATGATGCAGCTCTCCTACATCCTGCTCGGCATGTTCCTCGACGACACCGCCATGCTGGTGATCGTGGCGCCGCTCTACGTACCGCTGGTGATCAGCCTGGGCTTCGATCCGATCTGGTATGGCGTGCTCTACACCATCACCGTGCAGATCGCCTACATGACCCCGCCGTTCGGCTACAACCTGTTCCTGATGCGTGCCATGGCGCCACCGGAAATCTCGCTGGGCGACATCTATCGCAGTGTCTGGCCCTTCGTCGGCATCATGCTGATCGGACTGGCGCTGATCACTATCTTCCCGCAGCTGGCGCTGTGGCTGCCGCAGCTCTATCGCGGCTACTGACAAGCAGGAGGTGACCCACACGACGACGATCGAGTATCCGTTTCTTCCGACAACAAGCAAAACAGCAGGAGAAGACACATGACCAACCGTCGCGATTTCCTCAAGAAGGCCGGGCTTGCCACCGCCGCAACAGTGGGAGCCACGACCCTGTCGGCGCCCTACGTGCATGCCCAGTCGCGCAGCCCGATCCGCTGGCGCCTGCAGACCTACGCCGGGCCGGCGCTGGCCGAGCACGTGATCAAGCCCTCCATCGATGCCTTCAACAAGGCGGCCAACGGCGAGATGGAGATCGAGCTGTACTACGCCGACCAGCTGGTGCCCACCGGCGAACTCTTCCGCGCCATGCAGCGCGGCACCATCGATGCCGTGCAGAGCGACGACGACTCGATCAACGCCCCGGTCGACGTCTCGGTGTTCGGCGGCTACTTCCCGTTCGCCTCGCGCTACAGCCTCGACGTGCCGGCACTGTTCCATCACTACGGCCTGAAGGAGATGTGGGAGGAGGCCTACGGTGAGGTCGAAGGCGTCACCTGGCTCGGTTCGGGCGCCTGGGACCCCTGTAACTTCGTCACTCGCGACCCGATTCGCAGCCTCGATGACCTCGAGGGCAAGCGCGTCTTCACCTTCCCCACCGCGGGGCGCTTCCTGAGCCGCTTCGGCGTGGTGCCGGTGACGCTGCCGTGGGAGGACATCGAGGTCGCCATGCAGACCCGCGAGCTCGACGGCATCGCCTGGGCCGGCATCACCGAGGCCTACACCGTGGGTTGGGCGGACGTCAGCAACTACTACCTGACCAACAACATCTCCGGTGCCTGGGCCGGCTCCTACTTCGCCAACACCGAACGCTGGAACGAGGTGCCCGAACACCTGCAGACCCTGTTCAAGCTGTGCATGGACAGTTCCCACTACTACCGCCAGCACTGGTACTGGTGGGGCGAGGCCCACTACCGCACCACCGGCGGCAAGCTGGAACTGACCTCGATCCCCGAAGAGGAGTGGCAGCGACTCGAGGACGAGGCGCTGGCCTTCTGGGACGAGATCGCCCAGGAGAGTGACCGCAGCGCCCGGGTGGTGGAAATCCTCAAGGCGTACCGCGAGACCATGCAGCAGGCCGGGCCTCCCTACCGCTATGGCTGAGGAAGAGGGCGGGCGCGTCTGCCGCGCCCGCCCTGTCGGCTTGCGCCGCAGGCACGAACGACAACGACAAGAGGTGCGAGGAAAGAGAGATGAGCCGACTCCAGGCAAGAGACGTCAGGAACGCCGACGATGCCCGGCGGATCGTCGAACAGCGTGGCTTGAGCCACGTCAAGGTAGGCATGTTCGACATCGACGGCGTGATGGTGGGCAAGTACATGCGCCGCGACAAGTTCTTCCATGCGCTGACCGAGGGCTTTGCCTTCTGCGACGTGGTGCTGGGCTGGGACAGCAAGGACGAACTCTATGACAACGTCAAGTACACCGGCTGGCACACCGGCTATCCCGACGCCTCGCTGCGGGTGATTCCCGAGAGCTGCCGCGAGCTGCCCTGCGAGGGCGACATGCTGCTGTTCGTGGCCGAATTCACCGGCCCGGCCGAGGCCATCTGCCCGCGCGGGCTGTTGCGTCGCGTGCTGGCGAAGGCCGAGACGATGGGATTCGCCGCCTGCGGTGCGCTGGAGTACGAGTTCTTCCTGTTTCAGGAAACCCCCGAGTCGGTGCGTGAGAAGGGCTTTCGTGACTTGAAGCCGCTGACGCCTGACATGATGGGCTATTCGATGCTGAGGAGCTCGGTACACGGCGAGCTCTATCACGAGCTGCTGGGTATGGCCGAGACGATGGATTTCCCCATCGAGGGACTGCATACCGAGACCGGCCCGGGTGTGCTCGAGGCGGCGATACGTGTCGACGAGGCGCTGGCCGCGGGCGACAAGGGCGCGCTGTTCAAGACCTTCACCAAGGTATGGGCGCAGCGCCGCGGGCTGATGGCCACCTTCATGGCCAAGTGGTCGCCCGACTATCCCGGCCAGAGCGGCCATATCCATCTTTCGCTCAACCATGCCGACAGTGGCGATTCGGCTTTCTTCGATGCCGATAAGCCCCACGGCATGAGCGATATCCAGCGTCACTTCGTGGCCGGCCAGCAGAAGCTGATGCCGGAGTTCCTGGCAATGTTCGCGCCCACGGTGAACAGCTACACCCGCCTGATCCCAGGCTTCTGGGCCCCCACCGACGCCACCTGGGGAGTGGAGAACCGCACCACGGCGCTGCGCGTCATTCCCGGCAGCGCCAAGTCGCAACGGGTCGAGTATCGCCTGGGCAGCGCCGACGCCAACCCCTACCTGGCGCTGGCCGCGGCGATAGGATCCGGCCTGTACGGGATCGAGCAGCGGCTCGAGCCGGACGAGGCGATAACCGGCAACTCCTATGAGCTCGCCCACCCCGAACACCAGGCATTGTCGCGGACGCTGTGGGAGGCGGCCCAGCGGCTCAAGGCCTCGGAGGCGGCGCGCAGCCTGTTCGGCGACACCTTCGTCGAGCATTTCGCGGCCACGCGGGAGTGGGAGGAACGACAGTTCCGCAGGCATATCACGGATTGGGAGTTAGACCGCTATTTCGAAATTATTTGAGCCGCACTGGCTGCGCGATCCGCAGGCTGTGTTGGAGCGAAAACTCGCGATGCTCATTGACTGGAGTCAACTCCGCTCGCTCCTTTCCGCTCCGCCTTGCCTGCGAACCGCTCGCTCAGTGCTTACTGTGGTAGTTCGGGTTGCAGACCAATGAGCGGCGCCGGGGACAGGGCAAAGCGGGGGTCTTCTTCCAGGGAAGGAAGAAGTAGCGTCCAGGGAGGGATTCACAGCGCCCCCGCGGTGGCCTGTCGCTGGAGTAGCCGCGGTCCGGGTGGGAGCAGCGAACTGAGCCTTGTGACTGGTTACTGGAAGGGAAGAGAAGAGTATGGCCATACAGAAGACGATTTCTCCGGTCGACGGGTCGGTCTACGTCGAGCGCGAGCTGGCCGACCCGGCTCGGGTCGAGGCGGCGCTGGAGAAGGCAGTGGCGGCGCAGCGCCAATGGCGCGAGACGAGCCTGGCCGAGCGCGCGCGGCTGTGCGCGAAGATGGTCGATGCCTTCGTCGCCCGGCGCGACGAGCTGGCCGGCGAGCTGACCTGGCAGATGGGCCGGCCGATCGCCGTGGCCGGCGGCGAAATTGGTGGCTTCGAAGATCGTGCCCGCACCATGATCGCCCTGGCGGAGGAGGCGCTCGCCCCGGTCCGGCTGGCCGAGAAGCCCGGTTTCACCCGCTACATCACTCGCGAGCCGCTGGGCGTGTCGTTCATCGTCGCGCCGTGGAACTTCCCCTTCATGACGGCCGTGAACGCCGTGGTGCCGGCGATCATGGCGGGCAACGCGGTGATCCTCAAGCACTCCGCCCAGACCCCGCTGTGCGCCGAGCGCTTCCAGCAGGCCTTCGACGAGGCCGGGCTGCCCGAAGGCGTATTTCAGCACTTGCACCTCGCCCATGAGGCGGCCGAGACGGTGATTGGTGACGCCCGCATTGCCCACGTTTCGTTTACCGGCTCGGTGGCGGGCGGGGCGATGGTCGAGCGCAACGCCGCCGGACGCTTCATCGCCACGGGCCTGGAACTCGGCGGCAAGGACCCGGCCTACATCCGCGCCGATGTGAACCTCGACGAGGCGGTGCCGGGCGTGATGGACGGGGCCTTCTTCAACTCGGGCCAGAGCTGCTGCGGCATTGAGCGCATCTACGTGCACGAGTCGATTTTCGACGACTTCGTCGAGCGCGCCGTCGCCTGGGTGCGCCAGCTACGGCTCGGCAACCCCACCGACCCCGAGACCACCTTGGGTCCGCTGGTGCGCCCCGCGGCGGCCGACTTCGTGCGCGGCCAGGTCGAGGAGGCGGTGGCCGCCGGCGCCAAGGCGTGGATCGACCCTGGCGACTACCCGCTCTCGCGGCCTGGCAGCGCCTACCTGGCACCACAGGTGCTGACAGGGGTCGACCACTCGATGCGGGTGATGAGCGAGGAGAGCTTCGGTCCGGTGGTCGGCATCGTGCCGGTGGCGGACGACGACGAGGCCGTGCGGTTGATGAACGACAGCGAGTTCGGCCTCACCGCGGCGGTCTTTACCCGCGACATCGCCACGGGCGAAGCGCTTGCCGCGCGGCTCGAGGCAGGTACCGTCTTCACCAACCGCTGCGACTATCTCGACCCGGAGCTGGCCTGGACCGGCGTCAAGCGGTCGGGGCGTGGCTGTTCCTTGTCCCGCCTGGGTTACGAGACGCTGACCCGACCCAAGTCCTTCCACCTCAAACACGCCTGAGCTGGCCCAGGAGACCGCCATGAGCCACGACATGACCCCCTACACCATGGGCTGGAACTACCCTTCGAATATCCTCACCGGGGCGGGGCGCATTCGCGACCTGCCCGAGGCGTGCAAGGCGCTGGGCATGGGTGCGCCGCTGCTCGTCACCGACCCGGGGCTGGCGGCACTGCCCATGGTTCAGGAATGTGTGCAGGCGTGCCAGGATGCCGGCCTGCGCATCGCCGTGTTCACTCAGATCAAGGGCAACCCCACCGGGCGCAACGTGCTCGATGGAATCGATGCCTTCCGTAGCGGCAGCCACGATGGTGTGATCGCCTTCGGTGGCGGCTCGGGGCTCGATGCCGCCAAGGCGGTGGCCTTGATGGCCAACCAGCGTGAGGGGCTATCGCTGTGGTCGCTGGAGGATGTTGGCGACAATTGGAAGAACGCCGACGCCCAGGCCATCGCGCCCATCGTCGCCGTGCCCACCACCGCGGGTACCGGTTCCGAGGTGGGGCGCGCCTCGGTGATTACCGACGAGGCGGAGCACGTCAAGCGCATCATCTTCCACCCGGGCATGGTGCCGGCGACGGTGATTCTCGACCCCGAGCTAACCGTGGGGCTGCCACCGGCGATCACCGCTGCCACCGGCATGGATGCGCTGTCGCACTGCATGGAGGCGTGGTGCTCGCCCAACTACCACCCCATGGCCGAGGGCATCGCCGTGGAGGGCATGCGCCGCATCGATCTCTACCTGCAGCGTGCCTACAGCGACGGCCAGGATCTCGAGGCGCGCATGAACATGCTGGTGGCGTCGAGCATGGGGGCGACCGCCTTCCAGCGCGGCCTGGGCGCCATGCACGCCCTGGCGCATCCGCTCGGAGCGTTGTTCGATGCCCACCACGGAACCCTCAATGCAGTGCTGATGCCCTATGTGCTGCGGGCCAATGAGCGTGCCATCGGCGAGCCGATGGTGCGCCTGGGTCGCTATCTCAACCTGGACCAGCCGGGTGCTGCGGCGGTGATCGACTGGGTGCTGGGCCTGCGCGAACGGCTCGGCATTCCGCACACCCTGGCGGAACTGGGCATCGATACCCGCCAGGCCGACAAGGTCGGGCGCATGGCGGTAGCCGACCCTTCATCGGGCTCCAACCCGATCGCCTTCGACACCGGCGAGTACCGCGATATCTTTGTCGCCGCCGTGGAGGGCCGGCTCTGATCGTGTTTGGCCAACGCTGCCGTAATGGTCAGGCAGGGATCCAGGGAAGGCTCAATGAGGGAAGGCTCAATGAAAGGAGATCCACCGATGCGCATCGGGCTATTGCAGTGCGATGACGTGGCGCCGGAACTGCGCGAGGCCCACGGCAACTATCCGGAAATGTTCGCGGCCCTGTTCCGGCGGGTCGATCCCACGCTGGAGTTCCAGGTGTGGCGTTGCCTGGACGGCGAGATACCCGACGACATCGAAGCCGTCGATGCCTGGATGACCACCGGCTCGAAGTACGGCGTCAACGATGGACTACCCTGGGTCGAGGCGCTGTGCGGCTTCGTGAGGCGCCTGTGGCGGGCCGAAAAGCCACTGGTGGGTATCTGCTTCGGCCACCAGCTGATGGCCAAGGCACTGGGCGGCGAAGTGGTCAAGAGCGATCGGGGATGGGGCGTGGGCCTGTCATTCAACCGCATCGAGGCCCGCGTCGAGTGGATGGACCCCTGGCAGCCGGGCCTCGACCTGCTGGTGAGCCACCAGGACCAGATCGAGGCGCTGCCGCCCGAGGCCAGGGTAATCGGCGGCAGCGAGTTCTGCCCCCACTACCTGATGCAAATCGGCGAGCATTTCCTTGGCGTGCAGGGCCACCCCGAATTCACCAAGGAATACTCGCGCGACCTGATGGCGCTGCGCCGCGAACTGGTAGGCGAGGAGCGCGTGCGCAAAGGGCAGGAGTCGCTTCGCACCGAAGTCGACGACACGCTGATGGCGCGCTGGATACTGAATTTCATGCAGCGGGCAATAGCGCTGCGCGGCGAACCTTGAACGGTTTCCATTAGCGGAAGCGAGCGGCGCTGCATCCCGCGAGCCAGGCGGGCGCGTCCCCCCTGAGGCTGGCGGCCAGCAGGCGCCCGGTGGTGGCCGCCAGGGTCAGGCCCAGGTGGCCGTGGCCGAAGGCGTAGCTGACGCCGGGCAGGGCCGAGGCGGGGCCGATCACTGGCAGCGAGTCGGGCAGCGAAGGTCGCAGGCCGAGCCAGCGCTGGCTAGGCTCGCCGAGCGGACCGAAGAGTGCCTCGGCATGGCGCCGTATGTAGTCGAGCCGCCCTGGGTTGGCGGGGTCGTCGGGGTGACCCAGCTCGACCGTGCCGGCGATGCGCAGACGGCCGGCCATGGGCGTGAGGTAGAAGGCGTGTTCGCCGGGGCAACAGGGGCGGCTGACAAGCTCGCGGGCGGCGGGGAACTCCAGGTGGTAGCCGCGCTCCGCCTCCAGTGGAATGTCATCCCCGGCGGCACGTGCCAGCGGTTGCGAGCGAATACCGGCGGCCACTACCACTCGCTCGGCCTGCCAGGGGCCTTGGTCGGTATCGATATGGAGGCGGGCGTCCCGTGCCTGAAGCCCCAGCGCCTGGGCGCGCATGAGCCGAGCGCCACGGCTCACCAGCCGTTCGGCCAGTCGCTGGGCCAGGGTTAGCGGGTCGCTGAGATGGCAGGCGTCGGGGAACAGGATGCCGCCCTGGGCCAGACCCTCCAGGGCTGGCTCCAGCGCTGTCAGGGCGCGAGAATCCAGTCGCTCCTGGGCCACGCCGTAGCGCTCGCGCACGGCGAAATCATGCTGCGCCTCGTGCCAGCCCTTGGCGCTGCGATAGAAGTACAGGGCGCCGCGCCGATGCAGGGTGACACCTTCATCCTTGCCCTTCAGGTCGTCGAGTACCCGCTGCCAGTCGTCTGTTGCAGGAGCCAGCAGTTCGCTCAATACCCGAGTGGCTTGCTCGGCGCTGCGGCGGTTGGAGGCCTTGAGAAAGCGCCATAGCCACGGGGCAAGCCTGGGCAGGTGCTGCCAGCGAAGGTGGAAGGGCGACCCGGGTGAGAAAAGCAGGTGCGGCATCTGCCGCCACAGGGCGGGCTGGGCCAACGGCTCGACGGCGTAGCTGGCCAGCGTGCCGGCGTTGCCGGAGGAGGCTCCGCTGCCGGGTGGCTCGGGATCGACCAGGACGACCTCCAACCCTCCTTGTTGCAGGTGCCAGGCACAGGCCAGGCCGACGATGCCGGCCCCGATGATCATCACCTCGGCGTGCTGGGTTGGCTGGTTCATGTCGTGTCGGCTATTCCTGGTCGCCGCCTGCGTGGCGTCTCGTTCACCGATTCTCATACGCTGGCGCGTTGAGCGGCAAGCCAGTCAGTTTAACAACGCGGCCAGCGAAGGATAGGCTGTGCAGTGTTCGCCCGTACCACGGAGATTCAGGGAGATGACGCTAAGCGAAGCCTGGCAGGAAGCCACCCGACACCTCGACCTGGCCTCGGCCAACTTGATTCTGCTGGGCCTGATCCTAAGCCTCAGCATCCTCGCCGACACCGTCGCCAGCCGCACCCGGCTGCCGCGAATTTCGTTGCTGGTGCTGGTCGGCGTGGGCGTCGCCATCGTTCAGCAGGTCTGGCTCGGCCAGGAGGGAGGGCGCCCCCTGGAGGGGCTCGGCGAACCGTTGATCCAGGTCGCCCTGGTCATGGTCGCCTTTCTGCTGGGCGGTGAATTGACGCTGGAGCGGCTGCGCAGCACCGGTCGACTGATTTTTCTGCTCTCCTTCGCAGTGCTGCTGGTGAGTCTGGCGGTGGTGGGCGTAGGGCTCCTGCTGCTGGGCTATTCCATGCTGGTCGCCATCAGCCTGGCGGCCATCTCGGTGGCCACGGACCCGGCCGAGGTGCGCGAGGTCATCCAGGAAAAGAACGACACGCGATTGCCCGCCCGGTTGCTGATGGGCATCGTCGCGATCGACGATGCCTGGGGCATTCTGACCTTCGGCCTGGCCATGGCGCTGCTGGGCTGGCAACTGTCGGGCAACGCGGGCGAGGCGTTGCTGCTGTCGCTATGGGAGCTGGGCGGGGCTGTGTTGCTGGGCTTGGCGATTGGCATTCCCGCCGCGTGGTTGACGGGTCGGCTACGTCCCGGCGAGCCCACCCTGGTCGAGGCGTTGGCGCTGATCCTGCTGCTGTCCGGGCTGGCCGAGTGGCTGGAGGTCTCGGCGTTACTGGCCGCCATGCTCACCGGTGCGCTGGTCGCCAATCTGTCTCGTCATCACACCCGTTCGTTCAATGAAATCGAGCATATCGAGTGGCCATTTCTGGTCTTCTTCTTCGTGCTCTCTGGAGCAAGCATCGACCTGCGCTATCTCGGCAGTGCCGTGTGGCTCACCCTGGCCTATATCGCGCTGCGCGGGGTGGGGCGCTATCTTGGCGGCGTTGTCGGCGGCGGCCTGGTGCGCTCGCGAGAGGTACAGTTGCCTCGTGACTTTGGGCTCGCCCTGACGCCGCAGGCCGGTATCGCCATGGGCATGGCGCTGCTGGTATCGGAGCGCTATCCCGAGCACGGGCCGCCCCTGCTCTCGGCGGTGGTGGCGTCTACCGTGGTATTCGAGGTGCTCGGGCCCTTCATGGTGCGGCGGGTGCTGCGCTGACCGAACCGTTAACGCCACGCGTACGCAGCAGGCGCAGGCCATTGGCCACCACGATCAGGCTGGCCCCCATGTCGGCGAATACCGCCATCCACAGGGTGGCGTGACCGGTGAAGGCCAGCGCCATGAACACCGCCTTGAGGCCCAACGCCAGGGCGATGTTCTGCAGCAGTACCGTGCGTGTGCGCCGTGACAGGCGCAGAAACTCAGCCAGACGGCGCGGGTCGTCGTCCATCAGCGCCACATCGGCGGTCTCGATGGCGGCATCGCTGCCCAGTGCTCCCATGGCGAAGCCGATGTCGGCACGAGCCAGTGCGGGAGCATCGTTGATGCCGTCCCCCACCATGCCTACCGTACCCTGTTGGGCGCGTTGTTCGATCATCGTCAGCTTGTCCTCCGGCAGCAGCGAACCATGGGCCTCGTCAATGCCGGCCTGGGCGGCCACCGCGGCCACGCTCGCCGGGTTGTCGCCGCTCAGCATCAGCGTGGTCACGCCCAGGCGATGCAGGGCCTCGATGGCTTCACGGCTCTCCTCGCGCAGCGGGTCGCCAACGGCGAACAGCGCCAAGGGGCAGGCCTCCTCTCCTAGGATCACCAGGGTTTCGCCACGGGCCTCGTGCTCGGCCAGTTGAGCTTCGATTGCCTCGTTCGCTGTCGCGAACTGCTGCATCAGACGGCGGTTGCCGAGCCATACGACCCGGTCCTCGTGCCGGGCGACCACCCCGCGGCCAGGCAACTCCTGCACGTCATTCACGGCCAACGGGGAGATGGCATTCGCTTCGGCATCGCGGGCCAGCGCCGCCGACACGGGGTGCGACGAGCGTCCGGCGAGCCCTGCCGCCAGGACACGCAGCCGGGCCTTGCCGGCCTCGTCCAGGCTGGCACCGAGCGGGTTCCAGGCACGCTGCGAGGGGCGGCCCTGGGTCAGGGTGCCGGTCTTGTCGAAGGCCAGGGTGGACAACCGATGGCCCTGTTCGAGCACGTTGCCGCCCTTGATCAGGATACCCGAGCGCGCGGCGGCGGCCAGACCGCTGACGATGGTCACCGGGGTGGAGATAACCAGGGCGCAAGGACAGGCGATCACCAGCAGTACCAGGGCGCGGTAGACGCCCTCGAGCCAGCCGATGCCGAACAGCCACGGCAGGGTGAGCGCCACCAGCAGGGCGATGGCGAACACCGCCGGGGTGTAGACGGCGGCGAAACGATCGATGAAGCGCTGGGTGGGGGCGCGGTTGGCCTGGGCCTGCTCCACGGTATGGATGATGCGGGCCAGGGTAGTGTCGGCGGCGGCGCGGGTGGTGCGGTAGAGGAATTCGCTGCCCTGGTTGACGCTGCCGGCAAACACGGTTTCTCCCGGCGCCTTGTCGACCGGCAGGCTCTCGCCGGTGATGGGCGATTCGTCCAGTGCCGGATGGCCCTCGGTGACGTTGCCGTCCAGCGCCAGGCGCTCGCCGGGGCGCACGCGTACCAGGCTGTCGACGGCGACGTTGCTCGCCGTCATGCTGCGATAACTGCCGTCGGGCTGGCGCACGCTGGCGCTTTCGGGGGCCAGCGAGAGCAGTTCGCGGATGGCGTTGCGTGCCCGGCCCAGCGAGCGCGCCTCGATGCGCTCGGCCAGGGTGAACAGCACCAGCACCGTGGCTGCCTCGGCCCACTGGCCGATCAACAGCGCACCGGTCACCGCCACGCTCATCAGGGCGTTGATATTGAGGGTGCGGTGGCGCAGGGCGATGAAGCCTTTCTTCCAGGTGGGCAGGCCGACCAGGACGATGGCGGCAAGCGCCAGCACGGCAGCGAGCCAGGGCTCCGCCATCTCCAGCCAGTGGCTGGCCTCGGCCGCCAGGGCGAGAGCCGCAGCCACGCCGATCTTCCACCAAGGCGCCTCGTCGCGTGTTGTCGGTACCGTGCGCTGCGTGGGGTCATCGCGCTCGGCCGTCATGCCGGTGGCGGCGATGCGGCGTCGAATGGACTCTTCGCTGACATTGTCGTGATGTACGGTGAGCCTGCGCCCGATCAGGTCGAAGTCGAGCCGCTCGATACCGGGCATATCTTCCAGTGCCCGGCGCAGCAGGCCTTCCTCGGTGGGGCAGCACATCGCCTCGATGCGCAGGCGTAGCGACTGCGTATCGGGGGTAGGTGCGACCCGTCTCGGCGTGTCAGTGACAGCATCGGGCACGCTGCAGCTGGAGCAGCAGGATCGTTCAGCCACCATGGTAGGGCTCCCTGTCATTGGTCTACCATGATGAAACACCCTGTAGCCACTACAGGGTCAAGCGACTTGTGAGGTGTTGATGAAGATCGGTGAACTAGCGACTCGCACGGGCTGCCCGGTAGAGACCATCCGCTACTACGAACGCGAGGGGTTGCTGCCCGAACCTGCCCGCAGCAGCGCCAACTATCGGCTCTACGCCGAGCCTCACGCCGAGCGGCTACGCTTCATCCGGCACTGCCGCACGCTGGACATGACGCTGGACGAGATTCGCATCCTGCTCGACTATCATGACCGTCCGCGCCAGCCCTGCAATGCGGTCAATGGACTGATCGACGATCACCTGGCCCACGTGGAGGCCCGCATCGAGCAGCTTCAGGCGCTACGACAAGCGCTGGTGACGCTGCGCTCGCGCTGTAACGGCGAGTCCGACTCCAGCCACTGCGGCATCCTGCATGAGCTGGCCCAGCCAACGCCGCGCGAGCTCGCCGTGGAGGCCGGCGAACCCAGCCACGTGCCGGGACCGCATGGTGGCCACTGACGCTAACGAGGAAGCCCGCATGTCGCACAGGGACGTACCCGCCTACTACTCGCAGTGGGTCTCCAGTGAACTCGTCCCCGCGTTTTTTACCGGACGAATGCACGCCGCCGACGACCCGCGCTGGGCGGAGTCCGGGGCAGACAGCGCCCATGACTATGCACGCTGGGCCTCGCATATCTGCGGTATGGCGTGTACCAAGATGCTGCTCGAGGAACTGGCCAGTGAGCGGCCGACGCTTTTCGAACTCCTTGGCAGGAGCCTGGAAGCTGGCGGTTACGTGGTCACCGAAGCAGGAATTAAAGGGCTCTATTATCGCCCCTGGGTGCAACAGTTGAGGGAGCGCCACGCGCTTGACGCCGAGGTGGTAGAGCACGTGGAAGCCGAACGACTCGTCGCCTGGCTGGCCGAAGGGCACCGTATCATCGCCTCGGTCCACCCCTCGATCCGAACGCCCGCGCAGGAACCCCCGCATCGTGGCGGCCATCTGGTCTACCTCTTCGGCCTGGATGACCGGGGGCGCCTGCGCTTGCACAATCCCTCCGGCTTGCCCGGCGTGAGTCAGGCCGACGCACGCCTCGAACGCGAGGTGTTCGAGCGCTTCTTTGCCGGGCGGGGAATCTTGGTGCGCTGTCATCATCCGCGTTGATACACCCTGCGACCCATGGCCCAGACCTCGTCAATGGCCCATTCACCCTCGGCCAGTACCAGAAAATCGGCATCGCGACCGGATTCCAAGCGCCCCTTGACGGTGAGCCCGAGGGCATCGGCGGCGTGAGTGCTGGCCACGCCGATGGCCTGCTCCAGGGCGATGCCGTGCTCGTTGATGCACTCGCCCAGTACTTCGAACAGGCTGGCGAGCCGGCCGGGCTCGAGGCCGATGAAGCGGCGCTGCTCGTCGAAGCGGGGCAGCGAGGCGTTGGCATCCGACGACAGGGTGACACGCGAGGGCTCGACACGAGCCTGCAGCGCGCGGGCCACGGCTTCTGCGGCCGGCACTTCGCCGCCCGCCAGCAGCTCCGGTGTGGTGCTGGTCGTAAAGTCGATACGCCCGCCTTCCCGGGCGAAGCGCAGGCCGTCTTCGAACAGCTCGGCGGTGCGGTTGATGTGGGTCGGCAGGAACTGGGCCAGCGGAATGGCGCTGTCGCGTGCCGCTTCGCGCAGCGGCTCCAGGTGTGTCGGGGCGTCGCCGGTATGGATGAAGACGATGCCCGCCTTGCCGGCCAGCATGCCGGCGGTACGGGCTTCCGAGGCCAGGCGAGCCAGTTCGAAGGCGGAGGGCTGCGAGCCGCGGTGGTCGCTGATGGCGACCTCACCCACGCCGATGAATTCGGGAATGTAGAGAATGTCACTGCCAACCGAGCCGGTCAGCGTCACCGGCGGCAGTTGGTAGGAGCCGGTATAGCAGTAGGTCGTCAGGCCACCCGCGGCGAGTTCCCGCGCCTTGCCCAGCAGGTTGGCCGGCGTGCGGGTCAGGGCATCGGTGCCCAAGGCACCGATGAGCGTGGTGACGCCTGAGCTCAGCGCGGTTTCCAGGGTCAGCTCGGCGGTGCGCGTGCCGAAGCCCCCCTCGCCGCCGCCACCGATGAAGTGCACCAGGGGATCGACGAGGCCGGGGATCACACGGCGTCCCTGCAGGTCGATCACCTCGACGGCCGAGCCTTCCGCGGGCACCGGCTGATCGCACGGCACCACGGCGGCGATGCGCCGATCGGCGAGCAGCAGATGACACATCCCCATGGCTTGCGGTGCGTAGAAATGTGCGTTCTTCAGCAGGATCAGCATTGTGGCTCCTCACTCAAGGTGAACGCCGGCGCGTGCCGGCGTTCGCGGGTTGGCGCAAGCCGCGTTACAGTTTGATATCGTAGTTGAAGTACTTCTCCATCAGCGCGTCGTAGGTGCCGTCCTCCTTGAGCGCGGCCAGGGCCTCGTTGAAGCGCTCGGCGAGTTCGCGGTCGCGCTTGCGGAAGGCGACGCCCACGCCCTGGCCGAAGATGTGTTGGGGTTCCTTGATGAAGCCGCTGATACGCTGGAAGTCGCTGGCGCCGGTGTCGATGGCGATACTCGACTCGGCAACGGGGTAGTCCATGAAGGTGAGGTCGAGGCGCCCGGCACGCAAGTCGGTGACCACGTCGTCGGCGCTGGTATAGCGGCGGATCTCCAGCACGTCGCCATAAAGCTCGCTGACGTAGTTATCCTGCAAGGTGGCGCGCTGCACGCCGACCACCAGGCCTTTGAGGCTGTCGCGGTCCTCGACGTCGATGTCTCGGTCGTTGGCAGTAATCCAGACGCTCGGCGTGGTGTAGTAGGGCTCGGAGAAGAGCACCTGCTGGGCTCGCTCCTCGTTGATCGACATCGACGACATGATGGCGTCGTACTTCCGCGCCAGCAGGCCGAGAATGATGCCGTCCCAGTCCTGCTCGACCCAGGTGCAGTTCGCTTCGAGGTAGTCGCATACGGCGTCGCCCAGCTCGATCTCGAAGCCGGTCAGCTCGCCGTCCGGCGTACGGTACATGAAGGGCTCGTAGGGCACGTCGACGCCGAGGCGTATCTCATTATCGTCGCGGGCCTGAGCGACACCGGTGAACAGGCTGGCGGCCAGGAGCAGTTGGATAGGACGCATGAGTCTTCCTCCCGGGAAGGCATTGTTTTGATGTGTAGCGGTGTGGCTACGGATTCGCCGCGCTTGGGCGGCAACGGGTCATGCAGTCACGGCAAGGGCCGTGAAGCATCGGCTGGCACGAATGTGCCGATACGGCCGGGGTGGCCGCAGGAAGGACTTATTCGTCGAACCATTCGCTGAGGTAGAAGCTGTCGAAGAAACAGCGATAGGCCTCGAGCGCTTGGTGAAGAAGGAGAGGTGCGGAATCGATCATGGGCGGTGCCTGATGCGATACGATAAGCAGACTTTCGGTCAGCTTGGTCCGGGCTGTCAAGCCCTCCCCGGCGCCGCCGGGGAGGGCGAACGCTGCGTTTACTCTTCTTCGAAGTAGCGGGCGTAGATCTCGTCGTAGGTGCCATCTTCCTTCAGCGTTGCCAGGGCCTCGTTGAAGCGCTCGGCCAAGGCTTCGTCGCGCGGACGGAAGGCGATGCCGAAACCGTCGCCGAAGTACTCCTTGGGCTCGGTGATGGTTTCACCGACGACCCTGTACTCGCGCTCGTCGCTGTCGAGCAGGGTGGACTTGCCCACCGGGAAGTCGAGGAAGACGATGTCGAGACGCTCGGCTTCCATGTCCAGCACCATGTCGTCGGCGGTGGAGTAGCGGCTGATGTCGGCCACGTCGCCGTACATGTCGGTGACGTAGTTGTCCTGCAGGGTGCCGCGCTGCACGCCGATGGTCTTGCCCTCGAGCGCTTCGTTGCTGGGCTCGTCGATGTCGGTACCTTCCGGCGCGAACCAGGCCGAAGGCGGCGTGATGTACGGGTCTGAAAAGAGCACGGTCTCGCGACGCTCGTCGTTGATGGTCATCGACGACATGATGGCGTCGTACTTGCGTGACAGCAGGCCAGGGATGATGCCGTCCCACTCCTGCTCGATCCATTCGCAGGTGATACCGATTTCCTCGCACATGGCGTTGCCCAGCTCGATGTCGAAACCGGTCAGCTCGCCTTCGGGCGTGCGGTACTCCATCGGCTCGTAGGGGACATCGACGCCGAAGCGCACGTGGTCGTAGTCGCGGGCCTGGGCAGTACCGGCGGCGATCGCCAGGCCCAGCAGGGATACAGTCAACACTCTTTTCATCGTTCGTTTCCCTTTGTTGTCGTTCGTGCACCGTTGAGGTGACGTCGCGCCTGAATTTAGCGCAGCCACGCCGGGGCCGAAAGCCCCCGGACGCGGTTTTTCCAACGCCTGTTTGACGTTGATCATCCGCTGGCGTTCAGTGGCTTGAGATGGGCCAGCAGTCTTTTCTCCAGGTAACGGAAGAGATAGAGGATGGCGAAGGTCAGACACAGGTAGATCAACGCAGCGAAGATGAAGGCCTCGAAGGGCGCGTAATAGCGCGCATAGACGAAGCGCGCTGCGCCGGTGATATCCATCAGTGTGACCACGCTGGCAATGGCACTGGCGTGTAGCATGAAGATCACCTCGTTGCCGTAGGCCGGCAGAGCGCGGCGGAAGGCGCTGGGCAGGATGATGCGTCGCATCGTCAGTGCCTGCGACATGCCGTAGGCCCGTGCCGCCTCGATCTCGCCGCGCGAGGTGGCCTTGATCGCACCGTGGAAGATCTCGGTGGTATAGGCGGCGGTATTGAGCGTGAAGGCGATCAGTGCCGGATAGAACGCCTCCTTCAGGAGAGGCCACAGGAAGCTCTCCTGGATGCCGTCCACGAACACCACGCCGTAGTAGATGATGTAGAGCTGGACCAGCAGCGGCGTGCCGCGAAACACGTAGGTGTAGAAGTAGACCGGCAGCTTGATCCAGCGATGCTTTGAGCCGCGCAGGATCGCCAGCGGTACCGCCAGAATCAGCCCGATCAGCAGCGACAGGAAAACCAGTTGGGTAGTGGTCACGAGCCCGTCCCAGTAGTAGGCCAGCGTCTGGGGCGTGAAGATGACGTTGCCTTCCAGCAGGGCGGCGAGCCATTGATTCAATTGGTCCATGTCAATGCTCCCCGAAGCCGACGTTGTAGCGCTTCTGCAGGCGGGCGAAGATCCACTCCGACACGCTGGCGATCAGCAGGTAGATGACCGCCACGGGAATCAGGAAAGTGAACGGCTCGTGGGTGGCACGAGAGGCCTCGGCGGCGACGCGCACCATGTCGGTGAGACCGATCACCGAGACCAGTGCGGTGGTCTTGAGCAGCACCATCCAGTTGTTGGACAGCCCCGGCAGCGCGTGGCGCATCATCAGCGGGAAGCGGATGCGGCGGAACACCAGCCACGAACCCATGCCGTAAGCCTTGGCCGCCTCGATCTGGCCATGGTCCACCGCCATGAAAGCGCCGCGGAAGGTCTCGCCCATGTAGGCGCCGAAGATGAAGCCGATGGTGATCACGCCGGCGACGAAGGCATTGAGGTCGATGTACCAGTCGACGCCGAAGCGGTCGTAGAGCTTGTCGGTGAGCAGGTTGAGCCCCATCTGGCCGCCGAAGAACAGCAGCATCATCAGCACCAGGTCGGGCACGCCGCGAATCAGCGTGGTGTAGAGCGTGGCCGTACGATGCAGCAGCCAGCTGCGCGACATCTTGGCGCTGGCGGTCAGCAGGCCGAGCAGGACGGCCAGAATCAGCGACAGCACTGCCAACTGAATCGTGACCCCGGCGCCTTCCAGCAGGCGCGGGCCGTAGCCATGTAGATCGAGCATGGTCTCTCCCTCAGTACTTCGGCGCCAGGAACTGCTTGAGACGCGGCGAGGTGGGATTGACCAGCACGTCCTGGGGCGGCCCGGCTTCCTCGATCACCCCTTGGTGCAGGTAGATGACCTGGCTCGAGACGTCGCGGGCGAAGCCCATCTCGTGGGTCACCACGACCATGGTACGGCCCTCTTCGGCCAGGTCGCGCATGACCTTGAGTACGTCGCCCACGAGCTCCGGGTCGAGTGCCGAGGTGGGCTCGTCGAACAGCATGACCTCGGGATCCATGGCCAGGGCGCGCGCGATGGCACCGCGCTGCTGCTGACCGCCCGACATCTGCGCGGGGTAGGCGTCGGCACGCTCGGTCAGGCCGACCCGCTCGAGCAGGGCGCGTGCTTTCTCGACCGCTTCCTTGCGCGGCACCCCGAGCACGTGGATCGGTGCCTCGATGATGTTCTCCAGCAGCGTCATGTGCGCCCAGAGATTGAAGCTCTGGAACACCATCGACAGCTTGGCGCGCATATTGACGACCTGTTTCCAGTCGGCGGGCTCGCGGCCGTGCCGGGTCTGCTTGAAGCGGATCTCCTCGCCGTGGACGATCAGGTCGCCCTCGTCGGGCTGCTCGAGCAGGTTCATGCAGCGCAGGAAGGTGCTCTTGCCGGAGCCGGAGGCACCGATCAGGGTAATCACGTCTCCCTTGCGGGCCTGCAGCGAGAGTCCCTTGAGGACTTCGGTATCGCCGAAGCGCTTCTTGATGTTGCGCACGTCGAGAGGAATCGGGGTATCGGCCATTGAAACGGGCTCCAGATCGGGACGAGTCGCCATCGGCGACGGGCCGGTTTAAGCGGACAGGCGCGAAAAAGGGGCGATTCTAACAGGCCCTGACGCTTTGGGCAGGACGAACTGCAGCCCGAACCATGGGACGATAGTCGATGAGCCGAGAGAGATATGGCATGAAAAGACTCCTGGTTATTGTTGTGAGGCAATATTTCTTGCTGCGCTAGCTGTTTTATAGGGTGTTTTCGTTGTTGGCCTCAGCCGGGCGGATGGTCCGGTCGCGCCAGCAGTGCGGCGCGCGCACCCAGCTCGACGGCGGCATTGGGAAATACCACGAATAGCGGTTCTTCTTCGACGATGAAGGGTCCGGCCCCGGCGTCTTCGGCCAGGCGTGAGCCGGACGCGAATTCCGTGAAATTCGGCGTGTCGTCGGCGAAGCAGAGGCGGAAGTCGTCGGAGTGGCGCATCAACTCGTGGGCGACGCGGAAGAACCGCATGCGAGCGGGGGCGTCGCCAGGTGGCTCTTGCCCGGAGAGCAGCGCCTCGAGCAGGCGCGCCATGGGCGCCAGCACCGTCAGGTCGTTGTGTCCGAAGGGCAAGGCACGCCCCAGTTCCAGGGTGAAGGCCTGGGCCTGATGGTAATGTTTCGAATAGTGGGAAAAGGTCCAGCTGTGCTGATGCTGGTGCAGCACCGCCTGGATGTCCGCCGCCGCCAGCCAGCGCCACTGTTCGGGCCGGGTGGGGGCGTCGGCGAAGGGCTCGACCACGAAACGGGGGAAGCGGCTCTCGCGAATCGCGGTGTGTAGGTCGTAGTGAAGACGCTCGCGGTTCGCGTGGCGGGCGAAGAAGTCATCGACGGCACGCATCAAGAGACGGGCGCGTTCCGGTTCCATGCCACTTTCGTGGAGGTCGCGGCGAAACAGGCGATTGAGGTTGGTGCCGACGTAGCGCTCGGAGCGCCGGATCGCCTCGAGATTGCCCAGTATCGCCAGCACGGGGGCACCGAGCGTCAGCAGGCCCGCTTCAAGACGTGCCAGGCACTCACCGAGCAGCTCGATGGGGGCGGTCTCGTTGCCATGAATGCCTACCGACAGAATGCAAGCGCGCGCATTGTCGCGGCAGGTGGTGGGCCTCAGTTCGACGATGCCTGGCGCGTGGAGGGTGTAGGTACCTCCAGGAAGTTTGCCATTGCGTGACTTGGGCGTGGCATCTTCCAGGCTGAGTTCAATCCATTCCGACAGCATGCTGTTTCCGGGCGCTGTGAGTATGATGGTGTCATCCGAGCCACCATCCTGCGGCGGGACGCATACCGCAAGCCCCAAGGTCGGGCTGGTGAAAACCCGGGTGCGATATTGAAACTGGCATGGGGATCGGGCCAGCGGGACTGCGCCATGTTCGCCCCGGCTGGCGCCGCCTTCCTCCCACGTACAGGAGCTCACCATGCCCCACGAGCGAACCGAGCCGTCACTCGGCGAATACGGCGATAAGCTCGCTGACCACTACGATGCCGCAACGGCAAGGGAAGGCAAGGCGTTGCTGCCGCGGGCGAAGGAGGCGTTCCACGCGGCGGGTTGCGACCCCGTCAACCTGACCCTCGACGACGTGGCGGGCATCGATCAACTCCATCTCGGTGGGCGAAGCGCCAGTCGCTCGCTGGCCAGGATGGCCGGATTGCAGGGCGGAGAGCGGGTGCTGGATGTCGGCTGCGGCACCGGGGGCGCCGGCCGGCTGCTGGCCGCCGAGTTCGGTTGCGAAGTGATTGGAATCGATCTCACCGCGGCCTTCGTCGAGGTCGCCGATTGGCTGAGCGGGGCCACCGGCCTGGCCGAGCGTACGCATTTCCTGTGCGCCGATGCCGCCCGCTTGCCGTTGGCTGCGAATAGCATCGATCTGGTGTGGTGTCAGCATGCCTTGATGAACATGCCGCATCTTCCTCGCGTGCTGGCCGAGTGGCAGCGCTTATTGCGACCGGAGGGTCGTGTACTGCTCCACGAAGTGGTGGCGGGGGACAATCGCGAGCCGCTGTCATTGCCCGTGCCCTGGGCTCGCAGCCACGCGACCAGCCATCTGCGCGACCGTGAACAGCTGCTGCGGGCCATGGCCCTCGCCGGCTTCGAGCCGTTTGCGGTGGAGGACGTCACCGAAGCGGCACTGGCCTGGCGAAAGGAGCGCAGCCGGCGCGAGTGTCGCGCCGGGGAAAAGCGGCAGGTGACGCCTCCGCTGCCAGGGCCAGGGCTGATCTTCGGGGCGGAATTCGCGCAGATGGGACGCAACCTGCGTGACAACCTCGCCGCCGGCAAGGTTCGGGTGCTTCAGGGGGGGTGGCGGCGAGTGCAACGATAAAGTCGAAACGCCTGGACGAAATGCTTCGCTTTTCTTCATCGCGTTCCTTTCTATGCTGTAGACACTCACCGGATCTGCCCGGTGTTTGCAAGGCAACCAGAAAGGAGGCGCAAAATGACCAAGGTACTCGTGCTTTATCACTCCATGTATGGCCATATCGACACCATGGCCAAGGCCGTGGCGGAAGGGGTTCGCCAGGTAGAAGGTGTCGAAGCCGAAGTGAAGCACGTACCCGAGACCATGGACCCCGAGGCCTATGCCAAGGCGGGCGGCAAGACCTTCGACACGCCCGAGGCAAAGCTCCAGGAGCTGGCGGATTACGATGCGGTGATCTTCGGGACGCCGACCCGCTACGGCAACATGACCGGGCAGATGCGTACTTTCCTCGACCAGACGGGAAGCCTGTGGGCCAAGGGCGCCCTACGCGGCAAGGTGGGCAGCGTGTTTACCTCGACCGGTACCGGAGGCGGCAACGAAACCACCATTCTCACCTCCTGGACCACCCTGGCGCATCACGGCATGTTGATCCTGCCCATCGGCTACGGGCTCGAATCCCAATTCGATATTTCCAGCGTGCAGGGCGGCTCGCCCTATGGCGCTTCGACGCTTGCGGGACCCGATGGATCGCGTCAGCCCACCGAGCATGAACTGGAGCTTGCACGCATGCAGGGGCGTAGCGTCGCTGAAGTCGCGGCTAAGCTCGCTAACTGATGACCTAGGTTGGCCGGCGCATACGGCTGTGTGCTGTGCCGGCATCGTACCGGTCCGGTTTCGATCCGGCAAAAAGAAGGCGCGGCCATTGCCGCGCCTTGCTCATTCAGACCCTAGTGGATCTTGGCTCCGGAAGAGTCTGGTTCTATCAGTTCGCGCTCTGATTGATTTCGTTCAAGCGCTCGTCACCGTCCAGCTCTTCATAGTTGTCGCCGTCAAGCTCGTTGGCGGCCCGCTCGCCGCTCTGCGACTGAAGGACGACTTCGTCTTCGGAGCGGATTTCCAAGTTCTCGATCGGATAGGCCATCTCATCCTCGCCGAAGCCGAGGAAACCGCCTTCCGTCACGACCACATAGGTTTCGTTGCTCTCGGTGTCACGCACCACGCGGTCGATGTCGCCGAGGTCTTCGCCGTCCTGGTTGACGAGATTACGCTCTTCCAGTTCGCTAACCTGGATGCCTTGCTGCTGGGCGTCCTGGTCGGCCTGGTCCTGGCTCTGCTCATCTTCAAGCATGCCTTCTTCGTCGCGCTCGTCAGCCTGTTGCTGCTCGGCGTCACCTTCTTCGTCGGTACGCAGCTCGGCCTCCGCCTCTTCGGCGGGCTCGACCTCGACGTCGGGCTCACCCGTTTCCTCGACGGTAACGTTGGGCTCGGCCTGCTCCACTTCGACGTTGGGATCCTCCTGCTCGATGGTGACCTCAGGCGGATTCTGTTCAACGGTCACATCGGGTGGCTCCTGCTCGACCTGAACATCGGCGGGTTCTTGGTCGACGTTTACATCCGCGGCCTCTTCCTCAACCTGAATTTCAGTCTGATCCTGATCCTGGGCTGCGTCCTGGCTATTGATGTCATCGTTCTGAACGCTCTCCTCGGAGGCCTGCTGCTGATCGCTCAGCTGAGCATCCTCGTCCTGGGCGAGAGCGCCATGGGTCAACCCGGTACTCAAGGCACCCACTGCAATGGCGATTGCTGTCCTTTTCATGCCTTTCCTCCTTTTCATTGCGCTTTGCCCTCGTGGGCTTGCAACCTTCAGGCTAGTCGAGGAATCGGCTCTTCTGGCGCGCTCTTACGAGAAATCAACCAAAACCAATCAAAAGTTTACCTAGGGTCTCCTTCGGGCACTCTCGGTGCGTATCGTCATAATCACCGGCCCGACCCTTCTGGAACGGCTTTCGCCGGTCTGGGGCGTGCTGCGGTTCGTGGATGCTCATCCTGTCGGCCACGATGCGGCCCGGGCAACGTGGTGCTGGATCCTGGGTTCTGATGCCGAGTGCCTGAGAAGCAAGTTGGCATGGAGGATTTGTGCGTAGGCTTAAGACACGTCCCGCTTTTTCCAGAGGCATACTGGGTATGTCCCTCACCGGGCATCGTATTTTTTTCCTCTTCATGGTGATTAAAAAAACCCCGAGGCAACGCTTCGTGATCAATGTAACAATGTGGGTCACAAAGGTTCGGTTTGTTAACGCGGCAGAGGGGTGGCCGATGCACGCTAATCAGAATGCGAGGAGAAGATGGAAGGCGAGAGTCCTCGCTCCCTACGAGGTGGCGAATTATGTGGCTGACATTCGTCAGCTCGCTCAAGATGAGCAGGAGCGACAAGCAGGCGAATTGTTAAAGGGGGTCGAGTTCGACAATCATCTCGACAAGATTTTGTCCAAGGCCGACTTTGCCGTGCTAGATGTTGAAGGAAAATGTTGTGGTTTCTGTGCCTTCTATACCTATGAGCCTGCCACGGAAGCGGCTTTTATCACTTTGTTCCTGGTGACGCCGGATGTTAGAAGAAGCGGCATGGCACGTGGCGTGCTCGAAGCCGTGGCAGGCGCGGCACTTCAGTGTGGCTTGCGTTATCTTAAGCTGCGCGTTCGTCAGGATAACGTCCCTGCCATCCGCTTTTATCAGGGGCAAGGTTTTCGCTTCGTCAAGCGTTATGGAAAAGACATTGAGATGTCGCTCGAGATGACGGCATTAGATGGCCCCAATATAACAAAGAGCAGCAATGCGAGTTTGGCATTGAATTCATGAAAAAATAAAATCGGAGCTGTGCGCTTAGTGACGTAGGGAGAGGTTAATGAAGCGGTAGAGCACAATCGATGAGTTCGATGATGAAATCAAAGTGAAGGGCACCTTTTTCGCCGAGGGGTTCAGTCCGCGCTTCGGTGGCGGTTTTTCCTTTTAGTACCGAGGCGGGCGCCGACATGCTTTCCGCTCGGATTGCCTGGGTGCGTGGAGAAGAACCTCCCCGTGATTGGGCGGCCATTCGTACCGGGGAGCTCGGCAGTGAGTGCGATCGTCTCGTTCAAGTCAGCTTTACGGGGAGTCGTACAAGACGCGAGGGTGCAGGTAAGGAAGCGCTACCGAGGATGACCTTGCCCGGTGCGGTTGGCCTGGAAACCTGGCGCTTGCCCTCGGTAGCGCGAGGGCAAGCGAGTGGCCAATGGGCCAGGGCTGTGTCAGCCGGCGATGCGTTCGGCGATGGTGCGCCCCAGGCTCTCGGTGTTACCGGTGCCGCCGATGTCCGGGGTGAGCACGCTCTTGTCGCCCGCTTCGAGTACCGACTCGAAGGCGTCGACGATCGCCTGGCCGGCCTTCTTGTGGCCCAGGTGCTCCAGCATCATGGCCCCGGACCAGATCTGGCCGATGGGGTTGGCGATGCCCTTGCCGGCGATATCCGGGGCGCTGCCGTGTACCGGTTCGAACAGGCTGGGGAATTTCCCCTCGGGGTTGATGTTGGCCGATGGCGCCACGCCGATGGTGCCGGTGCAGGCCGGGCCCAGGTCGGAGAGGATATCGCCGAACAGGTTGCTGGCCACCACCACGTCGAACCAGTCCGGATGCATGACGAAGTTGGCCGTGAGAATGTCGATGTGGAACTTGTCGACATTCACCTCCGGATAATGCTCCGCCATGGCCGCGACCCGCTCGTCCCACCATGGCATGGTGATGGCGATGCCATTCGACTTGGTGGCCGAGGTGAGTTTCTTCCGCGGACGGCTCTGGGCCAGGTCGAAGGCGAACTTGAGCACTCGTTCGGTTCCGTAGCGGGTCATCACCGTTTCCTGGATCACCACTTCGCGCTCGGTGCCCTCGAACATCTTGCCGCCGACGCTGGAGTACTCGCCCTCGGTGTTCTCGCGCACCACGTAGAAATCGATGTCGCCGGGCTTGCGGTCGGCCAACGGGCTTCTGACGCCCGGCAGCAGCTTGCACGGACGCAGGTTGATGTACTGGTCGAACTGGCGGCGGAACTGCAGCAGCGATCCCCACAGCGAGATATGGTCCGGCACCGTGTCGGGCCAACCGACCGCGCCGTAGAAGATCGCGTCGAAATCCTTGAGCTGGTCGAACCAGTCGTCCGGCATCATCTTGCCGTGCTTCTCGTAGTAATCGCAGCAGGCGAAGTCGAAGTGCTCGAAGGCGAGTTCGATGTCGAAGCGCCTGGCGGCGGCTTCCAGGGCGCGTAGCCCTTCCGGTACGACTTCGTTGCCGATGCCGTCGCCGGGGATGACGGCGATGCGATGGGTCATGGTCGCTTCCTCGGTGGGTCAGTCTTGAGTTGTCATGAAACGAAAGAGGCGGTCGCGCAACGCGTCCGGCGCCTCCTCGGGGATGTAGTGACCGCAGGGCAGGGCCTCCCCCTCGACCCGTTCGGCCACGGCACGCCACTCCGCCAGCGGGTCGAAGCAGCGCTCGATGACGCCGTACTCGCCCCACAACACGCTGACGGGGCAGGCGATGCACCGGCCCGCCTCGCGGTCGGCACAGTCGTGCTCCAGGTCGATGCCGTTGCTGGCGCGATAGTCCTCGCACAGGGCGTGGGCTGCGCCGGGCTGGGCCAGGCAGCGCTGGTACTCGGCGATGGCCGCCGGGTCGAAGGCGTCGAGCCCGGCGTGACGGCCGCCCATGGTGCGGGTGATGTAGGCTTCGGGCGAGGCTTCGATCAGGGTTTCCGGCAGCGGTGCGGGCTGGATCAGAAAGAACCAGTGAAAGTAGGCGGTGGCAAAGGTGCGATCGGTCTGCTCGTACATGGCCAGCGTCGGCGCGATGTCGAGCAGCATCAGTCTTTCCACGGCCTCGGGATGGTCCATGACCAGGCGATGGGCGACGCGACCGCCACGGTCGTGGCCGCAGAGGAAGAAGCGCTCGAACCCCAGTTCGCGCATCACCGCGACTTGATCGGCGGCCATGGCGCGCTTGCTGTAGTTGGCGTGATCGGGCTCGCCCGGCGGTTTCGACGAGTCGCCGTAGCCGCGCAAGTCGGTAGCCACCACGGTGAAGTGACCGGCCAGCGCGTCGGCCAGGCGATGCCAGATCACGTGGGTCTGGGGATGGCCGTGCAGCAACAATAACGGTGGCCCCGACCCGCCGATGCGGCCGTGTATGTGAATGTCGCCATGGGCAATGTCGAACGTGCGGAATCCCTCGAACATGGGTCATCCTCCGTACCTGGACAGTTCCCAGTCTAGCCCTTGGCTTTGTGGGGATAATCGGGCTGAATGGAAAGACATTATTGAATTGGAGTGAAGAGTGCCGTGGCCCAGCTCGACGACCTGGTCTTCTTCCAGCAACTGGCCCGTGCCGGGAGCCTGACGGCCACGGCGCGTGAGCTGGGCCTTTCGCTGTCGGCGGTGAGCAAGCGACTCAAGCAGCTCGAGGCACGCCTGGGCGTGGAGCTGGCCAGCCGCACCACGCGGCGCTTGGCACTGACCGCCGAGGGCGAGCGCTATCTGGAGCGGGGCGCGGTCATCCTCGAGGAACTTGCCGAGCTGGAGGAGGCGCTGGGTGAGCAACAGGCGGCACTATCGGGCCCGCTCCGGGTCAATGCCACCTTCGGTTTCGGCCGTCGCCATGTGGCGCCACTGCTGTCGGCGTTCTGCTCTCGCCATCCCGGCATCGAGGCCGTACTGGAGCTCTCCAACTATCCGTTGAGCCTGGGCGAGCAGGGCTTCGATATAGGCGTGCGTGTGGGCGAGCCGCCTGATTCACGCCTGGTGGCCCGGTGTATCCTCCCCAACCGCCGGGTATTGTGCGCCTCGCCCGACTACGTGGCGGGCATGGCGGCGCTCGCCGTACCGGCTGACCTGGCCGCTCACCCTTGCCTGGTGTTGCGTGAGAACGAAAGCGACTACGCCGTCTGGCGCCTGTGCCGTCGAGACGGCAGCGCGACCGAGCAGGCGGTGAAGGTCGGCGGTCCGTTGACCAGCAACGACGGCGAGGCGATCGTGCAGTGGGCCCTCGATGGTCATGGGATCGTGCTGCGCTCCTGGTGGGACATTCACCGGCACCTGAAGAGCGGTCGCCTGGTCGAGCTGCTGCCCGAGTGGCAGGGCGTACGCGCCGACTTTCATGCCGTCTACCAGCAGCGACGCCACGTGCCGGCACGCCTTCGCGCCTTCGTCGCCTATCTTGAGCAGGAGATGCCCCGGCGGGTCCCGGCGCCCCGGCTTTCCCACGGGCGAAGGGTGGCTGCCGACGAGACGTGGGAGCAAGCCATCAAGCCCGGCGCTTCCGGCGCCGGTCGGCGTAACGCTTGAGGCCGTAGAGCAGGGCGATGCCGGCGGCAATGCCGCCCCCCGCCCAGGCCAGCTCATGGCGGTCCTCGGCGGTCAGCAGCGTGCCGAGCTGGCTACCGAGCAAGATGATTCCCGCGAGGCCGGGTGTTACGCCGATCAGGGTTCCCAGCATGTAGTCGCGGAAACGGATGCGCATGGCGCCGGCCATCATGTTGGTCAGCGTGAAAGGCGCCAGTGGCAGCAGGCTGAACAGCGTCATGGTGCTGATGCCGCGCCCCGCCAGATAGCGTGACAGGCCTTGAAGGCGGGTGCCGCCATATCGCAGCAGGGCGTCGCGCCCCAGCCGGCGCCCTAGCCAGTAGGTGACGACCGAGCCGGCGAGGGTTCCGATGAGGGAGTAGACGAAGCCCCAGACGGGGCCGAACAGCAGCCCCGCCAGCACGACCAGGACGCTAAGCGGAAACAGGGTCAGCGAAGCCACCAGATAGGCCGCCACGACCACCGCACCCGCCCAAGGCGCGTCGCGCCAGGTCAGTGAGCCCTGCATCAGTGCGAACAGGGTAGTGGCGTCGAACAGGTCGCGTGCGGCGAGCCATCGCCACAGCATCCCGAGAGCCACCAGGCAGGCAATGGCGAGCAGTAGCAGGGCGATCTTTCGCGACATAGACGTGTTCCGAGGTCCAACGAAGCTACAGCATAGAACAAAGCGCCCGGTGGCCGTGGGGCCACCGGGCGCTTTTCCTGTCGGTGTCATGCTGGCGTTCAGAGCGCCATTTCGCTCCTGACGGCCTCCCAGCCGGGCTCGCCGTCACGGCTGGTGACGCCTTCGAGCATCGCCTCTACCCGCTCGGCGTTGTCGCGAATCCATTCTTCGGCGACCGCCTCGGCGTCGCGCTCCTCACGCCCGAACTCCTGGATCATCCAGCTTTGCTCTTCCGAGGCGAAGGTGAACTGCTCGAAGAAGGTCGCCAGCTCGGGATGTGCCTCGGCGAAGTCGCTGCGCATCAGCGTCAGCACGTCGCTCTCGCCGTTGTTCTCGCCGAACAGGTTCTCGGGGTCGTCGAGGTAGCGCATCGGCATCTCGAGGTTCATCCAATGCGGCGTCCAGCCGACCCAGACGATGGCCTCCTCGCGAGAGATGGCGTCGCGCACGGCGCTGAGCATGCCCACTTCACTGGTATCCACCAGGCGCCAGTCGCCGAGCCCCCAGACATCCTCGTCGATGGCCTCCTCGAGGATCTCGCTAGCCGCCGAGCCGGCGCCGAAACCGTGGATGCGGCCCTCGAAGAGCTCGCGGTTTTCATCCAGGTCGGCGAAGCTCTGGATTCCCTGCTCGTAGGTGTATACCGGCACCGCCAGGGTCATCTGCGCCCCGTCGACGTTGTTGGCCACGTTGACGATGGTGCCACTTTCCTGGCGTGGCTCGTACATTTCCCGCTGGGCCGGCATCCAGCCGCCGAGAAAGACGTCGATATCGCCGCTGTCGAGCCCCTGGTAGATCACCTGCAGGCCGAGTTCATGACTGGCGGTCTCGTAGCCCAGCGGCGCGAGCAGCTGTTCGGCGATGGCGGTCTTCACGGTAATGCCCGGCCAGGCCGGAACGCCGAAGTCGAGCGTTGCGTCATCGGCTTGGGCACTCAGGGCAAGCCCCAGGCTCAGCGGCAGGGCAAGGGTGACAAGCGCCGGGCGGGCATGGACGTTCAGGGGGAATGTCATGGAACAATTCTCCTTATCGTAGGGGCCGGCATCGTTATGGTTATGGCCGGCGGGCATGAAGCGGCGAGGTCAGGAATGGCGCGCCAGCACGCGCAGGCGCGACTCCAGCATGTCGCGATCGAGATAGGTGCCTTGCAGGTGGCGGGATCCCGTATTGGGGTCGAACGCGCGACGGCCGTGCAGTACACGACGGTTGTCGAAGGCGACCATCTGGCCCGGTGCCAGGCTGAACTCGATCTGGTGGCGTGGGTCGTGCAGCAACTGCCAGAAGTGGCGGTAAGCGGCATACCAGGGTGCGATCTCCTGTTCGGGCAGGCGCAGGGTGTCGCGAATCCAGTTATTGAAGCGAACCTCCACTACGTTGCCGTTGCTGTCGCAGCCGAGAATGGGAGCCGTCAGACCGATGTCCTGCTCCTCGTCCTGGAAACGAAAATCGATCGGCGTCTCGCTGAGGCGTCGGAAGGCCTCGGGCGACTGCTCGCGCAGCGTCTCGGCCACCTGGAGGCCGTCGGCGAACAGCGATTCGCCGCCCGAGGCACCGTTCTCCAGGCAATAGAGCAGCTGGATATCCGGCGGCTGGCGCCAGTTCGGCAGGTCGGTGTGCAATGCCAGGCCGATCGGCGTGAAGGCAGCATTGTTGGGATTGGGCTTGGAGCGCACGTCGAAGCGTGCCCCGAAGTTGGTCGAGCGCAACGGCCCGATGCGCTGGGCGAGGCGGCTCACTTCCTCATCGGCCAAGGGACCTTCGTCGAGCAGTACCAGGCCGTCGCGCAGCAGCGCCGTGATCCAGGCGCGCTCTCCCTGGCGGCTGGCGATAAAGTCGGCATGACGGATGCGTTCCGGCCGGAAGCCGTCGCGCCAGGGGAGACGCTGCGGCAGGGTGATGGTCTCCCGCTTGCCGGGGCGGCGCTGATGCAGCCAGCCGCTGGCATAATGGCTCTGATGGCCATCCTGCCACTCGAGCCACAGCTGGCCTTCGACGATGTCGGCTCGGGCAGCGGCAGGGGTAGGATCGAGAGGAACATGGAGGCGTTCGCGGATCTGGGGGTGGCGGCAATCGGTGCAGGCGCAGTGATCGCGCAGCCACACCAGCGGGAACGCGGTGCGACTGCCATCCTGCCAGGCCAGGCACAGCCGGGCGCCTTCGAGCCGGGCCTCGATCAGCGTCGGCCCGGTGGAATAGGGCGTCAGTTCGAACATATCGGGGCGCACGTCGGTGGCATCGCGAACGTCGGCGGTCATCAGGCCTCCTGTCCAGAGTCGAGGATCGATGGGTCTTGAGCAGGTAAGAGGATGACGACTGGTCCTGCGGGTGACAAACGATTAATCTGGCCCCTATGACCCAGCTAGGCTTATACCAGGCTTTCCCATGAGCCCCCTTCCTCCGCTACTGTGGCTTCAGGCCTTCGAGGCTGCCGCCCGCACCCTTAGCTTCACCGCCGCCGGCCGCGAGCTGGGCGTGACTCAGGCGGCCATCAGCCAGCGCATACGCCTGCTCGAGGATCGCCTGGGACAAAAGCTCTTCGTGCGCCATGCGCGCAGCCTTTCGCTGACGCCGGCCGGCCAGGCATGGCTGCCCAGCATTCACGACGGGTTTGCGCGTATCGGCGAGGGCACGCAGGAAGTGTTCGGCCATGCACCGGAGCGACCGGTGACACTGCGCACCACGCCGGTGATGCAGCAGGGCTGGCTGGCGCCGCGCCTGCCGGACTTCCACCGTGCCCATCCCGATATTGCCGTGCGACTGGTCAGCGCCATCTGGAACGACGACTTCGGCCCCGAGGGGGCGGACATCGAGTTGCGCTATGGTCGTGGCGAATGGAGCGGCGTGGAAGCCGTATCGCTGGGGCCGGAAGTCATGCTCCCGGCCTGCACCCCGGCGCTCGCAGAGGCGCTGCACGAGCCCGGTGATCTGGCGGGGCAGACATTGCTGCATGCGGTGGGTTTTGCCGTCGGCTGGCCGACCTGGCTGGAGCAGGCCGGGGTGGCCGGTCTCGACCGGCACTGTCCGGCCATTACTTGCGACAATCAGGTGATGACACTCGCCCTGGCGAGCCAGGGTGGTGGTGTGGCGCTCACCCACCGTCGTCTTCTGGAAAACCGCGACGACCTGGTGACGCCTTTCGCACTGGAGGCCGCCAGTGAGGAAAGCTTCTGGCTGGTGCGCCAGAGCCGTCGGCAGCGGCGCGAGGAGGCGATCCTGTTGTGGGAGTGGCTGGTGGCGAGGCGCTGACCTTCAAGTGCTTTCCCCCACCAGCAGTTCGAAGCCGACATCGTGCTGAAGTGCCTGGGGCCGTTGGCCCTCGAGGCGACGTATCACCTCGGATGCCGCGAGCTGGCCCATCTGCTGGCGCGGGGATCGTATGGTGGTCAGCCGCGGCGTCACGTGCTGGCCGAGGGGTAGTCCATTGAATCCGGCGATGGCCAAGTCCTGCGGTACGTGCAGGCCGAGTCGCTGGGCATGCAGTAGCGCTCCGGTGGCCAGGTCGTCGTTGGCGAAGTGAATCGCACTGACGCCGGGGTGATCGGCCAGGGCCTGCTCGAGCCCTGCGGCACCGGCGTCCAGGCTGCCGAACCGATCCAGTTCCAGCACCGGGGCTTCGAAACCGGCCCGCTCGATCACCTCGCGATGGCCACCGTAGCGCATCCCTGCACGGTAATCGCTGCCCATTCGCGCAGCGACGAAGAGTATCCGCCGGTGGCCACGTTCGAGCAGATGGCGGGCCATGCAGCGGCCGGCTTCGGTGTGGTCCAGCCCGACGTTGAGGTCGATCGCCTCGCCCAACTCCATGACTTCCACGATCGGCTTGTCCCAATTGGCGAGCAGGGTGCGGCAGGCATCGTGATGGCGCAACCCGGCGGTTACCAGCGCCGAGCAGGACCAGCCGAGAAAGGTGCGCACCAACTGGTATTCGCGCTCGGTGTCGTAGTCGGTGTTGCCCAGCAGGATCTGGTAGCCCTGTGACTCGAAGGTTTCCTGAAGTCCCTGAATCACCTCGATGAACACGGCGTTGGCAAGCGAAGGCACGATGACGGCGATGAACCGCGAACGAGCCGAAGCCAGGCTTCCGGCGACCAGGTTGGGCACGTAGCCGAGCTGCTCTACCGCATCGAGCACCCGCGCGCGGGTGCGTTCATTGACCCGTTCGGGATGGTTCAGCGCGCGCGAAGCCGTGATGGCCGAGACGCCGGCAGCGCGCGCCACTTCCCGGAGCGTAGGCAGCTCCGAACGGCGGCGTCGGCGTGCCGATGGGGCTTCGTTAGACATTGGTCGTATCCTCCTGGCGCCATCTTGCTGGGCTCCACTAAGTCATCTACAACCATGTTAGCGCTAACATGTTAGCGCTAACATAAAAACGCGACAGCCAGGCCGCAAGGGCGGCAGGGGGTATCCGGTGAGCGACAGCACGACAGCGCCGCGAGTGGGCGTCATCGGCCTGGGAGCAATGGGCCTTGGCATCGCTACCGCACTGCATGAGCGCGGCCTGGCGGTTGTGGGGTGCGATGTGGCCGAAGCGGCCCGGCATGCCTTTGCACTCGCCGGTGGGCGCTGTGTCGCCAACCTCGCTGCGCTGGCGGCGGAGTGCGACGTGGTGCTGGTGGTGGTAGTCAACGCCCTGCAGGTCGACCAGGTGCTGTTTGGCGAGCAGGGACTCATCGATGCGATGGCGCCGGGCGGGCTGGTGATCCAGTGCGCCACGGTGGCGCCGAGCCTGGCCGAACGGCTGGGTAGGCGCCTGGCCGAGCGTGGCGTCGCCATGCTCGATGCGCCGATCAGCGGTGGGGCGGTAAAGGCGCGGGAGGGGCAGCTCTCGGTCATGGCCTCGGGCAGCGGGGCGGCTTTTGACAAGGCCGGCCCGGTGCTCGACGCCATGGCCGCCACCGTCCATCGCCTGGGTGAGGCACCGGGCGTCGGCTCGAGCATGAAGCTGGTCAACCAGTTGCTCGCCGGAGTGCATATCGCGGCGGCGGCGGAGGCCATGGCCTTGGGCATCCGCATGGGGCTGGAGCCGCGCGGCGTCTATGAGGTCATCACCCGCTCCGCCGGCAACTCCTGGATGTTCGAGAACCGCGTGCCGCATATCCTCGACGGCGACTACACGCCGCTCTCGGCGGTCGACATCTTCGTCAAGGATCTCAATATCGTGCACGAGACCGGCCGCGAGCTGGCCATGCCCACGCCAATCGCCGCCAGCGCCCTGCAACAGTTCACCGCCGCCAAGGGTGCCGGCTTCGGCCGGGAGGACGACGCAGCGGTGATCAAGGTCTACCAGAGGCTCGCCGGTATTGCCTTGCCTGAGGCGGCCAACGACGCAGGCCAGTGAGCATGGCGATGGTGTCCGGAGCCATGGGCAACAACTTCATCGGCGTCGCCGATCCGGTCAACGAATCGACGAGAGAAGAAACCATGAGACACGAGCCATGATTCGACTGGCTGCCAACCTTTCCATGCTCTTCACCGAGCACGATTTCCTTGCGCGCATCGAGGCGGCGGCGGCGGCGGGTTTTCGCGGCGTGGAGTACCTGTTCCCCTACGACCATGACGCGCAGGTGCTGGCAACGGCGCTGCGCCAGGCCGGCGTCGAGCAGGTGCTGTTCAACCTGCCGCCGGGCGACTGGGCGTCAGGCGAGCGTGGCCTGGCCAGCCTGCCCGGACGCGAAGCCGAGTTTCGTGACAGCGTGATCGAAGGGCTGCGCTATGCCGAGGCGCTCGATTGTCCCCGTGTGCACGCCATGGCCGGACTGCTGCCGGTGAACGCTGACGCCGCTACGCTGGCGGATCACCGCGCGACCTACGTGGCCAATCTGCGTTTTGCTGCCGCCGAGGCGGCCAAGGTGGGCCGCCAGGTGCTGATCGAGCCGATCAATACCCGCGACATGCCGGGCTTCTTTCTCTCGCGCCAGGACCAGGCCATGGCGGTGCTCGAGGAGGTCGGGGCCGGCAATCTCAGGCTGCAGTTCGACCTCTATCACTGCCAGGTGATGGAGGGCGACCTGATTCGTCACCTGGAGCGCCAGTTCACCGCCATTGCCCATATCCAGATTGCCGGGGTTCCGGAGCGCCACGAGCCGGATACCGGCGAAGTGCATTATCCCGCCCTCTTCGCGCGGCTCGAACGGTTGGGCTACACGGGCTGGATCGGCTGCGAGTATCGCCCGGCGGCAGGCACCCGTGAGGGGCTGGGCTGGGGGCGTGACTTCGGACTCTCGACCTGAGCGGACAAGGTGCCGATGGCAGACGACAATAACAACGACGATAACGACAACAACGAGGCACGAATCCTATGCATATCGCCATTACCGGCGCTGCCGGTTTTCTCGGCCAGCGCCTTGTCGCCCGCTTGCTGGAGCGGGGCGAGCTCAGGGGGCGGGCCATCCGTCGACTGACGCTGGTGGACCAGATCGAGGCGCCGCTGCCGGCAAGCGGCGAGGTCGAGACGGTGCGGCTGGCACTGGATATCGCCGAACCCGATGCACTCGACGCCGTGCTCGATGCACGCCCCCAGGTGATCTATCACCTCGCCGCGGTGGTCAGTTCCGCCGCCGAAGCCGATCTGGATCTGGGCATGGAGATCAACTTCGACGCGACCCGGGCGCTGCTCGACGGTTGCCGTGAGCGGGGGCTGGCCGCCACCCGCCTGGTGATGGCCAGTTCGGTGGCGGCCTACGGCGGCGAGCTGCCCGCCGTGCTCGATGACATGACCGCGTTGCAGCCGCAAAACTCCTACGGCACCCAGAAAGCCATGTGCGAGCTGTTGATCAACGATTACAGCCGCCGTGGCCTGATCGACGGCTGTGTGCTGCGCCTGCCGACCGTCATCGTTCGCCCGGGGCGCCCCAACGCCGCCGCGTCGAGCTTCGCCTCCAGCATCCTGCGCGAGCCGCTGAACGATGAGGAGACCGTTTGCCCCGTGCCCACCGAGCTGGCCCTGTTCGTGATGTCGCCAGGCAAGGTGATCGAGGCGCTGGTGCATGGGGCCGAGGTGCCGGGCGAGGCACTCGCGCCGTTTCGCGCCTTCATGTTGCCCGGCATCACCGTCAGCGTGGCCGAGATGCTGGAAACCTTGCGCCAGGTGGCGGGAGACGAGGCGCTGGCGCGAGTGCGCCATGAGCGCGACCCGCAGGTCGAGTCGATCGTCGCCAGTTGGCCGGCCCGCTTCGATACGCGCCGTGCGCGGGCGCTGGGCTTCACCGGCGACCGTAGCCTGCGGAATATCGTCGAAGCGTTCATCGAGGAGAGTCGATGAGGTAACCCAGGGCGACCGCAGCGTCGCCGTAAACCCGGTGTTTCACGACGAAGAGGAAACAACAATGAAAACTCGGTTCGTACGCCATGCTCTCACCGTTGCCATCGGCGGGGTAACTGCCGCACTGATCGGCACTACCCAGGCGGCCCAGGAGGTCAGTCTGGGGCATACGCTCTCTTCTACTTCCCACTATGCGGCGGGCGCCCAGGCTTTCAAGGAGACCCTGGAGTCGCTCAGCGACGGCGCCTTCACCGTCACCGAGTACGCTTCGGGGGCGCTGGGTGGCGAGCGGGAGATGATCGAGGGGCTGCAGATCGGTACCGTCGACATCGTCATCACCTCCACCGGCCCGCTCGGCAACTTCGTGCCGGAAACCTACGTGCTCGACCTGCCGTTCCTGTTCGAGGATTACGACCAGGCGCGCTGCGTGCTGGACAGCGAGCTTGGCGACGAGCTGCTGGAGAAAATGGGAGATCACGACCTGGTCGGCCTGGCCTGGTCGGAGAACGGCTTTCGCCACCTCACCAACAGCGAGCGCGAAGTGACCAGCCCCGCCGACGCCGAGGGGTTGCGAGTGCGCACCATGGAGAACGAGGTGCACCAGGAAGCGTTCCGCCAGTTGGGTGCGAGACCGACGCCCATGGCCTTTCCGGAGCTGTTCACGGCGCTGCAGCAGGGCACCGTGGATGGGCAGGAAAACCCCATTACCGTGATCGTCGCCACCAACTTCTGGGAAGTACAGGACCACCTTTCACTCACCGGGCACGTCTACTCGCCGGCGGTGGTGCTGGGCTCGCCGCTGCTGCTCGACGGGCTCAGCGATGAGGAGCGCGAATGGTTCCGAGAGGCTGCGCGTGCCTCGGCCGAGGCGACCCGCGCCGAAGTTTCACGGCTGGAGGAGGAGGGCGTCGCCCTGCTTCAGGAGCATGGCATGACGGTGCAGACCGACATCGACATCGGCCCGTTCCAGCAGGCCGTGGAGCCGGCCTATGAGATCTTCACCGAAGAGTACGGCAGCGAAATGCTGGAGCGGATCCAGGAGAAAGCGAGCGGCTGTTGATGGCCGCTCACCCTCGGTAGCCCCCTCCACGCCTCCGGCATTTGCCGGAGGCGTGCCGGCAGGAACCTTACGCTCATGGTGGAACTGTTGCTTCGCTTCGAATACAAGCTGACGCGCCTGGCACTGGCGATTGCCGTCGTCATGCTGGTGATATCGGTATCGTTCAGCTTCTATCAGGTGCTGACCCGGTTCGTGTTCAATGCACCCTCCACGTGGTCGGAAGTGGCGGCGCGTACGGCGATGATCTGGTGCGTCTTCATGGCCGCCGCGGCGACGTTTCGCGGCGGCTACATGATGGCCGTCGAGGCCATCTACAAGGTGGTGCCGGGTCGCCTGGTACTGCTGCTCGAAGCCGCCATCGTGCTGTGTTGCCTGCTGGTGCTGGCGGTACTGATCTACTTCGGCGTTCAGATGACCCAGCGGGTCAGCAATCAGACCATGTCGGGCATGAACGTCTCCATGGCTTATGCCTATGCCGCGATCCCGGTGGGTGCCGCTTTCGCCATGCTGGCCGTGGTGGCGCGTTTCGCAGCACAGCTCAGTGGGCGCGAGGCGGTGGGACCTGACCTCGACGAAGCCATGCCCGGCGCCGAAGCCCGGCCTCCCGAGCGTTCCCTGACCGGCGACGTCAATGACAGCGGCCACGGAGGGGCGCAGTCATGAACCTCGTCATCGGCCTGTCGCTGGTCATCCTGTTCGCCTTTGGCGTGCCTATCGCCGTGGCGATCATGTTGGCGTCGATCATCGGTATCGAGTTCTTCACCCGGCTACCGCTAATGCTGGTGCCGCAGCAGATGTTCATCGGCATCGACAAGTTCCCGCTGATGGCGATCCCGTTCTTCATTCTCGCCGGGAACCTGATGGCCGCCGGTGGCATTTCCCAGCGCCTTGTCGATCTCGCCAAGTCGATCGTCGGCGGCGTGCAGGGTGGGCTGGCGATGACCTGCGTGCTGACCTGCATGATGTTCGCCGCCGTGTCCGGCTCCAGTGTGGCGACCACCTTCGCCATCGGTGCCATCCTGATCCCGGCCATGGTGCGCCACGGCTACCCCAAGCCGCTGGCGGCGTCGATCCAGGCTTCATCGGCGGAGCTGGGCGTGCTGATCCCGCCTTCCATACCGCTGATCCTGTTCGGCGTCAGTACCGATACCTCCATCGGGCAGCTGTTCCTCGCCGGCGTCGGCCCGGGGGTGCTGATCGGCACGGCGCTGATCCTGTTCCTTTACCTGTTCTGCAAGGTGCGCGGTTACGGCCTCGAGGACCACCAGGACAGCACCAGTTTCGTGATCTCCTTCAAGCGCGCCTGGGCGGCACTATTGATGCCGGTGGTGGTGATCGGCGGCATCTATGGCGGCGTGTTCACGCCTACCGAGGCCTCGGCGGTGGCGGTGTTCTATGCCCTGCTGGTGGGCGGGCTCTATTACCGGGAGTTGAAGGCCGCCGATCTTTGGCCGATCCTGCGCCAGAGCGTGATCTCGACGGCATCGGTAATGCTGATCATTGCTGCCGCCTCGCTGTTCAGCTTCCTGATCAGCCGCACCGGCCTGCCGGGCCATGTCGCCGGCTGGGTCACCCAGGTGTTCGACAGTCCCATGACCTTCCTGCTGGCGGTTAACGTCCTGCTGCTGCTCGTCGGCATGTTCATCGAGACCTCCGCGGCGATCCTGGTGTTGGCGCCGATTCTCACGCCCATCGCCATGCAGTTCGGCGTCCATCCGGTGCACTTCGGCCTGATCATGGTGGTCAACCTGGCGCTCGGCATGATTACCCCGCCGCTGGGCGTCAATCTGTTCGCCGCCTGTGCGGTGGCTCGTATCTCGATCGACCAGATGCTGCCCTGGCTTGCCCGCTTCGTACTGGTGGTGCTCGCCTGTCTGGTGGCGATCACCTACCTGCCGTGGATCTCGATGGGACTGGTATGGCTGGTCTACTAGCGAGGCGGCGTTCGAGGAACAACGACAAAGACAAGGAGGACACATGGCCCCTCTACCGGTGACACCGCCCAGCGACGCCTTGATCGGCGGCGAGTGGGTGCCGACCCAGGCGCTGCTGGAGGTCGAGACGCCTTCCAGCGGCCAAACCATTGCCCGGATCGCCCGCTGCCAGACTGAAGAGGTGATGGTGGCGGTTGACGCTGCGCGACGCGCCTTTGCCGGACACGCGGGTGACTGGTCGCGCTGGAGCGCCCGTCGCCGCGGCGAATGGCTGCTGGGCTTCGCCGATGCGATAGAGGCCGACCACGCCAACCTGGCGGCGCTGGAATGCGCCGACACCGGCAAGCCGATGACCCAGGCGAAGGCCGACATCAACGCCTGCGCTCGCTACTTCCGCTTCTACGGTGGCGGCGCCGACAAGCTGCACGGCGAGACGATCCCCTTTGACGAAGGCTTTGCCGTACTGACCCTGCGTGAACCCTTCGGCGTCTGCGCCCAGATCATCCCCTGGAACTACCCGGCGCAGATCTTCGGCCGCTGCGTGGCTGCCGCCCTGGCGGCCGGCAACACCGTGGTGCTCAAGCCTGCCGAGGATGCCTGCCTGAGCGTGCTGCGCCTGGCCCAGCTGGCGCAGGAAAACGGCTTGCCGCCCGGCGTTCTCAACGTGGTGCCGGGGCTGGGCCGCGAGGCCGGGGCCATTCTGGCGGGGCACCCGGCGATCGACCATCTTTCGTTCACCGGCTCGCCCGAGACGGGTACGTTCGTCGCTCAGGCCGCGGCAGCGCATCACGTGCCGGTGACGCTGGAGCTGGGCGGCAAGTCGCCGCAGATCGTTTTCGCCGACGCCGACCGGGAGGCCGCCCTGGAAGCCGTGGTGCGCGGGATCGTGCAAAACGCCGGGCAGACCTGCTCGGCCGGCAGCCGACTCCTGGTAGAGGCGAGCTGCGCCGAGGCGGTGCTGGGCGAGCTGGCCGAACGCTTCTCGGCCCTGCGCTGCGACGTCGGCGAGGCGGATGCCGACTGCGGGCCGTTGATCAACGCGCGCCAGAAGGCCAAGCTCGAGGCTCGCCTGGAGGCGGCCTGCGCCGCCGGCGTGCAGATGCTGGCCTGTGGCCAACTGGCCGAGGGCGCACCGGCCGGGGGCCATTTCGTGGTGCCGCAGATTCTCAGCGGCATCCCGGCAGGCCACGACGTGCTGCGCGAGGAGCTGTTCGGCCCGGTGCTGGCGGTGCAGGTCTTTCATGACGAGACCGAGGCGCTGCGCCTGGCCAACGCCACCGACTTCGGCCTGTGCGCCGGGATCTGGACCCGCGACGGCGGTCGTCAGCTTCGCCTGGCCAAGGGCATTCGCAGTGGTCAGGTTTTCATCAATAACTACGGCGCCGGCGGTGGTATCGAGCTGCCGTTCGGTGGCGTGGGACGCTCCGGTCACGGTCGCGAGAAGGGCTTCGAGGGGCTGCGCAGCTACACGCGTCTGAAGACCGTAGCGCTGAAGCACGGATGAAAAGCGGGGTTGAAATCGCAATATGCGCGTTGACGAGGAGTAGGACATGAACGAGTTACGCAAGGTCGGCCTGGTCGGGGTCGGCCTGATGGGGCATGGCATTGCCGCCAATATTCTGCGAGGCGGACACACGCTTTGCTTTTTGGAACATCCCGGCAATCAGCCGGTGGACGACCTGCTGGCGGCGGGGGCCGTGGCCAAGGGCAGCGGACGCGAGGTGGCCGAAGCCGCCGAGATCGTGATCCTGTGCGTGACCGGTTCACCGGAGGTGGAAGCGGTACTGTTCGAACCGGGCGGCGTGCTCGAGGGGCTCGTGCCGGGTAGCGTGGTGATCGACTGCTCCACGGCGTTGCCGAGCTCCACCGAGCGCGTAGCCGAGCGAGTGGCGGCGGCGGGCGGCCGTTTCATGGACGCCGCCATGACGCGCACGCCCAAGGAGGCCGAGGCGGGGCGTCTGAACCTGATCGTCGGTGCGCCGAATGCGCTGTTCGAAGAGGTGCGACCCCTGCTGGAATGCTACGCCGAGAATATCGCTCATGCCGGGCCGGTGGGCGCGGGCCACACGCTCAAGCTACTGCACAACTTCGTCTCGCTGGGCTTCACCGCAGTATTGGCCGAAGCCGCGGCGGCCTCGCGCCGGGCCGGCATCGACGATGCGGCGCTACTCGAGGTGCTGGGCAAGGGCGGCGGCGGCGGCGTGATCCTCGAGCGCCTGCGCCCCTTCATCGAAGCCGACGATCCGTCCGGATTTCGCTTCAGCGTGGCCAATGCGCTCAAGGACATCGGCTACTACCGCACCATGACCGAGGATCTCGCCGCCGAGCATGGCGTGGCGGAAGCGGTGCTGGCGCTCTATCGGCAGGCCAGCGAGTCGGGCCATGCCGAGCGGCCGGTACCTGAGCTGGTCAGCCTGCTGGAGGGGAAATGAACTCAGGCGTGCGTGGTGGCGTCAGCTTCGGGCAGGCGGCGTAGCGGGTCCTGGCGGAAGTAGCGGACGAGCAGCGCGTAGAGTTCGGGATAGGCGCCGGCGAGCACATCGGGGGCGCTGAAGAAGGTCTCGCAGCATACGGCGAAGCACTCGCCGGGGTGGGTGGCGGCGTAATCGTCGATGGGCGGTTCCTCGCCGCGTGCGAGGTACCCCTGCAGGTCATCCCACACGGCGGTGAAGACGCGGTGCCACTCCCTGGGGTCCATGTCCCGCGGCAGCGGCGGGAAACCGTCGACGTCGAGCGAGTTGCCCATGTCGAGCTTGTGCGCGAGCTCGTGGATCACCACGTTGAAGCCGCTGAAGTCGCCGCTCTCCATCAGGTCGGGAAAGGCCACCACCACGGGGCCCTGATGCGAGGTCTCTCCTGCCCGCTCGTCCTCGTAGGCGTGCATCACGCCGAATTCATCCATCTCCTCGACCTGGCGATGAAAGGCGTCGGGCAGGATCAGGATCTCGTGGAAGCCGCTGAACGCCTCGTCGTGTTCGTCGTCCGACCAGCCCAGCGTCAGCAGGCAGGCCTGGGCGGCCAGGGCCAGCTGGGCGGCCTCGTCGAAGGGGGTACGGGTAAGGTCGGGATGCAGGCTCAGGCGCTTGGCGTGCAGAAAGCGCCACGCGCGTCGCCCGAGGCGTCCGGCCTCGTCGTCATCGAGAAAGGCCAGCAGCGGCAGACGCACGCGCGCCTCGTCCCAGGCCGCCTTGGGAAAGGGGTGGCGAGCCTCGAAGCGTTCGGCCCGCCAGCGCTGCAAGCGGCGAAACACGGCCTCAGCTCTCCTCCTGCCGGGCGCCGGACTTCCATGACCAGTCGCGCCAGCGCAGGTCGAAGAGATCCTTGCGCCGATCCTTCAGGTTGGTCACCGAGCCTTCGGCGCGCACCACGGTGAGCCGGGTGAGATCGAGATCGGAGAAGATCACCATCTCGGTGTTGGGTGTGGTCTCGGCAAGCACGGCGTCATGAGGGAAGGGAAAGTCCGAGGGCGAGAACACCGCCGACTGGGCATACTGGATGTCCAGGTTGCGGATCGACGGCACGTTACCCACGCTGCCGCACAGGACCACGTAGCACTCGTTCTCGATGGCCCGCGCCTGGGCACAGTGGCGTACCCGCAGGTAACCGTTCTTGGTGTCGGTCCAGAACGGCACGAAGAGGATGTCCATGTCCTGGTCGGCCAGGAGCCGGCCCAGTTCGGGGAATTCCACGTCGTAGCAGATCAGGATGCCGATGCGTCCGGCGTCGGTGTCGAATACGCGCAGCTCGTCGCCGCCTTCTATCACCCACTCGCGGCGCTCCTGGGGCGTGATGTGGAGCTTCGACTGCTTTTCGACATCGCCGTCGCGATGACACAGGTAGCTGACGTTGTAGAGCCGATCTTCCTCGCCTACCTCGATCATCGAGCCGGCGATGATGTTGATGTTGTAGGAGACCGCCATGCGCGACAGCTCGTTCTTGAACTGCTCGGTGAAGCCGGCCAGGTAGCGGATGGCGGCGAGCTGGTCCTGCTGGGTGGCGCGATCCTGCAAGCCCATCAACGGGGCGTTGAACAGCTCCGGAAAGACGGCGAAGTCGCTCTGGTAGCTGGAAATGGCATCGACGAAGTACTCCACCTGCTGCAGCACCGATTCCATGGAGGCGCATTCGCGCATCTGCCACTGCACGGCGCCGACCCGCACCTGGGTGGGACGGTTCTCCAGCACCCGCTCGGCGGGTTCGAAGAGGATGTTGTTCCACTCCAGCAGGGTGGCGTAGCCCTGGGACTTTTCGTCCTCCGGCAGGTACTTGCGCAGCAGTCGCTTGACCTGGAAGTCGTTGGCCAACTGGAAGGAGAGGATCGGGTCGTGGATCTCCTTGCGCGCCACGCGCTCGATGTACTCGGCGGGGCTGAGGTCGGGGTGCTCGTGGTAGTTGGGGATACGCCCGCCGGCGAGTATCGCGCGCAGATTCATCGAGCGGCACAGCTCCTTGCGCGCCTCGTAGAGGCGCCGACCGAGGCGATAGCCGCGATAGTCGGGGTGGATCAGCACATCCAGCCCGTACATGGCGTCACCCTCGGGGTCGTTGAGGATGATATCGCGATGGCCCACCAGGTCGTCGTATTTGTGCGGGTTGGAGAACTCGTCGTAGTCGACCCGCACGGTCAGGGCGACACCGACGAGCTTGCCGTCGTCCTCGATGACGATCTGGCCGTCGGGAAACTCCTGGATCAGCCTGTCAATGGAGTGCTGCGGCCAGGCGCCACCGATGTCGTCGTAGACGGCATCCATCAGCTTCTTGAGCTGAGGGTAATCGTCCTGCGTCAGGTTGCGCAGGTTGAGGTGCAGGTCGTCAAGGGACATTGCGCTCGGTTCCTGATCAGGGTGAAGCCGCATTCTAGCATGCCGATATGCGGGCCCGACTGTTACCGCTCGGTCGCCTTTCCGTCATCGCTTCGTCATCGAAACGCATCAGGATGGCCGCACACCGAAGGATTTGCGGCTACGCTGAGTTTCGGGAGAGTCGATGACAGCCATGCCACGCCTTTATCGGCAATGCGGACGCAGCATGAACCTGAATAACAACAACCGGACCCTGAAACCGCTCAGTCAGCCATCCGGCCCGCAAGCAGGTGCGAAGGACAGCCAGCGCATCCGGCTCGAGGCCGTGAGCAAGCGCTGGGGCGATACCGCCGCCGTCGACGGCATCGGCTTCGACGTGGCGCCGGGCGAGTTCGTCATCCTGCTCGGCCCCTCGGGCTGCGGCAAGTCGACCACGCTGCGCATGATCGCCGGCCTCGAGCAGGCCAGCGCAGGAAGCATCCATATCGGTGAGCGCGACGTCACTCACCTGCCGCCGGGGGACCGCGGCATCAGCATGGTATTCCAGTCCTATGCGCTCTTCCCCCACCTGAGCGTGGCCGACAACATCGTCTTCGGCCTGCGCAGCCGCAAGGTCCCCAGGGCCGAACGACGCGAACGGCTGGCCCGTGTGGCCCAGCTGGTCGACCTCGAAGCCTACCTGGAGCGCAAGCCGGCCCAGCTCTCCGGCGGCCAGCGCCAGCGGGTGGCCCTGGCACGGGCGATCATCTCGGAACACCCCATCTGCCTGATGGACGAACCGCTCTCCAACCTCGACGCTCGCCTGCGCGGCGAGATGCGCCGAGAAATCAGGGCGCTACAGCAGCGCCTCGGCATGACGGTGATCTACGTCACGCATGACCAGGTCGAGGCCATGAGCATGGGCGACCGGGTGATCCTGATGCAGGAGGGGCGCATCGTGCAGGACGGCACGCCCGGAGAACTCTACGACAGGCCGGCGACGGCCTTCGCCGCCGGCTTCATCGGCAGCCCGGCGATGAACCTGGTGACGCTTGCCGCCGCCGCCGACGGCGCGGTGATCGACGGCGAGCCGCACTGCAGCGTGGCGCCTCACGAGGCCAAGGGCCATTGGTTCGGCGTGCGTCCCGAGAATATTAGCCTGCTGCCGGCCGACGCCGCCGGCGTGCCCGCCGAGGTGATCGATGCCGAGTTCCTCGGTGCCGACAGCATCGTGCGCCTGCAGGTCGGCAGCCAGCAGCTGCGTGCCCGCCTCGACGGCAAGCCGAACGTCGCCGCCGGTTCGGCCTGCCGGCTGCAGTGGCGGCGCGAGGCGGCTCACTTCTTTGCCGCCGACGATGGCCGGCGCCTGGCGATCGCCGGGCATGACCTGGCCGCGCCGCCGGGGCGTCGACGCTTCGAGCCGAACTTGCCGAACTCGCCGGGTTCGGCGGCTTCCGCAGGACAAGACCGCGAGGCCTAGGCCTCGTCCAACCACGTAGGGAATGACTCTCCAGGAGTGAACCGATGAATGCACGCTTCTCTCTCATCAAGGGCAACCGAATGGGAACCGTCGCCCTGGCCGGCCTGCTGACGGCTGGCTCGCTTGGTGCCCAGGCCGAAACCGAGTTGACCATGTACTACCCGGTCGCCGTGGGCGGTGCCCTGACCGACGTGATCGACGGCCTGGTAGCCGAATTCGAGAACGAACACCCCGATATCGCGGTGGAGGCCATCTACGCCGGCAACTACGACGACACCCGCGTGCGGGCCATGTCGGCCATCGAGGCCGGCGAGGCACCCCAGCTCTCGGTGCTTTTCTCCATCGACCTGTTCGATCTGCTGGAGCAGGACGCCATCGTGGCCTTCGACGAGGTGGTCGAGAGCGACGAGGAGCGTGAATGGCTCGACAACTTCTACCCGGGGCTGATGGAGAACGGCCAGATCGACGGCCAGACCTTCGGCATCCCCTTCCAGCGCTCGACCATCGTGCTCTACTGGAACAAGGAGGCCTTCGAAGCCGCCGGGCTCGACCCCGAGACGCCACCCGAAACCTGGGAGGAGATGGCCGAGATGGCCGCCGCCGTGCGTGAGGCCAGCAATGGCGAGCAGTGGGGCGTGATGGTGCCTTCTACCGGCTATCCCTACTGGATGTTCCAGGCCTTCGCCTTCCAGAACGGTCACCGGCTGATGAACGAGGAGGGCACCGAGGTCTATTTCGACGACCCGGCCGCCATCGAGGCCCTGGAATACTGGGTGGCGTTGGCACAAGAGCATGACGCCATGCCGGATGGCGCCATCGAGTGGGGCACCCTGCGCCAGAACTTTCTCGAGCAGTCCACCGCCATGATGTGGCACAGCACCGGCAACCTCACCGCGGTGCGCAACGAGGCTTCGTTCGACTTCGGCGTGGCGATGCTGCCGATGAAGGAGCAGCGCGGCAGCCCCACCGGTGGCGGCAACTTCTACCTGTTCAAGGACACCACCGACGAGGAGCGACACGCCGCACTCACCTTCATTCGCTGGATGACCGACCCGGAACGCGCCGCGGCCTGGTCGATCGAGACCGGCTACATGGGGGTGAGCCCGGCTGCTTACGAGACCGAGGCGCTGCGCAACTACGTCGAGGAGTTTCCGCCCGCGGCGGTGGCTCGCGACCAGCTCGAGCATGCCACGGCGGAGCTGGCCACCTACCAGGGTGGGCGTGTGCGCCGGGCGCTGGATAACGCCGTGCAGGCGGCGCTGACGGGCGAGATGAGCCCCGAGGAGGCGCTGAAGCAAGCCCAGGCGGAAGCTGACGCGGCGCTGCGCCGCTATGCACGCTCCCGCTAAGGAAACACTGACAAATGGCTGCGCGAGCGAATCGCTGCGTTGCGCGGTGCTCGGAATCCTCACCTATACCCCATAGGCTCCGGTTGACTCGCAGCCTTCGGCTTCTCGCCCCTTCGGGGCCAGCCTACGGCTGTTTGTCGCTTCGCTCGGTTCTGTGCTCCGTGCGCCTTGCGCTTCATCTCGCTCGCCTATTTGTGCAGCGCTTCCTGGCGTGGGCACATAACGAGAGGCAAAGAAGCGCCGGGGGCAAGGCCGAAGAGGAGGTCATTCGACAGGGATGTCGAATGTAGCGTCCAGGGAAGGATTCACAGCGCCTCCTCGTAGGTCTTGCCGCCGGTACCGCCATGGCGCAGGAGGCCAATTCGAGTGATCCAAAATGCCGACCGACGCATGCAGATCTACGGCGCGCTGTTGCTGCTGCCGGCGGCGGTGCTGCTCGGCACCTTCGCCTACCTGCCTACCGTGGCGACGCTGATCAACAGCTTCTTCCTGCCCGGCTTTCGCGGCGCGCCGCCGGAGTTCGTCGGGCTGGAGAACTACGCCATGCTGGTGGAGGACCGCACCTTCTGGCGGGTGGCGCGCAACAACCTGATCTACGCCCTGGGCACCATTCCCACCTCCATCGCCCTGGCGCTGGGCATGGCGCTGTTCGTCAACGCGCGCCTGCCGGGGCGCGGCTTCGTGCGCATGGCTTACTTCACGCCGACCATCCTGCCGATGATCGCCGCGGCCAACGTCTGGATGTTCTTCTACGCCCCGCAGATCGGCCTGTTCAACAAGCTGCTCGGAGCGCTGGGTGTCTCGGGCGTCAACTGGCTGGGCGACCCCAGCGTGGCGCTCGGTTCGGTGATCCTGATGACCGTTTGGAAGGAGGCCGGCTTCTTCATGATCTTCTACCTGGCGGCGCTGCAGAGCATCCCGCCGGAGCTGAAGGAAGCCTCGGACCTGGAGGGCACCAGCCGCTGGAGCTTCTTCTGGCGGGTCACCTTTCCGCTGCTGATGCCGACCACGTTGTTCGTACTGATCAATGCGCTGATCAACGCCGTGCGGGTGGTCGACCACCTGTTCATCCTGACCAAAGGCGGGCCCAACAATGCCACCAACCTGCTGCTCTACTACGTCTACGAGAACGCCTTCTCGTTCTTCGACCGCACCTACGCGGCCACCATCACGGTGGTGATCCTGATGGTGCTGGCGGTGGTGGCCACGCTCAAGTTCACCGTGCTCGATCGCCGGACGCACTATCAATGAGCGCTTCATCACGACCGGAGGCGAGACCATGAACCAGGCCAGTCTCACTGCCGCCAGGCGGTTCACGAGCCGGGTGCCGGGCCTCGAGACCACGGCTGCCTGGCTGTTGGCCATCGTCTGGATCTTTCCACTGCTCTACGCGATCTGGGCCGCCTTCCATCCGCCGGCCTACATGGTGCGCTTCGACCTGTTCGCCCCGCTCACGCTGGACAACTTCGCCAACGCCTGGGCCCAGGCGCCGTTCGCGCGCTACTACCTCAATACCTTTCTGCTGGTGACCGGGGTGGTGCTCGCTCAGTTCGTGGTCTGCACCCTGGCCGGTTTCGCCTTTGCCCGCTTTCCCGTCCCCGGCCGCGACGTGCTGTTCATGCTGGTGCTGATTCAGCTGTTCGTCTTTCCCGAGGTGTTGATCGTCGAGAACTACCGCATCGCCAGCGGCCTGGGGCTGGTCGACACCATCACCGGGGTGGGGCTGCCCTACGTGGCCAGTGCCTTCGGCATCTTCCTGCTGCGCCAGACCTTCAAGACCATTCCCCGCGAGCTGGAGGAGGCCGCGCGAGTGGAAGGCTGCGGCTGGATGGCGATCCTGCTCAAGGTCTACGTTCCCTTGGCCAAGCCCACCTACCTGGCCTACGGCCTGGTCTCGATCAGCCACCACTGGAACAATTTCCTGTGGCCGCTGGTGGTGACCAACTCGGTGGAGAGCCGCCCGCTCACCGTGGGGCTGGGCATCTTCTCGGCGCCGGAAACCGGGGTCAACTGGGCCACCGTCAGCGCCGCGACGCTGCTCAGCATCGCCCCGCTGCTTGTCGCCTTCCTGTTGTTCCAGCGCCAGTTCGTGCAGTCGTTCCTCAGGGCGGGGATTCGCTGAATCCTGCTTCGTTGCGCTTATCCTTCGTCGCCTGCTGCGGTACCAGGCCCCCTGATGGTCTTCACGCCGGGGGACTGACTTCTACACTTGTTGTGCAGACTTCATGGAAAGGAGGAAGACCCATGCCGCAGGCGCAAGCGGAGGAAAGGGGAAAAACAGCCCAGCTCTACCGCATGGTCATGAAAGAGCACATCTGTCCTTTCGGCCTGAAGAGCAAGGACCTGCTGGAGCGCAAGGGCTTCGAGGTGGAGGACCACCACCTGGCCACGCGGGAGGAGACGGAAGCGTTCAAGGAGAAGCACGACGTCGATACCACGCCCCAGACCTTTATCGACGGCCAGCGCATCGGCGGCTATGACGAGCTGCGCGAGTATTTCGGTAAGGACTCGCCGGACGAGGACGAGACCACGTACCGGCCTGTCATCGCCCTGTTTGCCACGGCGTTGCTGCTGGGGCTTGCGGTCAGCTGGACCGCAACAGGCTCGTTGCTGAGCCCCAGGATGCCGGAGTACTTCATCGCCATCGCCATGGCCCTGCTGGGGTTGCAGAAGCTCAAGGACGTGGAGAGCTTCAGCACCATGTTCCTCAACTACGATCTACTGGCCCAACGGCAGGTGCGCTATGGCTATGTGTACCCCTATGCCGAGACGCTGGCAGGCATCCTGATGCTGGCTGGGGCCCTGGTCTGGCTGGCCGCTCCGTTGGCGCTGTTCATCGGCACAGTGGGCGCCGTCTCGGTGTTCAAGGCGGTCTATGTCGACAGGCGCGAGCTCAAGTGTGCCTGCGTCGGCGGCGACAGTCAGGTGCCGCTGGGCTTCGTGTCGTTGACCGAGAACTTGATCATGATCGGCATGGGAATCTGGATGCCCTTGCGCATGTATCTTCTCTAGCGCAGCGCATGGCCCGAGGAGAGTAGCCGCTTGGCAGCGTCTGGCCGGGTTCAGGGCGAGTAACGCTCTACTCGCTCGGCCAGCTCGAACACATGCTCATCCACCGCACCGAGATCCTCCAGCGCGGTGGCGAGGTTCAGCAGATAATCGCGGTTGGCGCCGCTGGGGCCTTGGGCGTTGGCGATCTGGTGGGCCATCTCGTCGAGTGGGGCGTCGCCGAGAAAGGCGGCGTTCTTCTCGGTGGCTAGATAGATCAGGCCCTCGGTATGACTGCCGTCGTGGAAATGCAGCGTCACCCGTTCGCGCAGATAACCGTTCTTCTCGCGTATATCCAGCGGGCCCAGGGTGGCGGCATCGATACGGTAGGCCATGCCCTGGCAGTGTGCGCCGGGGGATTCGACCAGGGTGGCTACGCGCCCCGGGGCATCCGGCGTGCCGCGATGATCATGAGAGCCTTGCCAGAAGCGTCGCGCCCAGCCCTCGATGTGGGCGGGGCGGCGTTCGTGAAAGGGAAACTCCGCCTTCCAGATCAGCGAGCCGTAGCCGAACAGCCACAGTGTCTGGCTGGCGGCAAAGAAATTTCTCTCCCGATTGAGCGAAGTGGTATCGACTGTCATGTATTGCGTGTGGCTCTGCGGATGAGCGGTTGGGTCAGGGTCTGGGCCATGAGCACCCCGGCCAGCACCAACACGCCACCCACCAGATGGAACAGCGCAATGCGCTCGTCGAGGAAAGCCATGGCGATAAGTGCACTGAACAGCGGCATCAGGTTGATGAAAATGCTGGCCTGGCTGGCGCCGATCCGCCGGATGGCACGCATCCACAGGAAGGTGGTGACTATCGAGGCGGGGATACCGGCATACAGAATCAACCAGACATTCTCACCGTCGATCGGTGTCATCGGTCCCAGCAGGTAGGGCGGCAGCAGGAACAGCACGGCGAACACCACCTGGGCGTAGAGCAGCACCCAGGGCGGCAGGTCCAGGGGCCAGCGTTTGAGCATGACGCCATAGAGCGCATAGCAGGTCGCGGCGATGACCATCAGCAGGTCTCCGGGAGCGACCTGCAGCTCGAGCAGCGAGAGCGGGTCGCCGCGTCCCAGCAGAACCAGGACGCCGAACAGGGCGATCAGTCCGCCCAGGGTGCCACCCAGGCTCGGCGCCTCGCGCAGGATCAGTGCACTGAGCAGCACCGTGAGCAGCGGTACCATGGCGGCAAGAATACCCATGTTGGTAGCCGTGGTGGTTTCGGCGGCCACGTAGGCGAGCCCTTGCCACAGCCCCATGCCGAGCAGGCCCAGGGTGGCGAGCTTGGCCCAGTCACGGCGAATCGCATGCCGGTGACGCCAGGCGGCCGGTAGCAGGAAGGGGGTGAGAATCGCCAGGGCCAGCAACCAGCGCAGGAAAGCGATGCTGCTGGGCGCGATGGTGCCCACGGTGAGCTGGTTGATGGTCATGTTGCCCGACCAGATCAGCACGGCGCCCAGCGGGGGCAAAAAATAGAGCAGCGGCATGGCGGTGTCTCGAGCATGGAGCGGCCCCGCGATGGCGGGGCAGCGAAAGGCACCATGATATCGGGCTGTCACGGCGGTGCAAATCATGAGGAAGCTAACCGTGATCCGGCTCGCCGAAAGACTGGCATACGCGCAGATTGGGCTACCCTGATATTGGCGAATCTCAACACAACGCTAACACCGAGGTAACAATATGGAGCTACGACACTACGGATGGATGGCAATGTGTGCCGCAGTGGGGCTGGTTGGCTTCGCAGGTCATGTTCATGCCCAGGACGATGCCGACCCGTCGTTGGATGACGCCGTTGCCTACGCGGGGCGCTGGGCAACCGAGCCGGCACTGTGCGCCGAGGGAGGCGATGAGGTTCGTGCGATCACGCTGGGTCCGTCGCGCTTCGAGGGAAGCGACGCCTCCTGTGACATGGCGGTGGCGGAAGAGGGCGACAATGCCTGGAGCGCCGAACTCGACTGTCCGCCGGACGATATGGCCACGGACGAGAGCATACACTTCTCCCTTGAGGAGGAGAGCGACGAAGGCGAGGGTGAAGTCCTCACACTCACCTATCCCGAACGCGAGGATTACGAGGTCACCCTGATGCGCTGTCCCGGGCCGGGGGAGTGAGGAACCTATAGCAGGAACCGGGCGAGGGCGCCCTCGCCCGGTTCTCCTCAGACGCCGAGTATCTCCTTGGCTTCGTTCAGTGCCTCCTCGGACTGGTCGTGTTCGCCGTCGTTGTGGTACTGCTCACCCTGCTCTCGCAGGTCGCGTACCTGTGCGAGTTCGTCCTCGCTGAGTTGGGAAACCTTTTCGTCGTCTTCCAGCGCTTCGTCGATGTCCGACATCAGCGATGGGCACATGTGTGCCCACGCAGGGGCCATGAAGGCCATCAGTACCAATGCGGCAAAGAGCTTCTTGATCATGTGGGTTCCTCCCGTTGGGCGCAGCCCTGTCGACGCCGCCCTGGGCTGGCCGTAATGAGTGCCTGTGTCGACCTCGCCATCGCCCGTCGCGGCTGCAGGGCAACGGCGTGGCGCTGTCAGTATAGATGGCACCAGCGCTTCACACAGGCGAATAGCGTCCCACCAGGCCTGCCGCGGGGCGTCAGTGGAACGCATGGCCCGGCTCATCTAGGCTTGTGCTACGAACCTAACTCATTCTTTATATTAGGATAAAAGGAAGTGTCCCGATATGCATAGCCCGAGTGATCCAGATTCGAGATCCATGTCCAGCGACATGCAGACGGATTACACCGTCGGTCAGGACAACATCGAGGGGCGGCTGGGACCTATCGGTTTCGACATTCACAACCGGGTCTTCGTTGTATCTGCACTCGCTTCGGTGGTTTTCATCATCCTCACCCTGCTGTTCCCCGAGAAGGCGGGTGACATCTTCCAGTCCATCGTCGGTTTCGCCACCGGAACGCTGGACTGGTATTTCATGCTCGTGGTGGATTTCTTCATCCTGTTCTGTATCGCGCTCGTCATCCTGCCCTATGGGGCGGTAAGGCTGGGAGGACCCGATGCCCGGCCGGATTACGGTTACCTTTCCTGGTTTGCCATGCTGTTCGCCGCCGGTATCGGTATCGGGCTGCTGTTCTTCGGTGTGCTGGAGCCGGTCTATCATGCCAACGTCTCGCTGCCGTTGGGCATTGCGTCACCCTTCGGTGCCGATGGTGAGCTGAATCCGGAGGCCATTCCCGAGGCAACGGCGCTGGGGCTTGCCGGCACCTACCTCCACTGGGGCATTCACGGCTGGGCCGTCTATGTAGTCATGGCGTTGGCCCTGGCTATCTTCACCTACAACAAGGGGCTACCGTTCTCCATTCGTTCGGCGTTCTTCCCGATCCTGGGTGAGCGCGTGTGGGGCTGGTGGGGGCACGTCATCGATATCCTGGCGGTGTTTTCCACCCTGTTCGGTCTTGCCACGTCGCTCGGGCTCGGCGCCCAGCAGGCCAACGCCGGGATGAATTTCGTCTTCGGGCTGGAAGTCAGCACCGCGGCTCAGGTGGTCATCATCGTACTGGTGACGGCAGTGGCGCTGGTGTCGGTCTGGCGCGGGCTCGAAGGTGGCGTGAAGAAGCTCTCCGAGATCAACATGATCTTGGCCGTGCTGTTCTTCTTCTTCGTGCTCTTAGTGGGCCCGACCCTGGTGGCCCTGGGCGGTTTCTGGACGGGCCTTGTGGCCTATGCGAAGGAGTTCATCCCGCTGTCGGCCCCCTTCGGACGCGAAGACGATGCCTATCGCCAGGCCTGGACGATCTTCTACTGGGCCTGGTGGGTCAGCTGGGCACCGTTCGTCGGCATGTTCATCGCCCGGGTGTCGCGTGGGCGTACGGTGCGGGAATTCGTGACCTGCGTGCTGTTGATTCCCAGCCTCTTCATTTTCATCTGGATGGGCGTCTTTGGCGCCACCGCGCTGGACCAGCTCTACGCCGACCCCGGCAGCAGCCTGGTCAAGGAGTACGTGATCGACGGCTACAGCCCCGAGCTGTCGCTGTTCGGCATGTTGAATGAACTGCCCTTGACGGGACTGATGTCGACCCTCGGCATTGTGCTGGCCCTGATCTTCTTCGTCACCTCGTCGGATTCCGGCTCCCTGGTCATCGATACCATCACCGCCGGAGGCAAGATCGATGCGCCCAGGCCCCAGCGGATGTTCTGGGCCACAGTGGAGGGGCTGATCGCCATCGTGCTGCTGATTGGCGGCGGCCTGGCGGCGCTTCAGGCGGGGGTGACAGCGACGGCGATTCCGTTCTCCGTCGTGATGCTGGTGATGTGCTACACCATCATCAAGGCGTTGAACGGTGAGCTACGCCATCGTCGCCCCGGGAAGGGCTGAGCCTACGCCAGTCGGGGCACGAAGAACGAAAAAAGGCCGGCCGCGGCGGCTGTCTGGCAGCGTGCCGCGGCCGGCCTGTTCAAGTTTCGTCAGGCGATCGCAGCAATGCCCGCCTTGGCGACCTGCACGTCCTGGTCGGGCTTGACGCCGGAAACGCCGACGGTACCGGCCATCTGGCCGTCGACCAGCACCGGGACGCCGCCGGAAAGCAGGCCCTGCATCGGTGCGGAGAGAAAGGCGTTGCGCCCGCCGTTGATCATCTCCTCGAAGGCCTGGGTCTCCCGCGCACCGAGCGCCGAGCTGCGTGCCTTCTGGGTGGCGATGTCGGGCGTCATGGCCGGGGCGCCATCGAGGCGGCGCAGGCCGAGCAGGTGGCCGCCGTCGTCGGCGACGGCAATGGTCACTTTCCAGTCGTTGGCTTCGGCCTCCTTCTGGGCGGCATCGAGGATGGCGTTGACCTCGGTCAGGGTGAGTACGGGTTTGGTCTTCATGGGGCTCTCCTGTGGGAATCAAACAGTAGGCTATGCGGGGCGGATGGCGCCCTAGGGGTGAGTCGCGGGGCTGTGACGGCGACAGGTCTACGAGGAGGCGCTGTGAACCCATCCTTGGGCGCTACCGATGCCATCCCTGGCATGGGAACCTCCTCTTCGGCCTGTCCCCGCCGCCCCTTGCGCTGGCAACTATCGTAACGGCTAGCGGCTTACGAGCGGCAGAGCCTCATCGACGATCTCGATCCAATGCCTGACCGGTGTACGCCCCGCGCCGTTGAGATGCGTCTGGCAGCCGATATTGGCGGTGATGATCGTCTCGGGGTTGCCGGCTTCCAGGTTGTTGAGCTTGTTGTCGCGCAACTGCGTGGCGAGCTCCGGCTGGGTGATCGAGTAGGTCCCCGCCGAGCCGCAGCAGAGGTGGGCGTCGGCCACCGGGGTCAGGGTGAAGCCGAGCTTGACCAGCACGCCTTCCACCGCGCCGCCGAGCTTCTGCGCGTGTTGCAGCGTACAAGGGCAGTGGAAGGCCAGCCGCCGGCCCGCGTCGACCTGAAGGCCCGTCAGGTCCTCGTCGCGCAGCACCTCCACGAGATCCTTGGCCAGTTCGCTGACGCGCCTGGCCTTTTCGGCATAGGCCGGGTCGCCTTTGAGAATCTCGGCGTACTCCTTGACGAAGGCGCCGCAGCCGCTGGCGGTCTGCACGATGGCTTCGGCCCCGGCCTCGATATGCGGCCACCAGGCGTCGATGTTGGCGCGCGCACGGGCGCGGCCGTCATCCTGGGCGTTCAAGTGGAAGTCGATGGCGCCGCAGCAGCCGGCCTCGCTGACCGGCGTCAGGCCGATGCCCAGGCGGTCGAGCACTCGCGCCGTGGCGGCGTTGGTATTGGGCGAGAGGCCCGGTTGCACGCAGCCTTCCAGGACCAGCATCTGCCGCGCGTGGCGCTGGTGGTCGGGGCGTGTGCCGGCATCGACCGGCTTGGGCGGCATCTTGTCCTTGAGCTTGCCGGGCACCAGCGGGCGGAAGGTCTGGCCCAGCTTGAGCAGTGCCTGGAAGCGCTTGGGCTCCACCAGCGCCTTGCGGAGTGCGTAGCGCTGGGCCCGGTCGGCGGGGCTGCGCGGCACCCGGCGCTCGATTTCGGCGCGGCCGATGTCGAGCAGCTTGTGATACTCCACGCCGGATGGGCAGGTGGTCTCGCAGTTGCGACAGGTCAGGCAGCGGTCCAGGTGCAGGCGGGTCTGCTCGGTGACGTTCTCGCTGTCGTCGGGGTTCTCGAGCATCTGCTTCATCAGGTAGATGCGCCCGCGCGGCCCGTCGCGCTCGTCGCCCAGCAACTGGTAGGTGGGGCAGGTGGCGTTGCAGAAACCGCAATGCACGCAGCTGCGCAGGACGCGGTCGGCTTCCTGGATGTGCGGCTGCTTGAGGGCTTCTTCGGTAAAGTGCGTCTGCATGTCGAAAAATCCTGTCTGTCAGATCGCCGCGTAGAGCCGGTCGGGGTTGAAGAGCCCCTTGGGATCGAGCTGGGCCTTGAGGTTGCGGTGATACTTCATCACCACCTCGGGCAGCGGCGTAAAAGGCTCCACCTCGGCCGGGCGCGGGCCATAGCAAGTGGCATGGCCACCCGCGGCCCGGCAGGCCTGACGTACGGTCTGGGCATCGAGATCGGCACGCAGCCAGCGCTGGGCACCGGCCCAGTCATGCAGCATCTGGGCCTCGTCGACGCCCGGCAACTCGAGCGCCGGGGTGCGGTGGGGCAACGAAAGACGCCATAACGGTGCTTTGGCTTCGTGGGGCGAACCGGTACGAAAGAAGGCCAGGCGCTGGTCGCGCAGGGCGGGCCAGAAGTCGTTGTCGAGGTCGTCGCCGCCGATGCGTGCGCGTGTGGCGGCCACCGAACTCGGCCCTCCCTCCAGGCGCAGGTGCAGGGCGCCGTCGAGCCACGCCGCGGCGCTGATCGGCAGCGGTTCGCGGCCCCACTCGGCCAGGCGCAGGCGCGCCTCGTCGAGCGGCAGCTCCAGGCGCAGGCTATGGGTGGCGCCGGCGATCGGCAGCACCTTGAACGAGACCTCGGTAATCAGCCCCAGTGTGCCCTGGGCGCCCACCATCAGCCGCGACAGGTCGTAGCCGGCCACGTTCTTCATCACCTCGCCGCCGAAGCGCTGCTCGATGCCCTCGTGGTTGATCACTCGCGTGCCGAGCACGAAGTCGCGCACGCTGCCCGCCCAGGGGCGGCGCGGGCCGGAGAGGCCGGTGGCGACCATGCCGCCCACGGTGCTGGCCTCGCCGTAGCGTGGCGGTTCGAAGGGCAGCATCTGACCGTTCTCGGCCAGGGCGGCCTCGAGCTCGCCAATCGGCGTGCCGGTGCGCACCGAGACCACCAGCTCCACCGGGTCGTAGAAGGCGATGCCGCGGTGCTCGCGGGTGGAGAGCTCGCCGCCCTCTACCTCGCGACCATAGAAGAAGCGCGTATCACCGCCGACGATGCGCAGCGGGGTGCCGTCGACGCTGGCCTGGCGGATGCGCTCGGCCAGGGCCTCACCGGCATCTTGGTCGCGGGGTGTGGTTGCCGTTGTCATGGTCACTCCGTCAGCCTTGCAGTGCGCCGGCGGCGTCGTCGGCGGCCGCACTCTTGATGGTGCGGAATTCCGAACAGCGTGCCGGGGTGGGAATGTTCTTGCCCGGGTTGAGCAGGTCGCGGGGGTCGAAGGCGGCCTTGGCGGCACGGAAGGTGGCCAGCTCGTCGGGGCGGAACTGGGCGCACATTTGGTTGATCTTCTCGCGGCCGACACCGTGCTCGCCGGTGATGGTGCCGCCGACCCGGACGCACAGTTCGAGAATCTCGCCACCCAGCGCCTCGGCCACGGCCAGCTCCCCCTCGCGGTTGGCATCGAACAGGATCAACGGGTGCATGTTGCCGTCGCCGGCATGGAACACGTTGGCTACCTTCAATCCGTAGCGCTCGGAAAGCTCGCTGATGCCCTTGAGTACCCGCGCCAGCTCGCGCCGCGGGATGGTGCCGTCCATGCAGTAGTAGTCGGGCGACATGCGGCCCACCGCGGGGAAGGCGTTCTTGCGCCCGGCCCAGAACCGGGCACGCTCGGCGTCGTCGCGGGCCTGCTGGATGCCGGTGGCACCGGCCTTCTCCAGCACGCGTCGCACGGTCTCGCAATCGTCGTCGACGTCGGCCTCGACCCCATCGAGCTCGCACAGCAGGATGGCCTCGGCCTCCACCGGGTAACCGGCATGGACGAAGTCTTCGGCGGCGATGATGGCAAGCTTGTCCATCATCTCCAGGCCGCCGGGAATGATGCCGGCCTCGATGATGGCGCCTACTGCGTTGCCGGCTTTCTCCACGTCGTCGAAGCTGGCCATCAGCACCTTGGCCACTTCCGGCTTGGGCAACAGTTTGACGGTGATCTCGGTGACCACACCGAGCATGCCCTCTGAGCCGTTGAAGAGCGCCAGCAGGTCGAAGCCGGGGGCGTCCAGTGCATCGCTGCCCAGCGTCATGCGCTCGCCTTCGGCGGTCAGCACTTCCACCTTGACCACGTTATGCACAGTGAGGCCGTACTTCAGGCAGTGCACGCCACCGGCATTCTCGGCCACGTTGCCGCCGATCGAGCAGGCGATCTGCGACGAGGGGTCGGGTGCGTAGTAGAGTCCGTAGGGGGAGGCCGCCTCGGAGATGGCCAGGTTGCGCACGCCGGGCTCGACCCGGGCGATACGTGCCTCGGGGTCGATCTCGAGGATGCGTGCGAAGCGGGACATCACCAGCAATACGCCGTGGGTGAGCGGCAGCGCCCCGGCGGAGAGGCCGGTACCGGCACCGCGGGTCACCACCGGCACGCCGAGACGATGACACTCCGACAGCAGGCGCTGCACCTGGTCGAGGGAGTCGGGCAGCGCCACCAGCAGGGGCAGGGTGCGATAGACCGACAGGCCGTCGCACTCGAAGGGGCGCATGTCCTCCTCCCGGTGCAGCAGGGTCATGTCCGGAATGGCCTGGCGGAGGGTGTCGCGTATGGCCGCCCTGTCCAGCTGCGGGGTCGGACCGTCGAGTCTTTCGTCGTAGAGGATGTTCATGGGCGCCTCATAGCGAGTCTTGGCGGCAGGGTTATCCTTGTGCAGGGGCCCAATGTGCGCCGAGCCGACCGTTCTGTCCAGTCTGCGGTCTACTGGTATTACCAGTTGTTTTCTGCTGTCATGGAAATAATTTTCATGATACACCATGGCGCAACCAGCCCGTGGTGACAAGCCGGGGAATGCGCGGAGGAATCATGTTTCAGGATAACGAGAGCCTGGCGCCGACCCGCACGCCGGACGCGGTGGCCGCTCGCCTCGAGCGGCTGATACTCGACGGCGTGTTTCGCCCGGGGCAATTGCTGCCTTCCGAGCGGCGCCTTTGCGACCGTCTGGGAGTGTCGCGCACGTCGCTGCGTGAAGGACTCCGGGTGCTGCGCAGCAAGGGCATCATCGTCACCCGCCAAGGGCGCGGCTCGGCGGTGGCGGCGCTGGTGCCTGGGCGCGACGACAGTCCGCTGATGCACCTTTTCCGCGACCATCCACGTACCCTGTTCGACCTGCTGGAAGTGCGTTCGCTGCTCGAGGGCGAATCGGCAAGTCTCGCGGCCGAGCGCGCCACGCCGGCTGACCGGGTGCTGATCCAGCGTCGCTACGAGGCCATGGCGGCATATATCGAGGACGGCGAGGGCATCGATGTGGAGCGACTGGCCCATCTGGACCACGCCTTTCACCTGGCGATCTGCCAGGCCTCACATAACCCCGTGCTGGTGCATACGCTGCAGTCGCTCACCGATCTGCTGCTGAGCTCGGTCTTCACTTCGGTGAAGAACCTCTATCACCGTGCCGAACCGCGGGAGATGATCAACCGGCAGCATGCCAGGCTCTACCGGGCGGTCATGGAAGGCAAGCCGCAGGCGGCCCGGCGCGCTGCGCTCGATCATCTGTCGGGGATCGAGGCGCAGTTGCGTGACATCGAGGCCGAGGATCGACGCCTCGAACGCTCTGCCATGCGCCTGGGGGATTGGGAGTGACGCCGCTACCCGGGTGGGCAGCGGCGTGGGGGCAATTAGCCGCCGACTTGCATCAGCGGATCCGAGACCCCGAGCACATAGAAGGCGATCAGACCGATCAGACCGGTGAAGATCAGGTAGTAGAGCGTCGGCAGGATCGTCTTGCGGATGGTTTCGCCTTCGCGGCCGAGCAGACCGACGGTAGCCGATGCCGCAACCACATTGTGGATGGCGATCATGTTGCCCGCCGCGGCACCGACGGCCTGCAGCGCCACCATCATGGCGGTGGAGACGCCCAGCGCACCCGCGACGTTGAACTGGAACTCGGCCAGCATCAGGTTCGACACGGTGTTCGAACCGGCGATGAAGGCGCCCAGCGCGCCCACGGCGGGGGCGAAGAAGGGGTAGACGTCACCCACGCTATTGGCGACGAACTGCGCCATGGCTACCGGCATCGAGACCAGGTCAGCGGCATTGACGCCGGAGTTGATCAGGATTCGCACCATGGGAATGGTGAAGATCAGCACGAAGCCGGCACCCAGCAGGGTACGCGAGGACTCGCCGAAGGCAGCCTTGAGCTCGCCCACGCGCATGCGATGCATCACGGCAGTGACCAGCACCACCATCAGCAGGATGCCGCCCGGCAGGTAGAGCGGAGCGATGCTACCGGACACGCCGGCTTCGCCGAGAATATCGCTCCAGCCGAAGGCGAAGGCATTGAGTGCCTCGCGCAGCGGGTCGATGACGCGCGACGCCACCAGGAACAGCGCCAGTAGCACGTAGGGCAGCCAGCCCATCCAGGTGGAGAGCGGCGTCTTGCCAGCGATATCGTCGATCTTGATCTCGATCTTGCCGATCCAGCCTTCTGGCCAAGCGCTACGCTCCGGGAAATCCCAGCTGTCCTTGGGCAGGAGGAAGCCGCGCCGCGCTGCCGGCACAACGATGGCAAGCCCTACCATGGCGCCAATCATCGAGGGGAATTCCGGCCCCAGCAGGACGCCAGCCAGCATATAGGGAACCACGAAGGCGACACCGGTAAAGATGGCGAAGGGGGCGATGGAGAGCCCTTCCTTCCAGGAGCGATTGGCACCGAAGAAGCGCACCATGATCACCACCATGATAAGCGGCATGAGAATACCCACGATGCCGTGCACGATGGCGACTTCCGCCGCGATCAGGCGAAAGTACTCGAGCCAGGTATAACCACCCGCTTCGAGCTGCTCGGTGATGGCGCTGGCGTTGACGCCGCCGGTGACACCGACAACGATCGGCGTGCCCACGGCACCGAAGGAGACCGGTGTGGATTGGATCATCATGCCCACGACCACCGCGGAAAGCGCCGGGAAGCCGAGCGCGACCATCAGCGGAGCAGCCACAGCGGCCGGGGTGCCGAAGCCGGAGGCCCCTTCAATGAAGCAACCGAACAGCCAGGCCACGATCAGGGCCTGAACGCGGCGGTCGGGGCTGATGCCGGAAAAACCGTTGCGAATGGCCGCAATGCCGCCGGAGTGCTTCAACGTATTCAGCAGCAGAATGGCACCGAAGATGATCCACAGGATGGAGACGGTCAGGATCAGCCCCTGGAGCGTTGAGGCCAGAACCCGGTTGAAGCTCATCTCCCAAGCGAACAGCCCGATCAGGGCCGTGACCACAAAGACGATCGGCATGGCCGTTCGAGCGGCCATGCGAAAACCGATAAGCAGCACGCCGGCGAGTATCAACGGCGTGAAAGCGAGTAGAGCTAGGGTCGTATCCGACATGAACGTTTCCTCGATTCTCCTTGTTGAGCCCTTCGGCATAGGGTTGCTTTGGGGCGCCCCGGCGTGTGCGGCCGACGGGGAGGCAACGATACGAAGAGCGAGCGGAACTTGCCATCTCGGGTAATTGGTCTTACCAATAAGTCTGCTCCGGATGGCAATCTGACGACTTTCTACAAACGGTGCCAAAACAAAAGCTTGTAAATGGAAGGGCAGATTGGAAATGGGGGCGTCGCGGAATTGTTATTAGACTAATGGACAGGCCAAGACGCCTGGTCGTACCGAGCAAGGCCGCGCTTGGCAGTCATGAGTCATGGCTGGCACTATCGGAGCTCACTCCAACAAACGCCAGGAGGCACCATGGCAAGGGTTCTCTACGATCTCTGCGGTATCGACGAAGGGCTGCGCTTCTCTCCCTACTGCTGGCGGGTACGCTACGCCATGGCGCACAAGGGGCTCGACTATCAAACGCGCGCCTGGCACTTCACCGACAAGGAGGCGCTGGCCTTCGCCGATTACGACAAGGTGCCGGTGCTGGTCGACGGCGACGAAACGATCACTGACAGCTACGAGATCCTGCGCTATCTCGACCGAGCCTATCCCGAGGCGCCGCTGCTGGGAGACGGCGTGGCCGAGTCTCGGGCCCGCTTCTTCAAGCACTATGCCGAACGATCCCTGGCGCCGGCCATGATGCGCACCATCATCATGGACCTGCTCAATGCGATCGACCCGAAGGATCGCGCCTACTTCCGAGAGACCCGCGAGAAGCGCTTCGGGAGGACTCTGGAAGAGTTCCACTCCCCCGCCAAAGGGCTGGCACAGCTCGATGCCGCCCTGGCGCCGTTGCGTGGGCAGTTGCAGGAGAGTGCCTACCTCGATGGCGAGGCGCCGGCGGCTGCCGACTACCTGGTGTTTGGCAGCTTCATGTGGGCCAGGGTGGTTTCCACCGCCGACCTAGTGTCGAATGCCGACCCGGTCCACGGCTGGCTCGAGCGCATGCTCGACTTGCATGGCGGGCTGGGCCGCCAGGCGATGCGAATCACCGATATCGAAGGGTCCTATCGCTGAAGCCTAGGAGAGTCAGGGCGGAAATAGTGCGATGCACAAAAAATGTTGCAACGCACAAAACGGCCTGCTATGTTGCATTGCAACAAGGCGCATTCCTGCCTTGGCAACGCAACGTAGGAGGTGTCTCATGAGCAAGACTCAAGACAAATCAACCCAGCAACTCGAAAACCTGTATTTCGGTCCGGCGCGCGCCTATGGCACCCTGGCGCTGGAATATTACGAGAAGCTGCTTTCGGCTCAGTTGGAAGCCTTTCGTAGCTACTCCGACCTGAGCCTGGCTCAAGCTCGCGCCTGGGTCGACGTCAAGGACTCCGAAGGTCTCAAGCAGGTCTTCGAAACCCAGCAGAAGGCCGCCAAGGAACTGGGCGAGCGCCTGCAGGGCGACACCAAGAAGGTAGTCGACCTGAGCCAGGAGTTCCTGCAGAAAGGCCAGCAACTGGCTGAGCAGAACGTCAAGGCCGCCAGCACCGCGACCAAGTAAGTCCGTCGCCGGCTGAACGCCGTAGGCCGCCACCCGCAAGGGTGGCGGCCTTTTCTTTGGTTGCGGCGGTCACTCTTCGAGCAGTTCCATGACCTCTTCCTCCTCGACCTGGCTGAAGTCGGCATAGAACTGGCCTACCGCCATGAATCGCTGGGGCGCATCCAGGCAGATGACTTCGTCAGCGACCGCCTCCAGGCGAGAGACGGCGCTGGGCGAGGCCACGCCCAGTGCGGCGACCAGGCGTTCGGCACGCCCCTTGAGGGTTTTCAGCGCCGCTTCCATCGTGGCACCGGTGGCGCTGCCGTCATCGACGATCACAACGACCCGACCCTCCGGAGGGATCGGTGGTCGGATCGGGCTGTAGCGCTGCCGACGCTCCTTGAGGAGTGCTTTCTGCCGTTCCGCTTCACGCTCCACCGCCTCCTTGGGGAAGTGTGAAGCGGCCTCGTCGAGCTTCATGGTGCCATCCTCGCTGATGGCACCGATGGCGAACTCGGGACTTCCCGGAGAGCGTATCTTGCGCACCAACACCACATCGAGCTCGCCCTCCAGGGCGTCGGCCAAGTGGCGGCCCATGGGAACGCCGCCGCGGGGAATGGCCAGCACCAGTGGATGGCTGCCCTTCAGGTGCTCGAGGCGGTGAGCCAGCAACTCTGCCGCGTCCAGGCGATCACGAAACATGGCGGTCTCCTTCTCGTTACCCATTGCCCTACCCAGTGTAGTGAGTGATGGGCCGTAGGGAGGGGGCGGCTCCCAGTGCTGGGTCGAAAAGTGGAAATAATTTATGTATACAATAAAGTGATGTAATGTCGTCTATAAAAAGTCTATTTGGAATACAGTTCTGACCGTTTGGACAGGATTACGCTCAACGCCTGCACGCCGGGACACGAGGGTGTACGGATGTCGAAGCGACTTCCAATAGCAATTGGCGAGTGTCACTTCGTATACAGAACACAACAACGACTGGATGGATCCATGCCAAAGACTCAGCACAACACTTCGATCTTCGATTTCCATGGCCGGCCATCGCTGACCAAGGCGCTGCCCTTGTCGCTACAGCACGTGCTGGCCATGATCGCGGGTGTCATTACCCCCCCCATCATCATTGCCGGAGTGGTAGGCGCCACGCCGGAGGAAAAGCTGCTGCTGATCCAGATCGCCGTGTTGGCTTCGGGAGTCTGCACGCTGTTCCACCTCTACGGAGTGTGGAAATTCGGTGCGCGGTTGCCGGCGATCTTCGGCGTGGGGTTTGCCTATGTACCGACGTTGATTGCCGTGGGCGGCCAGTTCGGTATCGAAGGGATTCTCGGTGCTCAGTTGATCGGCGGCATCACGATGATGGCGGTGGGCTATTTCATCCAGTACATCCGTCACCTCTTCCCCCCGGTGGTGGCAGGGACGGTGGTGCTGGTGATCGGGCTGTCGCTCTACGATATCGCGGTGCGCTACATGGCGGGCAGCGGTGACGTCAATGCGCCCGGCTTCGGCGATCCGTTGAACTGGGTCGTGGGGCTGGTGACCCTGGTCACCGTGCTTGTCGCCTCGCAGTTCGGCAAAGGGGTCGTCAAGCTTTCGGCGATCATCGTCGGCATTCTCGTTGGCTATGCGCTATCGCTTTCGCTGGGGATGGTCGACTTCGGTTCGGTGGCTCAGGCCCGTTGGGTTGCGGTGCCAACGGTCATGCCCTTCGCCATGGAATTCCACGCCTCGGCGATCGTCGCCATGGTCGTCATTTGCGTGATCAACTCGGTACAGACCATCGGCGATCTTTCGGCCACCACCGTGGGCGGCATGAATCGCGAGCTGAAAACGCCGGAGCTGACCGGTGGCCTGCTGGGCAATGGGTTGACCACGACGGTGAGCGCCTTCTTCGGGGCTTTGCCGACCTCCACGTTCAGCCAGAACGTGGGTATCGTGGCCATGACCAAGGTCATCAGCCGCTTCGTGCTGGCGCTGGCCGGCGGCTTCATGCTGCTGGCCGGTTTCAGCCCCAAGTTCGGCGCGCTCATGACGACCATCCCGTATCCGGTATTGGGCGGGGCCACCATCACCGTCTTCGGCATGATCACCATGACCGGCATCAAGCTGCTCATCAAGGATGAGCTCTCCGCCCGCAACATGACCATCGTGGGTCTGGCGCTGGCCTTGAGTCTTGGCATTGCCGAGGTGCCGGCGGCGATCGAGCGCTTCCCCGAATGGTTGCAGAACCTGGTCGGCGGCGCGCCCATCGTGGTGGCGGCCATCACGGCTTTCATGCTCAACCTGCTACTGCCGAACGTGACCTTGGAGGACGAGGCCAGAGAGCGCGAGGCGATGGCGCGCGCGGATGCTGGCGAGACGACAGGCGAAAGGCAGTGCGGCATGAAGGAAGGCGCCCGATCCGGAGGCACGCGACTCAGTGACGGGACAGCGCACAACGGCGCGCGAGGCGGCTAGGAGCCGTTGCCGTGACCCGATGGCTCCCGGGTCGCGGCAACATGCGGAACCGCCAGGCAGGGCAGGTTCCGCAGTCGGCTCAGGCGTCGAGGCGTGCCTCCAGGCGGAAGCGCGCGATGCGATTGATCTGTTCGATGGCGGTGCGTCGCTCTTCCTCGGGGGTGTTTTCAAGCCGGGTTTCGAAAGCAGCGAGAATGGCATGCCGGTCGCTGCCCTTCACCGCCATCACGAAAGGAAAGCCGAACTTCGCCTTGTAGGCGGCGTTGAACCGCTCGAAGCGTGCCATCTCCTCGGGCGTGCACTGGTCGAGCCCGGCGCCGGCCTGCTCGCGGGTGGAGTCGTCGGTCAACTCGCCGGCGATGGCGGCCTTGCCGGCCAGGTCGGGGTGGGCACGGATTACCTCGAGCTGTCGCTCGGGGCTGGCGTCCCTCAATGTCTGACCCATGGCCTCGGCGAGTCCGGCCGGTGTGTCCTGCTCCGGTTGGAGGCCACGCTCCCAGGTCAGTTCGGCCACCCAGGGCGAGTGTTCGTAGATGTCGCCGAAGCGGGCCACGAATTCATCTCGACCGAGCGTGCTGGGGCGCGGCGTCAGGGTCCTGTCGTTCATCGTGATCTCCATGGTCAGGGCTGAAAAGTCATGGCTCGTAGCGTGCCGTTCAGAAAGTGTATACAAAAAATCTTTGAAATGTACTACTGGAAAAGCTAAAACTGTCCTCAGTAAGGGAGGCGGGGTCAACACGCCCCGCCAGGCATTGGCTCGACCCGGCGCCGTTATCGGCCAGTCCCGGGCTAACGAGGGGAGTACTATTATGGGACGCCTGACCACTCACGTACTGGATACCGCCCAGGGCCGCCCCGGCAAGGGCATTCGCATCGAGGTCTATCGCCTGGAGGGGGCGCAGCGCATTTCGCTCAAGACCGTCACGACCAATGACGATGGCCGCTGCGATGCGCCCATCCTCGAAGACGACGAATTCAAGACCGGCGAGTACGAACTGGTCTTTCATGCCGGCGACTACCTTCGCCAGCAGGGCATTCAGGCGGACGAGCCGCGCTTCCTCGACGTTATCCCGCTGCGCTTCGGCGTGGCCGACGATTCGCAGCACTACCATGTGCCGCTGCTGCTCTCTCCCTACGGCTACTCCACCTACCGCGGAAGCTAGGTCTGCGCCTGACACCGGCTGCGCTCCGCCGTACGGGCGGCAACAATAACGACGTCGAGACAACCTGATGCAAGCTTACCTACACGAGTTCATCAATTTCATGCTGCGCTGGCTTCATGTCATTGCGGCCATCGCCTGGATCGGCGAGTCGATCTACTTCGTGATGCTGGACAACGGCCTGCGCAAGCCCAAGGCAGCCGAAGATCGCGACAAGGGCGTATTCGGCGAGATGTGGGCCGTGCACGGTGGCGGCTTCTATCACAACCAGAAATACGCCACGGCACCCGCCAAGCTGCCGGAAGACCTGCACTGGTCGTTCTGGAAGGCCTATACCACCTGGCTTTCCGGCTTCGCCCTGTTCGTCCTGCTGTATATGGCCAACCCGGGCTTCTATCTGGTCAACTCCAGCAGCGACTGGGCGTGGGCCGCCAACCTGAGCGGCTGGCAGGTCAACCTACTGGCGCTGGCGTTCCTGCTCGGCGGCTGGGTCGTCTACAACGAGATGTGCAAGCGCATCAGCCCCAACATGGATCGCGACGGGGTCCTGAGCCTTGCCGTTGCCGTGCTGATGGTCGTGGTCTCCTACCTCAGCGTGCAGATGTTCTCGGGGCGTGCCGCCTTCCTGCTCACGGGGGCCGTCATGGCCACCGCCATGTCGGCCAATGTCTTCTTCTGGATCATTCCCGGCCAGCGACGCATGGTGAAGGCCATGAAGGCGGGCGAAGCGCCCAACCCCCTGGACGGCAAGCGCGGCAAGCAGCGCTCGGTGCATAACACCTACTTCACGTTGCCTGTCGTCTTGCTGATGATCAGCAACCACTACTCCTTCGTGTACAACCACGAATACGCCTGGGTGCTGATGTCGCTGTTCATCTTCGCCGGCGCGTTGATTCGCCAGTTCTTCGTGTTGATGCATGCCGGCAAGATCCAGCCTGCCTATCCGGCTGCCGGTGCGGCGCTGATCGCCGTGGCTTTCTGGGTCGGCATGCCGGTAAACAGTGCATCGGATGGTGCCGAGCGCGGCGAAGGGCCGAGCCTGGCCGAGGTTGAAGCCATCATCGAGTCGCGCTGTACCTCCTGTCATTCGGCCAACCCGACCCAGGAAGGCTTCGGCTCGGCTCCGGCGGGGGTTATCTACGACACCACGGCGCAGATCGAAGGCCATCGCGAAAAGATCCAGGAAGTGGTGGCCAGCAAGTACATGCCGCTTGGCAACATGACCGGCATGACCGACGAGGAGCGCGAGGTGATTGCCGACTGGTCGGAATAAGCCCGAACCGGTTCGCCCCGTTCGCCCCCAGCCCGCCGACAGGCGGGTTGGGGGCGTCTGCATCGGTTCGATAGTAGTGGTGTGTTACGTATACAATGGCTGTCAGTGATGGATGCGAGGAGGGCAACCATGAACCAGCGGCAGAGCCTGGCCGATCCCGGCGACTCAAGCAAGGCCAAGCCTCGGCGTCTGGGCAAGAACGGCGATGGGGCCGAGCGTCATGAAGCGATTTATCGCACGATCAGCGATGCCATCATCGAGCACCGGCTGCGCCCGGGGGCGCGCCTGCGTGAGGATGCCCTGGCCGAAGTATTCGGCATCAGCCGCACGGGTATACGTAAAATCCTCCAGCGCCTGGCTTTGGAGCAGCTGGTCACGCTGACGCCACGACGCGGTGCCAGTGTCACTCGGCCCACCGCCGACGAGGCCAAGGATGTCTTCGATGCTCGCCAGATGGTGGAGTGCGGACTGATGCCGGAAGTGGCTCGCCGCATCAGCGCCGAGGACGTGCGTGAGCTGCGCGACATGGCACGACGCGAACGCGAGGCGCTCAAGTCGGGCGAGCAGAGCCGGGCGATCAAGCTCTCCGCCGCTTTCCACGAACGCCTCGCCCAGCTCTCCGGCAACGCGACACTGGCGGCCTTTGTCGGCCAGCTCTGCTCGCGCTCGTCGTTGATCCTTGCGGTCTATGGCAGTTCGGGGCACCTGGGCTGCGAGTCCCACGATCACGACGACCTGATCGGCTACCTGGAAACCGGTAACGGCGAGCGTGCCACGGCCTTCATGAGCCGTCACCTCAAGGCGATCGAGGCCTCGCTTTCCATCGTCGAGGAAGAGGAGGAGACGCCGGACCTGCAGCGCATCTTCGGCGCCTAGAAGCAATCCAGAACACGACAGCGACGCCTCCGGCCAAAGCCGAAGGCGCCGTTCACGGCAGTGGTCTGGCGTTCAGGCCGCCGGCGTTACCGCAGCGGGGCGGTGGCTCAGCATCAAGCCATAGTAGAACGCGCCGCCGAGGGCGGCGCCCATCATCCAGCCGTAGCCGTCGAGGGCGGAGAGCGCCGGGACCAGCACCGTGGAGAGGGAGAACAGCGCGGCGCCGCCGAAGGCTGCGAGCGCGCGCGTGTTCCAACCCTTCATGTAGTAGTAGGTGGTACCCGGCTCGGAGGAGAACAGCTCTTCCATGTTCAGATGCTGGCGCTTCACCAGGTAGTAATCCACGACGATGATGCCGTAGAAGGGCGCGACGACGGCGCCAAGCGCGTTGACGAAGCCCGGCACGCCGATCTGGCTGATCAACGAGACCCACAGTGCGCCGACGAAGAAGGCCACCACGGCGGTGATGAGCCCACCCACCTTGAAGCTGATCTTGCTGGGGAACAGGTTGGCCAGGTCGTAGGCCGGCGGAATGAAGTTGGCGACCAGGTTGATGCCGACGGTGGCGGCAAAGAAGGTCAGCGCGGCGACGATGGTCAGGGGCAGGGAATCGACCCGCTCGACGATATCGGCCGGGTTGGTCAAGGCGTCCCCGAACAGCACCAGCGTGCCGGCAGTGATGATCAGCGCGATGAACGAGAAGAAGGCCACGTTGAGTGGCAGCCCCAGCAGATTGCCCAATTTCATCTGGCGTTCCGTCTTCACGAAGCGGGTGAAGTCGCCGAAGTTGATCACCACCGCCGCGAAGTAGGCCACCATGGTGCCGACAATGGCGAGGAAGGCACCGATGGCGCTGCCATTGCGTTCGCCGTCGGCGTTGAAGATGGTGCCGATGGCGGGCAACAGGTCGCTGCCGGCCTGGACCCAGACCACGATCATCAGCGCCACCATTACCAGGTAGACCAGCGGGCCTGCCCAGTTGAGGAAGTGCTTGATGCGCTCGATGCCTTGCCAGAAGATCGCAATCTGGAACAGCCATACGATCACGAACGAGACCCAGGCGACTGACGAGAGCCCCAGGAAAGTGGCGCCGCTGCCGGCGCCGAAAAGCGCGGTGATCAGCAGCGCCACCGCGGTCGAGGCGAAGTAGGTCTGCACGCCGTACCAGAAGATCCCGATGATGGCGCGCAGCATGGCCGGCAGGTTCGCGCCGCGCACGCCCATGCTGGCGCGCACCATGACCGGGAAGGGAATGCCGTACTTCACGCTGGGCTTGCCGGTCAGGTTGACCAGGAACATGACGATCACGCCGGCGAGAATGATGGCCGCCATGACCGCCCAACCGTTCAACCCGTAGGTTAGGAACAGCGAGGCCGCCAGCGTATAGCCGAACAGACTCTGGATATCGTTCGACCAGACGTTGAAGATCTCGAAGGCACCCCAGCTGCGATCCTTGTGCTTCAGCGGCGCCAGGTCTTCGTTGTAGAGCGTGGGATCGATGTTCTGAATGTTCAGCTCATTGTCTTGCATCGTCGTCACCGTTGTCGTTGTGAGAAGCTCGCCCGCCCGACAGGGCGGGAGGGCGAAGCTGGGCGGCGTTTGACTACTGGCGGAAGCGCTGGCAGGGAGTCCAGTACTGCATCAGCAGGTAATAGGTCAGGCCGGCCGGGATCAGGCTGGCGTACCAGGACACGGCGGAGAAGGTCAGTGCCGCGACGATGCCCACGGCGGTGGCGATGAGTGCCGCCTGGTTGACGCCTTGGTAGGGGCCGCTCTCGTCATAGAGCTTGGCGAGATCGAGCGTGCGGCGCCGAATCAGGTAGTAGTCCACCACCAGGATGGCGAAGATCGGGCCGAGGAAGGCGGAGTAGGTCTGCACGAAGAGCTGCAGGCCGGCCGCGGAATCGGGCTGTACCAGCTTCCAGGGGAAGGTGGCGAAGGCCAGCAGGCCGACGATCACCGTCGAGGTGGTGAACTTCAGCTTGAACACGTCCATCAGCACGTAGGTCGGCGGCACCACGTTGTTGAGTACGTTGGTGGTGACCTGGGCAAAGGCGATGAACAGCAGGGTGGTCATCAGCAGTGGGGTGTTGTCCACCGCATTGGCGAACACCTGGATGGGGTCGGCGGTGCCGGTGGCCTCGGACACCATATACCCGATCAGGCCCATGAACAGCGTGCAGGGCAGGATGGACATGGCATAGATGGTGGTCAGCAGGCCCTGGCCGGTGCCCTTCTTGTGCTCGCGCGAATAGTCGCTGACATTGAGCATCATGGTGCTGTAGATGCCCAGGAACAGCATGGTGGCGCCCCAGAACGGCATGCCCCAGGAGCCTTCCATGGTCAGCAGGCTGGCCGAGAGTTCGTCACCGTAGCGCTGCACGGTGGCATAGAACATGTACACCAGCGAGGCGAGGATGAAGGTGCTGCCGATGTTCTCGAGCCACTTGATGCCCTGGAACCCCATGACCGACAGGCCGATCTGCAGAAACTGGAATGCGATGAAGTAGAACACCAGGTTATCGAAGCCGAACAGGGTGGACGAGACCATGTTCAGGGCCCCCGCGCCGATCCAGCTCTGGAAACCGTACCACACCACCGCGGGGACGGCGCGTACCAGGCCGGGGAGGCGCGTGCCGGCGAAACCGAAGGCGCTGCGCGCCTGTACCATGAACGGAATGCCGTACTTGTAGCCCGCGGCACCGTTCAGCGCCAGGGCAATGCCGATCACGAAGCAGCCGATGGCGATGGCCAGGGTCGCCTGGATCAGGTTGAGGGTGCCGACCACACTGGAGCCCATGGCGAAGGTGCCGATCGATACGCAGCCGCCGAACCAGGCCAGGAAGTAGGAGGTGCGCCCCATGATGCGCGTCTTCTGGGGCGCGAGGGATTCTTCGCCCAGCGCCTTGGTGGCGCCGGGTGCGGGTGCGGCCGCCGCCAGGGGAGCGGGGTCGGCCGCCGTGCTGTGTGGGTTGGGGTGTTGCATGGGTCTTTCCTCGCAAGTCGTTGCTCTGTTGTGGTTGTGCCCTCTCTACAGCGGGCTCTATGGCGACGTGCTCAAGGTCTGTGTTGTTGTTGTTGTTGCAAAGCGTTTCAGCGCTGGGGCGTCAGGTGCGAATACCTCTCGAAGCGCCCGCTGAAGGGCTTGGGACGCGGGAACGCCAAGTCGCCATGCTTGCTGGTGCCCAGCCCAAGACCGACGAGGGCTTCAGCCAGCTTGACCGCGGCCGTGACGCCCTCGATCACCGGCAGCCCCACCTCGCGGGAGATGGTCTCGGTCAGGTCGGCCATGCCGCCACAGCCCAGCACGATGGCACCGATGCCATCCTCGTCGCGCGCCCGGCGGCACTCCTCGATGATCCGGCCCAGCGCCGTCGAGCCGTTTTCTTCGAGATCCAACACCGGAATCTCGGCAGCGCGGACCCGGCGGCAGTGGTGACGGAATCCGTACTGCTCCAGCAGATGCTCGGCAATGATGGCGGTGCGCGAGAGTGTGGTGACCACAGAGAACCGCGTACTGATCAGGCTGGCCATATGAAAGGCGGCTTCGGCGATGCCGATCACCGGGGAACGAGTCAGTTCGCGAGCCGCCAGGAGGCCCGGGTCGCCGAAGCAGGCGATGACGTAGGCATCGGTCGCCTCTTTCTCTCCGGCTAGCACTTCGTCCGCCACGCCCACCGCACTAATGGCTTCGTCGAAGTGGCTTTCGATGGAAACCGGGCCGTCTGCCGGCTGGACTGCCACGATCGTCGTTCCCGGGGCCGCTACGCGCCGCGCCGCTTCGCCGATCTTCTGGGTCATCGCGACCGTCGTGTTGGGATTGATGAGGCGTAGACGCATGCGGACTCCGGTTTCTTGTGAACAATTAAAAATCTCTTTGTACACAAAATAGGCGTTTCTAGTCTCGCGCGCAAGCCTTCCAACTTGTTCGCTGATTCATGGGTAAAACTTAGATTTATCAGTAAGATAAATGAACAAAGGATCGGCTTTCAGAAAGATTAGGGGGTAGACTTAAGTCGGAAGGAGGCCTGATGGTTGCCATAGTGGCGACTATTTAATTAGTGTATTGTATACAGTTATGGTCAATCCTTCCCCTTGCTATGTCTGGCGGCCTCATGAGGTCATACGGAGTCGGCAGAATTGAAGAGATAGTTGCAAAGGGGCATCAATTTTGTATACAAAATATGTGGTGCTTCGCCACGATGGGGCGCCGCTATTACACTTGCTGGCAGAAGCTCGAAGGCCACTCTGTCGAGGTACGTCACGCGACATATGAGCCTGAGTGAAACAAGCGGGCCATGTTGCAGCCAAGTTGGATACAGTTTATTTTTCTTATTGTATACATGTGCTGTTGCGCGACGCGGCGCGGCTGCCGCGCGCATCATGTGATAGCAATAGAACAAGAGGAAGAGCCATGAGCGTCAGTTCCGATTATCCCCGTGATCTCATCGGCTACGGCCGTAACCCGCCCCGTGCCAACTGGCCCGGGCAAGCCAGGATCGCCGTCCAGTTCGTGCTCAACTACGAGGAGGGCGGAGAGAATTGTGTGCTGCACGGCGACACCGGTTCCGAGCAGTTCCTCTCCGAGATCATCGGTGCTGCTTCCTATCCCGATCGCCACCTCAGTATGGAATCGATCTACGAGTACGGCTCGCGGGCCGGTGTCTGGCGCATCCTGCGGGAATTCGAGCGCCGCGGCCTGCCGCTCACGGTGTTCGGCGTGGCCATGGCGCTAGAGCGCCATCCCGAGGTGGCGCATGCCTTCAAGGAGCTGGGCCACGAAGTCGCCTGTCACGGTTACCGCTGGATCCACTACCAGGAGGTGCCGGAACACATCGAGCGTGAACACCTGCAGCGTGCCATGGAGATCTTCCAGCGCCTTTATGGAGAGAAGCCGCAAGGCTGGTACACCGGCCGTGACAGCCCGAACACGCGTCGCCTGGTGCTCGACGAAGGCGGCTTTCTCTACGACAGCGACTACTATGGCGACGACCTGCCGTTCTGGACCCGAGAGACCGACAGCCAAGGCGTCGAGCACGACCACTTGATCGTTCCCTACACGCTGGACAGCAATGACATGCGCTTCGCCGCGCCCCAAGGCTTCAACACGGCCGATCATTTCTTCACCTACCTGCGCGACGCCTTCGACGTGCTCTATGCCGAGGGCGAGGAATCGCCCAAGATGCTCTCGGTGGGAATGCACTGCCGCCTGCTCGGCCGCCCCGGTCGCTTTCGCGCGCTACAGCGCTTCCTCGATCATATCGAGGCTCACGACAGGGTGTGGGTGACGCGGCGCGTGGATATCGCGCGACACTGGATCGAGCATCATCCGGCACCGGCGCGCTGAGGTAAGTTGTTGCAGCCTGGTGGTCCGCTCGAGGCTGCTCCGTCAACAGACCTGGGGGTGCTGTGGCCCCCTCCCTGGGCGCTACTGATGCCATCCCATGGCATCGGACCCCCCGGTTCGGCCTGTTCCCGGCGCCTCTCGCTGCGTTTGCGGGCTATTCTGCCCTGATGTATTCGGCGTCCAGGCGTCGCCAGGCTGATGTTTAAATCGTTATTTGATTAGTAGGACCACCCATGAGCCAACGCACTTATTACGCCCCCCACGGCGGACACCCGCCCCAGACCCAGCTGCTCTCCGACCGGGCGGTGTTCACCGAAGCCTACGCCTTCATTCCCAAGGGAGTGATGCGCGACATCGTGACAAGCAACCTGCCGTTCTGGGAGGAGACTCGATTGTGGGTGCTGGCACGCCCGCTCTCCGGCTTCGCCGAGACTTTTTCCCAGTACATCATGGAAGTCGGCCCCCGTGGCGGCAGCGAACGCCCCGAACTCGACCCCGCCGCCGAGGGCGTATTGTTCGTGGTCGAGGGCGAGATGACCCTGACCATCGCCGGCGAGCGGCACGAGATGACGCCGGGCGGCTACGCTTTCCTGCCGCCGGGCTGCCACTGGCAGCTGCGCAACGAGTCCGGCGCACCGGTGCGGTTCCACTGGGTACGCAAGGCCTACGAGTTCGTGGAGGGCATCGAGGTGCCCGAGGCGTTCGTGGTCAACGAGAACGACATCGCCCCCAACGAGATGCCGGATACCGAGGGGCGCTGGGCCACCACTCGCTTCGTCGATCCCTCCGACGTGCGCCACGACATGCATGTCAATATCGTCACCTTCCAGCCCGGTGGGGTGATCCCGTTCGACGAGACCCACGTCATGGAGCACGGCCTCTACGTGCTCGAGGGCAAGGCGGTCTATCACCTCAACCAGGACTGGGTCGAGGTCGAGGCGGGCGATTTCATGTGGCTGCGCGCCTTCTGCCCGCAGGCGTGCTACGCCGGCGGCCCGGGGCCGTTCCGCTATTTGCTGTACAAGGACGTGAACCGCCACGCGGCGCTGCGGCTGGGCGCTCGCTGAAAAGATCACGACCTAGGGGCGCCGGGGGCAGGCCGAAGTGGAGGTCATTTGCCATGGATGGCAAATGTAGCGCCCAGGGATGGGGTTTACAGCGCCTCTTCGCAGGCCTGCCCTCGGATCAGCCCCGGTGTAAAGGCAGTCTGCCGAATGAATCCGAGGGGCTAACATGCTGGAACTCAAAGCCGAACCGCTGACGCCGGAGGCCTTCGCGCCCTTCGGCGAGGTCATCGACACGCGAATCGCCGACTACTTCCACATCAACGCCGGGCGTACCCGGCGTTACCACGACCTGGCCAAGGTCGAGACCCTGGGCGAGCAGGCCAGGGCGTTGATCAGCATCTTCGTCAGCCAGCCGATCTCGCTGCCACTGGAGCTCGACTTCCTAGAGCGCCACCCCCAGGGCAGCCAGGCCTTCATACCGCTGCACGAGGAGCGCTTTGTCATCGTCGTGGCGCCACCGGGCGAGACCATTGACCCGGCCGAGGTATGCGCCTTCGTCACCGACGGGCGCCAAGGCGTGAACTACCGCGCCGGCACCTGGCACGCCATCCAGTCGGTGCTGGAGCGAGAAGGGGAGTTCCTGGTTGTCGATCGCGGCGGCGAAGGCAACAACTGCGACGAGTATCCGCTGGCAATACGCGTCACGGCCTGATCGTCGGGTAAGAGCCCAGGCAGCTGTTTTTGCCTGGGTTTTTTGTGTCTGATTGTTTATGTGAAAATATTTTCCAATAATCATTGACGGCGTGGGCGCTGGCTTCTAATCTCGAAATACAGAAATATTTTCCAAAAACAATCTGGTCGCCACTCACGGGAGGATCCGTCATGGCTCGTATGACCGCAGCAGAAGCCGCCGTTCACGTGCTCCGCAAGGAAGGCATCGACGTCGCGTTCGGCGTGCCCGGTGCCGCCATCAATCCCTTCTACGCCGCGCTGCGCAAGATCGGCGATGTCGATCACGTGCTGGCCCGCCATGTCGAGGGCGCGTCGCACATGGCGGAAGGCTATACCCGCACCAAGGCCGGCAATATCGGCGTCTGCATCGGCACCTCCGGCCCCGCCGGCACCGATATGATCACCGGGCTCTACTCGGCCAGTGCGGATTCCATCCCGATCCTGTGCATTACCGGCCAGGCGCCGCGGGCCAGGCTGCACAAGGAGGACTTCCAGGCGGTCGACATCCAGGCCATCGCCGGGCCGGTGACCAAATGGGCGGTCACCGTGCTCGAGCCGGCCCAGGTGCCGCGTGCCTTCCAGCAGGCCTTCCAGTTGATGCGTAGCTCGCGCCCGGGGCCGGTACTGATCGACCTGCCGATCGACGTGCAGATGAGCGAGATCGAGTTCGACCCGGACACCTACGAGCCGCTGCCGGCCTACAAGCCCAGCGCCTCCCGCGTCCAGATCGAGAAAGCCATGGCCATGCTCGACGAGGCCGAACGTCCGCTGATCGTCGCCGGCGGCGGCATCATCAATGCCGATGCCAGCGCGCTGCTCCAGGAATTTGCCGAACTCACCGGCGTGCCGGTCATCCCCACGCTGATGGGCTGGGGCACGATTGCCGACGACCACCCGCTGATGGCCGGCATGGTCGGGCTGCAGACCTCGCACCGCTACGGCAATGCCACGCTGCTCGAATCCGACTTCGTGATGGGCATCGGCAACCGCTGGGCCAACCGCCACACGGGCAATCTCGAGACCTACACCAAGGGGCGGAAATTCGTCCACGTCGACATCGAGCCGACCCAGATCGGGCGCATCTTCGGCCCCGACTACGGCATCGTTTCCGACGCCAAGGCGGCACTCGAGCTGTTCGTCGAGGTGGCCCGCGAGAGAAAGGCAGCGGGCACGCTCAAGAATCGCAGCGCCTGGGCCGAGTCGTGCCAGGAACGCAAACGCACCCTGCTGCGCAAGACCCACTTCGATGACGTGCCGGTGAAGCCGCAGCGGGTCTACGAGGAGATGAACAAAGTCTTCGGCAGGAACACCCGCTACGTCAGCACCATCGGCCTGTCGCAGATCGCCGGCGCCCAGTTCCTGCACGTCTACCAGCCGCGCCACTGGATCAACTGCGGCCAGGCGGGGCCGCTGGGCTGGACCATTCCCGCTGCGCTGGGCGTGTGCAAGGCCGACCCGAGTGCCGAAGTGGTGGCGCTCTCCGGCGACTACGACTTCCAGTTCATGGTCGAGGAGTTGGCCGTGGGGGCGCAGTTCAACTTGCCCTACATCCACGTGCTGGTGAACAACTCCTACCTGGGGCTGATCCGCCAGGCCCAGCGCGGCTTCGAGATGGACTACTGCGTGCAGCTCTCGTTCGAGAACATCAACTGCCCGGAGATCAACGAGTACGGTGTCGACCACGTATCGGTGGTCGAAGGGCTCGGCTGCAAGGCGCTGCGCGTCACCCGGCCCGACGAGATCGTACCGGCCCTGAAGGAAGCAAAGGAGCTGATGGCGCAGTACCAGGTGCCGGTGGTGGTGGAGGTGATCCTTGAGCGGGTGACCAACATCGCCATGGGCACCGACCTCGATGGCATCAACGAGTTCGAGGCGCTGGCCGACGAGGGCGAAGATGCGCCCACATCAATCGCCCAACTGACCTAGGAAACGATGATTTATTGCTGCGCTCGATATCTTGGCCGCCGGCGGTGCTCGCAATCCTCATTGAGCACCCAGTCAACTCCGGTTGCTGCGCGCCGGCGGCGGCCAACCTATCTTCGCTCGCGACATAAATCAGCAGTTTCCTTAGAACACTGCGAGATTTCATCGTTTCGATTGATTGGCAGGACGCGCCGAGGGGCGCCGGGGGCAGGCCGAAGAGGAGGTCTTTTGCCATGGATGGCAAAAGTAGCGCCCAGGGATGGGTTCACAGCGCTTCCTCGCAGGCCTGTCGCCGGATCAGCCCCGTCTCACAGCCCAGAGCGAGTTCTGGTCACGACCCAAGGAGACAACCATGCCCAAGTTTGCTGCCAACCTCAGCATGCTGTTCACCGAGGAGGATTTCCTCGACCGCTTCAAGGCCGCCGCCGAGGCCGGCTTCAAGGGCGTCGAGTACCTCTTCCCCTACGACTATGCGGCCACCGAGATCAAGGCGCGGCTCGACGAGCACGGCCTGACCCAGGTGCTGCATAACCTGCCGGCCGGCGATTGGGGCGCCGGTGAGCGCGGCATCGCCTGCCACCCGGATCGCATCGAGGAGTTTCGTGCCGGCGTGGAAACGGCCATCGACTACGCCACCGTGCTCGGCTGCAAGCAGGTCAACTGCCTGGCCGGCATCCAGCCCCCGGGGGTGAGCCTGGAGCAGGCTCGCCGCACCCTGGTGGAAAACCTGCGCTATGCTGCCGAGAAGCTCGATGCGGCGGGCATCGTGCTCCTCGCCGAGCCGATCAACACCCGCGACATTCCAGGGTTCTTCCTCAACCGCACCGAACAGGCCTTGTCGATCTTCGACGAGGTGGGAAGCGACAACCTGAAGCTGCAGTACGACATCTACCACATGCAGATCATGGATGGCGACCTGGCGCCGACCATCGAGAAGCACCTGGACCGTATCGGCCACGTGCAGTTGGCCGACACCCCCGGTCGCCACGAGCCGGGCAGCGGCGAGATCAACTACCCGTTCCTGTTCGCCCATCTCGACCGGCTGGGTTACGACGGCTGGATCGGCTGTGAGTACAAGCCGGCCACGACAACGAAAGAGGGACTGGGCTGGCTCGATCGGTGAAACGCTGTTGCGCTCGGCATCTCGGCCGCCGGCGGTGCTCACAATCCTCATTGAGCACCCAGTCAACGCCGGTTGCTGCGCGCCAGCGGCGGCCGACCTGCCTTCGCTCACGACGCGTTTAAGAACGTTGAGCAACGATCATAAAGACAAGCTGAGAGGAGAATTATCATGAGCAAGATCGGTTTCATTGGCCTTGGCATCATGGGCCGCCCCATGGCGGGACATCTGCTGGATGCCGGCCACGAACTCGTCACCGTCAAGCGCGGCACCCTCGACGCTACCCTGGCCGAGAAGGGCATGACAGAACTCGACAGCCCCCGCGCCGTGGCCGAACAGGCCGAGGTGGTCATCACCATGGTGCCGGACACGCCTGACGTCGAGCAGGTGCTGTTCGGCGAGGGCGGTGTCATCGAAGGGCTCAAGCCCGGCACCCTGGTGATCGACATGAGCTCCATCGCCCCCATCGCCACCCAAGGCTTCGCCAAGCGCGTCCATGAGGCCGGCGGCGAGTACGTCGATGCGCCGGTGTCCGGCGGCGAGGGCGGTGCCATCAATGCGGCCCTGACCATTATGGTGGGTGCCACCGAGGAGGGCTTCTCACGTGCCAAGCCGTTCCTCGAGATCATGGGCAAGACGATCACCCACATCGGCGGTCACGGTGCCGGCCAGACTTGCAAGGTGGCCAACCAGATCGTCGTCGCGCTGACCATCGAGGCGGTGGCCGAAGGCCTGCTGTTCGCCTCGAAGGCGGGTGCCGATGTGGCCAAGGTGCGCGAATCGCTGCTCGGCGGTCTCGCCCAGTCGAAGATCCTCGACGTGCACGGCGAGCGCATGATCAAGCGTACCTTCGATCCGGGCTTCAAGATCAAGCTGCATCAGAAGGATCTCAACCTGGCCCTGGAAGGGGCGCGTAGCCTCAACCTGGCACTACCCGGCACCGCCAACGCCCAGCAGCTGTTCCAGGCTTGTGCCGCCCATGGCGGGGGGGAGTGGGATCACGCCGGTATTTTGCGTGCATTGGAAACGCTTGCCGACCATGAAGTAGGGAGCTGACCTCCTGGGGAAACGTTGCGTCACGCCGGTCGCGCGACACGGCCGTCAACGTTTCCTCTGCGATGAACGTCGGGCCGTCGCTCATCGACGATCGCACGCTCCGTGCGGTCCTTGACCCGGCGGTGGGATCCCCGGCTGAACCCCGCCCGCCGTCGGGCTTTTTTCTTCCATACCCGGCTGTTACCGTCGATGTTGTCTTCCGCTCGAGGTGTGCCCCATGCCCCAAGAACTTCCTTACCTGGACCGCACGGTGAACGTGGCGGAATGGCTGCGCCGCCTCGCCGACGTCGCCGTGACCGCCGTGCATCCCGATACCCTGGTAGCCGATCTGCTGCCCGACCCGCCGCCCGGACGCACCGTCGTGGTAGGGGCCGGCAAGGCGGCAGCGGCCATGGCTGCGGCGCTGGAGCGCGCCTGGCAGACTCGCTGCCCCGAGGCGCCGCTCTCCGGCCTGGTGGTCACCCGCTACGGGCACGTCGAAAAATGCGACGTGATCGAGGTGCTCGAAGCCTCCCATCCCATGCCCGACGACCTCGGCGAGAGGGCGGCCCGGCGCATGCTCGAGGCGGTGAAGAATCTTGGCGAGGAGGACCGTGTCATCGCGCTGATCTCCGGCGGCGGCTCGGCGCTGATGACGCTGCCGGCCGAGGGCATTTCGCTTGCCGACAAGCAGGCCATCAACCGCGAACTGCTGCGCTGCGGTGCGCCGATCAGCCAGATGAACACCGTGCGTCGCCACCTCTCGGCGATCAAGGGCGGACGCCTGGCGGCAGCGGCCCATCCGGCCCAGGTGGTGACCTGGCTGATCTCCGATATTCCCGGTGACATCGCTACCCAGATCGCCTCGGGGCCGACCCTTCCCGATCGCTCGACGCCGGCCGATGCCCTGGCGGTGCTGGAACGCTACGCCATCGATGTGCCGACGAACGTTCGCGAGCATCTCGATCAGGACCGATCCGCCCCCTCGCCCGACGACGCGGCCTTCGAGCGTGACGACAGCGTGACCCTGGCACGAGCCCGCGATGCGCTGGAAGCTGCTGGGCAGGCAGCAGAAGCCGCCGGTGTCGCGGTGCAGGTGTTGGGTGACGACCTCGAGGGCGAGGCCCGTGAGCTGGGCCGCGCCCAGGCCCGCATGGCGCTTGAGGCACGTGACGGCATCGACGCGCCGTTGCTGTTCCTTTCCGGTGGTGAAACCAGCGTCACCGTGCGCGGAGACGGCCGTGGCGGGCGCAACGTGGAGTACCTGCTGGGGCTGTTCGAGACGTTGGCCGGTGCCGACGGCATCCATGCCCTGGCCGTCGACACCGACGGCATCGACGGTTCGGAGGACAATGCCGGCGCGCTGTTTTCCCCCGACGACTGGGCCCGTGCCCGTGAGCAGGGCCTCGATCCCGCCGATTACCTGTCACGCAACGACGCGTATACTTTCTTCCAGGCATTGGACCGGCTCATCGTCACCGGGCCGACGCGTACCAATGTCAACGACTTCCGTGCCATCCTGGTCTTGCCGAGGACATCATGACGCTTCCGCCCCATGCCCCCATCCACGACCCCATTCGCCGCACCAAGATCGTCGCCACTCTGGGCCCGGCCAGCGACCGCGAGGGCGTGCTGGAGGCCATGATCCGCACCGGGGTCGACGTGGTGCGCCTCAACTTCTCCCACGGCAGCGCCGCCGACCATCGCCGCCGGCTGATCGCCGTGCGCCAGATCGCCGACCGCCTGGGCCGGAGTGTCGCCGCCCTCGGCGACCTGCAGGGGCCCAAGATCCGCATCGCCCGCTTCCGTGACGGCGCCGTGGTGCTCGAGGAGGGCCAGCCCTTCGTGCTCGACATGGCCATGGACACCGAGGCCGGCGACGCCGGCCGCGTCGGCTGCGAGTACACCCAACTGGCCGACGACGTCAGCGCCGGCGACCGCCTGCTGCTCGACGACGGCCGCCTGGTGCTCGACGTCACCCGGGTCGAGGGGGCGCAGGTTCACACCGTCGTGGTCACCGGCGGCAAGCTCTCCAACAACAAGGGCATCAACAAGCAGGGCGGCGGGCTCTCGGCCCCGGCGCTCACCGACAAGGACAAGGCCGACCTCGAGACCGCCATCGAGATCGGTGTCGACTATCTCGCCGTCTCCTTCCCGCGCCATGCCGAGGACATGTTTGAGGCGCGCCGCCTGCTCGGCGAGGCGGGTAAGGAGATCGGCCTGGTGGCCAAGCTCGAGCGCGCCGAGGCGGTGGCCGACGACGCCACGCTGAACGGCATCATCGAGGC
>NZ_JBMIQI010000013.1:0-1943 GCF_052584175.1 Billgrantia hypersalina
ATGCCTGACGATGACCTACTCTCGCATGGGGAAGCCCCACACTACCATCGGCGCTGAGCGGTTTCACTGCTGAGTTCGGCATGGGATCAGGTGGTTCCCACTCGCTATGGTCGTCAGGCGAAAACGGTTGGAATCATGCTGACGCGATCGTCTCTGCCTGGCTCTCGACAGGCGGCGTATCCGTCAATCGTGTGCGCAATGCGCAGACCCCTTGGGGTTATATGGTCAAGCCTCACGGGCCATTAGTACCGGTTAGCTCAACGCCTTGCAGCGCTTCCACACCCGGCCTATCAACCAGCTGGTCTCGCTGGGCCCTTCAGGAGGCTCAAGGCCTCGGGGATGTCTCATCTTGAAGGGGGCTTCCCGCTTAGATGCCTTCAGCGGTTATCCCGTCCGCACGTAGCTACCCGGCAATGCCACTGGCGTGACAACCGGAACACCAGAGGTGCGTCCACTCCGGTCCTCTCGTACTAGGAGCAGCTCTTCTCAAACATCCAACGCCCACGGCAGATAGGGACCGAACTGTCTCACGACGTTCTAAACCCAGCTCGCGTACCACTTTAAATGGCGAACAGCCATACCCTTGGGACCGACTTCAGCCCCAGGATGTGATGAGCCGACATCGAGGTGCCAAACACCGCCGTCGATGTGAACTCTTGGGCGGTATCAGCCTGTTATCCCCGGAGTACCTTTTATCCGTTGAGCGATGGCCCTTCCATACAGAACCACCGGATCACTAGAACCTACTTTCGTACCTGCTCGACGTGTCTGTCTCGCAGTCAAGCACCCTTATGCTCTTGCACTCATCGCACGATTTCCGACCGTGCTGAGGGTACCTTCGTGCTCCTCCGTTACGCTTTGGGAGGAGACCGCCCCAGTCAAACTACCCACCACACACTGTCCTCGATCCGGATCACGGACCTGAGTTAGAACGCCAATGATGCCAGGCTGGTATTTCAAGGTTGGCTCCCCCCGAACTGGCGTCCGGGGTTCCTAGCCTCCCAGCTATCCTACACAAGCAACATCAGCGTCCAGTGTGAAGCTATAGTAAAGGTTCACGGGGTCTTTCCGTCTAGCCGCGGGTACACAGCATCTTCACTGCGATTTCAATTTCACTGAGTCTCGGGTGGAGACAGCGTGGCCATCATTACGCCATTCGTGCAGGTCGGAACTTACCCGACAAGGAATTTCGCTACCTTAGGACCGTTATAGTTACGGCCGCCGTTTACCGGGGCTTCGATCAGGAGCTTCGCCCGAGGGCTAACACCATCACTTAACCTTCCGGCACCGGGCAGGCGTCACACCCTATACGTCCGCTTACGCGTTTGCAGAGTGCTGTGTTTTTAATAAACAGTTGCAGCCACCTGGTATCTTCGACCGCCTCGTGCTTCGGCCGCGAGGGCCTACACACTAACGCGGCGTGCCTTCTCCCGAAGTTACGGCACCATTTTGCCTAGTTCCTTCACCCGAGTTCTCTCAAGCGCCTGGGTATTCTCTACCTGACCACCTGTGTCGGTTTGGGGTACGGTCCCACTGTATCTGAAGCTTAGAGGCTTTTCCTGGAAGCGTGGCATCGATGACTTCCACCCCGTGGGGTGTTCGTCTCGCCTCTCGGCCTTGGGGATCCGGATTTGCCTGAACCCCCAGCCTACGGGCTTTCACCAGGACAACCAACGCCTGGCCCACCTAGCCTTCTTCGTCCCCCCATCGCAATACAGTGAGGTACGGGAATATTGACCCGTTTCCCATCGACTACGCCTTTCGGCCTCGCCTTAGGGGCCGACTCACTCTGCTCCGATTAGCGTCGAACAGAAACCCTTGGTCTTCCGGCGGGGGAGTTTTTCACTCCCCTTGTCGTTACTCATGTCAGCATTCGCACTCGTGATACCTCCAGCAGACCTCTCGATCCACCTTCATCGGCTTACACGACGCTCCTCTACCGC
>NZ_JBMIQI010000013.1:2043-3269 GCF_052584175.1 Billgrantia hypersalina
CCCGTAGCTTCGGTACCTGGTTTAGCCCCGTTACATCTTCCGCGCAGGCCGACTCGACTAGTGAGCTATTACGCTTTCTTTAAAGGATGGCTGCTTCTAAGCCAACCTCCTAGCTGTCTGAGCCTTCCCACATCGTTTCCCACTTAACCAGGATTTCGGGACCTTAGCTGACGGTCTGGGTTGTTTCCCTTTTCACGACGGACGTTAGCACCCGCCGTGTGTCTCCCACGCTCGCACTCACCGGTATTCGGAGTTTGCCTCGGGTTGGTAAGCCGGGATGGCCCCCTAGCCGAAACAGTGCTCTACCCCCGGTGGTGATACGTGAGGCGCTACCTAAATAGCTTTCGAGGAGAACCAGCTATCTCCGGGCTTGATTAGCCTTTCACTCCGATCCACAAGTCATCCAAATCTTTTTCAACAGATCCTGGTTCGGTCCTCCAGTTGATGTTACTCAACCTTCAACCTGCTCATGGATAGATCGCCCGGTTTCGGGTCTATTCCCAGCGACTGGTCGCCCAGTTAAGACTCGGTTTCCCTACGCCTCCCCTATTCGGTTAAGCTCGCCACTGAAAATAAGTCGCTGACCCATTATACAAAAGGTACGCGGTCACCCCACGAAGGGGCTCCCACTGCTTGTACGCATACGGTTTCAGGATCTATTTCACTCCCCTCTCCGGGGTTCTTTTCGCCTTTCCCTCACGGTACTGGTTCACTATCGGTCAGCCAGGAGTATTTAGCCTTGGAGGATGGTCCCCCCGTCTTCAGTCAAGGTTTCACGTGCCCCGACCTACTCGATTTCACGACACTCAGATTTCGGCTACGGGACTATCACCCGCTATGGTCAGGCTTCCCAGCCTGTTCGCCTATCAGTTGTGCCGCTTAAGGGCTAGTCCCCGTTCGCTCGCCGCTACTGGGGGAATCTCGGTTGATTTCTTTTCCTCGGGGTACTTAGATGTTTCAGTTCCCCCGGTTCGCCTCCCAACACCTATGGATTCAGTGTGGGATACCCTGCTTGTGCAGGGTGGGTTTCCCCATTCGGAAATGCCCGGGTCACAGGTTGTTTGCCACCTCACCGAGCCTTATCGCAGGCTACCACGTCCTTCATCGCCTCTGGCTGCCAAGGCATCCACCGTATGCGCTTAATCGCTTGACCATATAACCCGAAGGGGTCTGGTCTGCGATTACGTACGACAATTGCCGGATACGCTTGAGACGTATCACTTTCG
>NZ_JBMIQI010000014.1:0-1952 GCF_052584175.1 Billgrantia hypersalina
ACCCCGGTGACGGCCTCGAAGGGAGTTGACAAGCTCCGCCGGATCAGTAGAATACGCCTTCCTCGCAGGGCGCTGGCGAGGCCGCTCAGGCCACGACAGCAAGCGAGACGCTCCGCTCCTTCGAGAGCCCGGAGCCGCTCTTTAACAATCGATCAGGTAATTCATGTGGGCGCTTGTCGATGAGGTGGTGAGAAGTCACACCATTTCAAGGCAAGCGACTCGTCGAGACCTTCGGGTCTATTGAGAAGCTTAGACCTTGAGCCGAGTTTGGTTCGCTTTCGTCTACGGACGAGCAAGAACCGCAATGATTGTAAACTGAAGAGTTTGATCATGGCTCAGATTGAACGCTGGCGGCAGGCCTAACACATGCAAGTCGAGCGGCAGCACGGGGAGCTTGCTCCCTGGTGGCGAGCGGCGGACGGGTGAGTAATGCATAGGAATCTGCCCGGTAGTGGGGGATAACCTGGGGAAACCCAGGCTAATACCGCATACGTCCTACGGGAGAAAGCAGGGGCTCTTCGGACCTTGCGCTATCGGATGAGCCTATGTCGGATTAGCTGGTTGGTGAGGTAACGGCTCACCAAGGCGACGATCCGTAGCTGGTCTGAGAGGATGATCAGCCACATCGGGACTGAGACACGGCCCGAACTCCTACGGGAGGCAGCAGTGGGGAATATTGGACAATGGGCGCAAGCCTGATCCAGCCATGCCGCGTGTGTGAAGAAGGCCCTCGGGTTGTAAAGCACTTTCAGTGGGGAAGAACGCCTTTCGGTTAATACCCGGAAGGAAGGACATCACCCACAGAAGAAGCACCGGCTAACTCCGTGCCAGCAGCCGCGGTAATACGGAGGGTGCGAGCGTTAATCGGAATTACTGGGCGTAAAGCGCGCGTAGGTGGCTTGATAAGCCGGTTGTGAAAGCCCCGGGCTCAACCTGGGAATGGCATCCGGAACTGTCAGGCTAGAGTGCAGGAGAGGAAGGTAGAATTCCCGGTGTAGCGGTGAAATGCGTAGAGATCGGGAGGAATACCAGTGGCGAAGGCGGCCTTCTGGACTGACACTGACACTGAGGTGCGAAAGCGTGGGTAGCAAACAGGATTAGATACCCTGGTAGTCCACGCCGTAAACGATGTCGACTAGCCGTTGGGTCCTTCGCGGACTTTGTGGCGCAGTTAACGCGATAAGTCGACCGCCTGGGGAGTACGGCCGCAAGGTTAAAACTCAAATGAATTGACGGGGGCCCGCACAAGCGGTGGAGCATGTGGTTTAATTCGATGCAACGCGAAGAACCTTACCTACCCTTGACATCCTGCGAACCCTTCGGAGACGAAGGGGTGCCTTCGGGAGCGCAGAGACAGGTGCTGCATGGCTGTCGTCAGCTCGTGTTGTGAAATGTTGGGTTAAGTCCCGTAACGAGCGCAACCCTTGTCCCTATTTGCCAGCGATTCGGTCGGGAACTCTAGGGAGACTGCCGGTGACAAACCGGAGGAAGGTGGGGACGACGTCAAGTCATCATGGCCCTTACGGGTAGGGCTACACACGTGCTACAATGGTCAGTACAAAGGGTTGCGAACTTGCGAGAGTGAGCCAATCCCAGAAAGCTGATCTCAGTCCGGATCGGAGTCTGCAACTCGACTCCGTGAAGTCGGAATCGCTAGTAATCGTGAATCAGAATGTCACGGTGAATACGTTCCCGGGCCTTGTACACACCGCCCGTCACACCATGGGAGTGGACTGCACCAGAAGTGGTTAGCCTAACCTTCGGGAGGGCGATCACCACGGTGTGGTTCATGACTGGGGTGAAGTCGTAACAAGGTAGCCGTAGGGGAACCTGCGGCTGGATCACCTCCTTAAACGACGTATTGCTGCCTCGCGGCAAGTGCTCACAATGAATTACCTGATCGGCCAGAGCAAAGACTGTTTGGGTCGACAGACCCAGTGGTTGCAAGCCGG
>NZ_JBMIQI010000015.1:0-20197 GCF_052584175.1 Billgrantia hypersalina
CCCGCGCTGCGGGCGCCGTCTCGAGTGGTGCGCATTCTACCGAATCCGCCGTGGGCGTCAAGCGGGAATTTTACGAAGCGAATCGAAAAACACCTAACGAGACAACCACTTACCACCCTGCCCACCGCCTGCAACGTTGCCCGTCGCCGGCAGCGGATGCGTACTTTACGGCTATTGGTGAATCCATGCAACCCCGAATGTCAGAAAAATATAGCCCACCTCTCGATGTTCCGCCATGGCCTAGGGTAAAAATCTCGTACCAGCAAAGCTCAGATAATTAGCAAGTCCATGAAGCGGTGCACAGGCGTAGCCTCCAGGCGGCTCCTGTCCGAGCACAACGCGGCTACCCGCTCACAGCGGCCTGCTGGGAAGCGAGTCGCCAGGTTGCGCTTGAACTTTTCTTCGAGGAGGGGAATGCCTTCGCTGCGACGCCTGCGGTGACCGATGGGGTAGTCCACTTCGATGCACTCCGTGGCGCTGCCGTCGCTGAAAAATACCTGGATGGCATTGGCGATGGAGCGCTTATCAACGGCCAGATAATCTTGAGTAAAGCGCGGTTCCTCGACGACCTCCATCTTGTCTCTTAGCTTATCGATCACCGGATGCTGGTGATGAAAGGCATTTTCGTAGTGCTCGGCCGTCAGGTCGCCAAAGACTAACGGCACCGCCACCATGTACTGCAGGCAGTGATCGCGATCCGCCGGGTTGGCCAGTTCGCCCTCCTTGGAGATGATGCGAATCGCAGATTCATGCGTGGTGATGACGATGCGCTCGATTTCCTCCAGCCGATCCTTGACCTGGGGATGGAGCCGCACCGCCGCCTCGCAAGCGGTCTGGGCGTGGAATTCCGCAGGGAAAGCGATCTTGAACAGAACGTTTTCCATCACATAAGTACCGAATTCACGCTGAAAGCTGAATCTTCTCTCTCCTTCAGGTTTCAGCTTCTGGTCCTTGTTGGTCTTGGCGAAGAGAACATCATAAAAGCCCCACTGAGGCGCACTGAGGACACCGGGAATCCCCATCTCGCCACGCAGCGCAATATCGGCCAGGCGCACGCCGCGCGAGGTGGCGTCCCCCGCCGCCCAGCTCTTTCGCGAACCGGCGTTCGGCGCATGACGATAGGTCCGCAGGCTCTGGCCGTCGGCCCAGGCATGGGACAGTGCGGAGAGCAGCTGTTCGCGATCCGCCCCCATCAAATGCGCCGCCACCGCTGTGGAAGCGACTTTCACCAGCACCACGTGATCGAGCCCGACCCGATTGAACGAGTTGTCGAGCGCCAGAACGCCCTGGATCTCGTGAGCCTTGATCATCGCTTCCAGCACATCGCGCATGGTCAAGGGAGCCTCGCCCTGGGCTATTCGCTGCTGTGAAAGAAAATCGGCCAGGGCGAGGATGGCCCCGAGATTGTCGGAGGGATGCCCCCATTCCGCCGCTAGCCATGTGTCGTTGTAGTCGAGCCAACGAATGATACAGCCGATGTCCCAGGCAGCCTTGACCGGGTCCAAGCGGAAGGAAGTGCCGGGGACCCGGGCGCCGTTTGGCACGACGGTGCCTTCGACCAGCGGCCCCAAATGCTTCGTGCACTCGGGAAAACGCAGCGCCAACAGACCGCAGCCCAGGGTATCCATCAGGCAGTAGCGAGCGGTATCCATCGCTTCATCGCTCTCGATACGGTAATCGAGCACGTAGTCGGCGATCTTCTGCAGCTCGTCGTCGTACTCGGGGCGGACGTTGCGTTCGGCGGTGGCGCTCATGCTTCCTCCTGTCGCAGGCTCGGGTATCGTCTCCCTTCACTATAGAAAACGCCCCGGGCCTTGCGACCCGGGGCGAGAATCTAGCACCTGCTGGCGACTTAGAATGCATCGCCGGGAATTCGCACCCAGCCCTCCATCAGCACCCTTGCGCTGCGGCTCATCACCGCCTTGGTCGCTGTCCACTGGCCATCCTTACGGGAAGCTTCCGCCCCTACCCGCAGAGTGCCGGAGGGGTGCCCGAAGTGAACCGATCGGCGTTCGCCTCCTCCGGCAGCCAGGTTGACCAGGGTGCCGGGCACTGCCGCCGCCGTGGCGATGGCCACTGCCGCCGTACCCATCATGGCGTGGTGGAGCTTGCCCATGGAGAGCGCTCGCACGACGAGGTCGATATCGGAGGCCTTGATCGCCTTGCCGCTGGAGGCAACATAATCAGCCGGCGGCGCGACGAAGGCGACCTTGGGCGTGTGCTGACGCTCGGCCGCATCACTGACTTCCTTGATCAATCCCATGCGCACGCCCGCATGGGCGCGAATGGCTTCGAACATCGCCAGCGCCTGGGTATCGCCATTGATCGCTTCCTGCAGCTCAGTGCCGGTGTAGCCGACCGCCGCGGCATTGACGAAGACCGTGGGAATACCGGCATTGATCATGGTCGCCTCGAGGATGCCCACGCCCGGTACCTCCAGCTGATCGACCAGATTGCCGGTGGGGAACATGGCGCCATCGCCATCGGCCGGGTCCATGAATTCTACCGCCACCTCGGCAGCGGGAAAGGTCACGCCGTCGAGCTCGAAGTCACCGGTTTCCTGCACCTCGCCGTTGGCGATCGGCACCCGCGAGACGATGGTCTTGCCGATATTGGCTTGCCAGATCCGTACCGTGGCAATGCCGTTCTCGGGGATGCGAGACGGATCCAGCAGGCCGTTACTGATAGCGAAGGGGCCCACCGCTGACGAAAGGTTTCCGCAGTTGCCGCTCCAGTCGACGAAAGGCTTGTCGATGGAGACTTGGCCGAACAAGTAGTCGACATCGTGGTCCGGGCTTTCGCTTCTGGACAGGATCACTGTCTTGCTGGTGCTGGAGGTGGCGCCGCCCATGCCATCGATCTGCTTTTGGTAGGGGTCGGGACTGCCGATCACCCGCAGCAGCAGCGCATCGCGGGCCGGACCGGGCTGGCGTGCTGCCTCAGGCAGGTCATCCAGGCGGAAAAAGACACCTTTGCTGGTGCCGCCGCGCATGTAGGTAGCAGGAATCCTGATCTGGGGTACATATGCCATGCAAGTCGCTTCCTGAAAGTGACGCGAAGCGCCCCGGCAAGCATGGCCGGAGCGTTCGGTTGACGTAGGGTCAGGCCGTGGTCTCGACCTCGGACTCGAGGAAGTCCTGGGCGAAGCGCTGCAGCACGCCGCCCGCCTTGTAGACCGACACCTCTTCGGCGGTATCCAGGCGACACAGCACCGGCACGTGCTCGACGTCACCGTTGGCACGGTGTATGACCAGGGTCAGGGTCGCCCCCGGCGCCGGCTTGCCTTCCACATCGTAGGTCTCGGTGCCGTCGAGCTTCAGCGTGTGGCGCGTGGTGCCCTCCTCGAGCTGCAGCGGCATCACGCCCATGCCCACCAGGTTGGTACGGTGTATACGCTCGAAGCCTTCGGCCACAATGGCTTCCACGCCAGCCAACGCCACGCCCTTGGCCGCCCAGTCCCGCGAGCTACCCTGGCCATAGTCGGCACCGGCAATGATGATCAAAGGCTGGTCGCGCTCCATGTAGGTCTCGATGGCTTCCCACATGCGCGTCACCTTGCCCTCCGGCTCGACGCGTGCCAGCGAACCCTGGATCACCTCGCCCTTGTCGTCGCGCACCATCTCGTTGAACAGTTTGGGGTTGGCCAGGGTGGCACGCTGCGCGGTGAGGTGATCGCCGCGGTGGGTGGCATAGGAATTGAAGTCCTCCTCCGGCAGGCCCATCTTGGCCAGGTATTCGCCCGCCGCGCTGTCCGCCAGGATGGCGTTGGACGGCGACAGGTGGTCAGTGGTGATGTTGTCGGGCAGAATCGCCAGCGGCCGCATGCCTTTCAGCGCACGTTCGCGGGCCATGTTGCCCTCCCAGTAGGGCGGACGGCGGATATAGGTGCTCTGCGGACGCCAGTCGTATAGCGGGCTCTTGGCCTGTTCCACCTCGTCGAGGTTGAACATCGGGATGTAGACCTGCTTGAACTGCTCCGGCTTGACGTACTCGCCGACGATGGCGTCGATCTCCTCGTCGGAAGGCCACAGCTCCTTGAGGGTGACGGGATTGCCGTCCTTGTCGTAGCCCAGCGCGTCCTTCTCGATGTCGAAACGCACCGTGCCGGCAATGGCATAGGCCACCACCAGCGGCGGCGAGGCCAGGAAAGCCTGCTTGGCATAGGGATGGATGCGGCCATCGAAGTTGCGATTGCCTGACAGCACGGCAGTGGCGTAGAGGTCGCGGTCGATGATCTCCTGCTGGATTTCCGGACGCAGCGCGCCGGACATGCCGTTGCAGGTCGTGCAGGCGTAAGCGACGATGCCGAAGCCGAGCTTCTCGAGTTCGGGCAGCAGCCCCGCCTCCTCCAGGTACAGGCGAGCGACTTTCGAACCTGGCGCGAACGACGACTTCACCCACGGCTTGCGCACGAGGCCCAGTTCGTTGGCTTTTTTCGCCAGCAGGCCCGCAGCGACCACATTGCGCGGGTTGGAAGTATTGGTGCAGCTGGTGATGGCGGCAATGATCACCGCACCGTCGGGCATCCTGCCGGCCCTCTCCTCGGCCAGCGCTTCATCCAGGTTGGCGGCGATGCCGCGCTCGGCCAGCGCCCTGGTGGGCAGACGGCGGTGCGGGTTGGAGGGCCCGGCCAGGTTGCGCTCGACAGTGGAGAGGTCGAAGGTGAGCACGCGCTCGTACTCGGCTCCCTTTAAACTGCCGGCCCACAGGCCCACCGTCTTGGCATAGGTTTCGACCAGCGCCACCTGCTCCGGCTCACGACCGGTGATGGTCAGGTAGTCGAGAGTCTGCTCGTCGATGTAGAACATCGCCGCGGTGGCCCCGTACTCCGGCGTCATGTTGGAGATCGTGGCGCGATCGCCGATAGTCAGGCTCTCGGCGCCCTCGCCGAAGAACTCCAGATAGGCGCCGACCACGCGCTCATGGCGCAGGAACTCGGTGATAGCCAGCACGATGTCGGTGGCGGTGATGCCGGGCTGCCGCTTGCCGGTCAGCTCCACGCCGACGATGTCGGGCAGGCGCATCATTGAAGGACGGCCGAGCATCACGGTCTCGGCCTCGAGGCCGCCCACGCCGATGGCGATGACGCCCAGGCTGTCGATGTGCGGCGTGTGGCTGTCGGTGCCCACACAGGTGTCGGGGAACGCCACGCCATCGCGCGCCTGGATCACCGGCGACATCTTCTCCAGATTGATCTGGTGCATGATGCCATTGCCGGCGGGGATCACGTCGACGTTCTCGAAGGCGGTGCGCGTCCAGTCGATGAAGTGGAAGCGGTCTTCGTTGCGGCGATCCTCAATGGCGCGATTCTTGTCGAACGCCTGGGGATCGTCGCCACCACACTCCACCGCGAGCGAGTGGTCGACGATCAGCTGGGTCGGGACCACCGGGTTGACCTTGGCCGGGTCGCCACCCTTCTCGGCGATGGCGTCGCGCAGGCCAGCCAGGTCGACCAGCGCCGTCTGGCCGAGGATGTCATGGCACACCACCCGGGCCGGGTACCACGGGAAGTCGAGATCGCGACGGCGCTCGATCAGCTGCTTGAGCGCATCGGTGAGCAGCGCCGGCTCGCAGCGTCGCACGAGCTGTTCAGCCAACACCCGTGAGGTGTAAGGCAGGGTATCGTAGGCTCCGGGCTGGATCTCCTCGACGGCCGCACGCACGTCGAAGTAGTCCAGCTCGGTGCCGGGAAGGGATTTACGGTAATGAGTGTTCATGAGTCGACGGTCTTCGCGTGGTGTTGGGACAGGCGGGGACAGGCGGCCCCGGGGCCGCCCTTGTTGAGGAGGAGAGTCTCAGTCACGCTCCTCGATCGGCACCCACTCGCTCTTCTCGGGACCGATATAATCCGCGCTGGGACGAATGATGCGATTATTGGCGCGCTGTTCGAAGACATGGGCGCACCAGCCGGTGACGCGCGAGCAGACGAAGATCGGCGTGAACAGCTTGGTGGGTATGTCCATGAAGTGGTAGGCGCTGGCGTGGAAGAAATCGGCGTTGCAGAACAGCTTCTTTTCACGCCACATCACTTCCTCGACACGCTCGGAAACCGGATACAGGACCGTATCGCCCACGTCCTCGGCCAGCTTCTTCGACCACTGCTTGATGATCGCGTTGCGCGGGTCGGACTCGCGATAGATCGCATGCCCGAAGCCCATGATCTTCTCCTTGCGCTCGAGCATCCCCATGATCTCGCGCTCGGCCTCTTCCGGCGACTTCCAGTTCTCGATCATGTCCATCGCCGCCTCGTTGGCACCGCCGTGCAATGGGCCCCGCAGCGAACCGATGGCACCAGTGACACAAGAGTGCATGTCGGAGAGCGTCGAGGCGCAGACGCGAGCGGTAAAGGTCGAGGCGTTGAATTCATGCTCGGCATAAAGTATCAGCGAGACGTTCATGACCCGGGCATGCAGTTCGGAAGGCGCCTCGCCGCGCAGCAAATGCAGGAAGTGAGCGCCCACCGACTCGTCGTCGGTCTCGGTCTCGATGCGCACGCCGTCGTGACTGTAGCGATACCAATAGCAAATGATCGACGGCAGCACCGCGAGCAGACGGTCGGAAGCCTCCTGTTGCTCGTCGAAGCTCTCCTCGGTCTCGAGGTTCCCGAGCATGGAGGCGCCGGTACGCATCACGTCCATCGGATGGGCACTGGCCGGAATCTGCTCCAGTACGGCCTTGAGCGGTGCCGGCAAGCCGCGCAGCCCCTTGAGCTTGGTCACGTAGGCGTCGAGCTCGGCCCGGTTGGGCAGCTTGCCCTTGAGCAGCAGGTAGGCCACTTCCTCGAAGCGCGCCTTCTCGGCCAATTCCTTGATGTCGAAGCCGCGGTAGGTCAGGCCCGAACCGGTCTTGCCGACGGTACACAGGGCCGTGCTACCCGCGCTCTGGCCACGCAGGCCGGCGCCAGCATTGGGTTTATCTGCCATGTCGTGTCTCCTTGATCTGACGTTTTCTTGTCGTCGTAGGGTCGTGCTCAGGCATCTGAGCCCTTCTCGGCAAGCTGGCTTTCCGCAAACAGCGCATCGAGCTTCTGCTCGAAGGCGTGGTAGTTGAGGAAGTCGTAGAGTTCGTCTCGGGTCTGCATCAGTTCGACCACGTCCCGCTGATGGCCCTTGTCGTGGATGCTCTGGTAGACCTTCAATGCCGCAGCATTCATGGCACGGAAGGCTGACAACGGGTAAAGCACCATGCGACAGCCCACCTCAGCGAGCTCTTGTTGACTGAACAGCGGCGTCGCGCCGAACTCGGTGATATTGGCGAGTATCGGCGCCTGGATGCGTTTGCAGAACGCCCGGTAATCGTCGAGCGTGTGCACCGCTTCGGCGAAGATCGCATCGGCCCCCGCCTCGATGCAGGCGTTGGCACGATCGATGGCGGCATCCAGCCCCTCCTTCTGGAAGGCGTCGGTACGCGCGATCAGGTAGAAATCGGGATCGATGCGTGCATCGGCGGCGGCCTTGATGCGGTCGACCATCTCCTGCTTGGAGACGATCTCCTTGTTGGGCCGATGCCCGCAGCGCTTCTGTGCCACTTGATCTTCGATGTGCACCGCGGCGACACCGGCACGCTGCATCTCCTTGATGGTGCGGGCGATATTGAAGGCACCGCCCCAGCCGGTGTCGATATCCACCAGCAGCGGCAGATCGGTGGCGCCACAGATGCGATGGGCGTCCTGCACCACGTCGTTCAGGGTGGTCATGCCCAGGTCGGGCAGACCGAACGAGGCATTGGCCACCCCACCCCCCGATAGATAGATGGCCTGGTGACCGACCCGCTCAGCCATCATCGCCGTATAGGCATTGATAGTGCCGACGATGGGCAGCGGCCGGTTGGCCTCGAGAGCGGCGCGAAAGCGAGCGCCGGGCGTGGGTTGCGTCATGGGTAGGCTCCTCTGTGATCGTTCGAGCCGGCTCAGGCGGTGGCCTCGGCCTGCTCCTGGAGTATTTCGGCGTAGCGGTCGGCCACGTTGGCCCGCGAGGCGCTGACGTGGCGACGCATCAACAGTTCGGCCAGTTCGGCATCGCCGGCTTCAATGGCATCGACGATGCGATGATGCTCCACGAAGGCGCGCTGGGGCCGGGCGCCGCTGGCGCTGAACTGGGTGCGATAGAGCCGCACCAGGTAATAGAGGTCATCGCACAGCATGGTCATCAACATGCGATTGTGGCTGCCCTGGACGATGCGGTAGTGGAAATCCAGGTCTCCCTCGCGCTGGTAGTAGGCTTCACCGCTCTGCAGGTCCGACTGGCGCTCATGCACGGCAAGCACCTCGCGCAGCCCGGCTATCTCCTCGCGGGTCATGTTCTCGGCGGCCAGCCGTGCGGCCATGCTTTCCAGCGCCTCACGCACGTCGAACAGTTCGAGCAGTTCCTTCATCGACAGCTTGACCACCCGGGCCCCGACGTGGGGTACCCGCTCGATCAGGCGGTGGGCTTCCAGGCGACGCATCGCCTCGCGTAGCGGCCCGCGTGAGATGCCATAGGCCTTGGACAGGCCCGGCTCGGTGATCTTGCTTCCCGGCGCCAGCTCACCGCGGACGATGGCATCCTGCAGCTCATGGAAGACCCGCTCGGCCAGGGTCCGGACTTCGGGGGAGGTCTGTTCAGGGGCGACTGAGTTCATGGCAATTGTCGACAATTAGAGAGTGAGAAGACTTTAGTCATTGCGTTCCGCACGGTCAACCTCCCTCCCGGGACGTCATGCTACGCCTTTGGTGGTAGACAACGGGTCCATGCACCGTCCTCGTGTCGACAATCCCGCTGTCGACAATCCCGCTAGCCGAGGCGATAGACGCGATCCGCGACAACGACCTCACGACAAAACCCTCCTTGCCGCCTAGAATAAGTCGCCTGTTCTGAAGGGCCCTCTCGATGAATGCCAGACTGCTGTTTACCCCGCTCCCCTATCGAGACGCTCCGCTTGCCTACTTCGCGGCGTTGCGTCACCGCCCAGGCGCCGTACTGCTCGACAGCGGTCGCCCCGCTGCCCCCGGCGGGCGCTACGACATCATCTCGAGCGATCCCATCTCACTGCTGAGCGTCGACGGGCAGGGTGTCATCAGACTGAATGGTGAAGTGTGCAGCGATAACAGCAATCCATTCGCTGCCCAGCAGGCGCTGCTGGACGCCATGGCTCTTGAAGTACCGGATAGCGAGCTGCCCTTTGTTAGTGGCCTGATAGGCTATTGGGGCTACGACCTGGGTCGTGTGCTCGAGCCGGTTGGGCAATCCTCGCGCCGAGCGGTGGCGTTACCGGACAGCCGGGCGGGCCTGTACGACTGGGCGCTTATTCAGGACCATCAGCAACAGGAGTGCTGGCTGGTCGCGACTCGCGACAGGCGCGACCAGGTACTCGGTTGGCTACGACAGACCGCTCCTCCTCCTACCCCCGATTTTCGGCTCCTGTCCCCCTTCGAAGGCGAACTGGATCGCGACGGATACGCTCAACGCTTTGCGGCCGTACAGGACTATATTCGTGCAGGCGACTGTTACCAGATCAACCTGGCGCAGCGCTTCAGCGCTCCCTTCAGTGGCGACCTGTGGCACGCCTACCTACGCCTGCGCCAAGCCACGCCCACGCCATTTGCCGGCTACATGGCCTGGAGGGAAGGCCACGGCGAGCAGGCGATCCTGTCGCTCTCGCCTGAACGCTTTCTTCGCTGCCGCGCGGACGGCCATGTCGAGACGCGCCCGATCAAGGGCACCCGACCGCGCGGCGCTTCGCCCGAGGAGGATCGTCGGCTCGCAGCACAGCTGACGGCCAGTCTCAAGGATCGCGCCGAGAACGTGATGATCGTCGATCTCCTGCGCAACGACCTGGGGCGCGTGTGCCGACCGGGCAGCGTAAGGGTGCCGCAGCTGTGTGGGCTGGAAAGCTACGCCAATGTTCACCATCTGGTGAGTATCGTATGCGGTGAGCTGGCCAAGGGAAGACGGCCTCTCGACCTGCTCGCCGCCGCCTTTCCCGGCGGCTCGATTACCGGTGCCCCCAAGGTGCGCGCGATGCAGATCATCGATGAACTGGAGCCCAGCCGACGCAGCGTTTACTGCGGTAGCCTGGGTTTCGTCGATGTGCGAGGCAACATGGACACCTCGATTGCCATTCGTACCGCGGTGGCCGATGGCGGGCGAATCCATCTCTGGGGTGGCGGAGGTTTAGTGGCCGATTCCGCGGTCGAGGCGGAATACACCGAGACGCTGGACAAGATCCGTCATCTCATGGAAGCCCTGTCAGGCGTAAAGCACGACTTGGAATAAGCAGCTGGATTTACCATCATTTCGGCTATATTTATCCAATCAAACGGTATTGGGGCCGGGTAGGTTGCCTTTGATAGGGTAAAGGCAATTGTCTCAACGACCCTGGAGCTCTCATGGCAGAACTCGACGCTATCAATCAGGAACTAGGCAACGACCCCGATGCCCTGGTTCGCTGGGCCCTTGAGCAGGGCCAACGGCCTATCGTCACCACCAACTTTCGCCCCTTCGAGGCCGTTATCCTTCACCTGGTCACGCGCCAGCGGCCGGATATTCCTGTCGTCTGGATGGACCATGGCTACAATACCGAGGCCACATACCGCTTCGCAGATGCGCTGGTGAAGCGCCTCGACCTCAATCTGATCACCTATCTGCCGAAGCGCACCCGGGCTCACCGCGAGGCCATCGACGGACCCATGCCGGGCATCGATGATCCGCGCCATGACGCCTTCACTCATGAAGTGAAGCTCGAGCCGTTCGAGCGGGCGTTACGCGAGATGGCACCGGACGTCTGGTTCACGGCCCTGCGTGCCGAAGACACCCCAGAGCGCGCCCGCATGGCCCAGGTCAGCCGGAATGCCGATGGTCTGCTGAAGGTTTCGCCGCTGCTGCATTGGAGTGCCAAGGAGATGTACCAGTACCTGCAGCTGCATGACCTGCCCAACGAATTCGACTACTTCGACCCGACCAAGGTTGAAGAGAAGAGGGAGTGCGGACTGCACCTGCAGCACTGAGCCTCCCCAGCCTTTCCTCGATCATGGCCGAGCGATGCTCGGCCTTTCTACTAACGCACCGGCAGAGCGATATCGTTAAACAGCTCGGCTTCGTGCCGCGGCCCGACGGCAAGCGCAGCATCGACCAGGTCGCGCTCCAGATGGCCGGCAAATCCCTTGACGAAATCGTACATGTAACCGCGCATGAAGGTGCCACGGCGAATGCCGATCTTGGTGATCGAGCTTTCGAACAGATGCCCCGCCTCAAGCGCGACCAGGTCGTCGTCGAGCTCGGGGTCGTATGCCATGTGCGCCACAATACCGACCCCCAGGCCGAGCCTGACGTAGGTCTTGATCACATCGGCATCGGCGGCAGTAAGCACCACGTTGGGCGTCAGCCCCTTGGCACGGAAGGCATCGTCAAGTTGAGAGCGTCCCGTGAAACCGAATACGTAAGTCACGATCGGCTGGTCCGCCAGCCGATCGAGCGTCAGCTCGCCCGCTTCGGCTAGCGGATGATCACGCGGCACCAGCACACAGCGGTTCCAGCGATAACAGGGCAACAGTACCAGGTCGGTGAAGAGTTCCAGCGATTCGGTACAGATGGCAAAATCGGCCATGCCATCGCTGACCATTTGCGCGATCTGCTTGGGTGTGCCCTGCTGCATGTGCAGAGCGACATCGGGATACTTGCGCGTGAACTCACCGATCACCGGCGGCAGGGCATAGCGAGCTTGGGTGTGGGTCGTGGCGATGGAGAGACTCCCCCGCCGCTCGTCGCTATGCTCCTGTGCGACCTGCTTGATGTTGTCGGTGAGCCGCAGCACCTGGCCGGCAAGTTCGACGATGGCCTCTCCTGCCGGCGTGACCCGGGTCAGATGCTTTCCGCTGCGGGCGAAGATCTCGACGCCCAGTTCGTCTTCGAGCAGGCGAATCTGCTTGGAGATACCGGGCTGAGAAGTGAACAGGCTCTGGGCCGTTGCCGACACATTGAGGTTATGGCGAGTCACTTCCCAGACGTAGCGCAGCTGCTGTAGTTTCATGTTTCGAATCGGCTCCCTGGCGCCCGGCAGGTATATGCATCCACGGCTGGACACACCTCGGTCTAATCACCAAATAGCATAACGCTAAACGGATAGTACGACCATGAGCGTAAGACGCCCGCCTTCCGCGACCGAGAGCCCTGCGCCGAAGGCGAGCACGTTCAGGCGAAAGGAGCGAGGCGCTACACGCGCTAGCGTCTCGGGGTGTCAGGGCCCGCTGGTAGGCTTGCCGAAGTAGTCGCTGACCGGCTTGTCGACTGGCTTGTCAAGGCGCTCGGCGAACGCCTTGAGGCCATCGACAAGCGGTGCCACCGCGCGCCATAGCTCTTCGTCGTTGAGCATACGGTAAGCACCGCTGACGCCAGGGGCATCGACTCCCTCCTCGCCGGGTTGGTGCTGGCCGATACGATCCAGCGCCTCCTTGAGGGCGAAGGTCACCCGATAGAAGCGCTCTGGCGGGATGTCGGATAGCATCATGCCCAGCACGGCCAGGTTCTGGATGGCATTGAGGGTCGACTCCTTCCCAAGGCCATCCACCACGACGCTGGCAATCTTGGTATTTGCTCCCACCACATCGTTGGCCAGGCGAAGCACGCCATGCTCGTGCAAGGTTTGCAGCAGCTGTTCCAGCTCCTCGTGGGCATCGGGACCGATCCTGGGCGGCGTCACGTCATGCGAGATTCGTTCGGCCATTACATCTTCCTCGGGTTGGACTGCTGAGCGGGCGGCGGGGCGTAATCACTTCTGGCCCATTTCACTTCGACCTCGACACCTGACATCGGCGTAGGGCGGCCATAGCGGTAGTTGTGCGCGGGAAGGGGCGGGTCGCCACGTTTGTCGAGAACCTCGAGTTTGACGGCGGTTTCCTTGTAGGCCGGCGTCTGTACGTCGGGGTCGTTGTGCTCGCCCGTCAGCAGGTTGACGCCCGTCTTGCCGAAGTGAATGGGCAGGAACAACGTCTTGCCGCGCACGCGGTCGGTGATGACCGCAGGAAAGTCCACGCTGTCGCGCCGGGAGGTCAGCCGCACCCAAGTGCCCTCTTCTATGCCTCGCTCGGCGGCAAGCTCGGGGCTGACCTCGACGAAGCCGCGGGGTACCTGATCCCAAATCCCCTCGGACTGACCCGACTGATTGGTACCCTGGAACTGCTCGCGCATGCGACCGTTGTCGAGCAGCAGGTCGTACTCCTCGTCCGGCGCTTCCTCGGGGGGCTGCCACTCCAGCGGATGCAGGTTGGCCTTGCCATCCTCATTGGCGAAACCGTCGGCATACAGCAGCGGCGAGTCGGTGCCGTCCGCGGCCACGGGCCACAGCTGGGAGCTCCACCCCTCGAGCCGGTCGTAGCTGACCCCGGCAAACATGGGGGCGATGCGTGCGCACTCGGCCATGATTTCGGCGGGGTGGCCATAACCCCAATCGTGACCCATGCGGGAGGCGAGGTCGGTCAAGATACGCCAGTCCGGACGGCTGTCACCCAGAGGCTCGAGCACCTGATAGGAGCGCTGGATACGCCGCTCCGTATTCACGTAGGTACCCTCCTGCTCGACGCTGGGACAGGCGGGCAAAACGACGTCGGCATATTCGGCAGTGCGGCTCAGGAAGACATCCTGAACCACCATGAAGTCGAGCTTCTCGAAGCCCGAAATGACATTGTGGGTATTGGCATCCGAAAAAGCGGTTTCCTCACCGACGATATACATGGCCTTGATCTCTCTGTCATCGGCCGCCTGCACCATCAGGAAGTTGCCAAGGCCCGGCTTGTCGGAGAGTTCGTCGGGTGAGACGCCCCAACCTTGGGCCCAGCGCTTTCTCGCTTTTTCATCGGCGACGTGATCGTAACCGGGATAGCGATCGCGCAGGCAACCGAAGTCGCTGGCGCCCTGCACATTGTTGTGTCCGCGCATGGGGTAGCCCCCGGTGCCCGGCTTGCCGTAGTTGCCGGTCACCAGCAGCAGGTTGGAGAGCGCCGTGCTGGCATCAGAACCGTGGCTGTGCTGGGTGATGCCCATGGCCCACAGCAGACACACTGTCTTGGCGCGACCGATGGTTTCGGCGGCGTCGACCAATGCCTGTCGCGGGAGCCCGGTCTCGGCCTCGGCCAGTTCCAGCGTGAAGGGCTCGAGAGAGCGGCGGTACTCCTCCACGCCGTTGACCCAGCGGTCGAGGAAGTCGCGGTCGGCCAGGTCATGGTCGAACATGTAGCGCGAGAGCGCCGAAGCCCACACCAGGTCGGTGCCCGACTTCGGCCGTAGAAAGATATCCGCTCGCTCGGCCATCTCGTGCTTGCGGGGATCGACCACGATCAGCTTCTGCCCGCGCAGCTTCTGCGCCGCCTTGATGCGCGCGGCGATGACCGGATGGTTCTCGGCGGTATTGCTCCCCACGATCACCACCACCTCGGCGCGCTCGATATCCTTGATCGTACCGGCATCGCCACCGTAGCCGACGGTGCGAAACAGCCCCTTGGTGGCCGGGTTCTGACAGTAGCGTGAGGAATTGTCCACGTTGTTGGTGCCGATAACGCGCCGGGCGATCTTCTGCACCAGATAGGCCTGCTCGTTGGTCCCCTTGCTCGAGCCGATGAAGCCCAGGCTGTCGGGGCCGTGTCGATCACGCACCTCCAGCAGACGGCGCGCCACCAGGTCGAGCGCCTCATCCCAGCTCGCTTCGCGAAAGCGGCCATTGTCGCGAATCAGCGGCATGGTCAGCCGCTTCTCGCTATTGACGAAATCCCAGGCAAACTTGCCCTTGATACAGGTGGAGATACCATTGGCCGGCGCCTCAGGCACCGGCTGAACCTTGAGTATGTGGCGATTGCGGGTCCACATCTCGAACGAGCAGCCCACGCCGCAATAGGTGCACACGGTCTTGGTACGCTTGATCTCGGGCTGGCGCAGGTTCATGTCGATCTCGGAGAGTCCCGACACGGGCGTTGCACCCACCGTGGTTTCGAGCTTCTTGATGATTTCGATCATGGGGCGCTTGAGCGACCACGGCATGGCGGTAAAGGGCCCCACCTGGCCGTCCATGCTGTTCTCCATGAGCGCATTGCAAGGGCAGACCGTGACGCAGTGACCGCAGTGCACGCAGCTGGAGTCGTTGATGGGCTTGCCGCCATCCCACAGCACGCGTGGATGCTCGCTGGTGAAATCGATGGAGAGCGTCTCGTTGACCTCGACGTTCTGGCACGCCTCCACGCAGCGGCCGCAGAGAATGCACTGATCGGGGTCGTAGGTATAGAACGGGCTGGATGTATCCTTCTCGTAGGGCTTGCGCTGGAACTCGTAGCGCTGAATGGGAATCTGCATATCCACCATGGTGTTGTGGAGCGTGCAGTCACCGTTGTTGTTCTCGCACACCGTGCAATAGAGTTCGTGCTTGGACAATAAGCGGTCCATGCCCTCCTCGCGAGCGGCCCTGGCCTGTTCGCTGCGTGTCTCGACCTTCAGCCCGTCGTCGCTTTTCAGCGTGCAGCCGCGTTTCAGCTCTCCATCGACTTCGACCCAACAGGCGTCGCAGGTTTCCAGAACTCCCAGCGTAGGGTGATAGCAGACATGAGGCAGGTCGACGCCCTGCTTCTTGAGGAATTCGATCAAGGGCTCGCCGGCCCTCCCCCTCAAGCGTTCGCCGTCGAACGTGATCGTGCAAGTGGAAGTCATGGCCGGGTTCTCCCTGTCAAGGCCCGGCGGCAGTACGCTCGCCCGGCCTGCCTACCTGCAACGAACCAGACACAGGACCACGCCAGTCGCACTGCACTTGCGTCGCGGCAGCTCGCCAAGCGCAATCGAAGCCGGGCCACATCCGTATAGTTCCGCTCCGTGTCAAAACAGTAGCCGAGAACCCTCGGCCTGTCTAAGCGACACCTGGGGCATGCATATGGTTTTCTCTTGTTTTTCAAAAATTTGAAAAAGCGCTCGAACACAGGGACGCGCAACGGCTACGACAGATGACAGACGGGAACCGTCGCGTTGCCATTTGTGACACGCCACCTCGCCATGCCCCCTCTCAAGACCGCGTGAGCCGCTCCCTCGTCAAGCCGTCGCCATTTGCCAGACACACGGCCGACCGCTAACATCAGCCGACCGGACATGCCCACGGCATGTCACCCGATCCGCTCGATGTAGCGCAACGTAACTGGAGATTCACATGGCCAATAACGTCGATGTCACCAATGCCAACTTCGAGCAGGAAGTCATGAAGGCAGATCAACCCGTGCTGCTCAAGTTCTGGGCCCCTTGGTGCGGTCCCTGCAAAGTGATGGCTCCGGTGATCGACGAGGTTGCCGAGGAGCGTTCCGACAGCCTCAAGGTCGTCAGCATCAACGTGGATGATGCCCCTGAAATCGCCGCGGAACAGGGCGTGCGCGGCGTGCCGACCGTGATGCTGTTCAAGTCGGGTTCCAAGGTCGCCTCGCTCGTAGGCGCGCAATCCAAGTCGCAGCTGGTGCAGTTCATCGATCAGAACGCCTGATTTTGCCTACCCTTCGTGATCGCTTCGCCCCGGCTCATGCCGGGGCGATTGCGTTTCGCCGTACGCCGAGCGCGCCTTTCTCTCGCTGCGGTCCGTCAGCACGCTGTCCGTGATGGGCCGTTTGCCCGGGCCCAGCAAGTGAGCAAGCCACCGCGTCTGTGGGTGGCTGTCCAGAGCGATCTTGAGTGTCATGGTCAATACCACCGAGAGCAGCATGCCGACCACACCCAGCATCCAGCCCCATACCACCAGCGACAGGAAAGCAACGAAGGTCGAGAGCCCCAGGGCTCGCCCCATCAGGCGTGGTTCGACCAGGTTGCCGAGCACGAAGTTGATGATCAGATAGGCCATGGCCAGGACGAAGGCATCGAACACCCCGCCATCCTGCGACACCAGCAGCAGCAGCACCGGCGGCAGTGCCGCGATGGCGGAACCAATGTTAGGGATATAATTGAGCGCAAAGGCCATTACGCCCCACAGCAAAGGAAAGTCCACGCCAGACAACAGGCAGGCAAGCCAGGCCAGAATTCCGGTAAGGAGGCTGACCAGTGTCTTGACCGCCAGGTAGCGCTTGAGCTTTTGGCTGAACTCATGGAAGCGGCTCAGGCTGGCTTGCGGATCGTCCAGCGCGTGGTTGACCTTGTGTCGAAAGTTGAGCGTCTCGAACAGCATGAAGACCACCAGCAGGGCTACCACCACGCTCTGCATCAGCAGGTTGCCGAGACCTCCCAGCAGGGTCGAGAGCCACCCCTCCTCATCCTCGACCTCGACCAGGCCGGCGAGGGTATCGGGGTTGATGGCAAGGCCCATGGAGGCGAGGCTGTCGAGGACGTTGAGATAGTGGTTGTAAAGTCGCCCTTCGATGCCCGGCAGCGCCTCAATGAAGGTGCCAAAGGCGTTGACGGCCAGCAGCCCTACCAGGGATAGAAAACCGCCAATCACCAGCAGGGTGACCAGCACCGCCAGGCGCAGGCTCAGTCCCCGCCGGTGCAGCCAGTTCACCGGCGAGGTGCAGATTACCGTGATAAACAGCCCCAGCAGGATCGGGATGACCAGATCGGCACCGGCACGTATGCCGGCGATGATGACCACCAGCGCGGCAAGGGCCAGCGTCAGGGTAAGCGGAAAACCGTATCGCGCGTTCTCGTCGCGGTGAAGCATGCCATCTATCCATGTTTGGCGAGTCCTGCTTATCATGACCCTTACCGGGCCGAGGCACAAACTCCTCGCCCACCGTTGAAACCTGCCACGACGCATGACAGGCCCAATCCAGGGCCTGCCGGCTATTTTCCGACCCGTGCCGCAAGGAGGCCAACCCGATGTTGCCGAATCGTTTCCATTGCCTGTTGATGGTCAGCCTGCTGGCCATCTCCCCGTTCACGGTTGCCGTTGCCCAGGTCGATGAACCTCGCGCCCGACTGGACGTTCATGCCGAGGCCCAGCTCGACGTGGTACCTGATCGAGCCACGCTCAGCGCCCGTCTATGGGAGCGTACCCCGGCCGTGGCGCGCCACGACGACGACACCGATGCCGACGCCCTGCGCCAGGCACGCGATCGGCTGGAAGAGCGTGCCACGGGTCTGATCCAGGCATTGGAAGACGCCGGTGTGGAACGCGACGACATCAGCGCGGGGTCGCTCAGCGTGCAGCCGGAGTACGTACCCGCTCCCCGCCGCAGCGATGGCGACGGCGATCAGGAGATGTTGACGCGCACGCGGCTGGAGCGCCCCTTCGAGGTACGCGTCGATGACCTGGAACGCCTGCCAGGCCTGCTCGACGCCCTGACCGCAGCCGGCGTCAACGCCATGGATGGCATCAGCTACGACCTGACCGACCGCGATGCCGCCACTGACGAGGCGCTGGTGAAGGCACTGGAAAAGGCACGCCGCAAGGGAGAGCTGATGGCACGTACCATGGGGGTTTCGCTCGGCGCCGTGGCCGGCATCAGCGAGACGCGTCCACCGGTCTACGCCCCGCGCATGATGGCGATGAGTGCCGACGCCCGGGAGAGCGCCGGCCAGGCTGAGTACCGCCCCGGAACGATCGTCATCGAGGCGGGCGTCAGCGTCAGTTGGGAGATCGAGAATTGATGATGGCGATTCCGCCCAGGTAGGGGCGCAGCGCCTCGGGTACGGTGATGGATCCATCGGCGTTCTGGTGGTTTTCCATCACCGCGATGAGGCAGCGCCCTACCGCCAGGCCCGAACCATTGAGCGTATGCAGGAGCTGCGGTTTCTTTTGCTCGGGATGGCGAAAACGCGCCTGCATGCGTCGCGCCTGGAAGTCTTCGCAGTTGGAGACCGAGGAAATCTCCCGGTAGGTCTGCTGGCTCGGCAGCCAGACTTCCAGGTCATAGGTCTTGGCCGCACCGAAGCCCATGTCGCCGGTACATAGCGTGACCACCCGGTAAGGCAACTCGAGCGCCTGCAGGATCGCCTCGGCGTGGCCGCGCATCTCTTCGAGCGCGGTGTAGCTCTTCTCGGGCTCCACCAGTTGCACCATCTCGACCTTGTCGAACTGATGCTGACGGATCATGCCGCGCGTATCGCGGCCATGGGAGCCCGCCTCGCTGCGAAAGCACGGCGTGTGAGCGGTGAGCTTGAGCGGCAGCGCCTTGTACTCGAGAATCTCGTCACGGGCGAAATTGGTCAGCGGCACCTCGGCGGTGGGAATCAGGTGGAAGCTGCGCTCGTCCTCCAGCCGAAACAGATCCTCGCCGAACTTAGGTAGCTGGCCGGTTCCGTAAAGCGAGGCCTCGTTGACCATGTAGGGCACGTAGCACTCCTCATAGCCATGTTCGAGGGTCTGCTTGTCGAGCATGAACTGCGTCAGGGCGCGGTGCAGCCGCGCAATTTCCCGTCGCATCACGGCGAAGCGCGAACCGGTCAGCTTGGCCGCAAGTTCGAAATCCAGCTCGCCCTTGAGCGCGCCCAGGTCCACGTGGTCGCGCACCTCGAAATCGTAGGCACGGGGCGTGCCCCAGCGATGCAGTTCGACGTTCTCCTCTTCGCTCTCACCCACCGGCACGCTGTCGTGGGGCAGGTTGGGAATACCGCTCGCCAGGGCATCCCAGTCGGCCTGCACCTCAGCCAGCTGCCGCTTGGCGGCGTCGAGCCGGTCGCCGAGATCGCTCACCTCGTCGAGTAGTGGCTGGATATCCTCGCCGGCGGCCTTGGCCTTGCCGATCGCCTTGGAACGCGTATTGCGCTCGTTCTGCAGATTCTCCGTCTCGGTCTGCAGTTCGCGACGCCGGGACTCCAGCGCTTCGAGACGATCGGTATCGAGCGTGAAGCCGCGCTTGGCCAGTCGTTGAGCGACAGCAGCAAGGTCGCTGCGCAGCAGTTTGGGATCGAGCATGGCATCCAGCCCCTGTGAAAGCGAAACGGTAAATGCGGGTAAACGGCGAAACATTGTAGGCAAAAGGCCGTCGAGGTGCCACGCCGCCGCACCCCGGCAGGATGCACGCCCCTGCCAAGCACGATAAAGTAGCGCTATTCCCTGCCAGCCCGACGCACCGGGCAGCGTTTCACGACCGAATCGATACCCATGATTGCACGACTGGACACCACCGAATCGAGTGCCACCGCTGCGCTCGGCGCTCACTACCTGCGCTTTCTCGAAGCGCTCAAAGCCGCCGGCTTCGAGGGCGAGATCGCCCCGGACTACGCCAGCCGTACCGTGCTGGCCACCGACAACTCGATCTACCAGCGCCTGCCCCAGG
>NZ_JBMIQI010000016.1:0-2847 GCF_052584175.1 Billgrantia hypersalina
CGCCGCGTGCGGGTCCAGGCCGGGGTGGTCAAGGACCAGCTCAACGCCGCGCTGAGGCCCTTTGGCCTCTTCTTCGCCCCCGACCTCTCCACCTCCAACCGCGCCACCCTCGGCGGCATGATCGCCACCGATGCCAGCGGCCAGGGCAGCTGCGAATACGGCAAGACCCGCGATCATGTGCTCGAGCTCGACAGCGTGCTGCTCGGCGGCGAGCGCCTGGTCAGCCGCCCGGTCGACGAAGCCGAGCTGGAGCGGCTGTGCCATCACCGCGGCGTGATCGGCAGCGCCTACCGTACCGCCCGCGAGATCGCCGATACCCAGCACGAGCTGATCGCGGCCAAGTTCCCGCCGCTCAACCGCTGCCTGACCGGCTACGACCTGGCGCACCTGCGCGATGCCCGGGGCCGGCTCGATCTCAACAGCCTGCTGTGCGGCGCGGAGGGCTCGCTCGCCTTCCTCAACGAGGCCGTGCTGGGCGTGTTGCCGATCCCCCGGCACGCGACGCTGGTCAACGTGCGCTACGCCGGCTTCATGGATGCCCTGCGCGATGCCAAGGCCTTGATGGCTTCCGCCGCCAGGCCCACCTCCATCGAGACGGTGGACGACAAGGTACTGCTGCTGGCCATGGAGGACTTCGTCTGGGACAGCGTGGCCGAGTTCTTTCCCGGCGAGACGGAGACGGCCTTCGACCCGGGCGGTACCGCTGCCGCAGGCGATACCGCCACGGCCGAGCGGCAGGCCGTGGCCATTCGCGGCATCAATCTCGTGGAGTTCAACGACGACGATCCCGAGCGGCTGGCCGAGCGGGTCGCGGCCTTCTGCCGCCATCTGGAGGCCGACGAGAGCGTGCCACGCCTGGGCTACACCCTGGCCCAGGGGCGCGAGGCGATCCAGCGCGTCTACGGCATGCGCAAGCGGGCGGTGGGCCTGCTGGGTAATGCCCGGGTCGATGAAAAGGGCGAGAAGCGCCCAATCCCCTTCGTCGAGGACACCGCGGTACCGCCGGAACACCTCGCCGACTTCATCGCGGAATTCCGCGACCTGCTCGACGCCCGCGGGCTCAGCTACGGCATGTTCGGCCACGTCGATGCTGGCGTGCTGCACGTGCGCCCGGCCATCGACATGAAGGACCCGGTGCAGGAGCGGCTGATCCGCGAGGTTTCCGACGAGGTGGCCGAACTGACGCAAAAATACGGCGGGCTGCTGTGGGGCGAGCACGGCAAGGGCGTGCGCTCGGAGTACGCGCCGCGCTTCTTCGGCGAGCTCTACCCCAGCCTGCAGCGGGTCAAGGCGGTCTTCGACCCGCACAACCAGCTGAACCCGGGCAAGATCGCGACGCCGCTCTCTATCCCGCCCGACGCCGGGGGTACTGCCCCTCCTGCCACCTCGCCCGAAACCGTGGGGAGCCCGCCCGATGCCTCTGGGGCACCACCGGTGAAGCTCGTCGACCCGGGCCTGTTGACCGTCGACGGCGTACCCACCCGCGGCCAGCACGACCGCCAGATCGACGAGCGGCTGTGGCAGGCCCACGCCGCCACGGTCTACTGCAACGGCAATGGCGCCTGCTACAACTACGATCCGAACGACGCCATGTGCCCCTCGTGGAAGGCGACCCGGGACCGGATCCACTCCCCCAAGGGCCGCGCCAGCCTGATCCGCGAGTGGCTGCGCCTGCAGGGCACGAGCGGCATCGATCCGGTGGCAGAGGCGCACCGGCAGCGTCGCGAGGGCATTGCGGGCTTTCTCAAGCGCCTGCCGGGGCGGGTGCGCAACAGCTGGCGCCGCCGCGACGAGGCCGATTTCTCGCATGAGGTCTACGACGCCATGGCGGGGTGTCTGGCCTGCAAGTCGTGCGCCGGCCAGTGCCCGGTGAAGGTCAACGTGCCGGACTCGCGCGCCCAGTTCCTCGAGGTCTACCACGGCCGCTACCTGCGCCCGCTGCGCGACTACCTGATCGGCGGCATGGAGTTCTTCGTGCCCTACCTCGCCCACGCCGCCCCGCTCTACAACGCCGCGCTGGGCCAGCGCTGGGTGGACAGGCTGCTGTCAGAGCAGGTGGGGCTGGTCGACAGCCCGCGCCTCTCGCGGGCGCGGTTGGCCGAGCAGCTTCGGGCCTGGGGCGTGGCCGAGGCGACGCCGGTCTCGCTGAGCCTGCTCAGCGAGGCGCAGAAGGCCCGCAGCGTGGTCATCGTGCAGGACGCCTTCACCAGTCACTTCGAGGCGGAGCGGGTGATGGCTATCGTCGAGCTGCTCGCACGCCTCGAGATTCGCGTGTTCGTGGCGCCCTACGCGGCCAACGGCAAGCCGCTGCACGTGCAGGGCTTCCTCGGTGCCTTCGGGCGCACCGCCAGGAAGCAGGCCGAACGCCTGCGCGCCCTGGCCGAGTTCGGCGTGCCGCTGGTGGGCATCGACCCGGCCATGACCCTGACCTATCGCCAGGAGTACGTGAAGGCGCTGGCCCCCGGGGCCGTACCCGAGGTGCTGATGCTGCAGGAGTGGCTGGCGGCCCAGGGCCCGCGCCTGGTGCCTCCCGCCCTGGCCCGACAGCTGGAGCGCCTCGAGGACCCGGGATTCCGGCTGCTCTCCCACTGCACCGAGAAGACCAATGCCCCGGGCAGCCCCCGGGCATGGCAGCAGGTGTTCGCCGCCTTCGGCCTGGAGCTCGAGCTGCTCAGTTCCGGCTGCTGCGGCATGTCCGGCACCTACGGCCACGAGGCGCGCAACCTCGCAACCTCGAAGACCATTTATGCCCAGTCGTGGCAGCCGCTGGTGGAGGACGCGGCCAACCGCGGCCGCCTGCTGGCGACCGGCTACTCCTGCCGCAGCCAGGCTGGGCGGCTCTCCGGC
>NZ_JBMIQI010000017.1:0-356546 GCF_052584175.1 Billgrantia hypersalina
TGGAGGACGCGGCCAACCGCGGCCGCCTGCTGGCGACCGGCTACTCCTGCCGCAGCCAGGCTGGGCGGCTCTCCGGCCAGGCGCTGCCCCACCCGCTCGAGGGGCTGCTGACGCAGCTACGCCGGCTAAGCTGGTGAAAAGGGGCCGGCGGCCATGCCGCCGGCCTTTCGGGACAGAAGCGGCGTGGTAACGAAAACCCGGAAGAGAGGAGGCAAATGTCTCGCACCCTGATTGTCATCGGCTTGTGCATCGTCGCCATCGGCCTGCTCTGGCCGTGGTTGTCCAAGTTGCCCTTCGGTCAACTGCCGGGGGACATCGCCATTCGCCGCGAGAATTTCGCTTTCTACTTCCCCATCACCACCATGATACTGCTGAGCCTGCTCATCAGCGGGTTATTGTGGCTCTTCAACCGTTGAGACGCGGCTCACCCGAACCACGCCATATGGACAGTAAGCAGGCGGGATAGATAAGTCTCCTCTTTGAAAGGTGCCTGCTATATCAGGCGATAGGAAAAATATATCGGTGTCGTGGCTAATGTCCTCCTAGGCTGATGGTGGCACGCCTCGCTTGGTTAAGGTCCACACCAGCGGCGAACAAGAACGCGAACAAGAACAAGGAGTCAACCATGTCTCCCGCTTTCCTGCAGCGCTTCGTCCTGACCGTTACCGCCTCTGGCCTGATCGGTGCCTCCTCTCTCACGGCGCTGGGCGACGAGCATGAACCCGCCTGGGCACAGGGCCGATCGTCCGGCATGGCCGACTCTCCCCTCTCGCCTCATGCCACCCCATTGACGGTCACGCCGGAGGAGGACATTCCGCTCGACCACCTGCGCATGCCCGACGGCTTCAGCGCCGAGCTATGGGCGCACGGTATGCCGGGGGCACGCATGATGGCGCTTGGCGATGAAGGCACGTTGTTCATCGGCACCCGCGGTATCGGACGGGTCTACGCGGTACGCGACAACGGCGACGAGCGCGAACACGTTATCGTTGCCGAGGGCTTGACCCAGCCCAACGGGGTCGCTTTCCACGAGGGCAGCCTCTACGTGGCGGCCATCAACCGAATCTTCCGCTACGACGATATCGAATCACACCTGGCCAACGGCGAAGACATCCCCGACCCCGAGGAATTGACCGACGCCTTTGGCCTGCCTGACGACGAGCATCATGGTTGGAAGTTCCTGGCCTTCGGTCCGGACGGACGGCTGTATGTTCCTGTCGGGGCACCCTGCAACGGCTGCGAGGTTGATCCCGACACCCATGCCACCATCCATAGTTTCGCGCCGGATGGCAGCGACATGCGCATCGAGGCTCGCGGTGTGCGCAACACGGTGGGCTTCGACTTCCATCCCGAAACCGGCGAGTTGTGGTTCACCGACAACAATCAGGACTGGATCGGCGAACACGGTCCCGGCGACGAGCTCAACCGGCTGGACGAGCCTGGTGAACACTTTGGTTTCCCCGTCTGTCATAGCGTCGGCTTCGTCGACCCCGAGTTCGGCGACACCGCCTCCTGCGATGACAAGGCGCTGCCCGCCGCGGTGACAGATCCCCACAGTGCCCCGTTGGGGATGCGCTTCTATACCGGGGAATTGTTTCCCGAGGAGTATCGCGACGCGATTTTCATCGCCCGTCGCGGTTCCTGGAATCGTACCCTGAGCGTGGGTTACGACGTGCTGGTGGCGAAACTCTCCGAGGATGGGACCCACGCCGACCTCTCGCCCTTCATGGTGGGCCTCCTTGATCCGCGCGAGAACACCTTCTCGGGGAGACCGGTGGATGTACTGGAGATGCCCGATGGCGCCCTGCTCGTTTCCGACGAGCAGAATGGCGCAATCTATCGCATCAGCTACGAGCCCCCCGAATACATGGAGTGAGCGATGCTCCGCCACGCTTGCGCGCCGCCTTGGCGGCGCGCCCTCGTTATTGCTTTGGCCTGGGGCGGGCTGCTGGCCCTGCCAACCTGGGCGCAGGATGGGCCGGCAGCGGGCCTGTCGATGGAAGAACAGATCCAGGTATGCGGGAGCTGCCATGGCGAAGACGGCAATGCCGCCGAGAAAGGCGTTCCTTCTTTGGCCGGACAACCCGCGCTCGCTCTCACCAACCAGCTGATCTACTTTCGCGAGCGCCTGAGACGCAACGAGATCATGACACCCCAGGCTCAGGGGCTCTCCGATGAGGAGATCCAGGCGCTCGCCGAGCACTACGCCGCGCAACCCCCGGCACCACCCGACGGGGAGCCGAACGAGGAATTGATGGAGCGGGGTCGCGAAATCGCCCGCGAGCATCGCTGCGCCAGCTGTCACCGCAGCGACTTCTCGGGCCAGGAACAGATGCCGCGCCTTGCCCACCAGCGGGAGGACTATCTGGCCCTGACCATGCGCGCCTACCGGGAACGAACACGCGGCGGGCCGGACACCACCATGGTCGAGGTTCTCCGCAACGTCGATGACGATGAGATCGACGCCCTGGCCCACTATCTCGCCCACTTCGAACGTGATTAGTCCGACAAGGCGCTTGCTATGGACGCCGCAGGCCACCTCACGTTGCCCGGCAGCGTTCCCGATCTGTCAGAGATCGTCAGTAAAACAACCGCCGTAGCGCCTCGCCCGGCTCGGCTTCGCGCATGAACGCCTCGCCGACCAGGAAACCGTGCACGTCGTGCTCGCGCATGCGCAGCACGTCGCTACGGGTGTGGATGCCCGATTCCGTCACGACGGTAACGCCGGCGGGGATGCGTGGCAAAAGCTCCAGGGTGGTTTCCAGCCGCGTCTCGAAAGTGTGCAGGTTGCGATTGTTGATACCCACCAGGCCGATACCCAGCTTGAGCGCGCGCTCAAGCTCCAGAGCATCGTGCACTTCGACCAGTACGTCCATGCCCAGCGCCGTTGCCTGCTGGTAGAGATCGGCCATTTGCGCATCGTCCAGCGCGGCGACGATCAGCAGGATGCAGTCGGCGCCGATGGCACGCGCCTCGCTGACCTGGTAGCCATGAACGATGAAGTCCTTGCGAATCACCGGCAGCTCGCACGCCTCGCGTGACTCGACGAGAAAATCCTCGTGGCCCTGGAAGAAATCGGCATCGGTCAGTACCGAGAGGCAGGCGGCACCGCCAGCGGCATAGTCGACCGCGATCTCGGCAGGACGAAAGTCCTCGCGGATCACACCCCGGGAAGGAGACGCTTTCTTGATTTCGGCAATCACAGCCGGATCGCCTTCGGCAATGCGCCGATCGAGGGCCGCGATGAAACCGCGCGGGTCGCTCTGCCGCCGAGCCTGCTCGAGCAGCTCGGCTTCGGATACGACGCGGCTGCGCTCTGCCACCTCCTCGTTCTTTCGCACAAGGATACGGTTCAGAATGGTCGGGACGTCCTGAGTTGGGCTCATGATACTGTCTCGGTACGGGCGGCGCGGGCCGCGGATAAGCCGGTAAGCGCCCCATCTTACCTAGCCCCGGTTCGACATGGAAAGCCAGAGTCGCATTACTGCCTCCATCGCCCAGCATGGCGCCGATGTGCCGGCCCGTGCCAGAATTCCCCCATGAACCCGTCTTCCTTTCTCGGCCCCTTCGCGACCGACTGGCCCTGGTCCACGCCCCTCCCGGGCGCCTACCTGGTCACTGCTCGATTCGATCCTGTCCTGTTCGACGAACTCGGCGCGGACGCAACCCCGGCCTGCCAAGGCGTTCCCCTTCCGCCACGCCTGCACGGAGCGATCGTCAAGCGGCGAGCGGAGTACGTCGCCGGGCGCCTGTGCGCACGTCGGGCGCTGGAGTTGCTTGACGGCCGCGACGCGACTCCTGAGATGAACGATGACCGTTCCCCCCGCTGGCCGGGAGATTGCGTGGGCGCCATCACTCACAGCGAGAGCTGGGCTGCCGCACTGGTTGCCCACCGGCAAGCCTATCGAGGAATCGGCCTGGATGCCGAACGACACTTGGGTCCGGAGGAAGCCAGACGGCTGGCCAGAAGAGTGCTGACCCCTGGGGAGCAATCTCGCCTGCTGCGGCTGGATTCCTCTGAAACAGCGCTCATGGTCGGCTCGACCTTTTCGCTCAAGGAGAGCCTGTTCAAGGCCCTCTACCCCTTGGTGGGTCGAATGTTTCACTTCCAGTCCGCAGAGCTGGTGGCCTGGCGTGGCCTCGGCGACATACGGCTGCGCCTGTTGGAAGACTTGGGCAATGGCTGGACGGCGGGTCGAGAAGTCTCAGGTGCAGTGTGCCTTCACGAAGGTCGGCTTTTGAGTCTGGTGGCACTGCCCGGACAGGATCACGAGCATCACCGGGACGACACGCCAAACCATACATGAGGGTAGTTGCCATCCGCATTCGTTCTGCATACGATAACGATTATCATGAACACGGATGGGTTGACTCATGGCCACAGTCGCACAGCGGCGGCCACGCATTCTGGTGGTCGAGGACGACCGAACGCTGAATGGACAGATTGCCGGCCTTCTGGAAGGCAAGGGTTATCGGACACACCAGTGTTATGAAGGCGAAGGGGCGCTGCTCTCCGCCCTGGGGCAGCATTTCGACTTGATCCTGCTGGACGTCCTGCTGCCGAAACTGGATGGATACGCCGTCCTCGACCGGCTACGCAAGACGCGCCGGACGCCGGTGATGATGCTCACTGCCTGCGGGGCGGAAGAGGAGCGCATTATGGGCTACCGCTGCGGTGCCGATGACTACGTTCCCAAGCCGTTCGGCTTCACCGAACTGCTGCTGCGCATCGAGGCTCTGCTACGTCGCACGCTGGGGGTCACCGACCAGCGGGCCGATCCGGAAGAACTGACAATGGGTCCGCTGACGCTCGACCGCGCCCGCCTCGAGGTTCGCCACGACGACATCCCTGTCGGCCTGACCCCGATCCAGTTCCGCCTGCTCTGGGTGCTGGTGCTTCACCAAGGCGAAGTGCTCAGCAAGCCGTACCTTTATCCGCTGGTACTCGAACGCGAGTTCAGCCGCTACGACCGTAGTCTCGACATGCACCTGAGCCGGGTCCGCCGCAAACTGGTAGCGGCGGGGATGGCTAACGATCGGCTGCAAACGGTACACGGCAAGGGGTACTGCTTCCTGTGAATCGGCGACTTTTCTGGAAGCTGTGCGGTCCCCTCACGCTTGGCACCCTGGTTCTGGTCTGGGTGGTTACCTTCCTCGGCGCCGAGTCCGAGCAGCAGATGAGTTTCATCGCCGAGCATCACCAGCAAACCCTGAAGCAGTGGGGAGCGACTGCCGAGCAGCTATACCACGCCGGCGACGAGCAGGCCCTGGCCGACTGGCTGGAGGCGTTGCAGGCCCGCGAGGACACCTGGGCTGCGGTAGTGCGTTCCGATGTCCAGCCCCTCGCCGGCAGCACGCTTTCCGCCCAGTTCCAGGAAGGGTTCCGGCTGGGTCGCAACGTGGAGTGGAAGATTCACCTCTACTTCACCGAGAACCCCATCATGGACCTCACTTTCGCCGATGGGCGCACCCACTTCCTGGTCACACTGCCCCAGCGCATGCGCCCCGGCACCTATCTTCCTGGGGTCAAGCTGCTGCTCAAGGTGGTGTTGCCCCTCGCCGTGCTGGTGGTGCTGGCGGTCGTGATCTATCGCCACTTGATGGGGCCCCTGCGCCAGCTCGAGTTGGCGACCCGTGCTTTCAGCGAAGGCAACCTGGGGGTGCGGGTGCGCTCGCTGCTGGGCCCACGCGACGACGAACTTACCGCCTTGGCAGAAACCTTCGACCGCATGGCCGAACGCACCGGCGACCTCATCCTGACCCAGCGTCGACTCATCGCGGACCTTTCCCACGAGCTTCGCACCCCACTGACCCGTATCGACATGGCGGTGAGCTGCGTTGAGGAAGGCATCGACACCTCGCAGCTCCTGCCGCGCATCCGCCGCGAATGCCGCTTGATGCGCGACCTGGTGGAAGATGCCCTGACATTGGCGTGGTTGGAGAATGAACAGCCCAGTCTCGATCAGGACAGCCTCGACCTCACCGATCTGCTCGACAGTGTCGTCGATGACGTCCGCTACGAATATCCCGCACATCACCTGGTAAGCGACCTTCCCGCCCAGGCGGAGATAAGCGGCAGCAGCCATCGCGCCCTGGCCCAGGCGATCGAGAACGTGATGCGCAACGCCTGCCACTACACGCCTTGGGGAGGCCACATTCGGGTCTGCCTCCGGACGGATGGCGAAGGCTACCGGCTCACCATCGACGATGAAGGTCCCGGCGTGGCCGCCGATCAGCTTGAGCGTATCTTCACGCCCTTCTACCGCACCGCCCAGGCGCGTGACGATCGCCCCGACGGCCACGGCCTCGGCCTCGCCCTGGCACGTCGGCAGATCGAAGCGGTGGGCGGCTGGATACGCGCCGAGAACCGTGCCGAGGGTGGCCTGCGCATGTCGCTCTGGTTCCCCGCGTCGCGCGCGACCCTGGCATGAAGGCAGATGGTAACAATTGTAAAAGCGGTTCACTTTGCCGGCGAGTTAAACAAGAATGCCCTCCAAATAAGAACACTTATCACTCAATGGAGCGCAGATGAAACCCATGATTCTCGAACGTCCCGGCAACAGCACTGGGCGGTATAACCCCCTGTGGCTGGCCATTGCCCTTCTTAGCGTCAACCATGCGGCCTCGGCCCAGAGCGATCCCCAGCAGCTCGACACTCTACAGGTGACAGCCGATCGCGCCACCGAAAGCGACCGTACCGTGGATTCAGACGAGCTCGACCGCCGCCAGGCCACAGACTTGCAGGACATCTTCGCCGAGTCGCCCGACGTCGCCGTGGGCGGCGGTGCCCCGGCGGCCCAGAAGGTCTACGTGCGGGGCCTGGAAGACACCATGCTCAACGTCAGTGTCGACGGCGCCACCCAGGCCGGTTATTTGTTCCACCATCAGGGTCGCCTGACGGTGGAGCCCGAACTGCTCAAGCAGGTCGATGTCGTGGCCGGCGCCGGGGAAGCGACGCATGGTCCCGGCGCCCTGGGCGGTGCCATTCGTTTCATGACCAAGGATCCCGAGGATCTGCTGCGTCCCGGGCAGAATTTCGGCGCGCTACTCAAGGGCGGTTATTTCAGCAACACCGACGGCTACAAGGCCTCCACTTCGCTCTATGGGCGTTTGACTGATGATTGGAGCGCGCTGGCCACGCTGACCCAGACCGATCACGGCGACTACGAGGATGCCGAGGGTAACGCCCAGCCTTATACGGGCTCCGAGCGGTTCACCGGGTTCGCCAAACTGGTAGGCCATCTCACTGATGAGCAGCGGGTCCGCCTGAGCTATGAACGCAGCGAGGACGAAGCGTATCGCCTGCATCGCCCCCATTGGCGTCCCAGCGCGGGCAACGCTCCCCTTGACCAGGAAGTCGTACGGGAAACCGTGACCGGTCAGTACGGTTTTACTTCCGACACGAATGACTGGCTCGACCTGGACCTGACGCTCTACCACACCGAGGCGTCGCTGGAGCATATCGCCGGTCCCTATGGCGACTACATCGGTACCATGCAGAGCCAAGGCGGTGACCTGCGCAACCACAGCCAGGTCGATGCTCTCAGCTTGACCTACGGGGTCGACTATCGCCAGGACGAGGCCAGCCTGCACAGTCCCCTTTATGGCACCGAACGCGAAGAAGGCAGCGTCGTGGGGCTTTACCTGCAGAATCATTATCAGCTGACCGACCGGCTGCGGCTCAGCGCCGGAACGCGTTACGATTGGTTCGAACTGGATGAGCGCCTCACCGGCAACACCTTCAGCGAATCCGGCTGGAGCCCCAACCTGGGCCTGCGCTTCGAGGCGACCGAGCAGCTCACTCTGCACGGCGGCTGGGCACGTGCCATTCGCGGCACCCAGGTCAAGGAACTGTACGTTCTCGATTACTATCGCAATGCGGAAGATCGCAGGGAAGAAGTCGCCGAGAACGTCGAGCTGGGCGCCACCTATCGCAGCGGCAACCTCCATCTGGCGGCGGAAGTCTTCGAGACGCGTATCGACGACGTCGTGGGCCAGGTCGAGCGTGGCGTGCTCGACAACCTCGGCGAGCTGGAATCCCGCGGCTTCCGTGCCAGCATCGGCTACGAGTGGGACCGCCTGGACGCCTCGCTCGCCTTCAGCCGGGCTCGACCCGAGCTCAACGGCGAGCCGCTGAGCGACGACGACATGGCGATCGGCACCAGCATCGGGGACAGCTGGGTGGCCAACGTGAATTATCAGGCAACCGACGATCTCGACCTCGGCTGGACAGGTCGTTTTGCCGAGCGGCTGACCCACGTGGCCGAAGGCTACCCCGAGAAAGCCGGCTACGGCGTCAATGACCTCTATGCCAACTGGCACCCTCTGGCCGATGATCGACTGGCCCTTTCGCTGCGAGTCAACAACGTCTTCGACAAGCAGCACGTCGACCATGCCAGCTATGGCGATGCCGGCGACATCGCCCATGGTCTGCCCGACCCGGGACGGGATTTCCGCCTGAGTGCCACCTATCGCTTCTGACCCGAACAACGCTAGGTGATGGAACGCAGAGGGGCGCCATATGGCGCCCCTTCTCATCTCATGCTCTTTTCGTGGCTGCCCCTTCCTCGCCATCCCGCACATTCGGCGTTACCGGGACGGGTCCGCCGTCGCAGGCCCGCTCCGGTTGCAGCTCAGCGACAGGCCACGGCGGTGGGCAGCTTTCGGCTCGCGGGGCTCAACCGCGAGCGCAACCGCTGCAGGTCGAGCTTCAGTACCTCATGGCAATCGGCCCCGAACCACTCCAGCGAGACGTCCATCGGCTCGCGGCACTCGCTGAGCCAGTCGAGCAAGGCAGAATAGTCGCAGGCGCCCTCCAGAACCGGCACCATTCCTTGGCGGCTGCCCGATGGCGAGTAGACGTTGTCCGGTGCGAAGACCGACAACTGGCTACGCTGGGCGATGTTCTTGAAATGGAAGTGACGCACCCGAGGAGCCAGCTCGCGCAATGCCGCCAGCGGATCGACGCCGGATTCCCATACGTGAAGCACATCGAAGTTGAGCGCGAGGTTGGGATGGTCCACCGCATCTAGCAATTCGCGGGTAGTCGCCAGGCTGTCCGCCAGGGTGTTGGGATGCGTCTCCACCACTAGCGTCAGCCCTTCGTCGGCCGCACAACGGGTCAGGGTAAGCAGGCGTCGCGCCAATTCGCCACGCTCGGCAGCGGAGAGCTCGGCGCTGGCACGATGGCCGGCGAAAGTGCGCAGCTTGTCGGCGCCCCACCGGCGGGCCAGGCGACACAGCCGCAGCGTAATCGCGATGGCCTCGTTTTCCGACCCCTCCAGCGGCAGGTAGTCGCTGATCATGGGGATGGTCAGCCCCTGGCGGCGGATCCATTCGCCATCGACGACGGCATGCTCGAGCAGGTGGCGGGCATGCACGCCCCACAGTTCGATACCGTCGAAACCCGTGCGGGTCGACCAGGCGGCGAGTTCCGGCAGAGAGACGAGGTGATGACGGAAAGAGATGGTACACAGGTGCAGCCGGATCATGACATGACTTCCTTGTGGGGAGCGGCCTGGGGTAGTGGCTGGTCTGCCTGGCCTAGCCACCAAGCGTCGAACAATGTCTGCAGGGCCCGCTTGATTCGAAGTTCCCGCTCGTCCTGCTCGTCCAGCAACGCCTCGACGCCGGGAGCGAGCGCCGAGTGACGCGTCATCGCCAGCTTCATGGCACGATACTGGATGCGGGTGTAGGTCTTCACCAGCACCTCGATCTCCTCGCACCAGCCTTCGAACCAGGCGTCGCCCTCTGCCTGGCGCCCTTGCGCTTCCAACAACCAGGCGAAGGCGTGTTCGTAGGCATACTTGCGGATCGCCATCACCGGAATCTCGCGAAAGGCTTGAGTGAGGTGAGCCAGTGGCTCGTGAGCCTCGGGCCCGACGTGTGCCCGCAGGATGCGTCGCAAGGCATCGGTGAAAGGGTTCTCGTCGCGCTTCATGCACTGGCGGAAGTAGGCGGCCACGGTATCCCGCGGGGTATGACGGATCTCCAGCCCGTCGAAGTAAAAGCCCCCGGCGACGGCCGGCGAGCGAACGGCGTCGAGTATGCGCGACTTGGGCAGCTCACCCTCCCAGCGGAAATCGGGATCCGACATGAACCACATCTCCGGGTCGGCAGTGGTTTCCAGCATCACGAAGTGAGGAAAGGGGTTCTGGTGGAATTTGTTCTCTCGCTCCGGCAGCCGGTACATGTCCAGCATCACCATCACCTGGCGATCCGCGGGGCGGCGCTCCACCAAGTCCACCAAGCGGGCGATATTGGCCTCCTTTTCCTGGCCGTGTTCGTACCACTCCTCGATCCGGATGCCGTAAAGCAGGCGATACCATTCGCGGAACCCTTCGTGACGGGTATTCGGGGAGTGGTAGGAGAGTTCGTGACGCGCGTTGACCGAAAAATCGGCGTCCCACACGCCGAAGTAGAAGGGTCGGTGGTCGACACCGCGGGTGCGCTTGATGATTTCGCAGACGCAGCTGACGAAGCAGTGCACCTTGATCATGAGGCCAGCTCCTCTTGCCAGCGCTGCAGCAGGACGACCAGATCCTCGACCCGCTGGAGGTCATCGCCGACCACGGCGTCCTCGGGAACCGCCAGGCCATGTTCAAGCTCGAGGTGGACGAAGAGCTGAAGCAGCATGATGGAATCCAGCGCCAGGTCCTCGTTGAGCCGGGCTTCGGGAGCGAAGCGGCTCAGCTCGGCCTGAGGCAGGTGCCGCCTCAGCACATCGACAATGGCCGCCAGCAAGGGCATCTCGGTGCGGGTCATGGTGTCGCCTCCTCGGCCTGGACACGCTGCGCTTCGGCGTAGGCCTGGACCAACCGCTGCCGGCTCACCTTGCCGTTGGGCAGCTTGTCGATCCGTTCTACCTGTTCCAGCATCATGGGCACTTGATGCGGCGCGAGCCGCTCGCGACACCAACGACGCAGCGCCTCGCTATCCAGCGCTTCACTGGCCACGAACTGCAGACAGACTCGCTCGCCGGCATAGGCATCGGGGCATTTGAAGGCCACCGCCTCTTCGACCAGCGGGTGGCGCAGGAACACGTTCTCGACATCGCCGGGATAGACGTTGATGCCCGCCACGTTGATGGTGTCATCCAGCCGCGCCAGGAAATGCAGCTGGCCCTGTTCGTCAACGAAGCCCAGGTCGCGGGTCGCAATGATGCGCTCGCCTTCCCCTTCGACGACGACGCGGATCTCCTCCGGGGCATCGATGGCTTCTCCCGCGCTCACTCGAAGGTGAGCCAGGGGCCGTCCCATCAGCCCGGGGGAGTCGGCACGCGCCGCGATGGCGATGCAGCCCGCTTCGGAGCAGCCATATTGCTGGCAGACCCGCCGGGCGCGAGAATCGAGGGTCTCGAGCAGCGGAGCCGGCAGGGTTGCGCCGGAAAGCATCACGGTATGAAAGCCTTGCCCCTGCGGCAGCATGCGCACCAGCAGACTCACCAGGGTCGGGGCGGCATACAGCACGTGGCGCGGATGATCGCGCAGGGTACCGAGTATGTAGCGCGGGTTGAGGTTGGTAACGACCCGGGGCGCCACGCCGCGGCGCAGGCCGGCGAGAACCCCGCAGATCAGGCCGTAGGAGTGTGTGACGGGGCAGGCAACGATCGGGGTAAGGCCCTCGGCCTCGGGAAAGGCCGCGAGGTAACTCTCCAGCTCCCGGTCGATGGCCGCCCAGGAACGCACGATGGTCTTGGGCTGGCCGGTGGTGCCTGAGCTGAGCTGGATCAGCTCCCCCCCGGGGAATGGTGAGTGCCCGGGCGCGGCATCCAGCGCTTCGAGCGTCGCACCGCCGTCATGCAACAGGTGGTCGCAGCCGGTTTCGCGGGCCAGGCACCGGGCCGCTTCGAGAGGTGTCGCGGGATGAATGGGCAGGACGCTTCCCCCCTGCTCCTTCAAATGAAGGCACAGCGCCAGCCACTGGAAGCTGTCCTTGAGACAGACGGCGAGACGCCGGCCCTGCGGCGCGGCAATGGCCGGGTGACGGCACAGGTCTTCAATGGCCCGGTCAATGTCATCGCGGTTATAAGGGGTGGTATCCACCACGAATAGGGGAGCTGAGTGAGTCACGCTAACCTCGGTCGTCGTTTCGATGGTCGGGAAAGTCGGCGTTCGCCAGGGCGTTGGGAACGCGGTGGTGGCATTCGGGGGCGCCGGGCCCGTGCAGCTTGCGAGTGAGTAACGCTTCGGCGGCAATCCTGGGTCGTCGGTAATCCAGTGCCCCCAATCGCTCGGCCAGCTCGGGATGCCGCCGGGCATAGGCTGTCAGGCAGCCGTTCACACGCGACCAGAAGTCGCTTTCGGGAAGGGAGTAGTGGCGCTCCATGAGCAGCGCCAGCTCGCTGAGGTGGTAGACGAAGAGGGTGTCCATCACCAGCTCGCGCAGGGCCTCGACGTTTTCCATGCGGTAGTAGCGCCCGTCCGGGGCCTGGTCGTAGAGGGGCTGGCGCTCAGCGAAATCGGGCCGGGCAGCCCCCGCGGGGAGGAAGGCCTCGACGTATTCCACGCTATCGTGAAAGTCGCGCAGCAACAGCGCTACCGGCCATCCATCACGTACCACCAGCAGGCCGTTCTGGGCGTGAGCCTCCACGCCGATGCCATGGGCCACCAGCAGGTGCCACACCGGCAGAACCACGCGGCGGATCGCCGCCCCCAGCCAGGACACCACGCCATACCGCTCGATCCAGGGCTGGATGAAAGGACGGCCGTCCGCCTCCACGGCGAAGAGCGCATTGAGCGGCACCGCCCTTTCCCCCTGCGCCAGCTGGGAGGCGATACTGCGACGCCAGATGGCCCCCAGTTCGCCGGCCACGGCCTCGCCTGCGGCGGGATGGTCGGGGTGTCCGGTATAGAGCAGGCCGGCGTACTCCTCCAACAGGCGCAGCGGGTACTCCCCATCGAAGCGAGGATCGCTCTCGACGGTTTCACGCAGCCAGCGGGAGATGCCGGGCGCCGAGGGCACCGAATGGGGCTCGAGGTGACGCCTTGTGGACGTGTTGCCGATACCCAGGGGCAACTTGATGCAGGCCTGGCCCGGTCGGCTGACGTTGAACAGTGAGCGCAGCGACTGGCTGGGCCGGTAGCGGTCGCCAAGCGGCCCGAGAGCGATGGCCTCGCCTCGCGCCAGGGCCGGCCCCAAGGCGCCATCACGTAGCGCCTTCCACTGCCAGGGGTGCACCGGCAGCACAGCATGGCGAAGCGGATCGGCTCCGGCCACATGCAGCCTCGAGCGCAGCGCCTGGGCGGTCTGCGCTCCCAGTTCCTGGCGCCAGAAGGCCTCTTCCACCTGGGGCAGGCAGGCCAGACGCTGCTCACGGGGCACGGCCAACCAGTGCAGGCGGAAAGTCGCCCCCGCCTCCGGCCCGTAGCGCAGCGGATCGTCGCCCTCGAAGCCGAGGCGGGCCTTGAAACACGGGTGGTAGGGATGCCCCTCGTGGAGCGCAGCATCGAGGGCTTCCGCATCCAGCTGGCGACGCTGTGTCACCCTGGGACAGTCTCGCGCGTTACGCACGGTCGCCTCCAGCTCCTCCAGCAAGGCCAGCCGACACCCGCGAGGTGCGGGCAACTGGTTGACCAGGTCTTCCAGGCTACAGGACACCCGCCGTCCATGACGTAGCAGGGACAAGCTCTGCACATTCAGCCGAATGCGGCCAAAGCCGCGAACTCGCCCCTTGCAGCGCCCCTGCAGTTCACCCAGAGAGAAGCGCAACCACTGCCAACCGGATGAAGAGGCATCGCCGCGATAGGGCATCAGGCTTTCGAACAGCAGGGCTTCCAGGAGCTGGCGGATCACACGCGACGCCACCGGCTCGCAGCGGGCCAAGGGGCCGGCGGCCACCGGCCGTCCCGGTACTTCAAGCCACATCATGGCGAGGCTCCCGCTCCTCCCGATGAGTGCCATGAGCACCGACAGGCACCGGTAACAGCGGGTTGGGAATACGGGTATACACCGCCATTTCCAACTCGGCATCCAGCTCGTCCACATCGTGGACGCGAGTCAGCAGGTTGCCCTTGTAGGGCAGGCTTGCCGTCTGCAGCAGCATGTCGAGCAGGGGCCCGGCGGGTCCCTGCATACGCTCGCGCCAACGCATCAGGGCTTGACGCAGCAGCGTCAGAAGCGAACTCTCCTCCAGCAGGCCATCTTGACCGAAGCGAGCAATCACCGAGAACAGCTGGTTGGCCACCAGGTAGTAGCAGAAGCGGTCGCGGATCATCTCGTCCCGATAGAAGAGTTCCGGGCTCTCGGCCACCTCGGGGCACAGGGACTCGAGCTCGGCCCGGCGCGCCTGCGAAAGATAGAAGCCCTGGTTGTCGCGGTAGTAGAAACGGGCGGGATAGCCGGCGCCGAGGTCAAGCAGGCTATTCTGCAGATGGGCCTCGAGGGCGATGCCGTGATCATCGTACAGGCGCAGCGCAGGCTTGATGGCACAGTGCAGGTAGTGGCGGAACCAGTCGCGACTGACGGCAGCCAGGCTGCGGCCCTCGTTGAGCGCCAGCCCCTCGATCAAACCATGGAGTCGAGAGGTTCGGCCCTCCAGGGGATCCTGGGTCAGGGTCGCCAGCGAGATCACGCCGCGGTCTCGCCCGGGAGCGAAGGGGTTCTCACGCAGGATCACCTCGAAGCCACTCTCGCGAAGCCCGTCCAGGCGCACGGTGAGAAAGGCCGGGTCCTGCAGAAAGCGAAAGTGCGGCTCGGCATCGAGGAAGCCGGTACGCTCGATCAGCCGCGCCATCACCATGCCGGCGCGCAGCTCGTGGCTCTTGTTGATCCTCAATGAATTGGTGACCTTGACCGGAATGGAGAACTTGAACATCCATTCCGCCTTCTCGCTATAGAGGGTGCGAACCGAGGATGTCGCAGTGAACAGGGGCCCCAGACTCCCCAGGGGCTGGATACGCCCTTTGGCGATGGCCTCGATTACCGCCGGCTGGGAGAGCAGCCACTGGGCCTGCAGCGGGTGGGCTGGTACCAGGACTCGATCGGCGGGCAAGTTTGGTGCGCCCTCCCCGCCCCCTAGTGCATCCGACACCATGGCCTCGGCATCGATATCGAGACAGGAGCCCTGCTCGACGAGATCCCGATGCACGGCAAAACAGGCCAGCTGGAAGCGCCCGGTCAGCTCGGGGGCATAGGTGTCGTGCTGCCATTCCGCCAGGCCCTGGCGACTCTTGGGAGTGGGATGGGCGGCATGCCCGAATAGCAGGGCTTGCTCGCTGTCGATGAAGCGGTCCGAATCCAGGCGAGGGTCGTGTCGACGCGCTGCCACGTAGCGGGTCATCACCCGATAGCTATCGGCGAGACGGTAGAACAGTTCCAGTTCCCGGGCCTTGCGCAGCTCCGGCACCATGCCGGTGGGACGGGCGTAAAGCTCGCGCACCAGCAGGCTCATGGCCTGCCAAGGTTCCAGCCGGTTCCAGTCCTGCTGAACGCCGCTACAAAACCAGATCCGACCGAAGCGATGGCGCCCAGCGCGGGAGCGATAGAGCACCTCAATGGCCAGTCGTGTCTCTTGGGCGGCCAGCTCCAACTCGCAAAGTGCCTCGGCCCGGCCAGCCTCGATCGCTCCAGTCGCTTCGTCGTTGCGGGTTCTCCATCGTCCCGCGTCGACCTCTCGAAGGTAGCAGTGCAGGAACGCCTGCAGGCTGGCCTGTTCCGCAACGGCCCTGGCGGAAGGTCCCATAACGATATCCCATGACGTTTTTCTGGGAACAATCTAAATGAGAAACATCCGCAAACGTAAATGGTTTTACAACTTTTACACTGCCGGTCCCTTTGGCGCGAGTAGCCGCTGGGGACGGAAGCGCACGGAGAGGGCCAGCGCCAGGCCGAAGGTGAGCCATTCGGCCAGTGGCAGGGCCACCAGCAAGGGCCAATGGGGAGTGAAATGGGCGATCAGCATCAGGAGCAGCGCCGGCAGTACCAGGCTGCGGGAGAGAGCCACGGCAGCGGAGGGCAACGGCTGCTGCATGGCGGTCAGGTAGACCGAAAGCAGCACGTTGAGGCCATTGACCAGGAACAGCGGCCACAGGATGACCAGGAAGCGATCGGCGAGCCCGGCGATGGCCGGGTCGGCGGCAGGATCGAGGAAGAGCCGCACCATAGCGCCGCCCTGGAACCACACCGCCAGCACCAGCATGCCCCCCAGCCCCAGGATCACGCCGACACCGCAGATCAGGAAGGTGCGAATCCGCTGGGCATTACCCGCCCCCAGGTTGTGGCTGAGCAGGACGTGCATGGCATCGGCGATGCCGTAGAACACCATCAGGCTGAGGAAGATGAGATAATTGACCACGGTGAAGGCGGCCACGCCTGCCACGCCATGGAGACTGATGAGGAGCCAGTTGATCAGTAGCATGATCAGCCCCACCGAAGCCTCGTTAATCCACTCGGAGACACCGTTGCCCCCCGCCTTGAATACCTCGCTCCAGGCAGCCTGACGCAGGCGGAAACGCAGGCGACGACGCTTGGAAGCGAAATAGCGCAGCAGGACCGCGAGCTGGAGCAGCTGGGCGATGCCGGTGGCCAGGGCAGCACCGCGAAGACCGTAGTCCAGATAACCCAACAGCAAGGCATCCAGCAGGATGTTGGTAACGGCGCCTGCCAACAGCGCGGCAGTGGCAAGCCCCGGAAAGCCGTCCACTCGGACGAAGTAATAGAGCACCATGGTAACCAGCTGCACCACCAGCACCCAGGCGAAGACCAGGAAATACTCTGACATGAGTGCAAAGAGTTCGGGAGAGGCGCCCAGCAGACGGTACAGCGGTTCATGCAACGCAACGCCCAGCAATGCGGCGGCCAGCCCCAGGACGAAGGTGGCGACCAGGCACTTGCTGAAGATCGCCGAAGCCGAGGCGTGATCCTCTTCACCCAGTGATTTGCCGGCCCGCACCGTGCCACCGATGGCCAAGGCCAGCGCCAGGCCGAACAGCATGGCGAAACAGGGGATAAGCAGGTTGAGCGCGGCCAGCGCCTCGCCGCCGACAAAATTGCCGATGAAGATGCCATCGACGATGCTGGCTGTGGTCAGCGCCAGGAGCCCCGCCACCGAGGACACGGCATAGCGAAAGAATACCGGCCAGTGGGGGCCGGCGAGAATGGGATCGTGCCGCTCAGCAACGGTAATGGCAGCCATGGCGAGATTATCCTGACCGATCGGCGCTCGTCATGGCTAGCTCGGCTCTGCGCCAGGCAGGAAGGACGGCTCGACACGCTCTCCGACCCGCATGACATGCGTCGAAATGAGAATGAAAAGCAGCCACAATACCGTGAAAAGCGCGTTCAGGAAATCAGCACGCGGGTGAAATCAGCCAGTTCCTTCATTTTTTCCAGCGGCAGCTTGGAGGCCTGGGCATCCTGAGCCATCAACACGCCCTCCTTCAGCGTATCGGCGATACCGGCACAGTAGAGTGCCGCCCCGGCATTGAGCGAAACGATATCGGCCGCCGGGCCTTCACCCACCAGCGCTTCTCTCACCAGGCGCAGGCTATCCTCGGCGCTGACTACCTTGAGCGGAGCGAGCTCCTGGCGTTCGATGCCGAAATCCTCCGGCGCGATGGTATAGCAGTGAATCTCGCCGGCCTTGAGTTCGGCAACCCGAGTGGGCGCCGCCAAAGAGATCTCGTCAAGGCCATCCTCGGCATGCACGACCATTACATGACGGCTGCCGAGCTGACGCAGCACCTCGGCCATCAGCGGCACCAGCTCGGCGGAGTAGACCCCCAGTACCTGGTTGGGCGCGCCGGCGGGATTGGTCAAGGGGCCCAGGATATTGAACAGGGTGCGTACGCCCATCTCGCGCCGCGGGCCGATGGCGAAGCGCATGGCGGGGTGATGATTGGGCGCGAACATGAAGCCCACGCCCACCTGCTCGATGCAACGCGCCACCTGCTCCGGTCTGAGGTCCAGGTGGATACCCGCCATATCGAAGAGATCGGCGCTGCCCGAGGAGGAGGATACGCTGCGATTGCCGTGCTTGGCCACGTGAGCGCCGGCAGCGGCGGCAACGAAGCTCGAGGCAGTCGAGACATTGAACAGGTTGGCCCCGTCGCCTCCGGTACCGACGATGTCCACCACGTTTTCGGTGGCGAGAGGCACCCGCTTCATCAATTCGCGCATCACCTGGGCGGCGGCACCGATCTCCTCGGCGCTCTCTCCCTTCATGGCCAGGCCGACCAGCAGCCCCCCGATCTGGGCGTCGGTGGCCTCCCCGGTCATGATCTGGTGCATTACCGCATGGGTATCGTCGAAGCCAAGGTTTTCACGGCGCATCACCGCGGCAATGGCATCTCGCATCTGCATGGACAGGCACTCCTCTCTCTTCGTGCGGATCAGCGACGCTTCAGGAAATTGGCCAGCAGTTCATGCCCCTGGCGAGTCAGGATCGACTCCGGATGGAACTGCACCCCCTCGATGTCGAGCTCTCGATGACGCAACCCCATGACGAGGCCGGGCGTCACGTCGCTATCGCCCGTCCAGGCCGTGACCTCCAGGCACTCGGGCATGGTATCGGCTTCCACCACCAGGGAATGGTAGCGAGTGACCTCGAGTGGATCTTCCAGGCCGGCGAATACGCCCTGGCCATTGTGATGAATTCGCGAGGTCTTGCCATGCATCACTTCTGGCGCACGTATCACTTTACCGCCATAGACCTGGCCGATCGCCTGGTGTCCCAGACAGACCCCGAGGATGGGCAGGCGACCGGCGAAATGGCGGATGGCGGCCAGGGAAATGCCCGCCTCGTTGGGCGTGCAGGGGCCCGGCGAGATCACCAGATGACTGGGTGCCAGCGCCTCGATCTCCTCCAGCGTAATGGCATCGTTTCGATAGGTAACCACCTCGGCACCAAGCTCGCCGAGGTATTGCACCACATTGAAAGTAAAGCTGTCGTAGTTATCCAGCATCAGCACGGACATGGCGTAAGGTCCCGTTCAATCTGTGCAGTGTTTCCGTCATCCCGGCCAGCCGTGCAGGGCCTGCTTCGGACACAAAAAAGCCGCCCTGACGGCGGCATTTTCTTCAGTCGTCAGCGTGCCGCCCCTCGCTCAGGAGCGCCACCACTGGATCGAACTTGGCATGTAGGCGTTGGCATTCATCGTGTCATAGTGCCGTCGTGGCGGCCAGGATGTCAACGCACGATAGACCCTGCCGCATCACAGGGCACGGGGAGACGACATGACTGGCGATAGCGATCACGGCTGGCCAGGGTACCCCCTAATCTCTATCATCGGGCATGCGCTACCGCAAAAAGGAGATTGACGATGCGCTCACACCGCCGTGCCGGTTTGTGGCTGGCTCTACCTTTCGCCGCCATGGCAGGCAGCGTTGAGGTAGCAGCAGCCAACCCCAAGGTGGTCGCCAGCTTCTCGATCCTCGGCGATCTCGTTCATCAGGTGGGCGGTAACGATATCGAGCTGGTGGTGCTGACTCCGGTCGACGCCGAAGTGCACGAGTGGGAGCTGACGCCGAACAACTTCATCGCGCTGGAGGACGCCGACCTGGTGCTCTACAACGGCTACCAGCTCGAGCAATGGATGCGTCAGGTTCACGCCACCGTGGGTAACCGAGCACCGCTGGTACCCGTCGCAGAAGTGTCGGAGTATCCGACACACCCGATCGTCACCGGTGAATACACCGGCGAACCCGATCCTCACTTGTGGATGGACCCGCGTGCCGTAGCGGCGTATCTCGAGGTGATTGCCGAACAACTGGCCGAGCTCCACCCCGAAGCAGCCGACGAGTTCCGGGCGCGAGCCGCTGCCGCCAAGGAGACTCTCGCTGCGCTGCATGAGGAATTGAAGGAAACGCTGGACGAAATACCCGAAGAAAAGCGGACCTTGATCACCACCGAAGCGGCCCTCGTCTATTTTGCCGACGCCTACGGCTTTCGCCACGACGGCGTCTGGGGCAACAACGCCGAATCCGAAGGCTCACCGCAGCAGGTCATGCGCATCGTCGAGCTGATCGAGCAGACACGACCCGGTGCACTATTCTGGGAGAGCACGCTGTCGGATCGCTATGTTCGCAGTATCGCTGCCGATACCGAAACGCCCGTCGCCGGCCCGCTCTACGTCGATTCCCTCGGCGACCCCGATAGCGACGCCTCGAACTACGTGGCCATGATGCGCCACAATGCCAGCCTCATACGCAGCGCCCTGGCCGTCCGAGACGATGAGAAAGAGACACAAGGCGATGAGCACCTAGAGGAGGAGTGCCAAGAGGACGAGGAACGAGAGGCTGAGCAGCGGAAGAAAGAGGAACGAAAGGAAGACGCCAGCAGCGAGTGACCCCGAATCACTGACGAGTTCAGCCGACCTGCCCCCTCAGCAACGAGGACAGGGGCGGCTAGCGGATGTAATTGGCGTGCTAAAGGTTATCCAGCCCCTGCTCGGCCATCGCCACGGCGCGGAAAATGGCGCGTCCTTTATTCAGCGTCTCCTGCCATTCGAGCTCGGGAACGGAATCGGCCACCACGCCTGCGCCGGCCTGCACGTGCAGCTCACCCTCCTTGATCACCGCCGTGCGTATGGCGATGGCAGTGTCCATGTTGCCATGCCAGGAGAGATAGCCCACGGCACCGGAATAGATGCCACGCTTGACAGGCTCCAGCTCGTCGATGATCTCCATCGCCCGGATCTTGGGCGCCCCGGAGAGCGTGCCCGCCGGGAAGGTGGCGCGCAGCACGTCCATGGCGGTGAGGCCCGGCTTGAGCCGTCCGGTGACGTTGGAGACGATATGCATGACATGGGAGTAGCGCTCGACGGCCATCCGGTCGGTCACCTGCACCGAGCCCGTCTCACTGATGCGCCCCACATCGTTGCGCCCCAGGTCGATCAGCATGAGGTGCTCGGCGATCTCCTTGGGGTCGGCAAGCAGGTCGGCTTCAAGCGCACGGTCCTCTTCCTCGGTCTTGCCACGCACGCGAGTGCCGGCGATCGGCCTCACCGTCACCGCGCCATCTTCTAGCCGAGTGAGAATCTCGGGAGATGAACCCACCACATGATGGTCGTCCAGATTGAAGAAGAACATGTAGGGCGAAGGGTTGAGGCTACGCAGCGCGCGATAGAGATCGAGAGGAGAGGCCCGGTAGGGGATCGACATGCGCTGGGACGGCACGCACTGCATCACATCGCCGGCCAGCACGTACTCCTTGATCTTGCCTACCGCCGCCTTGAAGCCCTCTTCGGTGAAGCCTGAGGTGAAATGGCCCTCCTCCACCGCGCTGCGTCCCGTGCCGGGGCTTGCGGCATGCACGACGGCGCTGCGCAGGCGCCGCTCCAGCCCCTCGAGGCGCGTCACTGCCATGGCATAGGCGTCGTGGCCGGCGGGGTCGACGTGGGTCCACAGGGTCAGACGCCCCGACAGGTTGTCGAACACCACCAGGTCATCGCAGACCATCAGCAGGATATCAGGCACGCCGAGCGGATCGGGCTTCTCGATGCCTCTGAGACGCGGCTCGATGTAGCGGATGGTGTCATAGCCGAAATAGCCGACCAGGCCACCATCGAAGCGTGGCTGGTCGTCGAGCCTGGGCACATTGAAACGCGCCTGGAAGCGCTCGATCCATGCCAGGGGATCCTCCACTTCGATGCGTTCCCGGCATTCGCCATGCAGGAAGTGGCTGACGGCTTGGCCGCGCACTTCGATCCGCTCATGGCTCGGCAGGCCGATGATCGAGTAACGTCCCCACTTCTCCCCCCCCTGCACCGACTCGAGCAGGAAGGTCCAAGGCTCGTCGGCCAGTTTGAGATAGGTCGACAGCGGCGTGTCCAGGTCGGCCAGCACCTCGCGGGTGACCGGTATGCGGTTATAGCCGGCCTCGGCCAGTGCATGGAAACGTTCAAGAGTCATCATGTCCGGTTCCTCGATGGTAGGGCAGTGACTAGTTCCGCCAATGAATCCACCAGCGCATCGGGCCCGCTGTCGCGTACCGGTTCACCGTGGTTGTAGCCATAGGGCACCGCCAGGGTGCGAAAACCGGCGGCGCGCCCTGCCGCCACGTCGTGGCGGGAATCGCCCACCATCAGGCAGGCCGACGGCGGCAGGCCGAAATGCGCGGCCAGGTGCAGCAGCGGGGCCGGGTCGGGTTTCTTCTGCGGCAGGCTGTCACCGCCAAGGCAGTAGGCGAAATGCCGCTCGAGCCCGAACTGCGAGAGGATCGGCTGAATAAACGCGAATGGCTTGTTGGTTACCAGCGTCAGGATCCAGCCGCCTGCCTGCAGCCTATCCAGCGCTTCGCGCACGCCGGGATAGAGGCACGTGCGGGCACCGGGATCGCGCCCGTAGTGTTCCAGAAAGGCCTCGTGGGTGCGAGCCAGACGCTCCTCGCCGGGCGCCTTTCCCAAGGAAAAAGTCAACGCCCGCTCCACGAGCTTCTTCGAGCCGTTGCCGACCCAGTCGCGCACTCGCGCTTCACCTGCCGGTGGCAACCCGAGCTGGTCCAGGCTGGCATCGATGGCCGCCGCCAGGTCGGGGACCGAGTCGACCAGCGTACCGTCGAGGTCGAAGCTGATCAGACGAATGTCGTTCAGGATGGGATGCATGTCGCTTCCTTGCTGTTCTGCCGGTCGCTCATCCATATCCGCTTGCGTGCGGCCGTGAGGCGCTTGACCTCGGCCTCGAGTCTGAGGGCATCGCCGTGGCTGCCCACCGGCTCGTGATGCCTAAGCACGAACGGCCCGCGTCCCCGCAATGCCTTTGCCCCGCGCCCCGAGGCATGCTGGTCCATGCGCCGGGCAACGTCGGTGGTAATCCCGGTATAGAGCGCCCCCTCCGCCGTCTCGAGCACGTAGAGGAACCACAGGCGAGGCGATGCATTCACGCGTCGTCGAACCTGACCGTGGCGAGCTGCTCGCGGAAGTCGCGGATAACGCTATCGTAGCGGTGAGGATCGCTGTCATTTCCCGCCTTGAACACCGCCGAGCCGGCCACGAAGGTATCGGCACCGGCACGAGCGATCTCGGCAATGTTGTCGACCTTCACGCCGCCGTCGATTTCCAGGCGAATGTCGCGACCCGAGGCATCGATGCGGCGCCGCGCCTCGCGCAGCTTGTCTAGCGTGCCGGGAATGAAGGCCTGCCCACCGAAACCGGGGTTGACGCTCATCAGCAAGATCATGTCGACCTTGTCCATGACGTAGTCAAGGTAGGAGAGCGGCGTGGCCGGATTGAATACCAGCCCTGCCTTGCCGCCACCGTCGCGGATCAGTTGCAGCGAACGGTCGATATGCTCGGAAGCCTCCGGATGGAAAGTGATGTAGCTGGCACCGGCGTCGATGAAGTCCCCGATCAGCCGATCCACCGGCTTGACCATCAGGTGTGCATCGATGGGCGCGGTGACGCCGTGCTTGCGCAGCGCTTCGCAGACCATGGGCCCGATCGTCAGGTTGGGAACGTAGTGGTTGTCCATGACATCGAAGTGGACGATATCCGCACCGGCGGCCAAGACATGGTCCACTTCCTCGCCCAGCCGGGCGAAGTCGGCGGAGAGGATCGAGGGGGCTATCAGGAAGTCGCGGTTCGCGTCGCTCATTGGTTCCAACCATCGCACCGAATAATAAGAGCCGCCATGTTACCAGACCGGACTGTCCGTCGGGCAGCGGCGATTGCGTGGTTCAGCCGGCGTCCTGGGGCGGCCGCGACCAGGCCATCAGCGTCTCGTTCTCCCCACTGAGGGGTTCACGGCGCTCCTCGACGATGCGAAAACCCAGCCGCCGGTAGAAGGAGACCGCCCTTATGTTGCGAGAGTAGACGCACAGGGTGATACGCTCCCGCTGGCTCATGGCATGCGCCATCAGCTGACTGCCGTGACCGAAGCTCTGCACCTCGGGGTCGATGAACAGTGCCTCGAGATGGTCGTCGTTGAGAGCGGCAAAGCCCACGGGGCGGCCGGCTGCCTCGAGCACATAGGTTTCCGCTCCAGGCAGATGGATGCGCGCCATGTCGTCGGCGCGCTCGTGCCAGAACGTTGACGGAATGAAGTCATGAGCCAGCAGCGAGGCGCGCAGCCAGATATCGACGAGCTGGGGAATATCTTCGGGAACGGCCGGACGTATCATGAGCGCCTCCTCACTCGAAAGTCGTAGTGTAACCGCTTCCCTCGGCCATGGCTCAACGCTGTTGCCGCCATGCGACTGGCGATATACTGCGCCTGTCATCGAAGCCGAGGCTCTGTCGCGGCTTCCCCGCCGATACCCCGGGCCACGCCTGGCCCCGCCCGACGATTTCCGGAGTGAGAATGAACCGACGCCATGCCCTGCGTGCCGCTGCCGCCCTGTTGGCTACCGTCCTGCTGGTTGGCTGCGCCAGCCCCCACTATCTACAGTTGAACCCCAAGCGTAGCGTCTCGGTACCGCAAGCCGGTAGCGGGCAGGCGGTAACGGTAGCCGCCGCGGACGAGCGCGAGGGCGACGTGATCGGCACGCGGACCGGCAGCGCCATGTCCACCGCCGTGATCACCGTCAGCGCCCATGAGCTGGTCCCGCAGCTGCAACGCGAAGCCGAGCGCGCCGTGAGTGACATGGGTTTCTCGCCCACTACCCAGCCCGGCAACGAACGCCCCAGCATGACGGTGACGCTGTTGCGTCTTGGCTACGAGCGCGGCGAAAGCCGACCGGTCATCGACGAAGCCCGCCTGGAAGCCGTACTCGAGGTCAAGGTCAACAATCAGGGCAGTACCTATACCGGCACCTACACCTCGCGGCGCACCCAGAGCTATGCCGTGCGTCCCGATCGCGACGCCAATACGCGCATGCTCAATGACCTGATCGGTGACGCCCTGGATCGCGCCTTCAGCGATCCGGAGCTGGCGCGGATGCTGGCACGTTAAGGCAGTCGCTCTGCCGGGCCGCGCTGGCGGCCCTTGGCTACCCACTCACACAGACGGCCCGCGCCTGACCAGCGCCCACACGCTTTCGCGGAACCCGCTCTCGATCTGCGGCTCTCCATCCTCGAGGTGCACGATCTGGAAATTGGGCTCGAACAGCTCGTGCACCTCCTCGGCAGGAACGTGAAAGGGTGGCCCTCCCGCCTCGTCTCCCGGCGCGCGCGACAGCGTGACCAACAGCCCACGCACGCCGGGAAGTACCAACTCGGCCAGGTGGAAGGCATAGCGCTGGCGGGTGGCGGGTGGCAGGGCGATGAGCGCCGCGCGATCGTAGAAAGCACCGATCTCGGCCGCCTGATCGAAGTGAAAATGAAAGAAATCCCCGCACCATAGCTCCACGCTGCCCTGGCGACAGATGGCGAAAGGATCCTGCTGGTAGCGCGAAACACTGCCCACCCCTTCGGCCACGAACTGCTCGATGGCTTCCTGGGCCAGCTCGATGCCGAGCACCGGGTGGTCGTGGCTCGCCAGCCAGCGCATGTCGAGACTCTTGCCGCATAGCGGCACCAGCACCTTGCTTCCCGGCTTCACGCCAAGCCGGGGCCAGTGGCGAACCAGTGCCGGGTGCGCTTCCTGGCGATGGAAGCCGATGCGGCCCTCGCGCCAACGGTCGAGCCATTCACTCATGTCAGCCTCCCCGCGCTAGAACCAGCGGTCGCGCTTGCGCCGCTTGCGCGGCAGGTGCGGAATGATCAAGCCGACCAGCAGGCCGGCACCGGCCACGCCACCGCCGTACATGAAATAACGCATCAGGAGATCTTCCTCCTGAGTGTCCAGGCGCGCCTGGAGCTGGCGAATGGTGCGACGCGAACCGTCGGCCTCGCTTTCGAGCTCCTGGTTGCGGGCCTCCAGCTCGGCAATGCGCTGTTCGCGCACCTCGAGCGTCTCGGTCATGGCCGAGACCCGCCCCTCCCATGTCTCGTTGATGCCATCGAGCTCCGCTTCCAGCTGTTCCACCTGTGCTTCCAGCTCCGGCAACCGGTCACTGGCACTCGGCTCTTCCTGGAGTTCACTGCTCAGAATCCACACCCGATCGCCTGCGTCGCTCTCGACCCGGCTGTAGTCGCCACTGGTTTCGAGCAGGGTGACCGGTTCGCCTGCCGTCAGAGTGCCGACGATGCGATAGCCATCGGTCGGGCCACTGCGGACATAGGTGGTCAGTTCGTCGGAAACCCAGCGAGTGGCACCATCTTCCTGCTGGGCCTGCAGCGGCGACGCCACCAGCACCAGCGCGACGCCCGCGAAGAAAAACTTGTTTCGATGCTTCATGCCGTCGTCCTGGCTATCCTGGCCACGGCACCGTCGAAACAGCGCTTCGTGGCTCATGTCGTACAGCGGCTATCCACAGATGCTGTGGATAAGCCCCGGGAAAAACGCTGTAAAGACCGCGTAAAGGCGCTCCGGTACTGGCTCGAGCGTCACGGGTCGTTTCATGAGCGGCACAGATCGCGCCTAGCGGAATCGGCTGCCACTCAGCGCTCGCTACGAGGCGGCGGCATGGGGCCGCGAGGAAATTCCGCCACGCGCCCTTCGCTCTTGACCGCCCTTGCCGGCCCTTCGCGCTCCACCTCGTCGATACGCACGATGGCGTTCAACGGCAGGTAACTGCGCTTGACGCCGTCAAAGGTGTGTCGCAGGCGGTCGGCCGAGGGATCCACCACCAGCTTCGAACCATCCTCGAAGACGAATTCCTCGACCTCGATGAAGCCCCAAAGTTCGCTCTGGTAGATTTCCCTGGCGTAGAGTTCCCAGATTTCACCCTGCTGGTGAAATACCACCCGGTAGATCGGTTTGGCCGCCATATGGCCGTCTGTCCTCAACGTTCGGTTACGCTTCGAGCCCTGCTGTGGGGCCTGCCAAGGCGCAAGCGTACCATAGTCGCGTGGGGTCGAGATGCCCCTACTGGCCCCATCGGACGTGCTTACGTATAATGCTGCCACCTTCGAGAACGGCTTTGCGAAGCCCATTCCCGCGACACTCCACTCACCGGTGACGCACGCGTCGGATAACCGACCTTCGATTCTTATGGCGAAGAAACTCTTCATCAAGACCCACGGCTGCCAGATGAACGAGTACGATTCCGCCCGCATGGCGGACCTGCTCGGCGAATCGCACCAGCTCGAATTGACCGACGACGAAGGCGAAGCCGACGTCATCCTGCTCAATACCTGCTCGATTCGCGAAAAGGCCCAGGAAAAGGTATTCCATCAGCTCGGCCGGTGGAAGAAACTCAAGGAAACCAACCCGGACCTGGTGATCGGTGTCGGCGGCTGCGTGGCCAGCCAAGAAGGCGAGGCCCTGCGCAAGCGTGCGCCTTATGTCGACATGGTCTTCGGTCCCCAGACCCTGCACCGCGTGCCGGCGATGCTCGACGCCCGCCGCCAGGACCAGATCTCGGTGGTCGATGTCACCTTCCCCGAGATCGAAAAGTTCGATCATTTGCCCAAGCCGAGTTCCGACGGCGCTACCGCCTTCGTTTCGGTAATGGAGGGGTGCTCGAAGTACTGCACCTTCTGTGTCGTGCCCTACACGCGCGGCGAGGAAGTCTCACGCCCCTTCGAGGCAGTAATGGATGAAGTGATTCATCTGGCCGACCAGGGCGTGCGCGAGATCAACCTGCTGGGTCAGAACGTCAATGCCTACCGCGGCCGCAACCAGCTTGGGGACGAGATCGATCTGGCCGAACTGATCGCCTGCGTGGCGGCGGTGGAGGGCATCGACCGGATTCGCTTCACCACGTCTCATCCGGTGGAATTTTCCGACAGTCTGGTCGAGGCCTATGGCGAGATCCCCGAACTGGTCAGCCACCTGCACCTTCCGGTACAGGCCGGTTCCGACCGTATTCTCGCCGCCATGAAGCGTGGCCACAGCGTCGCGGAGTATGTCGACAAGATGGAGCGGATTCGCGCCCTGCGCCCCGACATCAGCTTCTCCTCCGATTTCATCGTCGGCTTCCCCGGCGAAACGGAAGAGGATTTCGAGGCGACCATGGACCTCATCCATCGCATCGGCTTCGACCACTCCTTCAGCTTCGTCTATTCGGCCCGGCCCGGGACACCGGCCGCCGCACTGCCCGACGACACCGACGAAAGTGTCAAGAAGCAGCGGCTAGCCATCCTGCAGGCGCGCATCAACCAACAGGCCATGCAGATCTCGCGGCGCATGGTGGGCACTACCCAGCGCATACTGGTGAGCGGCTTTTCGCCCAAGGACCCTGGGCAGTTATCGGGTCGTACCGAGAACAATCGCGTGGTGAACTTTCGCGCCGCCAACCCCACCGAGTTGATCGGTTTTTTTGTCGACGTGACGATTACCGAGGCACTGCCCAATTCACTTCGCGGCGAACTGGCCTCGCCAGCGCTACACTGACCGCAGGGAGCGACCCTGCTGCTAGAGCGGGCTTGGGCGCTCATCTTGCGAAAGGATTGCCCTGCCGGAAGACAGGGCAGTAAGCTGGGTCCAATACACGCAACGCAGGGATTTTTCCACCTTGAGTGAAAACGCCTCACAGGCCAACCGCATCATCACATTGAGCCTCGAGCCCAATGACCCACAGCGTCTCGCCAACCTATGCGGTCAGCGCGACGAACATCTCAAACTGGTCGAGTCGCGTCTCGGCGTTACCCTGCGCAATCGTGGCAACGTGTTTCAGCTGGCCGGTCCCGGCCACCGGGTCAAGGCTGCGGCGAACGTACTGGAACATCTCTACCGCGAGGCCGAAGCCAGTGAGCTCACCCCCGACACGGTGCATCTGTTCCTGCAGGAGTCGGGGCGCGAGGCGCTCGATGAGGAAGAGGGCCCGGGCGACGGCGAGATCCTGCTGCGCACACCCAAGGTATTGATCAAGCCACGCGGCCAGAATCAGCAGAATTACGTGTCGAGCATTCGCCAGCACGACATCAACTTCGGTATTGGCCCGGCCGGTACCGGCAAGACGTACCTGGCCGTGGCCGCGGCGGTGGAAGCGCTCAACCAGCAGGAGGTGCGCCGCATCCTGCTGGTGCGCCCCGCGGTGGAAGCCGGCGAGAAGCTCGGCTTCCTGCCCGGCGATCTGGCGCAGAAGATCGACCCCTACCTGCGACCGCTCTACGACGCCCTCTACGAAATGCTCGGCTTCGAGCAGGTCGGCAAGCTGATCGAGCGCCAGGTGATCGAGATCGCCCCGCTGGCCTACATGCGGGGCCGCACCCTGAACAATGCCTTCATCATTCTCGACGAGAGCCAGAACACCACGCGCGAGCAGATGAAGATGTTCCTGACCCGCATCGGTTTCGGTTCCACGGCGGTGATTACCGGCGACGTGACCCAGGTCGACCTGCCGCGAGGCCAGAGTTCCGGACTCATCCAGGTGCTCGAGGTACTGCGGGGTACCGCCGGCATCGGTGTGACTCACTTCGCTGCCAAGGACGTGGTACGCCACCCGCTGGTACAGCGAATCATCGAGGCCTACGAGAGCTTCGAGGCCGAACAGGAAGTGCAGGAACGCGCTCGACGTGAGGCACGCGAACGCGAGCGTGAAGCGCTGCGCCTGGAACGTGCCCGCAACAGGGACGACGGCGAGCGATGAGCCCCGCACCGATCGTCGACCGCCAGCTTGCCGTTTCCGGGGAAGACCTGCCGGGACAGAGCGAGCTGGAAGCCTGGGTGGGGGCAGTCCTGACCCGCTTCGAGCACGAGGCGCGCCACGAGGTCACCATTCGCTTCGTCGACGGAGAGGAAGGCCAGGCGCTCAATCGCGATTACCGCGGTCGCGACAAGCCCACCAATGTGCTCTCCTTTCCCTTCGAGGCGCCCCCAGGCGTCGAACTGCCGCTTCTGGGCGATCTGGTGCTGTGTCATCCGGTAGTGCTGCAAGAGGCCTCCGAGCAGGGCAAGTCGCGGAAGGATCACTACGCCCACCTGGTGATACACGGCATGCTTCATCTACTGGGCCACGATCATCTCGACGCGTGCGAGGCTGAGGCGATGGAGCGGCTCGAGCGCGAGATCCTGGCCGGCTTCGCCATTGCCGATCCCTATGCACCGCCCCCGGGCGACGAACAACAAGACGACAGCAAGGACGAGAGACGCATTCGATGAGTGACGACCGAACGACCGGCCAAGGCGGAAGGTCTTGGCTCGACAAGCTGCTCGGCGCCCTCTCGGGGGACAGTGAAGGTCCCAGCTCACGCGAAGAGCTGATGGCGTTCCTGCGCGAGGCGGCCACCCGACTCAAGCTGGATCAGGACGCCATGATGATCATCGAGGGCGCCCTGCAGATCAGCGATCAGCAGGTGCGTGAGGTCCTGATCCCCCGCTCGCAGGTCGCCGCCATCGCCGTCGACCAGCCCGCCGAGGAATACCTGGCCCTGATCAACGAAACCGGCCACTCCCGCTACCCGGTCATCGGCGAAAACCTCGACGAGGTCAAGGGGCTGCTGCTGGTCAAGGACCTGCTCCAATTGCTCAACCGCCCCGCCGAGGAGCGCGAACGTTTTCGGCTCGAGGACGTGCTGCGCCCCGCCATGTTCGTGCCGGAATCCAAGCGCCTCAACAGCCTGCTCAAGGAGTTTCGCGACACGCACAACCACATGGCGGTCGTGGTCGACGAGTATGGCGGTACCGCCGGCATCGTCACCATCGAGGACATCCTGGAACAGATCGTCGGCGACATCGAGGACGAACACGACACCGACGAGGACGACGACATACGCGAGCTGGGTGATGGCCGCTACGCCATTCGTGCCCTGACGCCCATCGAAGATTTCAACGAACGCTTCGGCACGCGCTTCTCCGACGACGAGTTCGATACCGTGGGGGGGCTGGTCATGCAGCGCTTCGGCCATCTGCCCGGACGCGGCGAGCATACCGAACTGGGGGGCTGGCGCTTTACCGTGCTCAATGCCGACAATCGCCGCATACGCCTGCTCGAGGCCGTCATGCAGGACGAATCGACACTGGCCCAGGACTGAACGACGGCTTGCTCAGGAATCGACACGTCATGACACTCTCCCCTCCCCTCCCGGCGCTCGGCTACCTGGCGGCGCTGGTCGCAGGCGTGCTGACCACCCTCACTGCATCGCCCTACGGGCTGTGGTGGCTGGGCCCCCTGGCCGTCGGTCTCGTCTACTGGGCTCAACTGCCGTTGCGCCCGCGCCAGGCCGCCCTGCTGGGCTGGTGCTACGGCCTCGGCCTGTTTGGCTCCGGCGCCTCCTGGGTCTACGTCTCGATACACGACTACGGTTACACCGGCGTACCGTTGGCCCTGTTCCTGACCGCTCTGTTCGTCTGCGCCCTGGCGCTGTTCATCGCCGCGACGCTATGGCTCTACCGCTTGGTGTGCGGCCCGCGCCTGGCCTTCCTCACCTTCGCCGGCGCCTGGGTGCTGGGTGAGTGGCTGCGAACCTGGTTGTTCACGGGCTTTCCCTGGCTGCTGCTGGGCAGTTCGCACGTCGACTCTCCTCTCGCCTCCTGGGCGCCCATCGGCGGGGTCTACCTGCTGTCGCTGATCGTCGCGCTCTCCGGCACCCTGGGCGTGGAGTTTCTGCGTCGTCGCTGGTGGGCGGCCATGCCGGTCGCCGCGCTCTGGCTCGCGCCCCTGGCCCTGCCCACGCAATGGACCGAGCCCGCCGGCGAGCCGCTGCGCGTCGCGCTGCTGCAAGGCAACCTGGATCAGCTGATCAAGTGGACCCCGGAAGGCCAGCGTACCGCCGCCAATACCTACCTGGAGATGACTCGCGAGCACGCGGATGAAGCCGACCTCATCGTCTGGCCCGAAGCGGCGCTGCCCATGTTCGCGGAGGACGCCGAGCCGGTATTGGCCAGAGCCCAGGCCCATATGGCCCCGGGCAGTGCCCTGGTGACAGGCATCCTCCAGCGCGAGGGGGACGGGCTCTACTACAACAGCGTGATCGGACTGGGCAACGCCGAGGGCGAGTATCGCAAGCAGCACCTGGTGCCTTTCGGCGAATACCTGCCGTTGGAACGTTGGTTGCGCGGCACCATCGCCTTCTTCGATCTACCGATGCCGGCCATGACGCCAGGCCCTTCGGGCCAGTCGGCGATCCGTGCCGTCGGTACGTCGATCGGCAATGCGATCTGCTACGAAATTATCTACGCCGACCTGGTGGCCGAGCGCGCCCGGGAGGCCGAGCTGTTGCTGACGGTATCCAACGATACTTGGTTCGGCGAGTCGATCGGACCGCTACAGCACCTTCAGATGGCACGGCTGCGCGCCCTGGAGAATGGCCGCTATGTGGTACGCGCCACCAACAATGGCGTCACCGCGGTAATCGACCCTCAGGGACGAACCGTGGCCCGGGCACCTCAGTTCGAAACCGTGACACTGCTCGCCGAGGCCGTGCCCATGCAGGGCTTGACGCCGTTCACTCGCACCGGCAGCTGGCCCGTCTGGCTGCTCAGCGCATTGCTGTTACTGCCGGGCCTTCGCCTGCTGCAGCGGAAGTTGTGAAACGATGTACAGCCCAACGCAACGAGGCCCGCGCAAGCGGGCCTCGTCGGTTTCCAAGCGGCAAGATTCAGTCGTCGTTCGCTGACGCCTCGCCCAGCACCTCCGGTATCGTCATGCGCACGTAGCGACCGGGCGCTTCCTCTAGCAGCTTGAGCTCACCCTCGCCCGGCTGGCGTGCCGGCACCATCTTGCCGGTGTCGGCATAGCCGCCCTCGGTCATCCACTGCTGCCAGTGCGGCCACCAGGAGCCCTCGTGATGCTCGGCTCCTTCCAGCCAGGTCTCGTGGTCCTCCGGCAGCGTGTCGTTGGTCCAGTAACCGTACTTGTTGCGCGAAGGCGGGTTGACGATGCCGGCGATATGGCCCGACCCCCCCAGCACGAACGTCACCGGCCCCTTGGGCAGCAGTGCACCGTAGTAGGTGCTGTTCCACTTGGCGATGTGGTCGTCGCGGGTGGAGACGAAGTAGCTCGGTGTCGAGACCTTGCGCAGGTCGATCTTGACTCCATCCAATTCGATACCGCCAGGCTCCACCAGCTTGTTTTCCAGATACATGTGGCGCAGATACCAGCCATGGGTGCTCGCGGGCAGGTTGGTACCGTCGGTATTCCAGTAGAGCAGGTCGAACGCCGCCGGGTTTTCGCCCTTCAGATAGTTATTGACGAAGAAGGACCAGAACAGGTCGTTCTCGCGCAGCAGGTTGAAGGTGTAGGCCATGGAGCGGCCGTCCAGATAACCGTCCTGCTCCATCCTTGCCTCGATGCCCTGCAGGATCGGCTCGCTGAGCAGTACGCCAAGCTCGCCGGGGTCGCGGAAATCCTGAAGCGTGGCAAGGTAGGTGGCGGATTTTACCTTGCGCCCGCGCCGGGTGCTGGTGAGATAGGCCACGGTGGAGGCCGCCAGGGTACCGCCGATACAGTAGCTGACCAGGTTGACGGACTTCTCTCCGCAGGCCTGCTCGATGGCTTCCATGGCGGCGATCGGCCCCAGCTGCATGTAGTCGGCCCAGGTCAGGTCGCGCTGCTCGGGCCCCGGGTTGCGCCAGGAAATCAGGAACACGGTATGCCCCTGGTCCACCAGCCACTTGACGAAGGAGTTGTCCTGGCGCAAGTCGAGGATGTAGTACTTGTTGATCCATGGCGGCACGATCAGCAGCGGAGTCTTGAATACCGTGTCCGTGGTCGGGGTGTACTGTATCAGCTGAATCAGCTCGTTCTCGTAGACCACGTAGCCCGGCGTCACGGCAATGTTGCGCCCTATCTCGAAGGCACTGCGGTCGGTCATGGCCACGTTGAGGCCGTCGGCCGAATTGGTCAGGTCGCGGCGCAGCTGGGCAAGCCCCTCGATGAGATTCTGGCCCTTGGTTTCCAAGGTACGGCGCATCACCTCGGGATTGGTGGTGGCAAAATTGGTCGGTGCCATGGCATTGACCAACTGCCGGGCATAGAACGCCAAGTTGCGCTTTTGCCGCTCGGGCAGGCCGTCGAGCTGCCCGATCAGCTCCTCGACCGCTTCGGAGAACAGCAGGTACTGCTGCATGATGGCGCGGTAGAACGGCTCCTGATGCCAGGCCTCGTCCTTGAAGCGTCGATCGCCCTTGGAAGGCGAGACCAGCGGTTCATCCAGATTGCCTGACAGGGCCTGCAGGCTCTGTTGCCACAGCTGGTACTGATCCTGGATCAGGCGCGCTTGTGTCTGCCACAGCAGCTGGGGGTTGCGCATCAACGACTCAACCCCCGCCTGGAAGGCTTCCCGCATGTCGGTCTGGATCGAGTCCGCAGCCGCGTCAGGCACCATGCGCCGGAGCAGCTCCTGCAGTAATGCCTGGTAATGCTCGCCCATTTCCTGAAGCTGTTCTTTCCACTCCTCCAGTTCGACCTGGGAGGTAACCGCATCCCCTGACTGCATAGTCCACTCCTGTTCTCGGCCTGTTGCGGACCCTGCGATCCGATGACGACGGGATAGCTGCAGCCGCCTTCAAGAAACCCACCGGAGGTTCCAAGAAGGCGGCTTCGCCTCCCAGCTCAGGCGACCTAACGCTTCAACTCTTGCGTGACGCCTGGCTGCTGGCCTTGGCAGGGGCATCAGACTTGGTCGATGCGGTCGGCTTGGCATCCGCCTCGGCCGGCTGGGCCTTCTGGGACTGCTGGGCCTGGTCGGTCAACTCCTGGCTGACTTCTCCGAACAGCCTCTCGAGTTCGCTACGAAACTGTTGGCTCATCTCGCCGAGGGCCTGGGCGTCCTCCATCATCTGGCGCGAGAGTTCGCTCATCATCTCGACTTGCTGCGCCCCGAAGTTCTGAATGTCCTGGGCATCGCGTAATTCCGAAGCGCTGCGCATGCGCTCGGTACCCATCTGGCTGTAGCGCTTCAACGCCTCGAGCTGATACTCGGTCATCTTTTCCATATTGCCGAGCATCAGCGAATTGAGCTTGCGCATCGGTTCGAAGAAACGCCGCGTCTGCTGATTGAATTCGTCGAGCATCTTGTCCTGCATGGGGTAACCTCCTGTGGACCGAAACATGCGGGTCAGCGCCAGAACTACGCTTGGCTATCGCCATCTGGCGACTTCCCAGCGCCGACTGATATCGCCGTGGGTATGCGCGCACGACGTGGCGCGGCACCTATGCTGCACCGCACAAAGCGTAGCCTGCGCGGGGCTTCGCTGCAATACCCTTCCACTGCGGCAGAGGTCGGCGGCCCTCCTCGTGGCGTCATCTACTCCGAGCGTCGAGAACGAGAGCGTGCACTAGCCGCCCCGGCCCTACCCTGCGGCTCGGCCTTGCCTTGAGGCTCAGCCTTCGCCTCGCTGGTTTCGGCCGGCTCGCGAGCCGACTTGCCCATGGAGTTGCCGGCCTGGCGCAGCATGTCGAGCATCATCTGCTGATAGGTGCCGAAACTGGCCAGCCCTTGGGAAAGCCCCTGGCTCATATCCTGTTGGAACCCTGGCTGCAGGAAGGGTTTCATCAGGCTCATGGGATCGTAGCCTTCCACACCGGATTCCATCTGCTTCTGGATCCGGTTCAACAGCTCCTGCTGGAAGGCTTCGACGTCGGGCAGGCCCAAAGAGCGGCGGAACTCCTCGGGCGTCAGGTCGAACTCGACGTTAATCTTCATGGCTTCACTCTGCTCCAGTGTCTTTGTCAGTGTAGCAACCCGGCGCCAGACGCAACCCCTAACCGGCTCAACGCAGCACCGGCGTCTCGACCCGTACATCGACATTTTGTGCCCGATGCCGCAACAGATGGTCCATCAACGTCAATGCCATCATCGCCTCGGCGATCGGCGTGGCGCGGATGCCAACGCAAGGGTCGTGACGTCCTTTGGTCACCACTTCTACCGGATTGCCTGCCACGTCGATGCTCCGCCCAGGTAGCGTGATGCTGGAAGTGGGCTTGAGCGCCAGGTGGGCGATCAAGGGCTGCCCGGATGAGATGCCGCCGAGCACGCCGCCGGCATGATTGGAAAGAAAGCCTTCGGGAGTCATCTCGTCGCGATGCTCGCTACCTCGACTTGCTACCGCGGCGAAGCCGTCGCCGATCTCCACGCCTTTCACGGCATTGATGCTCATCAGGCCGTGGGCCAGTTCGGCATCCAGGCGGTCGAATACCGGCTCGCCGAGCCCGGGCGGCAATCCTTCGGCCACGACGGTAATCCTCGCCCCCACCGAATCCTGTTCGCGACGCAGCTCATCCATGAAGGCCTCGAGCTCGGGCACGCGCTCGGGGTCGGGGCAGAAGAAGGGATTGTCGTCGACCGCTTCCCATTGCTTGAAAGCGATCTCCAATGGGCCGAGCTGACTCATGTAGCCGCGTACCTTGATGCCTTGACTGGCCAGGTACTTCTTGGCAATGGCGCCTGCGGCCACCCGCATGGCGGTTTCGCGGGCGCTGGACCGTCCGCCACCGCGGTAGTCGCGAATGCCGTACTTATGGTGATAGGTATAGTCGGCGTGGGCGGGCCGGAACCGGTCCTGGATGTTGCCGTAATCCTTGGAGCGCTGATCGGTGTTCTCGATGAGAAGGCCGATCGCAGTGCCGGTGGTCATGCCCTCGAACACGCCGGAAAGAATGCGCACGCGATCGGGCTCACGTCGCTGAGTGGTATGTCGCGAGGTGCCGGGGCGACGCCGATCCAGGTCGTGCTGCAAATCCTCTTCGCTGAGCGGTAGCCCCGGTGGACAACCGTCGACGATGGCGCCCAGCGCCGGGCCGTGGCTCTCGCCGAAGGTGGTGACGGTGAACAGCTTGCCGAAAGTGTTGCCGGACATGGGCGTGCCTCCCGATATCTTGAGTGTTGGATCAGGCGAAGGACGCCGCATGGGCGTCGAGTTCCTCGGCAGTGAGGGCGAACACTCCCTGACCGCCGCGCTCGAAGTCGAGCCACAGGAAGGGGACGTCCGGGAAGGCCGCCTCGAGGTGATGATCGGAGTTGCCGACCTCGACGATCAACACGCCGTTCTCGGTGAGGTGGTCGCGCGCCTCGCGCAGGATACGCCGTACGATGTCGAGCCCATCGGCACCGGCGGCCAGGGCCAACTCCGGCTCGTGGCGGTATTCCGCCGGCATGGTGGCGAGATCGCGGGCATCCACGTAGGGCGGGTTGGAGACGATCAGGTCATAACGCTGCCCCGCCAGCCCCTCGAACAGGTCGGAAAGTACCGCACGCACCCGCACCCCCACGTCATGTCGCTGGATGTTCCGCTTCGCGACGGCCAGGGCATCGGCGCTGAGGTCGGACAGATCCACCTGGCTGGTGGGCAGATGGAGCGCAGTGGCGATGCCGATGCAGCCTGAGCCGGCGCAGAGATCCAGCACACGCCTAGGCGGTTCCTCGGGGAACCAGGCGGCAAAGCCGGTCTCGACCAGCTCGGCTATGGGAGAACGTGGGATCAGCACGCGCTCGTCGACGTCGAAGGGGAAGCCGGCGAAGAACGCCTCGCCCAGCAGATAAGGCAGGGGCCGGCGCGTGACGATACGCTCCCGCACCAGGCCGACGATGCGCGCCCGCTCCATGGGCAGCAGCCGCGCCTCGAGCACCGCCGGGTCGACGTTCCAGGGTAGGTGCAGTGCGCCGAGTGTCAGCGCCACGGCCTCGTCCCAAGGCGAGTCGGTGCCGTGGCCGTGGAATAGCCCGGCCAGGTGGAACTCGCTGGCGGCCCAGCGCAGATAGTCGCGCAGCGTGACGAGGTCGCGGCACAGCGCCTCGTCGTCCAGGGTCAGGGTCGAGCGGGAAACGGTGGAAGAGTTGGGCACGAAGGGTCCTGCAGGTCGTTTAGGATCGATGGCTCGATTGTACCCGCGGCGGCAGGCGGTTCACAGCCACGCTCAGGCGGCTATACTGGCCGCTCGACGACACCACGCGAGCCCCCATGAGCCAACGCCGCCCACCCGACGATGATGATGACGACACGAATGCCTTTCGCCGGGCACTGCGCGAAGCCGGCGTACGCCGCATTGCCGTCAACCGCGCCGATCCGGGACGGCCCAGTCGCCGGGACCCGGCGGCGGCAGAGCGGCGCGCCGCCGCCGTAGCAGCGGATACCCACGACACTGCCAGCCGCACCAGTGACGGTCGCGTCGAACCGGTGCGCCCCTCAGAATTCCTCGACTTCGCCCTGCCCGACCTGCCCTTTCGCACGCGCAGCCAGTTGAAGCGTGGCCAGATCGCCTGGGAGGCGGGCCTCGACCTGCATGGCTACAGCCTCGACGAGGCACGCCTGGAGCTGGAAAGCTTCCTCAAGGAAGCCGTCGGCAACCGCATGCGCTGCGTACTGGTGGTACATGGCAAGGCCTGGGGCAGTACGGCGGACTATCCGGTGATCAAGAGTCACGTCAACGCCTGGCTGCGGGAGTGGCCCACGGTGCTGGCCTTCTGCTCAGCCCGTGAGGTCGACGGCGGTACCGGGGCCGTCTACGTGTTGCTGCGGCGCCGTGGGCAAGCCTTCTAGTCGCCACTCGACTCGCGGTCGGCCGGCATCTGTGGCGGCTCGACGATAATACCCGCACCGCCCCCGTTACCCGAGTGGCTACGCCCCTCGTAGCGATCCAGTGCCTCCATGGTCAAATGGCGTCCCAGGCGAATCAGCGCTTCGGCACGATGGAACTCGAAGGCGCCGCACACCGTCTTGGGAACTTCGATCAGCACATCGGGCGGGTAGCCCGCCACCTTGTACTTGGCCAGCGAGGCTTGGGTGATATCAAACGAGGCCAGGATCATGTCCAGCCGGCCCCAGGCCCGCCGGCCGCTGGCCGAGCGCCCCGCCTTGCCGACCGTTTCACTGGCTTCGGGTCCGCCGAAGCCATCGAACAGCCACCGCGTCGCGCCGCGGACGTCCATCCACTTGCGCGCGGCGGCTTCCGCCTCGTCTTCGGCTTCCTCCTGTTCCCCGGGGGGCAGAAGATCCTCGAGCGAAACCGGCCGAGCGCTGTGGGCCGTCACGTTGACGGCCAGCACCATGTCGGCATGAGCCGAAACGGTCGGCGTGATCGGCAAGGGATTGAGCAGTCCGCCGTCGACCAGGGTACTCTCGCCGATGTGCACCGGTGTGATGACGCCGGGAATGGCGATGGAGGCGCGGATGGCACGCAGAAGCGGCCCCGCCTGGAACCATACCTCGCGCTGGCGCACCAGGTCGGTGGCCACCGTGGTGAGAGGAATCGGCAGGTCCTCGATCAGGATGTCGCCGATCAATTCCTCGAGCTTGCTCATCACCTTGTTGCCACGCATGGCGCCCATCGGGCTAAAGGTGACGTCGACCAGCTTCAGCACGTCGAAATAGTCGAGCTGGCAGACCCAGTCGCGGTAGGCCTCGAGCTGCCCCGCGGCATGCACGCCGGCAATGACCGAGCCCATCGAGCAACCCGAGATGGCGACAATCTCGTAGCCCCGCGCTTCCAGCACCTCGATCACGCCGATATGCGCATACCCGCGCGCCCCGCCGCTGCCCAGGGTCAACGCCACGCGCTTACCCAATTCCACCGCCTGCCTGCTGCTCATTACACTCTCCCCACTCACACCCGGCGCGCTTGCTCCGACCACTCCACGATCGCTGACGCTACGCTGGAAACCACGCTTGGCTCCAGATGCAGATGATGACCGCCCGGCAGCACCTTTCGCTTCAGATGTGGCACCGCCGCCCGCGCTGCCCTGGCCATGTCGCGCTCGCCAAGAATGCCTCTCTCTCCCTCGATCAGCAATGTCGGTGCACGAATCGCGCCCAGTAATGCCAACGCCTGCTCGGGGCTCAGCCGCACGGGAGAAGGCCATAGCAACCGGCCGTCGGTGCGCAGCCGCACGCGTCCGTCCGCCTCGCGTGCCAGGTTGCGCTCGACCAGCGGCGTTGCCGTCTCGGCGTCGATCGGCGTTACCCCGCCGGCCACGCGGGCCGCCACGGCAGTCACGCTGTCAGGATAGCGCGGCGCCCCCGAGCGCGGGCGGCGGGCGGCTTGCAATCCCTTGCGTAGCTGATCGGCACTCTCCTCGGCCACCGTTGTCACGGCCCCCAGGCCATCGAGCAGCACGAGCTGTTCGACGCGCTCGGGCAGTGCCGCCGCGGTCAGGCAGGCCACCCCCGCGCCCATGGAGTGGGCCAGCAGCGAGGCCCGCTCCAGGCCCAGTTCGTCGGCGGCGTCCAGCAGGTCGTGGCAATAGTCCCACAGGGCATAGTCGCCCTCGCGATGCGTTGAATGACCATGTCCGGCAAAGTCCAGGGCAACAATGCGAATGCCGAGGTGTTCGACCAGCAGCGGCGCCAGCCGGCTGAAGCTGGCGGCATTGTCCAGCCAGCCATGCAGCGCCAGCCAGGTGGGCGCAGCCGGTTCGCCCCAGGCAAGCGCCGCCAGGCGCCCCCCGGCCAGGGACAGCGCTTGCGTTTCGCTCATGCCGCATCCTCCAGCAGGTCATCGAGCATGGCCTGCAGGGCCTGGCGAGTCTCGACGGGATGCTCCATGGGAAACATATGGGTGCCCGGCACCAGGGCAAGCGGGATGCCGTGAGCCGCCAGGCGACGGCGCCGCTTGGGCGTGATCAGGTCGGAGTCGCTGCCTGCAATGACGCCGAAGGGAATCTTCAATCGCCGCGGCAGGCGGGTCAGGTGATCGGGCAGGTTACGAAAGATCTCGGTCTCGACGCTCGGGTCGTAGATCAGCTCGGCGCTGCCATCGTCGCGCAGACGGGTCCCGCCTTCGACATAGTCGTGCAGGGCATCGGGCGTAAAGCGCCGGAACAGTCCCCGGCGTCGCAGGTGATTGGCCATGGCATCGCGGTCGGGCCAGGCCACACGCCTACCCTTGCTCTTGCCCGCCGGCGTGACGCGGTCGACGAAGCCAAAGCGCTTGGCGACCTTCATGCTCCAGGCATCCAGGCCCAGCATCAGCGGTGGGTCGAGCATCACGACGCAGCGAAAACGCTGCGGGGCGTGCTCCGCGGCCATGGCCATGAGCACACCGCCCATGGAGTGGCCCACGCCAATGACCGGACCATCGGCATCGATGACGTGCTCGAGCAGTTCGTCGCGCAGCGCCAGCCAGTTGGCCCCCACCGGATAGTCGGGGTGGTGCCCGAGCCGGTCGACCGGATGGATGTCGAAGCTGTCATGCAGCGGGGCGAGCAGGCTACGGTAGCTCATGCCGGGAAAACCGTTGGCGTGGGCGAAGACCAGTCGCGGTCGCTGTAGGGGGCTACGTTCTTTCATGAAGGAATCCAGTGTCGGAGCAGGCAGGCTGCCGGTGGCGATAGCAGGCTAACGGGTTTACTCTATCTCGCCAAGTCGACCTCCGGCCCATGTCGTCCGCTTTATTCTGGAGTCAGCCATGCCTCGTCCCCCCCACCCCCGGCGCGACACGCGCGTGCGCAACCGCCTGTTCTGGATCACCGTGATCGCCGCCGTCATCGTCGGCTTGTGGTTGGCACGCTGACATGGGCCTGTACGAACTCTTTTTCGCCACCCTGGAAATTACCCTACCCGTCTTTGCCATGGTCTTCGTCGGCCTGGGCCTCAAGCGCCTGGGCTGGATCGACCAAGCCTTCATCGCCACCGCTTCGAGCCTGGTCTTCAAGGCCACCATGCCGACGCTGATCTTTCTCAGCATCATCAAGGCCGACCTGGACGCCACGCTCAATCCGAGCCTGCTCGGCTTCTTCGCCCTGGCCACCCTGGCCAGCTTCCTGCTCGCCTGGGGCTGGGCCCTCCTGCGCGTCCCCTACGCCGACCGAGGGGTCTACGTGCAGGGAGCCTTTCGCGGCAACTGCGGCATCGTCGGCCTGGCGCTGGCCGCCGGCATGTACGGCGACTACGGGCTCTCCGCCGGCGGGCTGCTGCTCGGTGTCGTGATTCTTACCTACAATGCCTTCTCGGTCATCGTCCTGGCCAGGTATCAGCAGAATCGGAATGCCAATTGGCGCAGCATCGCCAAGCACATCGCCCGCAACCCGCTGATCCTGTCCGTAGTCGCCGCCGTACCGGTCGCTGCCCTGGAGCTTCGTCTGCCCGGCTGGCTGATGACTTCCGGGCAGTACTTCGCCTCCCTGACCCTGCCGCTGGCGCTGATCTGCATCGGCGCCACCCTGTCGCTGGGCTCGATCAAGGCGTCGGGCGGGCTTGCCACCGGCGCCAGCCTGATGAAGATGGTGACCCTGCCGCTCGGCGCCACGCTCGCCGCCCGGCTGGTCGGCTTCGAGGGGCGCGAACTCGGCGTGCTATTCCTTTTTTTCGCCAGCCCCACGGCGGCCGCCAGCTTTGTCATGGTCAAGGCGATGGGCGGCAATGCCGCGCTCGCGGCCAATATCATCGCGCTGACCACCTTGATAGCCAGCCTGACCATTACGCTGGGGGTGTTCGCCCTCAAGGCGATCGGCTGGGTCTAGGCCGGCAGCAGGTCAAGCGTGAGTGCGTACAATCACTTCGAACTGCTCCAGCCCGCCGCCCTCGCCGACCGCCTCCTTGGGCATGGGGTTGGCATGGGCACGCTTGAAGTCCTCGCTGTCCAGCCAGGCACGAAACGCCTCCTGGCTTTCCCATTCGGTTTCCACCACGAAGGGGGCCTGGTGCCCTACCGGGCGCAGCACGCGCATGGCGACGAAACCGGGCTGCTTGCCGATCTCGCCGGCACGGACCCGGAAGCGAGCCTCGAACGCCTCTTCAAAGCCCGGCTTGACGACAACGCGATTGTTGACGATGAAGTTCATGATGAAGTCCCTTTCCTCAGCGGATGTCGTGTGGTGCGGTAAAGCGTAGCAGCCTGGCGCATCCCGCGGCCCAGACCGCGCTCTCGAGCTCGGCCACGGCGGCGGTCGCAAAGGCGAGCCCGCGCTGAGCCCGGCCTTCCACCAGCAGCTCGGTGAGCAGGCCCACCAGTGGCATGTGGCTCACCAATACGGTAGGCGCGGCGCCATCGGCATTGGCCAGCAGCCAGTCGCAGACCGCAACCGGCGAGTCGTCCGGCGTGATGATAGGCAATACCTCGGGTTCGACGCCCAGTGCCTCGGCCACGGGCGAGGCCGTCTGGCGCGCACGCACGAAGGGACTCGCATAGAGCCGAGCTCCTACCAACGCCTGGTGACCAAGCCAGTCGGCCATGCGCTCGGCCTCGGCATGGCCGCGGGCAGTCAGCATGCGTTCGCTGTCGGGGTGTCCCGGGGCCGCCTCGCCATGGCGCATGATCAAGAGCCGGCCGTTCATGGCTTGCCCTCGCCCGCCTCGACCCGCCGATGGGCCTGTTGCACGTCTTCTCGCGACAGCACGAACTCCACGTCGCTGCTCTGCTCGCCGCGCATCAGCATGCGAGCCATCTCACGAGCCGGCACCCCTTCGAAAAGCACCTGGTAGAGTCCCTCGGCCAACGGCATGTAGACGCCCTCCGCCCGGGCCTTGTCGCGTACCAGGCGGATCGTGTTGACCCCCTCCGCCACCTGGCCCAGCGCCTCGACCGCCTCGTCGAGGCCCTTGCCCTGGCCCAGGGCGTAGCCGACCCGATAGTTTCGTGACAGCTGGGATGAGCACGTCACGATCAGGTCGCCCACCCCGGCAAGCCCCAGAAAGGTCATGGGGTTGGCCCCCAGGCTCACGGCGAAGCGACCCATTTCCGCCAGCGCCCGGGTCATCAGCATGCTGCGCGTGTTCTCGCCCATGCCCAGCGCCGCGGCCATGCCGGCCGCAATGGCGTAGATGTTCTTGAGCGCACCGCCCAGCTCGACGCCGTAGCGGTCATTGCTCGCATAGACGCGAAAATAGTCGCAGCCAAGCGCCTGCTGGACTCGGGTGCGCGTCAATGCGTCGTCGCTGGCGACGACGGTGGCGGTGAGCTGTTTCTGGGCGATCTCGGTGGCCAGGTTGGGCCCGGAAATGACGCCGATGTGGCTAAAGCCCGTCTCCTCCTGGAGGAGCTGGCTCATCAACTTGAACCCCTCCTCCTGGATTCCCTTGGTGGTGCTGACGAGGATCTGCTGCGGCTCGAGCCAGGGACGTGCCTGGCGGACCACGTCACCGAAGGCCTTGGAGGGAATCGCCACCAGCACCAGCTCGGCCCCTGCAAGCACCGCCTGCATGTCGCTCGAGGCACGTACCGCCGGGTTGATGGCGTAGTCCGGCAAATAACGCGGGTTGCGATGCTCACGGTTGATCTGCGCCGCCAGTGCGGGGTCCCGCAGCCATTGGCACACCCGGGCGCCGTTATCCGCGGCGATGCTGGCAAGCGCGGTGCCGAAGCTGCCGCCACCCAGTACTGCTACCCGCATGGGATCGTCTGACATGTCTGCCCCGCGAATCGGTCGATGAAACTGGAGAAACCGTCAAGAGTGTAACGAAAAATGCCCCCTTCCGGGGGCACCTCTCGTCACTCGCAGCGGAACGACTAGCTGGCGAGCATCAGTCGATCTGCGACAGCAGCGAATCGATGCTGGTCCGGGCGTCGCCGTAGAACATGCGCGTGTTCTCCTTGAAGAACAGCGGGTTCTCGATCCCGGAATAGCCGGTTCCCTGGCCGCGCTTGCAGACGAAGACCTGCTTGGCTTCCCACACCTTGAGCACCGGCATGCCGGCGATGGGGCTGTTGGGATCCTCCTGGGCCGCGGGATTGACGATATCGTTGGAGCCGATGACGATCACCACGTCGGTGCTGGCAAAGTCGTCGTTGATCTCATCCATCTCCAGCACGATGTCGTAGGGCACCTTGGCCTCGGCCAGCAGGACGTTCATGTGGCCGGGCAAGCGACCGGCTACCGGGTGGATGCCGAAGCGCACCTGCTTGCCTGCGGCACGCAGCTTGCGCACCAGTTCGCTCACGGCGTTCTGGGCCTGGGCCACGGCCATGCCGTAGCCCGGCACGATGATCACGCTGTCGGCGTCGTTGAGTGCGCTGGCCACGCCACCGGCATCGATGGCCACCTGTTCGCCCTCGATCTCGGCCGCTGGTCCCTGGCTGCCACCGAAACCGCCGAGAATGACGCTGACGAAGTTACGGTTCATCGCCTTGCACATGATGTACGAGAGGATGGCACCCGACGAGCCCACCAGGGCGCCGGTGACGATCAGCAGGTCGTTTGAGAGCGTGAAGCCGATGGCCGCCGCCGCCCAGCCCGAATAGCTGTTGAGCATCGACACCACCACCGGCATGTCGGCACCGCCGATGCCCATGATCAGGTGATAGCCGATGAAGAAAGCCAGCGCGGCGATGAGCAGCAGTGTCCAGAAACCCGCTCCGTTGAGGTAGAGGATGGCCAGCAGCAGCGACAGTGCCGCGGCACCGGCGTTGAGCAAGTGCCCGCCGGGCAGCTGCTTCGGCTTGCCATCCACCTTGCCGGCCAACTTGCCGAAGGCGATCACCGAACCGGTGAAGGTTACCGCCCCGATGAAGACGCCAAGTACCACCTCGATCTGCAGGAACATCAGCTCGTCGGGTGCCTTGGTGGCGACCAGGGCGGCGAAGGCCGAGAACTCCTCGGCGCCCGCACCCAGCGCACGAGCCGCCAGCACACGCCGCCGCTCGAGGTCGGCGCTCCAGGCCACGAACACCGCCGCCAGGCCGACAAAGCTGTGCAGTGCCGCCACCAATTGCGGCATCTCGGTCATGTCGACCTTCTTCGCCACGTAGGCACCGGCCACCGCACCGATGATCATCATCGGGATCATGACCCAATAGGCACCGATGCCCGGCCCGAAGGCGGTAAAGAATACCGCCACGGCCATGCCGACGATGCCGTACCACACCGCCCGCTTGGCCTTCTCCTGATTGCTCAGCCCCCCCAAGGAGAGAATGAACAGCACGCTTGCCGCAATCGCCGCGGCAGACACGAATCCTTGACTCAGCATGTGTTGTCTCCGCCGCTTACGATTTCTGGAACATGGCGAGCATCCGGCGCGTCACCAGGAAGCCGCCCACGATGTTGATGGTGGCGATCAGCACCGAGATGGCCGCCATCAGCACGACGAGCCAGTTTCCCGACCCGATCTGCAGTATCGCCCCGAGGATGATGATCCCCGAGATGGCATTGGTGACCGCCATCAGCGGCGTGTGCAGTGAGTGGCTGACGTTCCAGATCACCTGGAAACCGACGAAGCAAGCCAGCACGAAGACGATGAAGTGCTGCATGAAGGAGGCCGGAGCCACCTGGCCGAGCAGCAACATCAGCAAGCCGCCAGCGCCCAGCAGGGTCGCCTGCCGCTTGGTCTGGGCCTTGAAGGCAGCGTGTTCGGCAGCCCGCCTCTCCTCGGGTGTGGGCTCCTTCTCCTTGGGCTTGGGCTTCGCCGCGGCAATCGCCTTCACCTTGGGCGGCGGCGGCGGGAAGGTGATTTCGCCCTGGTGGGTCACCGTGGCGCCACGGATGACGTCGTCCTCCATGTCGTGGACGATGGTGCCGTCCTTCTCTGGCGTCAGGTCGGTGAGCATGTGGCGAATGTTGGTGGAATAGAGCAGCGAGGCTTGCGTCGCCATGCGTGAAGGAAAGTCGGTATAGCCGACCACGATCACGCCGTTGTCGGTGACGACCCGCTCGTCCGGGCGCGTCAGGTCGCAGTTGCCCCCCTTCTCGGCCGCCAGATCGACGATCACCGAGCCGGGTTTCATCGCCATGACCATGTCCTCGAGCCACAGCTTGGGCGCCGGCCGGCCCGGAATCAGCGCCGTGGTGATGACGATATCGACCTCGGGCGCCTGCTCGCGGAACAGTGCCAGCTGCTTCTCGCGAAACTCGGGGCTCGAGGGCGCCGCGTAACCCCCGGTGCCGGAACCGTCCTGGCTATCCTCGAAGTCGAGGAAGAGGAACTCGGCGCCCATGGACTCGATCTGCTCGGCCACCTCGGGGCGCACGTCGAAGGCGCGCACCACCGCCCCCAGGCTGGTGGCGGTCCCGATGGCGGCAAGGCCCGCCACACCGGCACCGACCACCAGCACCTTGGCCGGCGGCACCTTGCCGGCCGCCGTTACCTGGCCGGTAAAGAAGCGCCCGAAGTTGTTGCCCGCCTCGATCACCGCCCGGTAGCCGGCGATATTGGCCATGGAGGACAGGGCGTCCATTTTCTGGGCTCGCGAGATCCGCGGCACCATGTCCATGGCGACGACGGATGCCCCCTTGGCCCGGCACCTCTCGAGCAGCGCTTCGTTCTGGGCCGGCCAGAAGAAACTGATCAGGGTCTGGCCTTCGCGCAGCCGCTCGGCCTCCTCTTCGCTGGGCTCGCGCACCTTGATGACGACCTCGGACGCTTGCCAGAGCGCGTCGGCGCTCTCCACCACCGTGACGCCGGCCGCGCGATAGGCGTCGTCATCGAAACCGGCAGCAACGCCGGCCCGGGTTTCAATCAGGCATTCGTGTCCAAGCTTCTGGATGAGCTGCGCACTGTCAGGGGTCAGCGCGACACGCGCCTCTCCTTTGGCGAGCTCCTTGGGTGCACCAATCTTCACGTTGGATCTCCCTTATGGTTATAGAAAAGTCGAATAGGGCAAACGGTTATTCATACCTGAGCGTGCCGCGATGCACAACCGCAGCGCAGCCTTCCGACTCTCCCTGAATGTAACACTATGCAGCTGAAATCACGGAAAAAATGCCAAGGTGACGTTAACGTCAAGGGCGGATCGGCAGGTTGAAGCAGGCAAGCAGAAGGCCGCCCGAAGGCGGCCTGAAGGGTGGTTTCGTCGCGATGTCGTTCTGAAGATCGGTCAGTTCGTCAACAAGGCGTTGAGGCGGCGCACATAGGCGGCGGGGTCGTCGAGATGCCCACCTTCGGCGATGATCGCCTGGTCGAGCAGCACCTGGGCCAGGTCGTCGAAGCGCTCGCCTTCGGCCCCTTCGAGCCGCGCTACCAGCGCATGCGCCGGGTTGAGCTCGAGGATCGGCTTGACCTCGGGCATCTTCTGCCCGGCAGCTTCCATGATGCGGCGCATCTGGTAGCCCATCTCGTGCTCGGGCAGCACCACGCAGGCCGGCGAATCGGTCAGGCGATGGGTCACCTTGACCTCCTGCACCGCGTCGCCCAAGGCCTCCTTGACCCGCTTGACCAGATCCTCCTTGGCCTTGGCGGTTTCCTCCTGGGCCTTTTTCTCCTCCTCGCCCTCGATCTCGCCGAGGTCGAGTTCGCCCTTGGCCACGTCGACGAAGCGCTTGCCCTCGAATTCGTGCAGGTGGCTCATCAGCCACTCGTCGATACGATCGTGCAGCAGCAGCACCTCGATGCCCTTCTTGCGGAAGATTTCCAGATGCGGGCTCGACTTCGCCGCGTTGAAGCCGTCGGCGACGATGTAGTAGATCTTTTCCTGGCCCTCCTTCATGCGCGCGACGTAGTCGGCCAGCGACTGGTCCTGGGTGGCGCTGTCGGTATGGGTGGAGGAGAAGCGCAGCAGCGCGGCGATCTTTTCGCGGTTGGCGTAATCCTCGGCCGGGCCCTCCTTGAGCACGCTACCGAAAGTGTTCCAGAAAGTCTGGTAGGCCTCCGGGTCCTTGGCCAGCTTTTTCAGCATGTCCAGCGCCCGCTTGGTCAGCGCGCCCTTGATCTTCTCGACCTTGGGGTCCTGCTGCAGCAACTCGCGCGAGACGTTGAGCGACAGCTCCCGGGTATCCAGCACGCCCTTGATGAAGCGAAGGTAGAGCGGCAGGAACTGCTCGGCGTCATCCATGATGAAGACACGCTGGACGTAGAGCTTGACCCCGCGTGAACCGTCGCGCTCATAAAGATCGAACGGCGCTCGCCCCGGCACGTAGAGCAGGCTGGTGTACTCGAGCTTGCCTTCGACCTTGTTGTGGCTCCACGTCAGCGGATCGCTGAAGTCGTGGGCCACGTGCTTGTAGAAGGCCTTGTACTCGTCGTCCGAAATCTCGCTCTTGGGCCGCACCCACAGCGCCGTGGCCTCGTTGACGGTCTCCCAGGTGGTGACCTCGCTGCCTTCGATCTCATTGCCGTCGTCGTCCTTGGCCGTCTCGACCTTGGGCATGCGCACCGGCACCTCGATGTGGTCGGAGTACTTGCGCACCAGGCTACGCAGACGGAAATCGTCGGCGAATTCCTTGGCGTCCTTCTTCAGGTGCAAGACGATTTCCGTGCCGTGCGCTTCGCACTCGACATCGGCAACGGTGAACTCCCCCTCGCCCTTCGAACGCCACTCGACGCCTGCCTCCTTATCGGTGCCCGCCTTGCGGGTGCGCACCGTCACCTCGTCGGCGACGATGAAGCTGGAGTAGAAACCCACGCCGAACTGGCCGATCAGCCGCGCGTCCTTCTGCTGCTCGCCGGATAGCTGCTTGAGGAACTCCGCGGTACCGCTGCGTGCAATGGTGCCCAGGTTCTGGATCACTTCGTCGCGGTTCATGCCGATGCCGTTGTCACGCACGGTGACGGTACCGGCCTTGGCGTCATGCTCGATCTCGATGCGCAGCTCACTGTCGCCTTCATACAGGGCGTCATTGTCCAGGGCGGCATAGCGCAGCTTGTCGCAGGCGTCGGCGGCATTGGAAATCAGCTCGCGCAGGAAGATCTCCCGGTTGGAGTACAGGGAGTGGATCATCAGGTGCAGCAGTTGCTTCACCTCGGTCTGGAAGCCGAGGGTTTCCTCGTGAGCGGTCGTGGACATGGATCGGTTACCTCATGGCTTGAACCCGCGGCGACGCGTGGCGCGCCGCCGTTTTCTGAACTGTTCAGCGATATGGGGTCCGACTTCAGCTTTTCAAGCGTCGCTCGGCTCCAGCGTAGCCAGCACCAGATGCAAACGGGCCGTGGCCACCGGCCGATCCTCCGCTTCCTGCCAGGCAGTGACCTGCACGTTGGCCAGGCGTCGTCCCTCGCGCAGCAGGCGACAACGGGCGTGGGTGGGTACCACCCGGGCCGTGCGCAAATAGTCGATGGAGAAGTCGACGATGCGTGGCAGTCGCGGCTCACGTGCCGACAGCATCAGATCGAGAGTGCCCGCGGTTTCCATGAAGGCCGCTACCACGCCGCCATGCAGCGCGGGCAACAGGATATTGCCGATGTTGTGCTCTCGCGGCTCGAGATGGAAGACCAGGCCATCGCCGGCGGCATCCACGGAGGCCGACACGCCGAGATGTCGCGCATAGGGAAGCCGCTCCAGCCAGGCGGCAACGTCGCCCTGGGCGCGGGTGCGGGTCATCCAGGCCACGTCATGAAAACCTTCAGGCATGATCGGCCTCCGCAAACAACGCCTCGGCAAAGCCCTCGGGCGTATTGCGCTCTCCCAGGCGGACGAAGTTGCCTATGCCACGGGCGATGGGCCTCCCGGGCTCCTGCCACAGCGTGCCCTCGGTGAAAACCATGGCATTCGTCACTCTCAGCACCCGTGCTTCGGCCATGATCGCCCTGCCCGCTTGCGCCGGCCGATAGTGATCGACGCGCAGGTCGAGCGTCGGACAGACTTCCGGCGCCGGCAGCCCGCACAGCACCGCCGAGCCGCAAACGGTATCCAGTAGCATGGTCAGCACGCCGCCATGTACCAGCCCTCGCTCGGTATCGCCCAGTAAGGTGTCACGCCAGGGCAGGCGCATGGTCACTTCGGGCGGAGCGACGGAAACGACTTCGAGCCCCAACTGCCGGGTATGCGGAATCACGGCCACGAAGCGCGCCAGGGCGGTTTGCCATGCGTCAGCGGTGGGGGACTCTGGATTGGGCATGGCGAGGCCTCGCAAGGGGTGGGTTTCAAACGATCGTATCAAGTTTACTTGCCGTCGTCCCCCTTCTCTGCGATGGGAAGTCCCCGCCAGGCGCGGTAGGCTTCCAGGCTGCGGTCGACCCGACTCAACAGCCATCCGACGATCACCAGGTCATCGACGACACCAATCAGCAGCAGCCAGTCGGGAATCAGGTCCAGCGGCGAGAGCAAATAGGCCAACGCCGCCAGCATCCAGCCGAAGGCCGCCCAGGGCGGGGGCCGGTAGCGCCCTTTCACCACGTCACGGCACATGGGCATGAACAGCTTGAGGGCTCGTGCGATATGGCCAAGCGCCCGCGAGCGGCGGCGCAACCGCCCCACAATGTTCCAGGGTTTCACGCTTCGCATCCCTCCTCGTTTCGCCGATGCCGCCTTCGGCTTTCACGATAGGCGATCCTCGGCCGAACGCCTACCTGCAAAACCTGTCGGAGTGGGACGACACTTCTCAAGCTGGCGTCGATCGGCCACCATGTCGTCAACACCGCTCGCGATTCGCACGAGGTAGTCCCATGTCGCCGATGCTCCGCCTAAGGCAGTACCTGCGGCAACGCCGCGTTCTGGTCATCACCACCCTGCTGTGCCTGCCGCTGGTCGGCCAGGCCGACGACAATGCCATGCGCGACGCGCTCGAAGCCGCTCGCAATCAGCAATGGGAGCGTATCGACGAGGCCGCGATAAGCGGCCACGTGCTGGAAGGCTACGTGGAGTACCACCGTCTGCGCAGCCGTCTGCCCCAGGCCGAGCCCGGTCAGGTGCTGGATTTCATCGAGCGCCACCGGGACTCACCTCTCGCCGACTGGATGCGCAGCCAGGCGATCATTCGCTATGGCGATGCCGGTCGCTACGGCAGTCTGCTGGCCGTGGCCGATGGCACGCCCAGCGGCACCGAGCGAGAGTGCCACTACTACACGGCGCTGTACGGCAGCGATCCGCAGGCAGCCGCCGAGGGTGGCCGCGAACTGTGGCGTGTAGGCCATTCGCAGCCGTCGGCCTGCGACACCTTGTTCAATCGCCTACGCGCCAGCGGCGAGATCGACGAATTCGATATCTGGGAGCGCAAGATGCTGGCCTGGGAGCGAGGCGAAACCGGCCTGGTCAGCTACCTGGGCCGGCTGCTCGACAGCCGTTGGCAGGACGGCCGCGATGCCGTTGAGCGGTTGCAGCAACGCTACGCCGACATCACACGCGTTCCCACCTGTATCGGTCCCGAGTGCCGTGGCAGCGGTCCGCTGTTCGTCACCGCCATGCGAGGTTTCATACGCGCCGACACCGAGGCCGCGATGGAGGCATGGCGCAAGATCGCGCCGCACCTGCCGATCGAAGAGGACGATCGCCACGCCATCGAAGAGGATCTTGCCTTCTATTCCCTGGTTCGTGATATCGACCACAACTTGGGCTGGGTCGACGAGGCCCTGCCTCGAATCGGCACCACCCGCGTGCTTGAACTGCGCATCCGTCACGCCTTGGCCCATCGCGACTGGCGCGACGTGCTGCGCTGGGTCGACCACCTGCCGGAAGACGCCCGCGACGAGGGCCGCTGGCAGTATTGGAAGGCGCGCGCGCATGAACAACTGGGCGACCCGGAGCGGGCCGACGTGGCATACGCACGCGCGGCACAGGAGCGCAGCTTCTTCGGGTTCGCCGCCGCCGATCGCATCGACCGGCCGTACTCCCTGAACCTGGACCGCAGCCGTTTCGACGATGCATTCCGCGACGAGGTGGCAGGCTGGCCAGCCGTTCAGCGCACCGAGGCGTTGCTGCGGATCGGCGAGGAGGGCCTGGCCAACAGCGAGTGGTTACACGCCGCCGCCACTGCCTCCCCCCGCGAGGTGAGGGCACTGGCCGACTACGCCGAGCGGCGGGGCTGGCATGCGCGCCTGGTACAGACAACCATCACCGCCCAGCTCTGGGATGCGCTCGACTGGCGCTTCCCCGAGGCCTACCGCGAGCACTTCCTGCGCTGGGGCCAGCAAACCGGCGTGGATCCCTACCTGCTGATGGGTATCGCCCGCCGCGAAAGTGCCTACAACCCCCAGGCGCTCTCGCCTGCCGGGGCACGAGGGCTCATGCAGCTCATGCCGGGTACGGCCACGCTGCTCAGCCGCCAGCTCGGCATCAGCGACCCCGGCCCCCACGGCGTGCTAGACCCTGAGCTCAACATTCGCCTGGGCAGTACCTATATCCGCGACATGACCGACCGCTACCGGGGCAACCGTCTGGCCGCGGCGGCGGCCTACAACGCCGGACCCGGCCGGGTCGACCGCTGGCTGCGCGATGCCCCCGAGGAGTTCGACCTGTTCGTCGAGTCGATCCCCTTCCGTGAAACCCGTGACTACGTTCAGGCCGTGCTCTCGTACCGGGTGATCTTCGAAAGCCTGGCCAACGGCGGAAGCAGCGAGGGCGTGTCGATGCTCAGCGACGCGGAGAAGACCGTGCGCTACGATGCGTCGTTGCTTGCCCGAAACTGACCCCCTTGTGCGTCAGGCTGGCTGACGCTCCAGCGCCAGCTTGACGCCGAAGAGAATCAGTACCGCGCCGGTCGCCCCGTTCAATGCACGGGAGAAGAGCCGACTGCCAAGCCAGCGACCGGCGCTGCCGACCATGAGCACGATGGCGATCTGCCAGAGGTTGGCGACCAGGAAGTGCACCCCGGCTAGCCATAGCGACTTGAGCAACGCCGGGTCCGTCGGGGCGATGAATTGGGGCAGGAAAGCCATGTAGAAGACCACGGTCTTGGGGTTGAGCACGTTGGACAGCAACCCCTCGCGCAAAGGTCGCCATACCGGCACGGTGCGTCGCTCACCCTGCACCGCACCCAACGGCAGCCCACCGCCACGCCAAGCGGCCATCAGGCCGTTCATGCCCAGCCACATCAAGTAGGCCGAGCCCACCAATTTGAGCGCACTGAAAGCCCAGGCCGACTGCAGCAGGATCAGTGAAATGCCGAGCGCCGAGATCGTGGCATGCACGAACAGGCCGCAGCAGATCGCAAGGCTGGTGAGTACGCCATCGCGTATTCCACCGCGTGCTGTGTTGCGTATGACCAGCAAGGTGTCGACACCCGGACTCATCGACAGAAGGGTGATGGCGATCAGAAAGGGCCAGAACTGTGCATCCAGCATGACGTAACTCCGGTGATCGATAGTGACTGGAGCCAGGCGCTGCGCCTGTCCGGTGCCTTCCAGGGTTAACTTCGTGGTACATGAAGCATTGCCAATATAAGACAACGGATTCTCTGGACGCTCGGATTTTTTCTATCTACAGTGGATTGAGCGGTTGGCATGCTTGGAGTGTGCTTCCGCTGCGCTGGCCGGAAAGAAAGTCGTTCTTATGGCGCGTTCCACGCACTGAAGCGGACTTTTTCTTCTCGTGCCTTCGCACTTCGGGCCCGGTATTGCCGAGTGCCCAGCACGATCAAACTGTAAGCAAGGAAAATCGACAATGGCAACTGGCACTGTCAAGTGGTTCAACGATACCAAGGGCTACGGCTTCATCTCTCCGGACGACGGCGGTGATGACCTGTTCGCGCATTTCTCCGAGATTCAGGCTGAAGGCTTCAAGACCCTGCAGGATGGTCAGAAGGTGACCTTCGAAGTGACTCAGGGCAAGAAAGGCCTTCAGGCCTCCAACATCCGGGTTTCCAACTGAGGCCACTCCTCCGTTGACCCGGCGCCGGACCCTCCAGGAGGGTCCGGTGTCAAGACGAAAGGCCCACTTTTGCAAGTGGGCCTTTTTCATGTCGGGCCAGGCCGTTACTGCTCGTCCTCGGTTTCGACGCGCGGTGCATCGCCACCCGGTTCACTCTGTTCGGCTTCCTGAAACTGCTCGTCGAGCTCACGCTGCGCCTCTTCGAAGCGACGCTCGGTCTCTTCCAGCCAGGCATCGACGTCGGATTGCGTGACCTCGCCGGTACGTTCCGCCTCCCGTTCGATGTCGGACGCGGTGGCGTCCTCGCCGCTTTCCATGGGCTCGAGGCGCAGGTCGAGCTCCGACGAACTCTCCATCGGCTCGAGCTCGGGGCCACGCTGCTCCGCCTCTTCAAATTGCTGATCGATCCGGCGCTGTGCTTCCTCGAAGCGACGCTCGGTATCCTCGAGTATCGCTTCAATATCGTCGCGGGTGGGCTCACCCGGTAGCGCACCCCCTTCTTCCAGGGTATCGACGGGAGACTCCCCCAGCGTCTCGCTTTCGAGCTCGGCCTCGTCACCGGAGCCAAGTGCCGCCTCCCCCTCCGCGCCGGCAGATATCGACTCGTCCTCGGTCGTCGGCTCGTCTTCCTCAGCAGGGGGCGGGGTCGCGGGTTCCTCCTCTGTGGCTTCTACCTCGGGCTCTGTCCCGTTCGCTGGCGCCGATTCGGCCGCGGGCTCGTCGTCCTGGGCTGGCGCGTTCGCCTCATCGCCGTTATCCCCGCAGCCTGTCAATAGCAGGGCAAGGGTCAAGGCCGCGGCGGCCGGAATCCAGGGTGTCTTGGCCATCATCTTCTCCCATCCATATGAGACCCGCAAAAGGGCTTATTCCAGCAGAGCCCGACGGACGCTGCAAGCCGCCGAATCCTGCGTCTCATGAAATGTTGGACAGCAGCGAGCGGAAACGCTCCTCATTCGTCTCGCTCCATGACGGTCAGCGGCAGCGGACACCCAAGCGACCAAGCCACGGCCCGCAGCAGTTCGGCTTCCTGAGGATGGACCCGACCGTCGTGTAAAACGCAACTCGCCATGGCGTCGAGCAACCTGACACGTTCGCCTTCGGTCAGCAGCAGGCAACGTTCAAGGGCCCTGTCGAGCTCCCCCGGCGTCGCCGGCCGGGAGACGAAATTCAGAGGCAGCTCCAGTGCATCGGCCGCCTGGGCGAAGGCTACCTCTGACAGCGCCGGCTCACGGTTTCCCGCCAGTGCCAGGCTCGACAGCAGGCAGACCACCGCCCCTTCGACCTGCGCCAGGTGCAGTCGCTGCCCGCGCTGCGGCGGGGATTCCCCCTCGCTGCCTGCCACGACCAGGCGATGCAGGGCCCACTGCAGCGCACCCGGACGGTGCTCGGCCGCCATCAGACGCTCGAGGCATTCGCGAAAACGGGCGTATTGGGCCACCGAGAGTTGGCGCAATACGGGCCAACAGAGCTCGATGAGTGCCAGCCGCTGACCCGCCTTCACCGCGTCAAGCGCATGAGCGAGCCGGTCGAGCTCCGTCAGCACTTCCGGTAAGGCGGCTTCGACCAAGACCTCGCGCTGGCGTCGGCGGCTGGCCGGCTCGGCCCCCATGAGGATGCCGTAGACCACGGCACGCGCGGCAAAGGGCTCGTGTGCGGCCTCGACCAGCAGGGGGTCGACGCCGGCCAGGGCTCGGCGAGCCTGCCGCAGGTCCTCGCCACGCGGCTCGCCGATCCGCTGTGACAACGCTCCGCTGACGGCGCGGGAGCCCTGACCGGCAAGCCTGGCAACCTGAGCCGGTGCCCTCATCTCATCGGCTTCGACGGCTCGGTCGCGCTCGGCGTCCGGTTCAGGCAGGCGGCCGTCCCAGTCGGGCTCGAGCCGGTGAATACGCGTCGTCAAGGGCGGATGGGTGGCGGTAAGCCCTCGCAGTCCGGACAGGCCGCGACTGAAGTAGAGGTGGCTGAACTCCTCGGCACGGGTTGCACGGAGTTCGGAGCCATGGGCATGCGCTGCTACGCGCTTGAGAGCCCCCGCCAATCCAGCCGGGTTGCGGGTGTACTGCACCGCACTGGCGTCGGCCAGGAACTCTCGCTGCCGGCTTACTGCCGCCTTGATCAGGTTGCCGCATAACGTGCCGACGAAGCCCACCACGATCAGTGCAAGGCCGGCGCCGAGCAGTACCGCGTGGCCGTTGCCCCGGCGTGAGCCACGCACCACGCGCCGTGTCGCCATCCCTCTCAGCAGCATGCGACCGACGAGACCGATCACCAGGATGCCGTACAGCAATGCGACGAGGCGCATATTGAGGCGCATGTCGCCGTGCAGGACATGGCTGAATTCATGGGCAATCACCCCCTGCAACTCGTCGCGCGTAAGCGTGCGTATGGCGCCACGGGTGACACCGATGGCCGCATCCCGGGGCGTATGACCCGCAGCGAAGGCGTTGATGCCGGGCTCATCGAGCAGGTAGACCGCCGGCACCGGCAGCCCCGAGGCAATGGCCATCTCCTCGACGATGTTGAGCAGCCGGCGTTCGTCGGCATCGCGCGTCGCGGCATTCAACGGCCTGCCGCCCAGCGCTTCGGCCACCGCCGCGCCGCCGGCCCGCAGCTGCAGGTGGCGAGACAGGCTACCTGCCCCGACCACCAACACCACCCCGAGGGCCACGCTGCCGAGCAGCAACGGATCGAGCGCCCGGGCCAACGGATCACCACCTGGCTGACCGCCATCGAGCAGCGCCATGGCAATCACCACCACCGCAACGGCCGCCGCGATCATGCCAATCACGGCCACGAGCAACAGCACGACCAGCCAAGCGGTCAGACGCCGCGCACGCGCCTGGGCACCGAAGAAATCCATGGCCCCGCGCCGTCAGAAGCGGACGTCGGGAGCCGCCTGGATCTCGGCGCTGTCGTCGAACTCCAGCAGCGCCGCGTCCTCGCGGTGGCCCAGCGGACCGGCCAGCAGCACCGGCGGAAAGCTCTGCCGGTAGGTGTTGTATTGCATGACCGCGTCGTTGTAGGCCTGGCGGGCGAAGGCGACGCGGTTCTCGGTACTGGTCAGTGTCTCGGAGAGCTGGCGCATGTTGTCGGAAGCCTTGAGGTCCGGGTAGGCCTCCATCACCACGTTGAGCCGCCCCAGGGCAGCGCCCAGCGCGCCCTCGGCCCCAGCCAGCTCGGCCATTGCACCGGGGTCGCCCGGTCGGGCGGCGGCCGACTCCAGTCCGCTCAGTGCCGCATTGCGTGCCTCGGTCACGGCGGTCAGGGTTTCGCGCTCATGAGCCATGTAGGCCCGGGCGGTTTCCACCAGGTTGGGAATCAGGTCGTAGCGGCGCTTGAGCTGCACCTCGATCTGGGCGAAAGCGTTCTGGTAGCGATTCTTCAGCGCCACCAGGCGGTTGTAAATGCTGACGGCGTAGATCACCAGCAACGCCACCACGATTAGCACGACGATCAATGTCACGTTCATTCGCTTTCTCCCGCCCCGTCCGAACCGAGCTTGATTTACATCAATGGCATGACTGCATTAGCGCCTGCTCAACGTCATGGGCCGATGTTATAGTGAGGCCGTCGCCCAAGCCAGCCAACGCCTGTGCTTACTGCGGCAGATCTTGCCCAACCGATCAATGCCAGGGAGTCGGTCTTGGTAGAGCAGTTCAAGGATTTTCTGCACGCATTGTCCCATGCCCTGCGTAACCTGCTACCGATCATCGTGGTCGTGGTCGCATTCCAGGCACTGCTGCTGCGCGAGTGGCCGGACGGAGGGCTGGGCATGGCCGGGGGCTTGTTGATCGTTGCCATCGGCGTGGCACTTTTTCTGCAAGGACTCGAGCTGAGCATCTTTCCTGTCGGCAAGCGGCTCGCCAACCAGTTCACTCGGCGCGGCTCCATGCCGCTGTTGATGTTGTTCGGCTTTGCCATCGGTTTCTCGGCAGTCGTGGCGGAACCGGCCCTGATCGCGGTAGCCGAACAGGCCGCCACCATCAGTGACGGCCGCATCGATGGCCTGACGTTGCGTCTGATCGTGGCAAGTTCGGTGGGCCTGGTCATGTCACTGGGCGTGTTTCGCGTCGTCTTGGGACATCCGCTGCACTGGTACATGATCGTCGGCTACGTACTGGTGGTGATGGTGACTTTCTTCGCCCCCGAAGAGATCGTCGGACTGGCCTATGATTCCGGCGGCGTGACCACCAATATCGTCACCGTGCCGCTGATCGCCGCGCTGGGCATCGGTCTGGCCTCGTCTATCCGCGGCCGCAATCCGCTGACCGACGGCTTCGGCCTGGTGGCGCTGGCTGTCATGGTGCCGATGATCAGTGTGCAGCTCTATGGCATTCTGGTCTATGCCGAACCCGAGACACTCCAGGCAGGCGCTGACCTGCTGATCGATGGTAGCGATGCCTCCCCGCCGCCGGGGCCCTTGGCCATGCTCCTTGATCTTTTCAGCATGTTGCGCGATGTGCTGCCCATCATTTTGGTGATCCTCTTTTTTCAATACGCCGTGCTACGTCGCCCTCTGGCCAGCCCGATGAGGGTTAGCGTGGGCTTCGCCCTGGTGATCGTGGGCCTCTACGCTTTCGTGGTCGGACTCAAGCTCGGTCTGTTTCCCATCGGGCGGAGCATGGCCGAACAACTGATCGAATATGACCGCTGGATATGGGTCTATCTGTTCGCTTTCTGCATCGGCTTCGCCACGACCATGGCCGAACCGGCATTGATCGCCATCGGCAACCAGGCCGAGGAAGCCGCCGCCGGCAAGCTTCAGGGCAACGTCATACGCCTGCTCGTAGCACTGGGTGTGGCCATCGGCATAACCATTGGGGTACACCGCATCATCAGCGGCGATTCCATCCACTATTACATTACCGGTGGTTATGCGCTGGTGATCGTCCTCACCGCCATGGCGCCCCGCTATATCGTGGCGCTGGCCTTCGACCTGGGTGGCGTGACCACCTCCGAGGTGACGGTGCCACTGGTCACCGCGCTGGGCATCGGGCTGGCCAGCCAGATCGAAGGACGTAACGTGTTGATCGACGGTTTCGGGCTAATCGCCTTCGCCTCGATCTTTCCTATCGTCACCGTAATGAGCTATGCCATTTTGGTAGAAAAACTGGCACAGCGGGGAGGCAAGACGAGATGAAGTTTTCGCTTTTGGTCGCCATCATCCCGGAGGATCTTGAGCAGGAGTGCATCGATGCCGCCACCGAAGCCGGAGCGGTCGGGATGACGCTGATGAGCGGACGCGGCATCGGCGGCGAGCGCAAGAAGACTTTCTTCGGGCTGACCTACGAGGGCAGCCAGAGCATCATGCTGATGACCTTGGAGAAGAGCCTCTCGCTCAAAGTACTCAAGGCGATACGCCAGGTGCTCAATCCCACTGGCGAGGAGTCGAGAGGGCTGGTCATGACGCTGCCGGTAGAACACCTCGGCGGTATCGACTTGGCACAGGTCAAACGCTTCGAAGAGCGCCTCAGGCAAGATGTCTGAACGAACGTGTTGCTGGAGATAAAAAAATGCTGGTCAAGGACATCATGAACCGTGACGTGGTGACGGTATCCCCCTTTGCTACGCTTCGCGATGCGCTCAGCCTGATGAAGCGCCATAACCTGAAAAGCCTGGTGGTGGAGCAGCAGGATCCCCATGACGCCTGGGGGCTGATCACCTACACCAATATTCTCAAGACCATCGTCGCCGAGAACGGAGACATCGACCTGATCAACGTCTATGACGTCTGTGCCAAACCCGCCATCGGTGTGGGGGAGTCCCTGGATGTACGCCATGTCGCCAGCCTGATGACCGACAGCGTGGTCAAGCGGGTACTGGTGCTGGATGACAATAAGTTGGTTGGCTTGGTCACCATGGATGATATCGTAGGCACCGTTCTCGACATGATCGAGTAAGCCGACCGGACAAGCCCATGCAAGACTTCTTCACCTGGCTGGGTCGTACCCTGGGCGAGATCATTCGCTTCGTGGTCGACCTGCTGCTCGTCTTCTTTCACAATCTGGGTGCCTCCGCCCGGGGCTTCTTCGACGGCCTGGCGAACGCACTGGGCATCCCGGCCACGATCGTCAGCCTGGTGGTACTGTTGCTCGGGCTGTGGCTGCTTTATCTCGCTCTGCGGGCACTGCTGCGCCGACGCCTGTTCGCCACGCTGATCTGGGCCATCCTGGGCGTCACCGTCCTGAGCTGGCTGATCTATTAAGCCCAGGCGTCCCGAACGAAAGCGCCGCCCGATGGGCGGCGCTTGTTTATCGACTTCAGTGCGACCCTTGGCTAGGCAAGAGCCTTTTCGACCACCTCGTAGACATTGGGCGAGAGCTTTTCGGCCCGGATGCGCTCGAGTTCGCCTTTCATCAACTGCTGGCGCGTTTCGTCGAAACGCTGCCAGCGGGTCAGCGGCGTGACCAGACGCGCGGCAATCTCGGGATTGAGCCGGTTGAGTTCGATCACCACATCGGCCAGCAGCCGGTAACCCTCGCCATCGGCACGATGGAAGTTGATGCGGTTCTGGTTGGCAAAGGTGCCGATCAGCGCACGCACCTTGTTGGGGTTCTTCAGCGAGAAGGCGGGATGTGCCATCAAATGCTTGACCCGCTCGAGGGCATCGGTCTGCGGCCGGGTGACCTGGATGGCGAACCACTGGTCCATTACCAAAGTGTCGTGGGCCCACTTCTCGCCGAAGGTGCGCAGGGCCGGAGTTGCCAGGTCGTCGCGGCTACTGTGAGTCAGCAGTGTCAGCGCATGGCGCACGTCCGTCATGTTGTGCTCGGCGGCAAACTGCTGGCGAGCGAGTTCGATGGCCTGCTCATCTTCGATGACCATCAGGTAGGAGAGCGCCACGTTCTTCAGGCTGCGCTGTGCAATCTGATCGGGCGCTGGCGCGTAGGGCGCATCGCTGCGGTTCTCCTCGTAGACGCGCAGAAAGTCGTCGCGCAGGGCCACGGCAAGCGATTGCTTGACGAAGTTGCGTGAGGCGTGGATCGCTTCGACGTCCACCAGCGGTTGCTGCTCGGCGATATAGGCTTCACTGGGCAGGGCCAGCATCTCGGCCAGCACGGCCTTGTCGTCGCTGCCACGCTCCAGCAGGGCCCGAAAGGCCTCGACCACGCGGGGGTCCATGACCTTCTCGACCCCATTGCGGTGAGCGGCGATCAGGTCGTCCAGCGCCAGCATGGCCAGTCGCTGCCCGGCGTCCCAGCGGTTGAAACCGTCGGAGTCATTGGCCAGCAGGAAGGCCAGGTCTTCGCGGCCGTAGGGGAAGCGCAGTTGCACTGGCGCCGAGAAACCGCGCAGCAGGGAGGGTACCGGGGCCTCAGGCACGTCGGTGAAGACGAAGGTCTGCTCTTCCTCTTGCAGATGTATCACACCATCGCTGCCGAGCGATTCCCCCTCCAGCGTGAGGGCGAGGTCACGTCCCGTCTTGGTGCCCACCAGGCCCATGCGAACAGGTATGTGAAGGGGCTGCTTCTCGTGCTGTCCGGGCGTGGCGGGAGTGCGCTGGCGCAGGGTCAGGTGGTACTCGGCGTTGGCGTAATCGTACTCGCCATAAGCGTCGATTTCGGGAGTGCCGGCCTGGGAGTACCACAACATGAACTGGGAGAGATCCTGTCCTGAAGCTTCGGCCATGCAGCCGACGAAATCCTCGATGGTCACCGCCTGGCCGTCGAAGCGCTCGAAATAGAGATCGCTGCCGCGGCGGAAGGCTTCCCAGCCCACCAGGTTGCGCAGCATACGGACCACTTCGGCACCCTTCTCGTAGATGGTCAGGGTGTAGAAGTTGCCGATTTCGATGTAATGATCGGGGCGCACCGGATGCGCGGTGGGCCCGGCGTCCTCGGCGAACTGCGTGGTGCGGAAGAAGGCCACGTCCTCGATGCGCTTGACCGGCGCGGAATTGACGTCCGCGGAGAAGCACTGGTCGCGAAAGACGGTAAAGCCCTCCTTCAGCGAGAGCTGGAACCAGTCGCGGCAGGTGACGCGGTTTCCCGACCAGTTGTGGAAGTATTCGTGGGCGACGATGCTCTCGACCCGCTGAAAGGCGGCATCGGTCGCGGTATGCGGATGGGTCAGTACCGCCGCGGAGTTGAAGATGTTGAGCCCCTTGTTCTCCATGGCGCCCATGTTGAAGTCGTTGACCGCCACGATCATGAACAGGTCGAGGTCGTACTCGCGTCCGTAGGTTTCCTCGTCCCAGCGCATGGCGCGCTTGAGTGACGCCATGGCGTGGTCGGTCTTGCCCAGGTTCTCTTCCTCGACCCAGATCTGCAGCGTGACCTCGCGTCCGCTCGCGGTAGTGAAGCGATCCTCGACCTTCTGCAGGTCACCCGCCACCAGGGCAAACAGGTAGCTGGGCTTGGGAAAGGGATCGTTCCAGGTGACGAAGTGCTTGCCACCGGGCAACTCGCCCTGTTCCACCGGGTTGCCATTGGAGAGGAGCACCGGCAGGCTCGCCTTGTCGCCGATCACGGTAGTGGAAAAGGTCGCCATGACGTCCGGACGGTCGGGATAGAAAGTGATGCGACGAAAGCCCTCGGCTTCGCACTGGGTGCAGTACATCCCATTGGAGAGATAAAGTCCTTCCAACGCCGTGTTCTCCTTGGGCGCTATCTCCACTTCCGTCTCCAGGCGAAACTGCATGGGGGGGCGATACACGGTCAGCCCGTTGTCGCCAACGGTGTACTCATCTTCGGCCAGGGGCTGGCCATCGATGGCGATGGACTTGAGAATCAGCTGCTCGCCGTCGAGCTCCAGCGGCGCTTCGGCCTCGCTCTCGGGGTGTCGCTTCATCTGCAGGCACGCCCGGACGCGGGTGGCCGTGGGGTCCAGCTCGAAGCTCAGCTCGGTATGCGTGGCACGATAGGCGGGGGGCCGATAATCGTGTCGATAGGTCGGCTTGGGTTCAGACATCGGGAACGCTCCTGTCCATGATCGATGGCCATTGTACGGTTGCCCGCTGCCGAACCTCAAAGGCGCAAGGACTCAGCGGCGCACGAGGCGCGCCGAGCCGCTGCCGACACGGCCGGGCTCGGGACGCGTCGCAATCCACACACCCAGCAACGCCAGGCCGGTCGTCAGCATCAGCTTGAGCCATACCAGGCTGAGCGCCATCAACAGCACCACGATTGAGAACGCCAGCATGATTCCCGCGATCCACTTGGCGTGTCGCGGTATGGCACGCTCCCCCTCCCAGGCCAGCACGGTGGGACCGAATCGTGGGTGTTCGCGTATCCAAAGGGCGAAACGCGGCGAGCCGCGTGAGGCGGCCCAGACAGCCAGGAGCATGAAGCAGGTCGTCGGCATCAGCGGTACGAAGACGCCGACCACGCCCAGCGAGAAACTGATCCAGGCCAGGCCGATATAGAAGGCGCGACGTAGCGAATGCATGCAGGAAACTCCCGTTCGGCGTCTTGTCCGCTGTCTTCTATTGAAGCCTATCTACCCTGGCACGGCCAATCGGCTAAGGCTATGGACCTGTTCGGAAAAAGAAAAAGCCCGCCCGAAGGCGAGCCCGAAGGAACCCCACGCATTTACTGAATGGGAATTTCACGACGATTCTGCGTTACTTCGCCGCTGCGGGGCACCCGTATCTTGAGGATGCCGTGGCTGAAGGAAGCCTTGATCTCCTCGGGCCGAGCATCCACGGGCAAGTCCAGTACGCGGCGAAAGCTGCCGTAAGAGCGCTCGATGCGCTGATATCGGTCTTCCCTGGCGCTGCTCTCCTGTCGCTTCTCGCCCTCGATGACGAGACGATCGTCGTCCAGCGAGAGCTTGATGTCCTTCTCCTCCACTCCGGGTACCTCGACGCTGATCACATACTCCTCATCCCGCTCGGCGATATCGAGCTGCGGTCTCAGTAGACTCGGCATATCACCGAGACGGCTCTGCAGGGAGGGCATGCCGAACTGACGCATGACGTTATCCATCCAGCGATCGAGTTCCTGGTGCATGCCCACCAGCGGCGAAAGCTCGCCTTGCCGAGGTTCCACGGGCGCCGGCGCATCGGCGTCGGTGCGTTCGCTCTTGAACCAGTTCCAGGGAGAGAACTTCTGCAGATTCATACGCCACCTCCTGTTTAAGACAAACACAATGTGACGCATCGGGCAGGCCTTATCGGCTCTGCTCCTGCATGAGGAAAACTGGTGGCGCCTCGTCGGTTTTCAAGGGTTCAAGGTGCCACTGCACTTGCCTAGCCCCACCCGACCCCTACCGGGTCGGCGGAGGAGTCAATCGCGGAAGTTATCGAATTGGAGAGCCAGGTCAGGACCGTCCTCGCCACGCAGCATGGCGATGACATCCTGAAGATCGTCACGCTTCTTTCCGGTGACGCGCACCTTGTCACCCTGGATCTGGGCCTGCACCTTGAGCTTGCTGTCCTTGATGCGCTTGACGATATCCTTGGCCTCCTTCTGCTCCAAGCCCTGCTTGAGCTTGACGTCCTGGCGGGCCCGCACGCCGGAGAGCTCGGGCTCCTGCACGTCCATGCACCGGGCATCGATGCCACGCGCGATGAGGCGATTGCGCAGGACGTCGAGCATCTGCTTGAGCTGGAAGTCGACTTCGGCCTCGAGCAGCACGGTGTCGTCGTTCAATTCGAAGCTGGCCTTGACCCCCTTGAAGTCGAAGCGGCTCTGGATCTCGCGGTTGGCCTGGTCCACGGCATTGCTGGCTTCGTGCTTGTCGTATTCGGAAACGATGTCGAAAGAAGGCATGGTTTGTCCCTGGTTGCCCTGTCGTGCAGGAAAGTCTATCAGCCTCCTGTGACCTATGCGCACCTCGACATCTATACCGAAGGCGCTTCCGCCGAGAGGGTGAGCGGTTTGCTCATCTGCCAACCGGCACAGCCATCTTCGTAATAGTCGTCCAGCCAGCGCTCCAGACGAAACCCCATGCGTCGATAGAGGCCCAGCGCAATGCGATTGTCCGCCCGGACTTCGAGGCTCATTGACTCGCACTCGCGAGAGGCGGCCAGGCGCTCCAGCGCCTCGAGCAGCTTTCGTCCCAGCCCGCTTCCCCGCGCCTCGGGATGCACGCAGAAAGAGTAAAGCCTCACGCGACGGCTACCACGACGAAACAACAAGGTACCGTATCCCAGCAGCCGATCCCCCTCGGCTTCGGCGAGCAGGCTCTCGGCATGAGCGCGATTCAGCAAGTGCCAGAGCTGCCGGCGGCTGAAACGATCGCCACTGAAAGCCACCTGTTCCAGGCGATATAGCGCGTCCAGGTCCTGGGAGCGGGCCTGGCGCAATGTGACGGTCATGAGAGTCTCCGGGGCGGCGGCAACGCCGTAGTACAATCGGCAATGGAAATCGATGGCCCGATGATGCGCTTGGGCCGATGGGATCATGAAATCATTTCACCAGTCGATGCGCTTGTCGACAGGAAGTTGCAACGGCATGCTGGCCGCAACTGATGGCATCATGCCACTCACCTCAACCGAACGGATCTCGCCCATGTGTCCTCTGCGAATCGTCGTCGACCGACAGGAAGACTGGCAGCCCTACTACCCTTCCGAAGATCTGATCAGTGCCGATGACTTTCTCGCTCTGGATCGACGCCATCGCGCCGCCGCCGATCAGGATCGTAGCACCCACGTCATCAACCTGTGCGGCGAACTCGACTATCTTGGCACCGGCTATTACGTTTCGCTGCTCGCCCAGGCCCGCGGCCAGCGCGTGCTGCCAAGCGTCGAAACCCTCAACGAGCTGTCGCGCAAGGCTCTGATCGACCTGCAACTCGACACGCTCGCACCGCTGCTCGACGAGCTGGCGCGCCAGGGACGCCTCGCCGGGGACAGCATGACCCTGCGAGTCCTGTTCGGTGAATGCCGCGAGCCCGCATTGGCCCGCCTCGCGCGCAAGCTATTCGAGCGTCTGCCCTGCCCGCTGCTCGAAGCGCGCCTGGTTCGGCGTCACGATCTCTGGCGCCTGGCCCGGCTCAAGCCGATTGCCCTACGCGACCTGAACAGCGATGAGCAGGATCTCTTCGCTTCCGCCCTCAACCGCCATTCGCGCAAGGTCTGGCGCACCCCCAAGGCGCGCCGTCGGTATCGCTTCGACCTGGCCATCCTCGTCGACCCCAAGGAGGCCATGCCACCCAGCAACACCAGTGCGCTGAAAGCCTTCATTCGCGCCGGCCGCAAGCTGGGCATCGACGTCTCGCTGATCACCCGGCGCGACGCCGGCAGGTTGGCCGAATTCGACGGCTTGTTCATTCGCGAGACGACAGCCCTGGATCACCATACCTACCGTATGGCCCGGCTTGCCGAGCACGAGGGGCTAGTCGTGATCGATGCACCGAAGGATATCTTGCGCTGCACCAACAAGGTCTATCTGCATGCGCTGCTGCGGGCACGGGGCGTGCCGGCACCGGAAGGCATCCTGCTCAAGCGTCGTGACCGACGGCCGCTTGCCGAAAGGGTCGCCGAGCTGAGCTTTCCCATGGTGCTGAAGATCCCCGACGGCTCCTTCTCTCGCGGGGTGGTCAAGATCGAGTCGCTGGAGCAGCTCGAACGCGAGGCCAAGCGGTTGTTCGACGATTCCGCCCTGCTACTGCTGCAGGAGTGGCTGCCGACCGAATACGACTGGCGCATAGGCGTGCTGGACGGACAAGTGCTGTTCGCCAGCCGTTACTACATGGCCCGCGGCCATTGGCAGATCTATGACCACTCGGGCACACGGGTAAAGAGCGGCGGGTTCACGACCCACGACCCGGCCGAAGTTCCGCCCGCCGTGGTCAAGGCGGCGCTGCAGGCCACGCGCCTCATCGGCAACGGTCTGTATGGCGTGGATATCAAGCAGGCTGGGGATCGCGTGGTGGTCATCGAGGTCAATGACAACCCCAACGTGGATGCGGGAATCGAGGACGCCGTGCTGGGTCGCATGCTCTATGAGCGGATCATGCGAGTGTTCATGTCCCGCATGGAGGCTCGTGTCTCGACCGGCGCCGCCGACAACTGGCGGCGTCGCTGATCTGCCACACGCGCCATTCACGCTTAAAAACATTTTTGATCAATATTTTACCGTTTCATCACCTATCCTTGTCGCTGTTAGGAGACAGCACAAAGCCTTGATCTGCAAGGCTCAGCCCGCTATTGGACTGAGATGTCTCCTATCGGCGACACAATAAAGCCAAGATGCCTCCTCAGTAGATCACCGTTACACGCCAACGTGTTGATTTTTCATCAAAATCATTTGTTGGCGCGGATGTTGCGTACCGAATGGCGCGCTAACTAAATAAACCGGCCCTAATCGCCATCAACGTCGGTCTCAACCGGCGGGATGGCGTTGCTTGGATGAACAGGGCCCCGAAAGCAAGGAGCGATGACGATCATGAAGATTACTATCTTCGGTTCTGGTTATGTGGGACTCGTCACGGGTGCCTGTCTGGCTGATGTCGGCCACCACGTCATGTGCGTGGATGTGGACGAAGACAAGGTGGCGCGCCTCAACGCGGGGGAAGTGCCGATCTACGAGCCCGGCCTGGAGGATTTGATCAGCAAGAACAAGGCAGCAGGACGCATTCAGTTCACGACTGATGCTGCCAAGGCGGTCGAGTTCGGTCTGCTCCAGTTCATCGCCGTTGGCACCCCTTCCGACGAGGATGGCAGCGCCGACCTCCAGTACGTGCTCAAGGTTGCCGAAACCATCGGTCAGCACATGCAGGACTACAAGATCGTCGTCGACAAGTCGACCGTGCCCGTCGGTACCGCCAGCAAGGTGGAGCGCACCGTGGCTGCCGAACTCGAGAAGCGCGGCGTTAACCTCGAATTCGATGTTTGCTCCAACCCGGAATTTCTCAAGGAAGGCGCCGCGATCGAAGACTTTTCCCGTGGTTCGCGAATCATCGTCGGTACCGATTCCGAGCGCGTCAAGAAGGCCATGCTGGAATGCTATGGTCCCTACAACCGTCAGCGCGACAAGATGATGTTCATGGGCGTGCGCAGCGCCGAGCTGACCAAGTACGCGGCCAATGCCATGCTGGCGACCAAGATCAGCTTCATCAACGAAGTCGCCAACCTCGCCGAACGTCTCGGCGCCGATGTCGAGGAAGTGCGCCACGGCATCGGTTCCGACCCCCGCATCGGCTACAGCTTCATCTATCCGGGCTGCGGCTATGGCGGCTCTTGCTTTCCCAAGGACGTCAAGGCCCTGGCCCACACCGCCGAAGAGATCGGTCATCCGGCCGAAATGATCAAGGCGGTGGAGCGCGTCAATGCCCGGCAGAAGAACAAACTGTTCGAGAAGCTTTGCCAGGCCTTCGATGGCCAGCTGGCCGGCAAGACCATCGCCCTGTGGGGACTGGCCTTCAAGCCCAACACCGACGACATGCGAGAGGCACCCAGCCGCGCGCTCATGGAAGCTCTGTGGGAAGCGGGCGCGCGAGTGCAGGCCTACGACCCGGAGGCGACCGACGAGTGCCGTCGCATCTACGGCGAGCGCGACGATCTGGTGCTCACCGAGAAGCGTGACGATGCCCTGGAAGGCGCTCACGCCCTGGTCATCTGCACCGAATGGAAGGCCTTCCGCACCGTCGATTTCGAAGAATTGCATGAAAAACTCGAGGAGCCGGTGCTGGTCGACGGCCGCAACCTCTTCCAACCCGATTCCGTCAAGGCTGCTGGGCTCGCCTATTACGGCATCGGCCGCGGCGACTCCGTGCGGCCCGTATTGGCCTGAGGAGTTCCGATGTCCGCTACTCCCCGCGACCCAACCACGGCCAGCCGGCTGACGGAGCTCATCACGTTCCTGTTCGGCCTGGCGCTGCTGATCGTCATCATCAGCGAGTTGCCGCCGGATGTCTTCTCGCCCGAGTCAAAGAGCTTCTTCTTCGTCATCGGCGGGATTGCCATCTGGCGCTACTCCTGGTGGGCCATCCAGGCAGTGCGCTCGCTGTGGTACAACCGCGTCGTCTTCCCGCGCATGCGCGACGAGGCCGATGCGGTCGGCGATATCGAGAAGGCGCCGGAGCTGTTCGTGCTGTGCACCTCCTTTCGCATCGAGGCCCAGGTCAACTTCCAGGTCTATGATGCGCTGATCCGGGAGGCGCGCGACTACGGCGTACCCACGACCATCTTCGCCTCCGTCTCGGATCGCACCGACGTGGATGTCATCACTCACGTCATGGACGATCACGGCTGGCCGCAGAACGTCGAAGTGCGCTACATGTTCCAGAAAGGGGACGGCAAGCGCTCGGCCATGGCCGAGGTGCTGCGGGCGATCTCCCGACGCCTGCCGGCGCCGGGTTCGCTGCTGATCTCGATGGATGGAGATATCCGTCTGGAGCCGGGCACGTTGTCCCGCTCGCTCTCCTTCTTTCTTTCCCAGGAGGATCTGGGGGCGCTGACGACCAACAACCGCGCGGAAGTGACCGGCAACGATGCCACTCGCGAGTGGTACGACCTGCGCTATGCACAGCGTCACTTGATGATGAGCTCGATGTCGCTTTCGCGCCGCCTGCTGGTGCTCACCGGCCGCTACAGCGTCTTTCGAGCCGACCTGGCCACCCAGCCCGACTTCATCGAGCTGATCGAGAGCGACCACGTCGACCATTGGCGCTTCGGCAACTTCAAGTTCCTGTCGGGCGACGACAAGTCTTCCTGGTACTGGCTACTAAAGAACGGCTGGCGCATGCTCTATATTCCCGATGTCTTCGTGACCGGGTTCGAGGAGCTTCCCGACCGACGCCGCTTCTTCGCCTCGACCACCGACCTGATGCGGCGCTGGTACGGCAACATGCTGCGCACCAGCAATCGCGCCATCGGCCTGGGGCCCCGCCCCATGGGGGTGTTCACCTGGTGGAGCCTGATCGATCAGCGCATCTCCATGTGGACGACGCTGGTAGGCCCCACGGTGGTGATCCTGGTGTCGCTGTTCATACGGCCCTCGTTCTTTTTCGCCTATGTGCTGTGGATTCTCTTCACGCGTAGTATTGCCACCTCGATCCTGGCATGGCAGCGCGGACGCTTCAGCCTGCTGTGGATTCCGCTGATCTACTACAACCAGGTCTGGGGAGCGATGCTGAAGACCTACGTCAGCTTTCGCTTCAATCGCCAGAAGTGGTCGCGACAGGGAATCTCAGCAGGCGAGCCGGACGATCCGGTCGCGGCGCGCAGGCAGCGACGCATGGGCCATGTGCTGCATGGCTTCGCCTACGGCGTTCTGCTCTTCGCCCTGATTCTCTCGACTGGCGTCATGACGCCCCCCGACCGGGCCACGCTGCATATCGCCCAGGACCGTTTATGGGAGCGCGGCCAGAATCCGGAGCGTCTCGATCGCTGGCTCGGCGCCAACCTCACCGACAAGACACGCGATTCGGTGCAGTTACCGCCAGGCCATTTTCGATTGAACGGCGATCTGCTCGAGACCCTGCAGCAGGACACCGTCGCGCTGGACAAGCGAATCCACGGTTCGGCCGGCGATACCCTGCTGGCCATTTCGCCGGACTTGGCAGAACGGCTGCAAGGGCCCGATGGCGAACCCGTTCGGAGTGCCGTGGAGTGCACCTTGGACGCCCACTGCCAGTTGGCCCTCGACGAAAAAAAACTGACCCTCGTCAATGTAAGACTCAGGGTCGAGCCCTCTGCCTCGAACGAGGTGGCAACGACTCATCCCTGACGCAAGGAGCGACCTAAGGATGGCAGACCAATTCTCAAACGATGACCCCAAACGGCATGAACCCACTCTGGGAGGAGACCGGTCAAGGACGCAAACCGGCGCTTCCCCAGACTCGGGAAATGCCGATCACGATAGCGTGCGCCTGACCCAAGGCGACCGGCTGCAGCACGAGCGTCGTGACGAACGGGGCTATATACGCGTTTCGCTGCCGTTTCGCGTCGATCTCGCCGATAGCGAAACCGAATTGAGCGGCAACGATGTCTCGCTGGGTGGCTTCTCCGCCCAGAGCAAGCGTGGCTTCGAACCTGGCGAGCGCATCTCCGCCTCCCTGTTGATGATGGCGGGGGCCACCGAACTGATCGTTCCGCTCCAGGCAGAATGCTTGCGTGCCACGCCCTCAGCCAGCGGTGAAGGGTATGACGTCAGCTTCGAAATCACCGAAATCGAGCCGCAGCATCGCGAGCTGCTGCGTCAGATCATTCGCAGCGCGCTGAGCGGCCGCTCGCCCAATGTCGAGGGGCTGCTGGGAGGGGAAGATCCCCAGACGCCGCGCAAACGGCAGGCAACCAAGCCCGTCCCGCCCGCACGGCCGCGAAAGCCCATGGGACGCTACATCCTGTTGTTCGTCGCCATCGGCCTGCTGGTGCTGGTAGGCGCCGCCACAGCCTATCGCAACTTCATGCTGATCGAGCCCAACTTCGCCGCCGTGACGGCACCGCGTATCGATGTCCGCGCCCCAAGCCCCGGCATCCTGGGTGAGCACGATCTCACGGCCGGGGACGAAGTCGAGCGCGACCAGCTGTTGACCAATGTCATCAACAGCGAACTGGAATCGGACCTGATCCTGGCCGAGGCGGCACTGGACTATAACAACCGCCTGCTAGAGAACCTGCGCGAGAGTATCGACGGTGGCATGCAGGAGGTCAGCCTGGCCAACTCGGCACAGCCGGCCAGCGGCGACACCATGACCTTCGAATCGGTCTCGCCGGAGATCGCCCAGGCCCGCATCGATCAGTTCGAGACGGTGCGCGACTACGAGAGCTCGCGTATCGCCGCGCTCGAGGCGCGCATGGCGAGTAATGACATCTACAGTCCCTGCGACTGCCTGGTGGCCTGGGCGCTAAGCAGCGCTGACGGGGTCTACATCAACGAGAGCGAGCGGATCATGACCCTGATCCGCACCGATGAAGACGACGTTCTGGTCGAGGCGCTGGTGCACATGAACGACATCAGCCGAATCGAACCCAACCAGCAAGCATACGTCACCCTGGCCAACGCCAACCAGCCGATCCGCGCCCGAGTACGCAACGTCGCCCTCGATGTCGAGCGTCAACCCCGTGCGGGCTTCCCCAGCTGGGTCCGGCAGCAGCAGAACGTGGCCAGCGTGCTGCTGGTCCCGGAGGAACCCCTGCCCGCAGACAGCGTGGGCCAGCCGGTAGATGTTCGCTTTACCGAAGCCCCGCTGCTGGGTGCCGCCTCGGAGCGAATCTGGCAAGGCGTGCGCTCCGTCATTCAGTTCGGCGACGACATCTATCGCGCCGCCGTGGAGGACAGCAACGCCGACATGGAGGACACCGATGAAACAACCGATGAAGGGTAAACATTGCCAGTCATGCCCCGGCCTGGGGCATGCAGGGCCGCTGCTGGGCGCGCTGCTGCTGCCGTTTCTGCCGTTTCTGCCGTTTGCCGCCGTTCATGCCGACGAGGCCGAGGATGCTCTCGTCAGTATTCCCCAGGAGGCATCCTGCTCCCAGCGTTACCCGCAGGCCGAATCGCCCCGTCCGAATACCACCGCCGGGGACAAGGAAGGCATACGCCAGGGTTTCCATACCAAGCGAGACTGGGGGACGGAGGAGAACGTCGATCTGCTCGGCAGTGAGGAGACCGGCGTTGGCGAACCCGGCCTGCGCGTACACTACCCGGCGGGTACGTCCTCACCCGGCGAGGAGCCCAAGGGGGGGGCCGGCTTCTACAGCGACCCCCCATCGCTACGTGGCGCCGAGCAAGCTTGCCTGAGCTATATGGTCCGTTTTCCCTCCGACTTCGATTTCGTGAAAGGAGGCAAGCTGCCGGGGCTCTATGGTGGCGAAGCTCCCTCCGGAGGCGAGGACGTCGACGGCGAGAGCGGCTTCTCGATGCGCCTGATGTGGCGCGAAGAGGGGGAAGGCGAGCTATACCCTTATGTGGTCGGCTTCGAAGGCGATTCGGTCGGCCGTGGCTTCTGGCGCTTCCCGCTCGGCCAATGGGTGACTATCGAGCAGGAGATCGTGCTCAACGACCCCGGTCAGGAAAATGGTATCGCTCGGCTCTGGGTCGACGGCAGGCCGGTGCTGGAACAGCAGAACATCGTCTATCGCACCACACCGGAGCTCACCATCGACGGCTTGATGTTCTCCACCTTCTTTGGCGGTACCGGCGAAGGCTGGCGCACGCCACGCGATCAGTACGTGGACTTCGCCGCCTTCCGATTCTACACCCCGCGAAATTGACCGCTTGCTTATAAGCACCCATGGAGCAACGCCGAACATGCCCCTCAGCTTAGTAAATGGATTTACCACAAGATTGCTGTGCGCGCTTCCCGTCGCCCTGATGGCGACGGGAAGCGCCAACGTATCGGGCAATTCCCATCTAAGCGACACGCTTACGAGAGAAGAGCGCTTGGCCCTCGATCTCTCGGAGTACCAAGTCAACGATACGAATGCCAGCTACTTCGATGTGGAAGCGCGCATGGCACTGTTGGAGGAAACGGACAACCCGATCCTGCTGCAGCTCAAGGATGAACTCACCCTTGGCCCTAGCTGTCAGCAACTTCTCAATCAAGAGCCGCTCACCACGCGCGGCGCCATTCCTGGCTACTATCCCAGCCCAGAAGCTTGGGAACTGGCGTCAGAACCCTTGTTCGCTTTCGAGGATAGTGTCTCGAATCTTGCCGGCGCTTTCGTCGCCAGTGGCGACGCTTTCTATGCCGACTGTCTGGTGCGGTATCTCCATCACTGGGCCGATGCCAAAGCAATCACCACCTTTATCTTCGACTCCAACGAGCCGCAGGCCTGGTTCGCCTCGGAGTCGATGCTGTTCGCCGCCGCCATGGCCTACTCCATCGTGCGCCCTTATGTCGATGGCTTGGAGGAGGAGCGCCAAGTGGTAGAGGAGTGGCTGCATGGGCTTGCCCTTCAGCACTCGGCCTTCCCCGGCGAACCGGAAGAGAGCTGCTGTAATAACCACTTCTATCGCCGCGCGCTCTACGCCAGCATGATCGGCGTCCTGGTCGAGGATGACGACCTGTTTCGCTTCGGGGTCAGTGCGGTTTATTCGGCCCTGCACGATTTGACTTCGGAAGGCGCCCTGCCCCTCGAGGTCAGCCGCGGTCGACGCGCCACGCACTATCAGAACTATGGCTTGAACTACCTCATCACCAATATGCAAATCATTCATCGTCAGGGTTATGACATTTTTGATCTGCATTACAACGGTAGCAACATCCATATGGCCGTCGATTTCCTTTTCCGGATTCTCGAAGATCCGGCGGCTCTGGGAGATTACGCCCCGCGCGAGCAATACACCGGGTTTCTACGCGACCCTCAGTACTTCACCTGGATGGATATCTACCTCAACCATTTCGACCATGAAGCGATGGATGACTTCGTGGCCCGAGTACGTCCCACCTACAACCGCAGTGCGGGCGGCTACATCACGCTCTACTTCATGGATCCCGAGGATCAGCAGCACGTCTACATGAACGAGCGGAGGCGCCAGACCGAAGCCTTCCGGGGCTTGGACGACTGAGAGGCCCAGAACCACAAACGACGGAGGGGAACACATGGAAAGGAAACACGATAGGACTCGACTCATCCCCTCGCCGCGGCTGGCCGCGGCGTTGACCTTGTCGGCTTGGCTTGCCGGTTGCGCGGTCACTTCGGAGCCGCCCGGCGGCGACCACGCGCGACCCATCCCCGAGCAGCACGAGGCCTGGTTTGCCGGCGGCCTGGAGGCAGACATCGACTCCGGGGACTGGAGCCGGATCAACCGAGCCCAGGACTTCATCGACGAGGGGCGCTACGACGACGCCATCGACTACCTGGAACCCCTGGTGGCTCGGGACGTGCCGCCCGCCTACTACGAAATGGCCAAGCTCTACGACCAGGGGCTCGGGGTCGAGGAGAACCCCAATGAGGCAGCACGTCTGTACGGGCGGGCCATCGAACGGCCCTCCTCCATACGCGGCCATGCCTCGCTCAACCTCGCCCGGCTCTATCTCGAAGGTCGCGGCGTCGAGCGCAACGACGTCCTTGCCTACTACCTGCTGTGGCAAGCCAAGGACGCCGACCTCGACCGCAATGCCGAAGTCCTGCTTGCCGAGCTCCTCGCCGAAGGCGGCGAAGGCGTCGAGGCGGACCCGGAACTGGCACGCGAACTCTACGAGCAGGCGGCAGCCCAGGGGCAGGAACAGGCATTCGAGGCGCTGGCGAAAGCGCACGCTTCCGGCGGCTGGCTTGAGGAGGACCCGGCAGAAGCGATGGATTATGCCCAGCGCTACGCGGAGGTACTTCAGGAGGAGGCTGCCGATGGCGACGTCGACGCCATGCTCCAGCTGGCTTCGCTGTACTCCGCCGAGGGATTGCTGGGCGACCAACCGGAGCAGCGCATCCAATGGCTGCAACGGGCTGCCGAAGCCGGCGACCTCGACGCCCTGGCCCGAGCGGGTCGCGACATGACACAAGCCGGTGAATATCGGCAAGGCATCGAATTGCTGGAAGACGCCGCTCGCCAGGGCCATGTGGAGGCCATGACCTACCTCGGCCAGGCGCTGCTCGAGCCAGAATCCGGCCAACCGGAGCCAGTACGCGCCGAACGCTGGCTGCGCGAGGCCGCCGAGGCCGGTTCGGTCGATGCTCAGGTGATCCTGGGTCGCGCGCTGGTCGAGGGCCAGGGCGGCCTCAACGACCTGCCGCGAGGCATGAGCCTGCTCGAGCAGGCGGCCGAGCGCAACCACCCGCTGGCACTCGCGCAACTGGGCTCGCTCTACATGGACGACGAAAGGGTCGCCGGGCAGCCCTACGTCGCCGTCGACTATCTCGAACGCGGCCACGAACTCGGCCACCCCTGGGCCACTCAGCAGCTCGGGGCCGCCTACCTGGACGGGCGTGGCATAGAGCAGAACCCCGAGCGCGCCCAGGAACTTCTGCGCAGCGCTGCCGAACGTGGCCAGAGCGGCGCCATGCGCATCCTGGGTGAAGCCTATCTGGAAGGCGAGGCCCTGCCCTTCCACCCCAGCCGCGGCGAAGCGTTGCTGACTCAGGCAGCCCAGGCCGGAGATACCACCGCCATGACCCAGCTTGGCGAGGCCTATCTCGACGGCCCCTTGGATGGCAATCCCTCGGAGGGGGTTCGGCTGTTGACCCAGGCCGCCCAGCAGGGCGACGCCTATGCCATGGTGGTATTGGGCCGCGCTTATCGCAACGGCGACGGAGTCGAGCGTGACCTCAGCGAAGCCAACCGCTGGTTGACTCGGGCGAGAGAAGCCGGACATGAATCCGCCGACGATGCGCTCACCTACGTGCAGCGCGACCTGGGCGCTGAAGGCAATATCGAGGCACTCGTCGCTGCGGCGGAAGACGGGCACCCAGGCGCCATGGCGGACCTTGGGCGCGCCTTTCTCGACGGCGATGGGCTCGAACGCGATCCGCAGAGAGCCGAGCGCTGGCTCGAACGAGCCCACCAGGAAGGACATGCCGGCGCCGCGGCAAGCCTCGGCCGCCTGTATCTCGACAGAGGCGATAGCGAGCGCGCCGTCGACTATCTGGAGGCCGCCGTGTCCAGAGGGCATGCCGCTGCGCGTGCCGACCTCGGCGAAGCTTACCTGACTGGCAATCATGTCGAGCGGGATGTGGATCGTGGCCTGGAACTGCTTACCGAGGCCGCCGAATCCGGCGCGCATCATGCTGCCTTCCTGCTGGGAGAAGCCTACCAGAACGGCGACGGCGTGGACGCGGACGCCGAGCAGGCCGAGCGCTGGTATCAGCAGGCCAGCGATGCCGGCGCCGTTTATGCCCGTGCCGCTCTTGGCCTCGCCTTGATGCGTGGCGAGGGTGCCATCGCCCAGGATGTCGAGCGAGGCCACGAGCTTCTCCTCGACGCCGCCGAGCAGGGCCATCCCGGCGCCCAGGCCTCCCTGGGCCGTGAGTATCTGCGCGGCGAGAACGTCGAGCTGGATCCCGAACGCGGCGCCAACTATCTCTACGAGGCGGCCAGTCAGGGACACCGTAGCGCCCGCCTGGCGCTGGCCGAGGCCTACCTCTCGGCCCGCGGTCTGGAACAGGCCAATCAGGAGCAGGCTCTGCTCTGGCTCGACGATGTCTTCGAAAGCGAGGGACAGCTCGCCGTCGAGACACTGCGTCAACTCCTTACCGACGAAGAGGCGCTTGCCGCCGCCAGCGATGTGGAGGTGGAAGGAGAGGAGTGATGCGCCTGCTGCCCGTCGGGGAGCTTCCCCGGCGGGGCTTCCATTTCTCAACAGAAGAGGCAAGCATGACGGAAGCGACGCAATGGACAGCACGAGCCACGTCATGGCTATTGGGACTGGCGAGCCTCGGATTCGGGCTCGCTCCCGCCCATGCCGACGATGGTGAGCCCCCTTCTACCCCGCGGCTTTCCCCCTGCTCGGAGCGCTATCCCGTCGAGACCGCCCTACGGCCCTCGGGTTGGCTGGAAGGGGGCAAGGATAGCGTGCGCGAGGATTACGATTCGTCCCGAGATTGGGGCACGGAGGAAAACGCGCTCATTGTAAACCCCCTGGCCAGCGGGTTACTGGAGCCTGCCCTGCGCGTTCTCTATCCCAAGGACAGCTCTTCGCCGAGCGATGCGGATGAGGACGGGATACCGCGTGGTGGCCTGGGCTTCTACACAGAAGAGAAACACTTGCAGGGAGCCGACCGGGTATGTCTACACTATCGGTTACGGTTCGAAGCGAATTTTGACTTCGTAAAGGGAGGTAAACTGCCTGGCCTGTATGGCGGCGAGGCGCCCAGCGGAGGGGAAGAAGTCACCGGCGAGAACGGCTACTCCATGCGCCTGATGTGGCGCGAGGATGGCCAGGGCGAACTCTACGCTTACCTGGTCGACCGCGAAGGCGAATCGATAGGACGCGGGAGCTGGTCTTTCCCGACCGGTCGCTGGGTGACCGTCGAGCAGGAGCTGATCCTCAACGATCCTGATGAAAGGGACGGAATCTTTCGTGTCTGGATCGACGGCTGGCCTGTCCTTGAGCAGCGCAATCTCGTCTATCGCACCACTGAGGAATTGGGTATCGACGGGCTGATGTTCTCGACCTTCTTTGGCGGTACGGGGGAGGAGTGGCGTACGCCACGTGACCAGCATGTCGACTTCGCTGCCTTTCGACTGTTCGCTTTCGAGCCATAGGAACGGCTGACAACCAGCCGAAGCGTTATCAATGCAGGAGGCAGATACGCTATGGCGCGATCAATAGGAAACCTAGGACCGCAAACCTTGCTTCGCCTGGGTGGCATGGCCACATGCCTGGCTTTGGCATGGGGGAGCATCGACCAGGCTGGGGCCCTGTCGCTCGAAGAGCGAGAGGAGCTGGACCTGTCCGATTACAGCGTCACTGACCCCGACGCTTCTTATTTTGAAGTCAGCGAGCGCATGGAGCTGCTCCACGAGACGGAAAACAGCCTGTTGATGCAGCACCGGGAGGAGCTGGCCAAATACGCACCCAGCTGTCGACAGCGGCTGGAGATCCCGACCATCACCAAGAAGATGCGCATCCCGGGCTTCTACCCCACGCCCGATGACTGGAAGCTTGCCACCGAACCGCTGTTCAAGTTCGAGGATACCGTCTCGGAGCTTGCCGGCGCCTACGTTGCCAGCGGCAGTGACTATTACGCCGAATGCCTGGTCCAGTTCCTCGACAAGTGGGCCCAGGACGACGCCCTGCTGGACTTCCATTACCACTGGGAGCAACCCCAGGCCTGGTTCTCGCTGGAATCGATGATCTTCGCGGCCGGCATGGCCTACTCCGTGGTCCGCCCTCATGTGGAAGGCATGGACGAGGAGAAACGCCGGGTCGAGGAGTGGCTCAACGAGTGGGCCAGCGTGCACATGGAGATCGAAGGAGCCGACAGCAGCTGCTGCAATAACCACTTCTATCGTCGCGCTCTATACGCCTCTATGGTGGGAGTACTGACCGAAGATGACGACATGTTCCGCTTCGGCGTCAGCGCCATCTACTCCGCGCTGCATGACTTGACCGAAGAGGGGGCCTTTCCCCTCGAGATGGAGCGCGGCCGGCGTGCCACCCACTACCAGAACTACGCCCTGCTCTACCTCATCCCCATCATGGAGATCACCGCGCGCCAGGGTTACGAAGTCTACGACATGGAGATCGAAGACAATTCGATACACGATGCAGTGGACTTCGCCATGGACATTCTCGAGGATCCTTCCAAACTGGGCGACCTGGCGCCGCGTGAGCAGTACACGGGCTTCCTCAAGGACAACCAGTACTTCGCTTGGATGGAAATGTATCGCGCGCGCTTCGGTGAATCCCGCTTCGATGATTTCCTGGCCTCGATGCGCCCCATCTACAATCGCGGCGCCGGCGGCTACGCCACACTCTACTTCATGGAGCCCGAGGCACAGCAGCAGATACGCCACGACGAGGAAGAACGCCAGACGCGAGCTTTCGAAGGGCTATCGAGCCACTGAAGCAAGATGATACGAACAGGGCCGGCACCAAGTGCCGGCCCTTTTGCAAGACATGCTTGGCGAGTCTTCAGCCCTCGAACGGATTGCGCAGCACGATGGTCTCGTTGCGGTCAGGGCCGGTCGAGACGATGTCGATCGAGGTGCCCACTTTCTCCTCGAGAAAGCTGATATACGAGCGTGCGTTGGCCGGCAGATCCTCGATCCGCTTGGCACCCAGGGTCGACTCACTCCAGCCCGGCAGGTCTTCATAGACCGGCTCGACCGCCTCGTAGCCCTCGGAGTCGACCGGATTGTCGAGCACGTCGCCATCCTTGCTGCGATACCCCACGCAGACCCGGATGTTCTCGAGTCCGTCGAGGACGTCGAGCTTGGTCAGGCAGATCCCCGAGACCGAGTTGATCTGCACGGCATGGCGCAGGGCCACGGCATCGAACCAGCCACAGCGGCGCGGGCGCCCCGTGGTGGCTCCGAATTCGTGCCCCCGCTCGGCCAGATGACGGCCATGCTCGTCGAACAGCTCGGTGGGGAACGGGCCAGAGCCGACACGGGTGGTATAAGCCTTGGTGATACCGAGCACGTAATCGAGATAAAGCGGACCGACGCCCGAGCCCGTGGCGGTCCCCCCCGCCGTGGTGTTGGAGCTGGTGACGAACGGATAGGTACCGTGATCAATGTCGAGCAAGGAGCCCTGGGCACCTTCGAAAAGGATATTTTCGCCGGCACGGCGCAGTTCATGCACCAGGCTGACGGTATCGCAAACCATGGGCCGCAGCTCTTCGGCCATGGCCATGGCGCTGTCCAGCACCTCCTGGAAGTCGACCGCCTTCTCGCCGTGGTAATTGACCAGCACGAAGTTATGGTAGTCGAGCACCTCGCCCAGCTTGGAGGCGAAACGTTCGCGATGCAGCATGTCGCCCAGGCGCAGGCCGCGACGTGCCACCTTGTCCTCGTAGGCCGGGCCGATGCCACGGCCGGTGGTACCGATCTTGGCCACGCCGCGGGCTTTCTCCCGCGCCAGGTCGAGACGCACATGGTAGGGCAGGATGAGCGGGCAAGCCGGCGAGAGACGCAGGCGCTGGCGCACGGGAACGCCCTTGTTCTCGAGCTCGCGAATCTCCTTGATGAGCGCCTCGGGTGACAGCACCACGCCGTTGCCTATCACGCAGGTCTTGTCTTGGCGCAGGATTCCGGAGGGAATCAGGTGCAGGACGGTCTTCTCGCCGTCGATGACCAGGGTATGGCCGGCGTTGTGCCCCCCCTGGAAACGCACCACCGCAGAAGCGGATTCGGTCAGGAGGTCGACCACCTTGCCCTTGCCTTCATCTCCCCACTGAGTACCCAGTACGACTACGTTCTTGCCCATTGTGTCTCGTCTCTCGTGTCAGCGCCGCGTAAGTGCGCGTCGATGATCCGGCCCAGCGGGCCGCGCTCGTCATCCGGCCCGCATGCCGGGATCGTTCCAATCAGGCGTTGCGTTCGGGCATCGGCCAATGCCAACGCCTAGAGTGCCTCCGTCTGCCAGCGGCCGTCGACCATGACCAGCCGTCGGCGGCAGCGGTGTGCTTCGGGAGGCGTCGCCTGTCCCGGCAAGGCCTGCACCACCCGATGCCCGCCGTCGCGCAGCGCGGCGATGGCCTCCGCCACGCCCTCTCCTGCCGCCGGCGCCCAGATTCCATCGCAGGCCGGTTCGCTCTGGACCAGCGTGGCGAGCAACTTGAGATCCATCGAGAAGCCGGTGGCGGGTCGCGCACGTCCGAAGGCACGCCCGGTATCGTCGTATCGACCTCCCTTGGCCAAGGCCTGACCGTAGCCCGGTACGAAAGCCGCAAACATCATCCCGGTGTGGTACTGGTAGCCACGCAGTTCGGCCAGGTCGAAATAGAACGCGACCTCAGGGTGCTCCGCCACTACACCCTGGTAGAGGGCCCTGAGCTGCGCCAATGCCTCGGCCACGGCAGCCGGCGCACCGGCAAAGGCTTCTCCCGCGACATCCAGCACTTCCGGCCCGCCGTGCAAGGTGCCCAACGCACGGAACATGTCCGCCAAGGCGGGATCGTGCACGCTGGCTGCGACCTGCTCGGCCAGCGCGCCGGGGGACTTGAGCTCCAGCGCCTCGAACAAGGCGCGTTCCCGTTCACGGTCCAGCTCAGCGGCCTGCACCAGGCTACGATAGATGCCGATATGGCCCAACGCCAAGTGCAGCTCAGCGGCGCCGGCCGCCTTGAGGCTCAACAGGGCCAGGCGCAAGATCTCGAGATCGGCTTCCAGGCCGGCATGACCGAACAGCTCGACGCCGACCTGTACCGGGCTACGCCCACCCTGGTGCTGGTCGGCCTTGGCCCGCAGCACGTTGGTGCAGTAGCACAGGCGAGCCGGCCCCTGGTGCCGCATGGAGTGGGCATCCATGCGCGCCACCTGAGGCGTCACATCGGCGCTCACCCCCATCAGGCGGCCGGTCAACTGGTCGGTCAACTTGAACGTCTGAAGATCCAGGTCGGTACCGGTGCCGGTCAGCAGGGAGTCGAGAAACTCCACGGGTGGCGGCATTACCTGGTCGTATCCCCAACGGTAGTAGAGGTCGAGCAGCGTTCGACGCAACTCCTCCATGCGGCTGGCCTGGGGCGGCAGCACTTCATCCATGCCGTCGGGCAGCAGCCAGCGGTCAGCAATGGTCATGTCGTCCATCCTGCAAGGCGATTGGGCGGGGCGAACAAAAAAGAGACGTCAGCGTGAAAAAAGCCCACAAAAAAACCGGGCCACGCCCGGTTGACGGATTCTATCACGTTTGACGGCCGGTTGAACCCACCGAATTCAGCTCGAAGGGAGCGACCGGCGCACTGCCGGCCGCTCCCGCCAGGCTCACTCCTCGTCCTGAACTTCAGGGCTACGCAGATAGCGGAAGAAATCGCTGGTCGGATCCAGCACCAGCATGTCCCGCTCGCCGTCGAAGCTGTCGCGATAGGCGTTGAGGCTGCGCCAGAAGCTGAAGAACTCCTGATTCTGGCCATAGGCCTCGGAGAAGATCGCTGCCGCCTCGGCATCGCCTTCACCGCGCAGGGTCTCGGCCCGCTCGGTGGCCTGAGCCAGCAGTACCTGACGCCGGCGGTCGGCGTTGGCACGGATGCGTTCGGCTTCCTCCTGGCCCTGGGCACGCCATTCGCGAGCCTCTCGCTCACGCTCGGAGCGCATGCGCTCGTAAACCGCAGCCGAGACGTCATCGGGCAGATCGATACGTTTGACACGCACGTCGAGGATCGCCACGCCCAACTCATCGCGAAGCAACTCGTCCAACTCCTGGGTCGGCCCCGTCATCAGATCGTCGCGACGTTCGGCGATGATTTGCTGGAGGTCAAGGCGGCCGAACTCGTTACGCAAGCTCTCGTCGACCCGCGGCTGAATCAGGCGTATCGCCATCATCTCGTCGCCTGCCGTTGCCTCGTAGTAGCGTGTGGGATTGACCACCTGCCACTTGACGTAGGAATCCACGATGACCGCTTTCTGCTCGAGCGTCAGGTAGCGGCTGGCATCGGTATCCAGCGTCAGGACCCGGGTGTCGAACTTCCGCACGGTCTGGGTGATCGGCACCTTGAAGTGCAGCCCAGGCTGGATGTTCTCCTCGATGACCTCGCCGAAACGCAGCTTCACTGCGCGCTCGGTCTCGTCGACCACGTATAGCGTGTTGCTGGCAAGCCAGGCCACGGCGGCAAGGCCGCCCACGATGATCAAGGAACGATTGTTGACCATTTAGCGACCCTCCCGGCGGATGCCACCGCTATTGCTGCTCTGCTGCGTCGAGGAAGAGCTGCGCAGGCGCTCGAGTACGCGTGGGTCGAGCTCGCCCTCTTCGCCGCGATCCGTCTCGCCACTGTCCTCGCCACCCGTTCCACCGGGCCGCTGGTCCAATGGGAGATACATCAGCGGCGCATCGTCGCGCACGTCGATCAGGACCTTCGGCGTCCTCCCGAACACGTCGGCCATGGTGTCGATGTAGAGGCGTTCGCGCATGATGTCCGGTGCGTTGCGGTACTGAGTCAGCAGCGCATTGAAGCGGTTGACCTGACCCTGGGCCTCGGCCACCACCGACTCGCGATACCCCTGCCCCTGCTCGACCAGGCGCTGAGCCTGACCTTGGGCGGCCGGGATGATGGCATTGGCGTAGGCCATGCCCTCGTTGATGGTCCGCTGACGATCCTCGCGGGCCCGGATCACGTCGTCGAAGGCATCGATGACCGGTGCAGGCGCCGACGTCGACTCGATGTTGATGGTCTGCAGGCGAATGCCGGTGCCGTAGCTGTCCAGATAGGTTTGCAGGCGGCTCGCCACGGAGCTACCGAGAATCTCGCGCCCGGAGGTCAGGATCTCGATCATGTCCGTGCCACCGACCACGTGACGCAGGGCGCTGTCCAGGGCGTTCTCGATGGAAAGCTGGGGGTTGCGTACGTTGAGCACGAAGTCGCGTGGGCTCGCCACCTGATACTGGGCCGAGATCTCGACCTCGACGATGTTCTCGTCGCGGGTCAGCATCGACTGGGTCTGGGTCAACGAACGCACGCGGGTCACGTTGACCATGCGCACATCATCGATCAGGGGCGGATTCCAATGCAGGCCGGGGCCCACCACGGTCTGGAACTCGCCGAAGCGTAGCACTACGCCACGCTCGGCCTGATCGACCAGGTAGAAGCCCATCGCGCCCCAGATGCCCAGGGCAATGACCAGCAACAGCCCCGGCAGCGCAAAGGTATTGCGCGGACGGCCACCGCCGCCCTTGCCACCGCGACCGCCGCCGCCCTTGCCACCTCGTCCACCGAGCATGTTGTTGAGCTTGTCCTGAAATTTCTTCAGGGCCTCGTCAAGGTCGGGTGGCCCCTGGTTGCCCCCACGATTACCGCCGCCATTGCCACCTCCGCGTCGGCCCCCTCCACTCCAGGGATCATGCTGATTGCCGCCACCCGGCTCATTCCAAGCCATACGTCGTCTCCACTCTGCGTTACCTCCCTGTCGGCATCACGATCCGCCGCCCGGGAAGGTCGGTTGCTATCCTGTAAGGACGCCCAGGGCGCCTGATGCCGTTATTTCTTTAGGGGAAACCCATCCAGTCGGCCAGGACAACCGGGGGTCACTCATCCCACACCGGCCGATCATGCAACTCGGACGGAAGATACTCCTCCGCCCGCTCTCCCGACCTGGCCATCAACTGCAGGAAATCGCGCCGAGGCAGGCGTACGTCGAGGCGTACCGTCCCGCCCTCTTCGTAATGTTCTTCTCTTACGGCGCCAAGCTCATGCAAGCCGGCTCTCAGGCGACCCTGCTGCGGTGAAAGTTGCATGCTGAAATCGAGCACGTCTTCCGCCAGACAATCTGACAAGGCCTGCCCCAGCAGCTCGAGCCCGCGCCCATCGCGTGCCGAGAGCCAGACCACTTCGGGCCTGCCCTGCCCATCCCGCTCGATACGCGGCGCACTGTCGAGCAGGTCGATCTTGTTCATCACCTTGAGCATCGGCACGTCGAGCGCGCCGATCTCATCGAGCACGCCTTCCACCTGGGCGACATTGAGGTCGCGGTCGGGGTCGGCGGCATCGATCACATGCACCAGCAGCGACGCCTCGGCCGCCTCCTGGAGGGTGGCCTGAAAGGCCTCCACCAGCTTGTGCGGAAGATGGCGAATGAAACCGACGGTATCCGCCAGCACCACCGGGCCGACGTCGCTGACCTCCAGACGCCGCAAGGTCGGGTCGAGCGTAGCGAACAGCTGGTCGGCCGCATAGACCTCCGACGAGGTCAGCGCGTTGAACAGGGTCGACTTGCCGGCGTTGGTATAGCCCACCAGCGACACGCTGGGAATCTCGGCCCGGGCACGCGCGCGGCGGTTCTGGCTGCGCTGGCTGCGCACCTTGTCGAGGCGCTTGTGTATGGCCTTGATGCGAGCCCGAAGCAGGCGTCGGTCGGTTTCCAGCTGGGTCTCGCCGGGCCCGCGCAGGCCGATACCGCCCTTCTGACGCTCCAGGTGGGTCCAGCCCCGTACCAGGCGAGTGGACATGTACTCCAGCTGCGCCAGCTCGACCTGCAGCTTGCCCTCATGGGTACGGGCGCGCTGGGCGAAGATATCGAGAATCAGCCCCGTGCGGTCGAGCACGCGGCATTTGAGCTGTCGCTCCAGGTTGCGTTCCTGGGAAGGGCTCAAACCATGGTTGAAGATCACCAGCTCGGCACCGTGGACTCGCAGTGCTTCGCCGAGCTCCTCTACCTTGCCGCTACCGATGAAGGTACGCGGATCGGGCCGATGCCGGCTGCCGGTAAGCAGCATGGCCGGCTCGGCGCCGGCGGAACGGACCAGCTCCATGAACTCGCCCGGATCCTCGCGTTCGCGTTCGTCCTGGAAGTCGACATGCACCAGTACTGCCGTTTCGCCGGCATCGGGTCGTTCAAAAAACAATCAATACCTCACACGTTGCTGTCCGGCTGGGCCGAAGGATCCTGCGGCGGCAACCGCACGTTGCGCGAAGGCACCACGGTGGAGATGGCATGCTTGTAGACCATCTGACTGACGGTGTTGCGCAGCAGAATCACGAACTGATCGAACGACTCGATCTGTCCCTGCAGCTTGATGCCGTTGACCAGGAAAATCGAAACCGGAATGCGCTCCTTGCGCAGAATGTTCAGGTACGGGTCTTGAAGGGACTGCCCTTTGGACATGTTACCTCTCCCTAAATCGTTCTAATGAGGGGTGGAAGTTGTGTTCTTTCTCGGCTGGTCACCCGGCCACTCGAAGCCAACATCTTACGCTAAGAGCCCGATTCACGCACGAAATTCAGGACATTGCCCAGTGCATCCGGGCTCTGGCTATCGACCCAGTGCAGCTCCGGCCAGCTGCGCAGCCAGGTCAACTGGCGCTTGGCCAACTGTCGCGTCGCCACGATGGTACGGTGGCGCAAGTGCTCGAGGTCACCCTGACCGTCGAGGTATTCCCAAACCTGACGGTAGCCCACGCTCTTCATCGAAGGCAGCCCCACATGCAGGTCGCCACGCGCTCTGAGCGACTCGACTTCTGCGATGAGGCCGGCCTCCAGCATGACGTCGAAGCGTGACGCGATCCGTTCATGCAGGACCCCACGATCGAAAGGCGTGAAACCTATCGACAGCACTTCCCACGGGAAGGTTTCAGGCCGCTGGCGTCGCCATAGCTCGGTGAGCGTCGTGCCGCTGGCGCGATAGACCTCCAACGCCCGCATCAGGCGCTGAGGATCGTTGGGATGGATGCGCCTGGCGGCCTCCGGGTCGACCCTGGCCAGCTCGGCGTGCAAGCCAGCCAGACCATGCCGCTCGGCCTCGCCTGCCAGCTCGGCGCGAAGCGCCGGGTCTGCCGGCGGCAGGTTGGCCACCCCCTCTAGGAGCCGCTTGGCATACATCATGGTCCCGCCGACCAGTAGCGGGATATGGCCGGCTGCGGTGATACGCCGCATCTCTCGGCGGGCATCCTCGCGGAAATCCGCCGCCGAGTAGGGATCGGCAGGATCGCGAATGTCGATCAGGCGATGCGGCGCCAGTGCCAGCTCCTCGGGCGAAGGCTTGGCACTGCCGATGTCCATGCCGCGATACACCATCGCCGAATCCATGCTGATCAGCTCGCAGTCGAGTCGCTCGTGCAGAGCAATCGCCAGATCGGTCTTGCCAGCGGCGGTGGGGCCCATCAACAGGATGGCAAGGGGACGACGCTGCGACATCGACAAACGCTTCCTTACTGCCCACGCAGGAACAGGCGATCGAGCTGCTTGAGCGACATCTCGGTCCAGGTGGGGCGGCCGTGATTGCACTGCCCGCTTCGCTCGGTGCGCTCCATGTCGCGTAGCAGGGCGTTCATCTCGGCCGTGGTCAGGCGTCGGTTGGCTCGTACACTGCCGTGGCAGGCCATGGTGGCCAGCAGTTCGTTGATGCGAGCCTCGAGGCGATCGGAGCGACCGTAGCGTTCGAGATCGCCCAGCATGTCGCGAATCAGCGGCTCGACGTCGGCATCGGCCAGCAGCGTCGGTACCTGACGCACCAGCAGCGTCTCCGGCCCGGCCACGTCGAGTTCGACACCCAAACGGCTGAACGCCGCCCGCTCGGCTTCGGCAGTGGCCACTTCGGCGTGGCTCGCCGCCATCGACACCGGCACCAGCAACGGCTGCGCCTCCAGCGCCCCACCGTGGACCTGAGTCTTCATGCGCTCGTAAACGATACGCTCGTGAGCGGCGTGCATATCGACGATGATCATGCCCTGCGCCGTCTGCGACAGGATGTAGACGCCGTGCAGCTGGGCAATGGCGAAACCCAGCGGTGGAATGCCACTGCCATCTTCATGGTCCGGCAAGCCCTGTTCACGCTCGGCTCCCCCCTGACCGGATAGGGTTAGGGGCCTGGCAGTTGCCGACGCCCCCTCCGGTTCGCCTGTCGCCGTTGCAGTCGTTGCTGGCAAGGTGGCGTCATCACCATCGGTGGGCTGCGGCGTGAGCAGGTGCGCCTCGTGTTGGGGGTGAAGCGCGCGATAACCGCTCATGAAGGCGCGCACACGATCGGCCGTCACCTGCTTCGCGCCGTCGGGCGTCTCGTGCAGCCGCATGGGCTGCTGTTGCCAGCGCGCCGCGGGCTCGCGGATTGCATTGTCAGCCGCACCGGGTTCGGGCGCATCGTCTTGGTACGATTCACGCTCGGCCGGGCGCGCTTCGGCCAGTGCGCGATGCAGGCTGGAAAACAGGAAGTCGTGTACCAGACGGCCATCGCGGAAGCGGACTTCGTGCTTTGTCGGGTGCACGTTGACGTCAACTACCGTGGGGTCGACCTCCAGATAGAGGACGAAGACCGGATGGCGGCCATGGAACAGCACGTCGCGGTAGGCCTGGCGGATGGCATGCGCCACCAGCCGGTCGCGCACGACCCGGCCATTGACGAAGAAGTACTGCTGGTCGGCCTGGGCGCGTGAATGGGTGGGCAAGCCGACCCAGCCCCACAGGCGCAAGCTGCCGGCCGCCAGGTCGAGATGCAAGGCATTGTCGAGGAAGCCCTTGCCCAGTAGCGCGGCAATGCGTCGCTCGCGCCGTGCGGCATCGTCGCCCGACGGCAGCTGGTGGATAGTCTTCTGGTTGTGCCGCAGGACCCAGGTGATGTCGAAGCGCGACAGCGCCAGGCGGCGGAAGGCCTCTTCCACGTGACCGTATTCGGTCTTCTCGGTACGCAGGAACTTGCGGCGTGCCGGGGTGTTGAAGAACAGGTCGCGTACCGTCACCGAGGTACCGCGGGGATGAGGTGCCGGCGTGACGCGAGGCTCCATCTGACGCCCTTCCGCCACCACCCGCCAGCCGCTGCGCGGGTCGTCTTCGGCATTGGCGACGAGCTCGAGGCGCGAAACCGAGCTGATCGAAGCCAGCGCCTCGCCACGAAAGCCGAGACTCGCCACCCCTTCGAGATCCTCCAACGAAGCGATCTTGCTGGTGGCATGGCGCGACAGGGCCAGCGGCAGGTCGGCCTCTCCGATACCGCAGCCGTCGTCGCGTACGCGGATCATTCGCGCGCCGCCAGCCTCGAGCTCTACCTCGATGCGAGTGCTACCGGCATCGATGGCGTTCTCGACGAGTTCCTTGACGACCGAGGCCGGCCGCTCCACCACCTCGCCGGCGGCAATCTGGTTGGCGAGCCTGGGGTCGAGGACCCGGATGCGGTGGGTTTCGTCGACTACCGTCATGAGCGGGGAATCCGTAGGACCTGTCCGACGCGGATCACGTCGCCGTTGAGTTCGTTGGCCTGCTTGAGCTGTGCCACCGGCACGCCATGGCGCGCCGCAATCTGCGACAGGGTATCGCCCGGCTGGATACGGTATTCGTTGCCTGAGGGCGTGCGCTGATTGTCTCGCTGCCAGGCCAACAGGCTGGCCGGCGGCGGGTTGCTGTTGAAGTGCGCCCGCAACCCGGCAAAGATGGATTCGGCCATGCGCTGCTGATGCCCCGAGTCGCGCAGGCGACGCTCCTCGTCCGGGTTGGAGATGAAACCGGTTTCGATCAGCAGCGAAGGAATGTCGGGCGACTTCAGCACCATGAATCCGGCCTGTTCGACACGCGGCTTGTGCAGGCGATTGACGCGCCCCAACTGATCGAGAACCTGACCGCCGATGGCCAGGGAGTCGTTCAGCGTGGCGGTCATGGTCAGGTCGAGCAGCACGCCGCGCAGCACCTCATCCTTGTCATTGAGCGAAAGATTGCCGTCCACGCCGCCGATCAGGTCGGCTTCGTTCTCGCTGGCCGCCAGCCACTGGGCGGTTTCCGACGTGGCACCGCGCTGTGACAGCGCATAGACGGAGCTGCCGCTGGGGCGTGGGCTGTTGAAGGCATCGGCATGGATGGAGACGAAGAAGTCGGCCTTCTGCTCCCGCGCGATCCGGGTTCGCTGCCGCAGCCCGACGTAGTAGTCACCATCGCGGATCATCACGGCGCGAAACCCTTCGGTATCGTCGACCAGGCGCTGCAGGCGTCGACTGATGTCCATCACGACGTCCTTCTCCCGCGTGCCGCTGGGGCCGATGGCGCCCGGATCCTCGCCGCCATGGCCGGCGTCGATGGCAATAATGATGTCGCGACGAGGGTGCGGTGCTGCCGGCTGCTGGGCCACCACCTCGGGGTCGACGCGAGGGGCTTCGCCATCCGCCTCGCCGCGATGCCGATTGGCTGCGATCTCCTGTTCGCGAATCATCGCCTCGATGGGATCGATGGGATTCTGCACCGCGCTCTCGCCGGGATACTCCATGTCGACCACCAGGCGGTGACCATACTGCTCGTTGGGAGGCAACGTGAAGTGGCGCGGCTCCACCTCGCGCGAAAGCTCCAGCACGACCCGCAGCCCTCCGCCGTCGCGCACCCCGCTACGCACCGCCGTGATGGCGCTACCCTCCAGCTCCAGGCTCGCCAGGTCGGTATCGAGTCCGCTCTGGTCGAGATCGATCACCAGGCGCTGCGGGTCGTCCAGCGTGAAGACCTTGGCCTCGGCATGGTCGGAGAGGTCGAATACCAGGCGCGCATGGTCCGGCGCCGCCCACAGGCGGATGTTGTCAACCTGGGCCGCCCGAACGGGCGCGACCAGCGTCGTCATCAACATCAGGGCCAACAGGAGGCGGCAACAGGCGGCTCGCACCTCGTCATGGTTACTGGGCAGGTATCGAGCACACTTCACGGCGTCTTACGCTCTCCGTCGCTGATCATATCGGCAAGGGTGGCGTCCAGCGCCAACGCTTCGAGTACCGAGCGGCCGTGCTCGCTGCGAGCCTCGAGCCGTGCCGTTCGGCCACTTTCACATAGTGTCAGGGCGATCGCCAGGTCCGGCGTCGGCAGCCAGCCTTCGCCAAGACTCGGCCATTCAACGATACACAGGGCGTCGTCGGCGAAGAGGTCGCGCCCACCGATGAACTCGAGCTCCTCGGGGTCGCCAAGACGGTATAAGTCGAAGTGGTAGATCCTGCCGCTTTCCAGCTCGTAGGGTTCGACCAGCGTATAGGTGGGACTCTTCACCGCCCCGGCGTGCCCATAGGCGCGCAGAAGGCCTCGGGTCAGGGTGGTCTTGCCCGCGCCAAGCTCGCCGTCAAGGTAGACATGACCACGTCCCTTCAGGGCCTTGCCCAGGCACTGCCCGAAGTCCACCTGGCGCTGCTCGTCAGCGAGTCTTACGCGCATCATGCCCCTCCCACCAACGATTGGAACCCCGGCTCGAACCCAGGGTTGACGATGACTCGCGCATAGCATGCCAGATCGGCAGCCAGCAGACCACGCTCGCCCGCGTCGCTGACGGCCATGTCGGCGGCCATGGCGTGTACCATGACGCCGAGCCTGGCTGCCGTTTCGAGTGGCAGGCCCTGGGCCAGCAGCGCACCGAGTATGCCGGAGAGCACGTCGCCCATGCCCCCCGAGGCCATGCCCGGATTGCCGTAGGGACACACCGCCATGCCGGCCGGCCCCATGACCAGGCTACCGGCGCCCTTGAGCACCACTACACCGCCCCGACGCCGCTGCAGCTCACGTGCCGCTGCGGGCCTGTCGGCCTCCACCTCTGCCGCACTGCAGCCCAGCAGGCGACCCGCCTCGCCCGGATGCGGCGTGAGAATCCAATCGTCCCGGCGCTGATCGGTGAAACGAGAGGCCAGGAGATTGAGGCCATCGGCATCAACGACGAGCGGCTTGGAGACGGCCAATGCCGCCTGCAGCATACCCTGCCCCCAGGCGCCCTGGCCCAGCCCGGGCCCGACCACCAGGACATCGGCCTTGCGGGGCAAGTCGCCCAGCTCAGCGGCGCCACGCAGGCCATGCACCATCACCTCGGGCCGATAGGTCAGGCAGGCCGTGACGTGTTCCGGCGCCGTGGCCAGGCTGATCTTGCCGGCCCCCAAGCGAGCCGTCGCCTCGCTGGCAAGCAGTGCCGCGCCGCCGAAGCCCGGCGCCCCTCCCAGCACCAGCACGTGGCCCATATCGCCCTTGTGGGCATTGCGCGCGCGCGGCGGCAGCCACGCCGCCAGCAGGGTCTTGTCGAGCAGTGCTGCAGCCGGCGCCAGATCCGCGTGGCTTCTTGCGTCGACGCCCAGGGCACGGAAATGTACCTCGCCGGCCAGCGCCGGGGCACGTCCGGTGTGCAGGCCGATCTTGTCGCCTATGAAGGTGACGGTACGCGTGGCACGCACCGCCACGCCGAGTTCAGCGCCGGTATCAGCGGCAAGCCCGGAAGGGATGTCGATGGCCAGCACCGGCAGGCCGCTCGCATTGATCGCCTCGATGGCGTCGCGGAAGTCGCCGCGCACCTCACCACCGAGGCCGGTGCCGAGCAGGGCATCGACGATCACCTCGCCATGGAAAACGGTTTCCGCGTGCCAGGGCTCCAGGCCGACGCCCGCCGCCGTAGCCATCTCGGCGGCACGGGCGGCATCGCCTTCGAGCGCCTCCGGCATTTTCAGAGCAATGCGCTGGACTTCAATGCCTGCTACAGCCGCCAACGCCGACAGCACATGACCATCTCCCCCGTTGTTACCGCCCCCGCACAGTACGCTGATCCGCTTGATCCCGGGCCATCGCCCCTTGAGGCTCTGCCAGGCTGCCGTGGCGGCCCGCTGCATCAGGGCGAAGCCTTCGATCCCGCCGGCGATGGTCCGTCGGTCGAGCTCACGGACCTGGTTGGCCCGATAGAGTGGGCGCAGCACGACTTGTGGTAGTTCACAACGATTGCCGGACATCCCGTGTCTCCCTGCCAGCATTGCTTTATCATGGCGAGTGTAAGCGCCGCGACGCTCAAGCCAATCCCCCCGCTGTGTTTTTGCCCGGTTTTTTCTCGATCATGACCCTCTCTGCCTCCCTGGACGATAATGCGCTGGACGAACTGGCCACCACCATCAAGACCTGGGGGCGTGAGCTCGGCTTCCAGCAGGTAGGCGTCGCGGACGTCGACCTCGAGGAGGACGAGCGCCATTTACAGCGCTGGCTGGAAGCGGGCCACCACGGCGAGATGGGCTTCATGGCCAAGCACGGCAGCAAGCGCACGCGCCCCGAGGAACTCCTCCCCGGTACCTTGCGCGTGATCAGCGTACGTCTGGATTACCTTCCCGCCGAAGTGGAGAGTGCCAAGGTCCTGGGCCAGCCCGATACCGCCTACGTCTCACGTTATGCGGTGGGCCGCGACTACCACAAGTTGATGCGCAAGCGCCTGGCGACCCTGGCCAAATGGATCGAGGAGCGCGTCGGTCCCTTCGGCTATCGCGCCTTTGTCGATTCGGCCCCGGTCATGGAGCGCGCGCTAGCGCGCAAGGCCGGACTCGGCTGGGTGGGCAAGAACGCCATGCTGCTCAACCCCCGCGCCGGCTCGCTGTTCTTCCTCGGCGAACTCTACGTCGATCTGCCGCTGCCCGTCGACCCGCCCTTCGAGAGCGAACACTGCGGCAGCTGCAGTGCGTGTCGCACCGCCTGTCCTACCGGCGCCATCGTCGAGGACAAGGTGGTGGATGCCCGCGCCTGCATCTCCTATCTCACCATCGAGCTGTTCGGCAGCGTTCCCGAGCGCTACCGCGAGGCCATGGGCAACCGCGTGTTCGGCTGCGATGACTGCCAGCTGGTCTGTCCCTTCACCCGCTTCGCCCGCGCCACGGAAGAGGATGATTTCGCGCCGCGCCACGATCTCGACCGCGCCAGCCTGGTGTCGCTGTTCGGCTGGGGCGAGGAGGAGTTCCTCGACAAGACCGCCGGCAGTCCGATCCGACGCATCGGCTATGAGCGCTGGCTGCGAAACCTGGCGATAGGGCTGGGCAACGCGCCCTGGAGCGAGGTCGTCGAAGCGGCCCTGCGCGCCCGCCTCGCCTACCCCTCCGACCTGGTCCGCGAGCACGTGCGCTGGGCGCTCGAGCGGCAGCGGGAGAAGCGTGGCAGGCTGATTGCCTCTCAGGGCTAGGGTACGTCGGAGCTGTAGGCTCGCTTGCGCCGTGACGAAACCCCGACGCTTCGCGAGCCGAGCGACGCGCCGGGCTAGAACAAGGTCCCTCTTGCTAGCCCTAAATCGACATCCCTGTCGATTTGCGCGACTCGGCTCGCTCGCATCGGCGTCCCGGCTAAATCGCTCGCATGACAGCTCCGACTCAGCGCGTCAGTTGGCCGCCGGTCTTGCTACCTACTCCTCTTCGTCGCGCTCGCTGCCCGCCAGCCGCAGGAAGGTATTGCGGTAGTGCGCCAATTCCGCCAGCGACTCGCGAATGTCGTCCAGCGCCTGGTGGGTATTGCGCTTGCTGAAACCGGCCAGCGCTCCCGGGTTCCAACGCTTGGCCAGTTCCTTGAGGGTGGAAACATCCAGATTGCGGTAGTGGAAGAAAGCCAGCAGCTCGGGCATTTCGCGCTCGAGGAAACGCCGGTCCTGATGCACACTGTTGCCGCACATGGGCGATACGCCAGGGGCCACGTATCGCTTCAGGAATTCGAGGGTCTGTCGCTCGGCTTCGGCGGTTTCGATGCGGCTCTGCTTGACCCTCTCGACCAGCCCCGACTCGCCATGGGTCTTCTGGTTCCAGTCGTCCATGGCGGCGAGCAGGCTATCGGGTTGGTGCACGGCGATTACCGGCCCCTCGGCGATGAGGTTGAGATCGTTGTCGGTGATCAGGGTGGCTACCTCGATGATGCGCTCACGCTCGGGCTCGAGCCCGGTCATCTCGAGGTCGATCCACACCAGCAGGTCCTGGCGCGGCTCGGGTGTCTTGGTCATGGTGGAACTCCTCTCGGGCAGGCACGGCGGGACAGGCCGGGCCACGCTGGGTACAATGCCGCTATTGTAACGATCTTCGGACGCCCATGAGCAAACGCAAGCTGAGCCGCCAGCAACGCTGGCGGATCGAGAAGATACAGGCCGAGCGCGCACGGCGGGCCGAGCAGCGCGACGCCCAGGATTCGCAAAAGCTTGCTGCCGGCGAGTACGGCCCCGAGCGGCACGGCCGGGTGATCGCTCATTTCGGCCGAACCCTGGATGTGCTGGGCGATGGCGGCATGGAGACGGTTCGCTGTCACCTGCGTGCCAATCTGGAAGCCCTGGTGACGGGCGACCGGGTCATCTGGCGCGCCACCTACGACGCCATGGGCAACGCCGTGGAAGGCGTCGTAGTGGCCCGCAGCGAGCGCGAGAACGTGCTGGAGCGCCCCGACCCCCGCGGTCAGCTCAAGCCGGTGGCGGCCAACATCGACCAGATCCTGATCGTGTTCGCCGTCGAGCCGGCCCCTCACCCCAACCTCATCGATCGCTACCTGGTGGCCGCCGAAGCCACCGGCATCGCCCCGGTGCTGGTGCTCAACAAGATCGACCTGCTGCCGGCGGATGGGGGCGACCTTGGCGTCCTCCTGTCACGCTACGAGGCACTGGGCTATCCGGTAGTCACCACCACAACCGCCCGCGAAGCGGGGCTCGATGCACTGCTCGAACGACTGACCGGGCGCACCTCGGTATTCGTCGGCCAGAGCGGAGTCGGCAAGTCGTCGCTGATCGACCGCCTGCTGCCGGACGAGGAACTGCGTATCGGCGCGCTGTCGAAGGATTCGCGAAAGGGCACCCACACCACCACCACGGCACGCCTCTACCGGCTGCCGATGGCCGACGATGCCGAGCTGATCGATTCGCCCGGCATCCGCGAGTTTGGTCTCACCCACCTCGACGAGCTGCAAGTCGCGGAGGGTTTCATCGAGTTTCGTGACCTCCTCGGCCGCTGTCGCTTCCGTGACTGTCGTCATCGGCACGAACCCGGATGTGCCCTTCTCGAGGCCGTGGAACACGGTAATATTCATCCCCAGCGTTTTGCCAGCTACCGTCATATCGTCGATAGTCTCAACGAGACCTGATCAGGCCAGCATTGCGATAGAGGATAAGGAGAGCGACATGAGTTCCGAAGAGAACCTGCTTCCGCTGATCGTCGAACCCGAGCAGCTCGCCGAACACCTGGACGATCCTCAACTGTTGATCGTCGACGTGCCGCTCAAGGCCGATAGCTATAACGAGGGACATGTGCCCGGCGCGGTCTTTCTCGACTTTCGCCGCCTGATGCGCGGTGAGGGCGAAGTCCCCAACGAAGTGCCGGGCCTGGCGGCACTGTCCCAGCTATTTTCCTCCCTCGGGCTGACCCGGGACACGCACGTGGTGGCCTACGATGACGAGGGCGGCGGTTGGGCCGGGCGGTTATTGTGGACTCTGGAGCTTATCGGTCATACCCGCTACTCCTATCTCAACGGCGGCATACACGCCTGGCGCCAGGCCGGCCAACCGGTTTCGCAGGAACCAGCCGAGCCCAGGCCAAGCGACTACGAGGCCGAGATCCTCCGCCCCGAGGTTGCCATCGACCGGGCCGAGCTGCAGGAACGCCTGGCCGAGAAGGGCTTTGCCGTGTGGGACGCCCGCTCGCCGGCGGAGTACCGCGGCGAAAAAGGCGAGAACCAGCGGCTCGGGCACATCCCCGGCGCGGTCAACATGGAGTGGACCGAGGCCATGGACCGGGAACGCGCCCTGCGCATTCGCGACTACGCCGAGCTCGTCACCGAACTCGAGGCGCTGGGGCTCACGCCGGACATGGAAGTGGTCACTCACTGCCAGAGCCACCACCGCAGCGGCTTCACCTGGCTGGTGGGCAAGGCGCTGGGCTTCGAGAACATTCGCGGCTACGCCGGCTCCTGGAAGGAGTGGGGCAACCGCGACGATACGCCGATCGAGAAATAACCCAATCAACCAAGACGCTACGGAACCCTTATCTTGTCTCTCGCCAAGTTCTTTGCCCTGATCCAGTACCCGATTCCCCACCACCTGCTGTCGCGGCTGGTGGGGTTTCTGGCCGAATGTCGCGCCACCTGGCTAAAGAACGCGCTGATCCGCGCCTTCATCAAGGTCTTTGAGGTCGACATGCGCGAGGCCACCGAGCCCGACCCCGCGGCCTACGCCACTTTCAACGACTTCTTCACCCGCTCACTGAAGCCGGATGCGCGCCCCCTGGGCAAGGGCCTGCTCTCTCCCGCCGATGGCAACATCTCCCAGTTCGGCCCCATCGAGGCGGACCGCCTGCTGCAGGCCAAGGGGCATCGTTTCTCGGTGGTCGACCTGCTGGGCGGCGATGTGGAAGCGGCCAGGCGCTACACCGGCGGCAGCTACGCCAACGTCTATCTTTCGCCCAAGGACTACCATCGCGTGCACATGCCGCTGTCCGGTACCCTGACCGAAATGGTCTACGTACCGGGGCGACTGTTCTCGGTCAACGCCGCCACCACCGACCATGTGCCCAACCTGTTCGCCCGCAACGAACGCCTGGTATGTCACTTCGATACCGAGTACGGGCCCATGGTCGTGGTGCTGGTGGGGGCGATGATCGTGGCGGCCATCGAGACGGTATGGGCCGGCCAGATCACACCGCTCTCGGGCCAGGTGCAGCGGGTTCGCTTCGACCGCCCGATCCATCTCGAGCGCGGCGAGGAAATGGGCCGCTTCAAGCTCGGTTCCACGGTGGTGATGGCCTTTGCCGGCAGGGTTGATTTCGATAGCCGACTGGTCCCCAAGGGCAAGGTTTCCATGGGGCAATCGCTGGGTGGGGTGCCCGACCCCGGCCCCGAGTTCGTCTAGGCGGCGCCCGGAAACCGCTCATCAACAGAGAACGAATCGTGCCGCACTTGTTAACAGTGGGGCGCGGCAAAGGCCATCACCTCTGCCACACTTTGCTTGCCGAGAGCGAGCTGAATCAGCCGGTCGATGCCCAGCGCCACACCGCTGCCCGCTGGCAAGCCGTGCTCGAGTGCCGCCAGCAGGCGTCGGTCGACGTTCACCTCGGGCAGCCCCAACCGACCCCGGGCGGCATTGTCCTCGGCGAAGCGATCCCGCTGCTCGGCAGCATCGGTGAGCTCGTCGTAGCCGTTGGCAAGCTCCAACCCCTCGAGGTAGACCTCGAAGCGCGACGCCACCCATTCCCCATCCTCGGGGTCGCGGTGACGCCGCGCCAGGGCCGCCTGGCTTGCCGGGTAGTCCGTCACTACCTCGAGCCCTTGGCGACCGAGTGTCGGTTCGATGACCAGACTCATCAGCAGGTCGAGGCAGTCGTCGCGCGGTGCTTCCTGCATCTCGAGCCCGCCGCGCTCGCCGGCTATCCGGCGCAGCGTGCCAAGCTCGACGGCAAAAGGGTCGAGCCCCAACGTTTCGCGAAACAGTTCGCGGTAGCGCCACCGGCGCACCGGCACCGGATCGCGACCCAGCACCGCACTGACCAGCGCATGCGTCTCCTCGATCAGCTCGTCAAGAGAAAAGCCCGGGCGATACCACTCCAGCATGGTGAATTCGAGGTTGTGGCGGCGGCCCACTTCGCCGTCGCGGAAGCTGCGTGCCAGCTGGAAGATCGGCCCGCTGCCGGCCGCCAGCAGGCGCTTCATATGGAATTCGGGCGAGGTCTGCAACCAGAGCCGCTCGCGCCCCGCCGGTGTAGACGCCTCGAGCGACAGCGAGGCCAGGTGTACATCCGTACTGCCACCGTGGCCCAGCACCGGGGTTTCCACCTCCAGCACACCGCGCTCGGCAAAGAATGCCCGCACCGCGGCCAGCAGCCGCGCCCGCTCGCGCAGCGTCTCGATACTTGCCGTGGGGCGCCAGTCAATTGTCATGACATATCCCTCCAGAGCGACGAAAGCCACGCCGAATCAGCGTGGCCCTCAATGGTGATTCATCGGCAGAAGCCAACACCGCGGCTTTGCCGGCGACAGGTCTACGAGAGGGCGCTGTGAATACATCCCTGTACGCTACTTTTGCCATCCCTGGCAAAAGACCCTCTCTACGACCTGCCCCCTATGCCGCTAACCGCAAAGCCGCCCTAGCGCCCTCTCCGAGCGATGCTCAGACTAGGCGAATCCCGAGTAAGGCAGCGGAGTTTAGCAGCGCTAAATGAGCAAGCCGTCTCGGGATTCAACGCCGTATGAGCGAGCGCAGGAAGGGCCGCACCTCAAGCGCGGGAGACGTACTCACCGGACCTAGTATCGACTTTCAGTACTTCGCCCTGGTTGATGAACAGCGGCACCCGCACCACGGCACCGGAGGAGAGCGTGGCCGGCTTGGAGCCGCCCTGTGCGGTGTCGCCCTTCAGGCCCGGATCGGTCTCGACCACTTCCAGCTCGATGAAGTTGGGCGGCGTCACGCTGATGGCGTTGTCGTTCCACAGCGTCACGGTGTAGGCCACCTGCTCCTTGAGCCACTTGGCGGTGTCGCCCAGGGCCTTCTTTTCCACCGCATACTGCTCGAAGGAGCCGTCGGTCTTCATGAAGTACCACATGTCGCCGTCGTTGTAGAGATACTCCATCTCGAGGTCCACCACATCGGCGCCTTCGAGAGATTCGCCCGACTTGAAGGTACGTTCCCACACGCGGCCGGTGATCAGGTTGCGCAGCTTCACGCGGTTGAACGCCTGGCCCTTGCCCGGCTTGACGAATTCGTTCTCGACGATCGCACAGGGGTCGCCGTCCAGCATGACTTTCAGACCGCCCTTGAATTCGTTGGTAGAATAGCTAGCCATGTTGCCTCTCGAATGATCGGGCGCGCCGCGGCAGGCTCCGAGCGCGCAGGAAAACCGTATCGACGAGGAGTCGAGCCCTCGCCCCCTTGTGACTGGTGTGCCGCATGATAACCCGAAGCTCCGCCCTTTTGCAGAGACCGGAAACGCCAAGCGCCGACGCAGCCCCCGTGACACTGCAGAGCGCCTGGCAGACCCAGCTGTCGCGGGCGATTCGCGATCCGCGCGAGCTGTGCCGCCGGCTGGGGCTGGATGACGCCTGGCTGCCGGGCGCCGAGCACGGACACAGGCTGTTCGACGTGCGCGTTCCCGAGGCGTTCTTGTCCCGCATGCGTTACGGCGACCCGGGCGACCCCCTGTTGCGCCAGGTGCTGCCGCTCGCTGACGAGGGCGAGGCGGTGCCGGGCTATACCAACGATCCCTTGGCCGAAGCCGAGCATACGCCGGGGCCGGGGCTGATCCACAAGTACGCCGGCCGTGTGCTCCTGATCGCGAGCCCCGCCTGCGCGGTGAACTGCCGCTACTGCTTTCGCCGTCATTTTCCCTACGGCGACAACAGCCCCTCCCGCGCCCAGTGGGAACAATCGCTCGAGACGCTGCGAAGCGATTCGAGCATCCACGAGGCGATCCTTTCCGGCGGCGACCCCCTGGCCGCCAGCGACCGGCAACTCGCCTGGCTGGTCGAGCGCCTCGAGGCGATCCCCCACCTCAAGCGGCTGCGCCTCCACACCCGCCTGCCGGTGGTGATCCCAGATCGCGTCGACGAGTCCCTGCTCGGCTGGCTCGGCGCCACTCGACTGCAAAAGGTCGTGGTACTGCACATCAACCATGCCCAGGAGATCGACGACGCCGTGATCGCGGCCTGCACACGGCTCAAGCGAGCCGGCGTGACGCTGCTCAACCAGAGCGTGCTGCTGCGTGGCGTGAACGATTCGGTCACGGCGCTGGCCGAGCTATCCGAGCGGCTGTTGGAGGCCGATGTGCTGCCTTACTATCTGCATGTGCTCGACCCGGTGGCAGGTGCGGCCCACTTCGACGTGCCAGACGACGAGGCCCGCGAACTGGTCGCGGGCCTGCGGGAGGTACTACCGGGCTTTCTGATGCCCCGCCTGGTCAGGGAGATACCCGGTGAGGCGAGCAAGACGCCGCTATAGATTCCCAAGACCCTCGGCGACAGGCAAGACAAGCCAGTCTGGCGGACTGAGGCAAGCCGATTACGCCAGCGTCGCCGCCGTCACATTGGCCGCCGCCGGCTCGGTGGAAACGTGGCGGTTGATGGCACTGACCACTGCCTTCATCGAGGCACTGGTAATGCTCTCGTCGGTACCCACGCCGAACACCGCCTTGCCATCGATGCGCACCTCCACGTAGGCGATCGCCTCGGCCTCGGAGCCCTGGCCGCGGGAGTGCTCGTGGTAGTCGATGATCTCCACGTCATGGCCCGCCGCCGCCAGGGCCTTGATGAACGCGGCCAGCGGGCCGTTGCCCTCGCCTTGAATGACGCGTCGTTCGCCTCGCTCCGTCACCGCTGCCTCCAGGCTGACCTTGGGGCTGTCGGGCTCCGAGGAGAGGCGATGGTTGACCAGCGCATAGGGCGAGGTCCGCTCAAGGTACTCGTCGGCAAAGGCCTGGTAGATCATCTGCGAGGTGATCTCCTTGCCCGTGCGGTCGGCGACCTCCTGCACCACTTGGCTGAACTCGATGGAGAGCCGGCGCGGCAATTCGATGCCGTGCTCCTGCTCGAGCAGATAGGACACGCCACCCTTGCCCGACTGGCTGTTGACGCGAATCACCGCCTCGTAACTGCGGCCCACATCCAGCGGATCGATGGGCAGGTAGGGCACCTCCCACATGTCGTCCGGGTTGGCACGGCGCTCGGTCATGCCCTTCTTGATCGCATCCTGATGGGAGCCCGAGAAGGCGGTGAATACCAGATCGCCCACATAGGGATGGCGCGGATGGACCGGCAGCTGGTTGCAATACTCCACCTCGCGCATGATCGGTGTGATGTTGGAAAAATCGAGGCCGGGATGCACGCCCTGGGTATAGAGGTTCATCGCCAGGGTGACGAGATCGACGTTGCCGGTGCGCTCGCCGTTGCCGAACAGGGTACCCTCGACGCGGTCGGCCCCCGCCATCACGGTCAACTCGGCCGCCGCCACCCCGGTGCCGCGGTCATTGTGGGGATGCACGCTGACGATTAGGCGATCGCGATTGTTGACGTTGCGACAGAACCACTCAACCTGGTCGGCGTAATTGTTGGGCGTGGCCGCCTCCACCGTGGCCGGCAGGTTGACGATCATCTTCTTCTCGGCCGTGGCCCCGTAGACCTCCATCACCGCCTCGACAACGTCCTTGGCGAAGTCCATCTCGGTGGTGGTGAACAGCTCCGGTGAGTACTGGAAAGTCCAGTTGGTTTCCGGCGCCTCGTCCATGCGACGACGGATCTGGGTGGTGGCATCCACGGCAATCTGGATGCACTCGGGCTTGCTGACGTTGAACACGACACGGCGAAACACCGGGTCGGTGGCATTGTAGACGTGCACGATGGCGTTCCTGGCTCCCTTCAGCGCCTCGAAGGTGCGATCGATGAGATGCGGGCGCGCCTGGGTCAGCACCTGGATCGTGACGTCGTCAGGCACCTTGTTCTGCTCGATCAGTGCGCGCACGAAGTCGAAATCGGTCTGCGAGGCCGAGGGGAAGCCGACCTCGATCTCCTTGAAGCCGATCTTCACCAGCAGGTCGAAGAAGCGCTGCTTGCGCTCCTGGTCCATGGGATCGATCAACGCCTGGTTGCCGTCGCGCAGATCGACGCTGCACCAGGCGGGCGGCGACTCGATACGTCGATTCGGCCACTGTCGATCGGGCAGGTCGACGGCGACGAAGGGGCGATACTTGGCGGCGGGGTTGTCGAGCATCATGGCGGTGTTCTCCCTGGCTGGCGGCGGCTGTCTCGAAGACGAAGGCATCAGAAACGACAACGCCCCGGCTGCACGGGGCATACCGGGGCGTCGAAGCGATAAACGAACCGCTGACCGCAATGGGTCGCGATTACGGCGAAATGGGGTGCGTGGCTTGGAACGATTCGGGTGGCTGACATTTCGATACCTCGACTGACCTGGACAAGACGCGATGCACGACGCATCGCCCGGCGCTCAAAGGCCGGCTAGTAGTCGTAGGTTCAGGCTGAGGCAGCTAGATGTCATGTTCATGCCCTCTAGAAAATCAGCATGCGCGACGCTTGTCAAGGCACGCCCCCATTTTCCCCTTCCGGCTCGGCCCGGCGCCAGCACTCCAGCAGCCAGCGTGGTGCCGCTTCTTCGGCGATCTCCTGCGTCCAGACCGGCGTACCGGACGCATCTTCCACACTCAAGTGGAACCGGCGTCGGTCAGCACCGAAGGCTCTCGAATCCCCGCCCAGGCTCTCCACATGCGACATCAGGCGCCAGAGCTCGTCACGCTGTGCTTCGCTGTAGCGGTCGCAATGAATACAGCGCGGCCGCGCCAGGCCCGGAAAATGCGCCAGCCCCCCTTCCCGGCGCAGCCGGATCACGCTTTCCTCCGTCAGGCGAGGCGGCTGTCTCATGGCAGCACTCCGACGCCACGCCAAGCCTCGCGCACCGCTTCCACCTCGGCACCGGCGGTACCAAAGCGCCGCCCGGCATTATCGAGCGTCAGGCTGGCGAAGGCAGGAAAATCGCTGTCTCGTCCAAGGCGGCCATCGATGAGCGTGTCGTACCATATCCGCCCAGCACGCTCCCAGGCATGGCCACCCAGCGTCATGGCCACGAGATGAAATGCGCGGTTGGGGATCCCCGAATTGATGTGCACGCCTCCGTTGTCCGCCTCGGTCACGACAAAGGCATTCATATGGTCAGGCTGCGGATCGCGCCCCAGCAGAGGATCATCGTAGGCGGTACCCGGTCGGGCCATGGAGCGAAGCGCCCGCCCGGCGACCCGCTCGGTGAAAAGCCCCTTGCCGATCAGCCAGTCCGCCCGGTCCACGCTCTGCCCCAATTGGTACTGCCTGACCATACTGCCGAACACGTCGCACAGCGATTCGTTGAGCGCCCCCGAATGGCCGACATAGTCCAGCGCCGCTTCGTGCTGAATGACACCGTGGGTCAATTCGTGGGCGACGATATCCAACGACACGGTAAACCGGTTGAAGAGTTCTCCGTCTCCATCGCCGAACACCATCTGCTGGCCATCCCAGAAAGCATTTTCGTAATCCTGGCCGTAATGCACCGTGGCCAGGAGCGCCATGCCCTCATCGTCGATGGAGTGCCGCTCGTAGACATCCCAGAACAACCGGTAGGTCGCGCCCAGTCCGAGGTAGGCCTCGTCGACGGCCGGGTCGCCACTGTCACCCTCCCCCTCGCGCCTCACCAGCCTACCGGGCAGGATCTGCCGCTGCTCGGCGGAATGGACGTAGCGAGACGGCTCGCCGCGCCGGGTACTGCCATCAGGTAGCGGGACGGCTCCCGCACGGGCACGAAAATGACGATCCGCCAGCAAGGTATGGCGGGCACATTCGTGCAGACGGGAAGAGCCGCCGCTGGCGATGCGCTCGAGCAGGTAAGGCGGCAGGAAAGTCCGCCTCTCGGTAAGTGACGGGTTGGGCATCCATTTCTCCTTCTCGCCATCAGACTCGCCGATCGAGCCCAGTCTCCCTGAGCATAGCGGAAGGTGGCCGCAGTTTTGGCTGGCGAACCGGGTCTTACCGTTCGCGTCGCTCCAGCATGGCCTCCATCCGGGCCAACTGGTCACGCAGCGCTCGCACGTCGCTGCGCAGGCCGTGCAGCTCGGCGGCCTCTCCTTCCCCACTCTCCAACTGGAGCTGGACGCTCTCCTTCTGCATCACGTCGAGCACAATGCCGATCATCATGTTGAGGAAGATGAAGGCGTTGAGAAAAATGAAGGTGAGGAAGAATATCCAGGCGTAGGGATAGTGTTCCATGGTCGGGTAGAGCACCGCGGTGGCCCAGCTCTCGAAGGTGGCGACCTGGAACAGTGTCAGCATGGCCAGCGAGATGTTGCCCCACAGCCGTTCGTCGACGTCGCTGAACAGGAAGCTGCCGATCGCCGCGTAGATATAGAAGATGATGAACATCAGCAGCGCCACGTAGCCCATACGTGGAATCGACTTGAACAGGGCCGCGATCAGCATGCGCAGCTCGGGGATCATCGAGACCAGGCGCAGCACACGGAAAATGCGCAGCAGGCGCGCCAGCAGCACCATCTCCGAGTCGTCCATGGGGATCAGGCTAGCGGTGACGATCAGAAAATCGAAGACGTTCCAGCCCTTCTTGAAGAAGTCGCGAAGGCGCCTCTCGGCTGCCATGCGGATCAGGATCTCCACCAGGAAGAAGACCGTTACCGCCACGTCGAGCAGCAGCAGCCACTCCTGGAAGGGGCTAACTTCTTCCTCGTAGGTCTTGGCGCCGATCAACAGCGCCGACAGCACGATGATGGCAATCACCGTGAGCTCGAAGAACTTGTTCGCGCGCAGCCGCTCGAAGCGATCGCGCCAGGTATCGAAGGAAGCGCTCATGGGAGTCTCGAAAGCACACTTTGACAGGAAAACGAACCCGGCAACGGCGGGCGGCGTGATGGTATCACGAGCGGAATTCGAAAAGCGTACCCGCCACGGCGATCACCCACTTGGCGTTACGATGACGAAAACTTTATTCACGCTATCTGGCTTGTCCAGAAGGCCACCTGGTGCCTACTTTCAAGACATCCCGTGCGCAAGGAAAAGGAGTCCGGCACATGAGCGACGAGAAGCAGCCCCCCCAGGAACAATCCCACCAGCCCGGCGCCGAATACAAGATGGACCCGCAGCCGGAATTCATCCGTGAAAGCTATCGAGGAGTCGGCAAGCTCAAGGACAAGGTGGCGATCATTACCGGCGGCGATAGCGGCATCGGCCGTGCGGTGGCGGTTCACTACGCGCGTGAGGGCGCCGACTGCACCATCGTCCATCTGGAGGAAGATACCGACGCCAGCGAGACCCAGAAGCTGGTCGAGGCCGAGGGACGACGCTGCCTGGTACTCAAGGGCGACGTGGGCGAGCCGTCGTTCTGCGATGAAATCGTCGAGCGCACCCTGAACGAATTCGGCAAGCTCAATATCGTGGTGCACAATTCAGCCGAACAGCATGCCTGGGACGACATCACCGAAATCCCGCCCGATCAGTTGCAGCGCACTTTCCAGACCAACGTCTTCAGCCACTTCTACCTGACCAAGGCAGCCCTGCCCCACATGCACGAAGGCGATACCTTCATCTGCACCTCGTCGATCAATGCCTTCAAGGGCAACCCATCGCTGATCGACTACACCGCGACCAAGGGGGCGATCCAGGGCCTGGTTCGCTCGCTGGCCGTCCCCCTGGCCCAGAAGGGTATCCGCATCAACGCGGTGGCCCCGGGGCCGGTATGGACACCGCTGATTCCGGCCAGCTTCCCCGCCGAAAAGGTCGAGTCCTTCGGCGGCCAGGTGCCGATGGATCGTGCCGGTCAGCCCTCCGAAATGGGGCCGGCCTATGTCTACCTGGCCTGCGAGGAGTCCTCCTACATGAGCGGCCAGACGCTACACCTGAACGGCGGCGTGGTGCTCAATACTTGAGCCGGTGGCCACAAGCAGATTGCGCCCGCTTCGACCTCGAGGCGGGCGCAATGACGGTAATGCGAAGCATAAGGCTCAGGTGGTGAGTTCGGCCGGAGCCAACAGCCCTGCCAGCTCTTGGGCGTGAAGCGCCGCTTCGTGCCCGCGCGGCGTCAAGTAGCCGCCGTCGGCCTGGGTCACCAGACCCTTGGCATGCAGCCGTGATGCAGCGGATACGGCCCCGGGTGCGGCGCTGCCGGCATGCACCTTGAGACCCTCCTGGGTAGTATCGAGATTGAACAGGCAGAGCAGGTTCAGCTCGTCCAGCAGTTCTGCGGAGAAATGCGCTTGGGCCATGGCGACCTCCGATGTGATAAGTCCTGCGAGCCAATGACTTCGAGAGACGTCCTTCGAAGGTACGCCACTTGTTCCCGCTTCACCAGCAATGCCATTCAACCCGCGTGGCTTTCGTCCTCGAGATCCCCTTCGCGATAGCCCATCAGGTAGAGCACCGCATCGATGCCTAGCGTCGAGATGGACTGACGCGCCTGGCTGCGCACCAGCGGCTTGGCACGAAAGGCGATGCCGAGCCCGGCGGCGGCAAGCATCTTCAGGTCGTTGGCGCCATCGCCCACGGCAATGGTCTGTTCCATAGCAAGCCCCTCGCGTGCGGCGATCTCGCGCAGCAGCGCGGCCTTGCGGCTGGCGTCGAGGATCGGCTCGCGCACTTCGCCGGTGACCTTGCCGTCCTCGATGACCAGTTCGTTGGCATGGATCTCGTCGAAGCCGAGCTTCTCCTGCAGATGGCGGGCGAAGTAGGTGAAGCCGCCGGAGAGGATGGCGGTGCGGTAACCCAGGCGTTTCAGGTGCTTCATCAGCCGCTCGACGCCATCCATGAGCGGAAGCTCCTCGGCGATATCGGCCAGCACCGCTTCGTCGAGTCCCTTGAGCTTGGCCATGCGCTCGCGAAAGCTCTGCTGGAAATCGAGCTCACCGCGCATGGCGCGCTCGGTGACCGCCGCGACGTCTTCATAGACCCCATGGCGGCGGGCCAGTTCGTCGATGACCTCGGCCTGGATCAGGGTCGAATCCATGTCGAAGCAGACCAGGCGACGGTGGCGACGCCAGATGGAATCCTCCTGGATGGCAATGTCGACCCCGTGCATGGCCCCCAACGCCAGGGCCTTCTCGCGCAGGCTGTCGAGATCGACCTCCTCGCCGCGTAGCCAGCACTCGACGCAAGAGCCGAAGGGGGGCGCCCCGCCGTCCAGCGGCTCGCGCCCGGAGAGACGATGGATCAGTTCCACGGTAAGGCCATGCTCGGCGGTGAGCGCACCCACCTCGGCCAGAATGCCTGCCGGCAGGTGCGGAGCCAGCAGGGTCAGGATCAGCCGCGGCTGGCTGGCCTGCGCGCTCCAGCGCTGGTAGTCCTCGGCGCTGACCTGAATGGCCTGAACGTCGAGCCCCAGGGTGGCGCCAGCGTCGGTAAGCGCGCCTTCCAGGTCGCTGTCGCGCTCCAGCCCGACCAGCGCCTCCAGCGAGACCACGCCAAAAGTCACGCTTTGGTTGATGTCGAGCAGCCGTGCGCCGCTGCGCGCCAGGGCCTGGCCAAGGCCGGCCAGCTGGCCGGGTCGTGCCGCGCCGGTGGCGCGAATCAGCAGTCGTCGTGTCATGCGTGCCTCAGGATACGCTGATAGGACGGCATTCGGCGACAGCTTCGAGGAGGCGCTGTGAACCCATCCCTGGGCGCTACATTTGCCATCCCTGGCAAATGACCTCCTCTTCGACCTGCCCCCTGGCCGTCAGGTGATGGCTTCAGTCTGCCGCGCTTTCCAGCCTATCGACTTTCTGCAGGCCGCGGGGCAGCTTGCTGCCGCGGCGACCGCGTTCGCCGCGATAATAGTCCAGGTCGGCATCCTTGAGCGTGACGTGGCGCTTGCCGGCATGCACCACCAATGCCGCCCCGGCGGGCAGCACGACGAAGTCGCGCATCAGCTCCTCGCGCCGGGCCGCTCGGGCTCCGGGAATGTCGATCATCTTGTTGCCCTTGCCCTTGGCCATTTCCGGCAACTGTTCCAGCGGGAAGACCAGTAGTCGCCCTTCGTTGGAAACGGCCGCCACCCACAGGTCTTCGCCCTCCGGCACTCGCACCGGCGCCATGACACGGCAGCCCTTGGGTACCGAAAGGACCGCCTTGCCCGACTTGTTCTTGCCAATCAGCTCCTCGAGCCTGGCCACGAAGCCGTAACCGCCATCGCTGGCCAGCAGATAGCGGGCATCCGTGGGCGCCAGCATGAGCCCGGCCATGTGCGCACCGGCCACCACGTTAACCCGCCCGGTGACCGGTTCGCCCTGGCTGCGGGCGCTGGGCAGGTTGTGGGCAGCCAGCGTATAGGCGCGCCCGGTGTCGTCGAGCAGCACCAGCGGCTGGTTGGTCTTGCCGCGGGCGGCCAGGGCAAAGCGGTCGCCCGACTTGTAGGAGAGCCCTTCCGGGTCGATATCGTGGCCCTTGGCGGCACGAATCCAGCCCTTTTCCGAGAGCACCACCGTGACGGGGTCGGCGCCCATCAGCTCGACCTCGGAGAGCGCCTTGGCTTCCTCGCGCGCGACGATCGGCGAACGGCGCTCGTCGCCGTGCTCGCGAGCCGCCTCGCGCAGCTCCTCCTCGATCAGATCGGTGAGCTTGGCCTCGCTGCCGAGCAGCTCCTTCAGGCGCTTGCGTTCGGCTTCGAGCGCATCCTGCTCGCCGCGGATCTTCATCTCCTCGAGCTTGGCCAGGTGCCGCAGGCGCAGCTCGAGGATGGCTTCGGCCTGGCGATCGGAGAGACCGAAGGCCGCCATCAGCGCGCTCTTGGGCTCGTCCTCCTCACGGATAATGCGGATCACCTCGTCGATATTGAGGTAAGCGACGAGCAGGCCTTCCAGAATATGCAGGCGATCCTCGACCTTGCCCAGGCGATGCTCCAGACGCCGGCGCACGGTCTTGCGGCGGAAGGTGAGCCATTCGGCGAGCAACTCGGGCAACGGCATCACCCGTGGACGGCCGTCGAGGCCGATCACGTTGAGGTTGACGCGAATATTCTTCTCGAGATCGGTGGTGGCGAACAGGTGCGCCATCATCGCCTCGATGTCGACACGGTTGGAGCGCGGCTCGATCACCAGCCGCGTCGGCTCCTCGTGGGTCGACTCGTCGCGCAGATCGGCCACCATGGGCAACTTCTTGGCCTGCATCTGGGCGGCGATCTGCTCGAGCACCTTGGCGCCGCTGACCTGGTAGGGCACGGCGGTGACCACCACCTTGCCCTCTTCCATGGTGTAGCGGGCACGCAGCTTCACCGAGCCACGTCCACTTTCGTAGAGCTTACGCAGGTCGTCGCGTGAGGTGATGATCTCCGCCGCGGTGGGGAAGTCCGGTGCCGGCAGGTACTCGACCAGGTCGGCCGTCGTCGCCTCGGGGTGCCGCAGCAGGTGGCAGGTGGCCTCGACCACTTCGTGCACATTATGCGGGGGAATGTCGGTTGCCATGCCGACGGCGATACCGGTCCCCCCATTGAGCAGCACGTGGGGCAGCCTCGCCGGCAGCACCACCGGCTCGTTCATGGTGCCGTCGAAGTTGGGCGTCCAGTCGACGGTGCCCTGCCCCAGTTCGGCGAGCAAGACTTCGGCGAACTTGGAGAGCCGCGCCTCGGTGTAGCGCATCGCCGCGAACGACTTGGGATCGTCGGGGCTACCCCAGTTGCCCTGGCCGTCCACCAGCGGGTAGCGATAGCTGAACGGCTGGGCCATCAGCACCATCGCCTCGTAGCAGGCGCTGTCGCCGTGAGGGTGGAACTTGCCCAGCACGTCACCGACGGTGCGCGCCGACTTCTTGTACTTGGCGCTGGCGTTCAGTGCCAGTTCGCGCATGGCGTAGACGATGCGCCGCTGCACCGGCTTCATGCCGTCGCCGATGTGCGGCAACGCCCGGTCGAGGATGACGTACATCGAATAGTCGAGGTACGCCTTCTCGGTGTATTCGCGCAGCGAGAGGCGTTCGACGTCGCCCTCCGCTACCTGGATATCCATGGTCATACGATAGGCCCTTGGTCAGGGTTCAATGTCATTCGGCACCACCGCGGCTATCCCGGCGACAGGCCATGGCGGAGGCGCTGTGAACCCCTCCCTGGGCGCTACATTTGCCATCCATGGCAAATGACCTCCGCTTCGGCCTGCCCCCGGCGCCGCTCGCCTTGGCGCTATACCTCAATGTCTGCAAGGTTGCCGTAATCCTCGAGCCAGCTCTTGCGGTCGGCGGCGCGCTTCTTGGCCAGCAGCATGTCCATCATCTCCATGGTGCCGTCACCGATCTCGCGGGTGAGCTGCACCAGTCGACGCGTCTCCACCGCCATGGTGGTCTCGCGCAGCTGCAGTGGGCTCATCTCGCCGAGGCCCTTGAAGCGCTGCACGTTGGGGGTGCCGCGCTTGCCCTCGAGCCGACGCAGGATGGCCGCCTTCTCGCTCTCGTCCAGGGCGTAGTGCACCTCCTTGCCCAGGTCGATGCGGTAGAGCGGCGGCATGGCGACATAGACGTGGCCCGCGTCCACCAGCGCGGGAAAGTGACGCACGAACAGCGCACACAGCAGCGTGGCAATGTGCAGGCCGTCGGAGTCGGCGTCGGCAAGGATACAGATCTTGTGGTAGCGCAGCTGGGTGAGGTCGTCGCTGCCCGGATCCATGCCCACCGCCACGGCGATGTCATGGACCTCCTGAGAGCCGTAGATGTCGTGGCTGTCGACCTCCCAGGTATTGAGGATCTTGCCGCGCAGCGGCAGGATCGCCTGGGTCTCGCGATTGCGCGCCTGCTTGGCGCTGCCGCCTGCCGAGTCGCCCTCGACCAGGAACAACTCGCTCTGGGCGGGGTCCTGGCCTGAGCAGTCTGCCAACTTGCCGGGCAGCGCGGGGCCGGCGGTGACCTTCTTGCGCGCCACCTTCTTGGCGCTCTTCTGACGCCGCTGGGCGGCACTGATGACCAGCTCCGCCAATGCCTCGGCCTGGTCGACGTGATGGTTGAGCCACAATGAGAAGGCATCCTTGACCACGCCGGAGACGAAGGCCGCCACGGTACGCGAAGAGAGCCGCTCCTTGGTCTGCCCGGCGAACTGCGGGTCGAGCATTTTCACCGAGAGCACGTAGGCGACACGCTCCCATAGATCCTCGGGGGTAAGCTTGACGCCGCGCGGCAGCAGGTTGCGGTATTCGCAGAACTCACGCAGCGCCTCGAGCAGGCCCGAGCGCAGCCCGTTGACGTGGGTGCCGCCCTGGGGTGTTGGAATCAGGTTGACGTAGCTTTCCATCACCGTCTCGCCACCCTCGGGCAGCCACTGTACCGCCCAGTCCACGGCCTGCTCGTCGTCGGCAAAATGGCCAATCAGCGGCGAAGCGGGCAGCACCTCGAAGCCGTCGGTGGCCTGGGCCAGGTAGTCGCGCAGACCGTCCTCATACTGCCATACGCTTTCGGCGCCATCGGCCTCCACCAGGGTGACCTTGAGCCCCGGGCACAGCACCGCCTTGGCCCGTAGCAGGTGCTTGAGCCGGCCCATGGCCAACCGGGGGCTGTCGAAGTAGGACTCATCGGGCCAGAAACGCACCAGCGTGCCGGTGGCACGCTTGGCCACGCTGCCGATTTCCGCCAGCTCGGAGACCTTGTCGCCATGCTCGAAGGCCATGGCATGGCGGGCACCGTCGCGCATCACCTCGACCTCCAGGCGACGCGACAGCGCGTTGACCACCGAGACCCCGACACCATGCAGACCACCGGAAAAACGGTAGCTGGACTGTGAGAACTTGCCGCCGGCATGCAGCCGGGTGAGGATCAGCTCGATACCTGAAACGCCATGCTCAGGGTGGATGTCGATGGGCATGCCGCGGCCGTCGTCGGCCACCTCGATGCCACCATCCTCCTGCAGGCGCACGGTGACCTCACGGGCATGGCCGGCCAGCGCCTCGTCGACGCTGTTGTCGATGACCTCCTGGACGAGGTGATTGGGGCGCGTGGTGTCGGTATACATGCCGGGGCGCTTGCGCACCGGATCGAGACCGGAGAGAACTTCGATTGAGCTGGCACTGTATTGTGTCATGCGTGTCCCAAAGCCATTACGAATTCGATTGCGCTCCCAGCGTGACGTATTCTCCCTCCCTGGCACCGGCCCGTGTCCGTCGGCTCAGCCCGCGCCTTCAGCCAACCAACGCCCCGCCGTCAGGCTGTGGCCGCCATGAGCCAGTACTGCCGGCAGATACGCCTCCAGCGTGCTGAAGACATGGTCCCCCCCCGGATGCAGCACCGTTCTGGCACCACGGTAGAATACGAAGGCCTCCGCCGGGTCCAGCGTCTCGTCGGCGGTGCCCAGCAGCAGCAGGTAGCGCTCGGGAGAGATACGTTGCGGCGTCAGCTCGGCCAGCTCCTCGCGGTGTGCCGTCTCGATGATGAACCGCTCACCGGTATAGTCGTTGACGAAGGCCTCGCCGAGCCATTCCGCCACCAGCCGCGCCGGTCGCACCGCCGGGTTGATCAGCGCGGCCGCCAGGCCGTGGCGCTCCGCCAGGCAGGTCGCCAGGAAGCCACCCATGGAGCTGCCGACCAGCAGAGGATTCGGCCCCAGGCCCTCCAGCAATGCTTCGCCCTGTTGCAAGGCTGCCATGGGTCGATGCGACAGCTGCGGCGTTTCACAGCGAAGCCCCAGCGCCGCACACGCAACCCGCATCAGCGCGGCCTTGGGCGAACCATGGCCGCTGTTAAAGCCGTGCAAGTAGAGCAGGCCACTGGCAGGTAGCGACGCCAATGGCGCGCTCAGCATACCGAACGAACTGTATACATTGCCAGCCCCACCTCCAAGCCTAGGCCACGACTGACTTCAACGGTCCTCATCGCGCTCGGCGCTCCATACCGCTTCGATCAATGCCCGAGTGGAAGCATCCATCCCCTCGTGCCCCCGCTTCTCGGCCAGGATATGCTCGGTTTCGCCGGCGATCTGCTTGCCCAGTTCCACCCCCCACTGGTCGAAGGAGTTGATGCCCCAGATAGTGGCCTGGACGAAGACCTTGTGCTCGTAGAGGGCAATCAACGCCCCCAGGGTAGCCGGTGTCAAGCGGTCGAGCAGCAGCGTGGTGGAGGGCTGATTGCCTCGGTAGCGCTTATGCCCCGGCCGTTCGCCGGCCTCGTCGATGGCATCGTCCCCCAGCATCAGCAGGCGCGACTGGGCAAAGCAGTTGGCCAGGGTCAGGCGGTGCTGGCCCTTGAGGTGATTGCGTGTCGCCACGTCCTCGACGTCATCGTAGCGCTTCAGCGGGGCGATGAAGTCGCACACCACCGGCTGGGTGCCCTGGTGCAGCAGTTGGTAGAAGGCGTGTTGGGCATTGGGGCCGAGCTGCCCCCATAGGACCGGGCAGGTGGAGTAGCTCACCTGACGACCGTCGTGGGTCGCCGACTTGCCGTTGGACTCCATCTCGAGTTGTTCCAGATAGGCGGCGAAATGCTCGAGGCGGCCGTCGTAGGGCAGGATCGAGTGGGCGCGGATGTCGAGAAAGTTGACGTTCCAGATGCCCGCCAACGCCAGCAGCACCGGCAGGTTGTCACTCAGTGCGGCCTGCTCGAAGTGGCGATCCATGGCGTGAGCCCCGGCGAGCAGCGCACGGAAGTTGTCCATACCGACCACCAGCGCAATGGGCAGGCCGATGGCGCCCCAAAGCGAATAGCGGCCACCGACCCATTCCCAGAACAGCAGCTGGTTGGCCTCGGCGATGCCCCACTCGCTCATCTTGTCGGGCTTGGCCGAAACGCCAATGAAATGCTGGCGCATCACCATCTCTTCGTCCACCCCTTGGATACCGTCCTCCACCAGGCGCGCCATCAGCCAGTCGCGGGCGGTACGGGCGTTCGACAGGGTATCGATGGTGGTGAAAGACTTCGACGAAATCACGAACAGGGTGGTTTCGGGGTTGAAACGCTTGAGGTAGTCGACGAGCTGGGAGCCATCCATGGTGGAAGCGAAATGCACTTCGACGTGATGGGCATCGGCGGGCCGATGGTCGGCCAGCGCATGGGTCACCATCAGCGGCCCGAGATCGGAACCGCCGACGCCAAGGTTGACCACATCCTTGATCGGCCGGCCCGTGGCACCACGCCACTGGCGGGAATGGAAGCGCTCGACCATGGTCGCCATGCGGTCCAGGGTGGCATGCACGCCGGGCACCACGTCTTCGCCGTCGACGACCAATGACGCCTCGGCAGGCAGGCGCAGGGCCGTATGCAGGGCCGGACGGTCCTCGCTGACGTTGACATGCTCACCGCTCAGCAATGCCTGGATGCCTTCCGGCACCCTGGCTTCCCGGGCCAGATCGAGCAGCAGTTCGAGCGTCGTGTCGCTCCAGCGCTGCTTTGACAGATCGAGGGTCAGGCCCGCCGCCTGACGCTTAAAGGTACTGCCTCGCGCCTGGTCGACGAACAGATCGCGCAGGTGGGTACCGCGCATCTCCCTGGCATGGTCCATTAGCCGCTGCCAGGCACCGGTCTGATCGATTGGGGCTTGGGTCATAGCTATCCTCCTTGACGTCTTGCGAAAACCACCGCGTCGTTGACGACTCCCAACAGGAGCCGCGCGAAATCCTTCGCCCACAGGCTAGCCTTGTATCCGCCTGTAAATCCACAGGGCCGACTCAATATACGATCATCAGCCAGATCTCGCGACGATGCGGCGCTGCATCCGTGCAGCCGACCGGCGGCCAGCGTAGAATACCGGCCTGTTCCACGTTACCGGCTTGCTCATGAGTGACGCATCTTATCGCGACGCGATCTTTTCCACACCCCTGGACCGGGTCGCGCGCTTCTCCTTCGACGAAAGGGTGGTAGCCTGCTTTCCGGACATGATCCGCCGTTCGGTGCCGGGCTATGGCCAGATACTGGGCATGCTGGGGCTGATCGCGACGCGCCACCTGCGCCACGGCGCCCACGTCTATGATCTGGGCTGCTCACTGGGCGCCGCCAGCCTCGCCCTGGCCGGCCAACTGCCGGCGGATGCCTTTCGCCTCACCGCCGTGGATATCTCCCCTGCCATGGTCGCCCGTGCCCGCGAGACGCTTGCCAGCGAGTGCCCCGAGCATGCCATCGAGGTCATCGAAGGGGATATCCGCAGCCTGGACTATCGACCGTCCGGCATGGTGATCCTCAACTTCACCCTGCAATTTCTGCCGCCGGAGGATCGCGAATCGCTGCTGGCTCGCCTGTTCGAGGCACTGGAGCCCGGCGGTGTGTTGGTCCTGTCGGAGAAGGTGGTGGACCCCGACGAGCGCGACAATGCCTGGCGGGTCGAGCGCTATCACGACTTCAAGCGGGCCAACGGCTACAGCGATCTGGAAATCAGCCAGAAACGCACGGCCCTGGAGAACGTACTGGTGCCGGACACGCTCGAGGCGCACCATGCTCGCCTGTCCCGAGCCGGGTTCACGCGCTCGCTGACCTGGTTCCAGTACCTCAACTTCGCCTCGCTGATCGCGTTCAAGGAGGCCTGAGGTGACGATTCCCGTCGAACAGCGTCCGCTCTATCGCGCCTTTATCGATCAGGGGCTGGACAGCTGGCTCGCTCGCCTGCCTGAACAACTGGCCCTGGGCCTCGATCGCAAGCGCTACGGCGACCTGCCGGCCTGGGAGAAGGCGGTAGCCAAGCTGCCTGCCCTGCCCGACTCGCGCGACGTGCAGCTGAATGGCGACATGGTGACGGTCGACTGCCGACTCGACGACAGCCAGCGCCGCCAGTGCGAGAATCTGCTGCGAAAGCTGATGCCGTGGCGCAAGGGTCCCTACCGCCTGGCCGGCATCCACATCGATACCGAATGGCGCTCGGACTGGAAATGGCAGCGGGTCGCGCCCCACCTGGCCGACCTGCACGGCCGCCGCGTCCTCGATGTGGGCGGCGGCAGCGGCTACCACGCCTGGCGCATGGCCGGGGCCGGCGCCGCCTTCGTGCTGGTGATCGATCCCTCGCCGCGCTTCTACTATCAGTTCCAGGCGCTGCGACACTTCGTCGGCAATGCCGACGGCGGTCGCACCCACTTCCTGCCGGTGGGCATCGAAGACGTGCCCGAGCGGCTCGCCTTCTTCGACACGGTATTCTCGATGGGAGTGCTTTATCACCGACCCTCGCCGCTGGAACATTTGCTGCAGTTGAAGGATGCCTTGCGCCCCGGTGGCGAACTCATCCTGGAGACACTGGTGGTGGAAGGCGACGCGGCAACCGTGCTGCTGCCGGGCGAGCGCTACGCCGCCATGCCCAACGTCTACTTCCTGCCGTCATCAAGCGCGTTATGCCTATGGCTCGAGCGCTGCGGCTTCGACAGCGTTCGCGTCGTGGACGAGGCTCCCACCACCCTCGACGAGCAACGCAGCACTTCCTGGATGACCTTTCAGTCCCTGGCCGATTTCCTCGACCCTGCCGACCCGACGCGAACCCGCGAGGGCTACCCCGCACCGCGCCGGGCGGTGGTGATGGCCAATCGGCCCGACTAGACGCCAAACGGATAGGTATCGGGCACATCCTCCGGGCGCCACAGGTCGCCCTTGTCGAATGGCTGCACGGCGCGGGTCTCGTCGACGTGGAAGACGGCGTCGAACTGCTGGGCCACCGAGGCCTGGAAATAGTGGCTGATGCGCTCCGATTCGGGACGGTAGATCACGCCGATGGCGCGTTCCCACAGCGGTTCCTTAAAGGGTGCGGCGCGCTCGCCCAGCGGCAAGTAGAAATCGCCGGGGCCGCTGTCGTGAAACAGCCGCTCGACACTTCCCTCCATGGCGGGCCTGACCTTGCGATGCTCCACCGGGCCGTCCCAGTCTCGGGCCGCCGAGACGAAGCCAGTGTGGGTGGTGAAACCCACCAGCAGCGCCTGGTCGGCACCGAAGCGATGGCGCACCAGCTGGCCGACGTTGTGCTGGCCGCGATGCCAGCCCATATCGGTGAAGGATGCATCGCCCAGATGAGAATTGTGCGCCCATACGACTACCTTACCCTGCCCGCCATGGCGGCGCAGGTGCTCGCGCAGTTCGGCGATGGTATCGGTCATGTGCTCGTCGCGCAGGTTCCAGGTATCCACCCGTGAGCCGAACATGGCCCGGTAGTAGTGCTCCGCATTGACCACGACGCGGGCATTCTGCTCGGCAAGGAACTGCTCGTCCCGCAAGCGACGGCCATCTTCGCGCAGGTAGCCGCTCGATTTCTCCAGCAGATCGGAGAGCAGGCGCACGGCAGCATCCTCGCAGATTCGGCTCAGCCCAAAGGCGGCATCGTGACCGTAGCGAACCGGATCGCCTCCGTGATCGAGGCAGCCGTAGCCATCACGGGCGATACGCGCCTGTTCCGGGTCAATGCCGTCGAGGTACTCGATCACCGCTTCCGCCGAGCGATGCAGACTGTAGATATCCAATCCGTAGAAGCCTACCTGCTCGTTGGCATTCTTGCCGGCGTTGTGCTCCTTGAGCCAGCCGATGAAATCGCGCACCTCGGTGTTGCGCCACATCCATTGCGGGAAACGCTGGAAATCGTCGAAGGCCGTCTTCAGGGTGTCGTCGCCTTCGCCGCGGGCGTAGCGGTCGAGCCGCAGCGCATCGGGCCAGTCGGCCTCGACGATCACCGCCTCGAAGCCCTTTTCACGAATCAGGCGCCGCGTGATCTCGGCCCGCATGTGATAGAACTCTGCGGTACCGTGGGACGCCTCGCCGAGCAGCACCAGCGGACGATCGCCCACCTGCTCCAGCAGCGTGTCGTAATCGGTACTGCGTCCGTCAAGTGGCTTGGCATGGTCGCGAACGTAATCCTGGGGAGTCGTCATGATCGCACCTCCTTCGTGAAGGTCAGTCACCGCTCCCGAAACTTTAGAAAGCCCTCCCGCTTACGCTCAAGGTGAGGGAGCGGTCAGCGGCGAAGTATCACCAGCCAGCGCCCCAGGTTCAGAATGCTTGCCAGCGACGCCGCAACGTAGGTGAAAGCACAGGCGGTCAGCACGTGGCGGGCGCCGGGCATATCGTAGGGCGGCACGTACTCCCGGAGTAGCGGCAGGGCGCGATTGAAGCTGGCATCGAATTCCACCGGAAGGGTTACCAGATGCACCAGCGCTGCCGTGCCGAAGCTGATTACCGCCGCCACGATCACGATCGCCAGGCCACCGGGTAAGCGAGTCAATATGAAAAGAAAGGGAGCGGCCATCATCAGCAGCGTGCCGATCTTCTCGGCCCGCTGCGCCACGCCTACCATCCGCGCACGGGCAATCAGCGGTGCGTAGCCTTCATGGTGCTGGATGGCGTGGCCGACTTCATGGGCGGCCACGGTGACTGCGGTGAGCGAGCGCCCCTCGTAGTGCTCGCGGGAAAGTCGAACCCGACGCGCCTCGGGATCGTAGTGATCACCCTGCTCGGTCATTTCCACCTTGACCCCTTCGATCCCCAAGCGACGCAGTAAGTGATCGGCCAGTTCGGCGCCGGTGCCCGGATAGTCGTTGCGACCGCGCGCATGGCGCGCCAGCACCCAGCGGGCCCAGACGTTGGGTAGCAGAAAGACGGCCAGCAGCAGGACAATGGCGACGACGATCATGGCGTCCGGCATCTCGTTCAGGTCGTGGTTTGGTCCTAGCGTACCCGGTTCGGGTTCATGCTGTCGCGTCACTCTACCCGCGAACGACAAAACCCCGACCAGTTGGCCGGGGCTGTGCTGTTCGGCGCGATTTTCAGGTCGTGGCGGGGGAAGCCTCGACGTCTCGCATCAGCGTTCTGAAAGGCATGCCGGCCCTGGTCGGGGTGACGGACTGTACCTCGCCACCGCTGTCATGGTCGCGGGTAATGGCATACTCCACCGCCTCGACGGCGCACTTGCCATGGTCGATGGCAGCCAGTGCCCACTTCCAGCCGGTACCGTAGGCCACGGGGCCGTTTACCGGGATGCGAACCAGCTTGTTGAACATCTCGAAAACGCCATCGGGACCGGCGATGATCATCTCGACACGCGTCACATGGGGCTTGTCGTTACGTGGCGCCCCGGCGTTGAGCCACTCCATGACCTCCCACCACTCCTGCTGTTCGCCGGCGAAGGCCACCCACTCACCGCTGTCGAGCCGAAATAGCTTCTGCGCGTAATTGTAGGTCGAGCCGTTGACACTGATCAGCGAATCCGTCGCAAGAGTCGTTCCATCCCATACGATTGTGGTCATGTTGGGCACCTCGGTATCGATAGCGCGCAGGCTTCAACGAGAAATACACGAAGCCCCTTGCGTCAGGCGCAGAGTAACGAACAAAAACGCAAGAAATCGACACACAGCGTAACGCTTTTATTGATCGTCAAAAGGCTCGTTAGGACGAATCCCTGCCGCCAAATCGTTCTATCGAGAGGATTCCCGGCGCACCTTCTGCAGCCCTTCTTCTGCGATAAGTCCCTGATCGAAAGCGTGTTCGGCCATGGCCAGGCTGTCATCGGCCAGTACTAGGTCACAGCCGGTATGGCGTATCTCTTCGCGCAACGCATCGATGGCACGTTGACGCTCGGGCTTGCGTTCCACCCGGCGGATGTAGACCGCCTGAACTCGCTCGGGATACTCGTGAACAATACGGGCATAAACCTCGGGATCGTGCTGGCCGCTGTCACCGATCAACACGCAGGGCAGTTCGTCGCGCATCGCCAGCATGTGCTGGATCATGTCGTACTTGTGGTCCTCGGCGCGGCGCGGCCAGGGCTTGCGCCAGGAGACGCCCCATTCACGCAGGAACAGAATGGGTCCCACGGGTATGCGGTTGAGCTGGAAGAACTCCTCGAGCATTTCGTAGATGCTCCAGGGGCCGCGAGAGACGTAGAGGATGGGTCGCTTGGCCTTGCCGCTGCTGCCCACGTGCAGGGCCTGGTAGAGCGCCGCGGCACCGGGGAAGGCCATGCGCTGATGAGCCTGCTTGACGAACAGGCGATGCATCATGCGCAGCTTGTTCGCCACGCCGGTATACATCACCGTATCGTCGATGTCGCTGATGACCAGCAGGTCGGCCTCTGCCGGTGGGATATAGACTTCGGTGAACGACTGAACCGGCTCCACGCCCGGCAGCACCACGTGCAACTGGGCGTGATGCCAGGCGGTGTCCGACGGCAGCGGATGCGTGAGCGGCATGTGAACGTCGAAGTAGCCGTCGCTGTCAGTGGTGACGGTAGTGACGTTCTCACCCAGACTTACCTCGACGTCGACCTGCGGCAATCCGTGGCGAAAGAGGCGCCGGATCACGTCGGCCAAGTCGCGCAGCATGCCGTAGCGGGGAATGAAATCGCCCAGGGCGGCCTGGCGAAACACGCGCCCCATCAGGAAAACCTCGTGACGGGAACCATAGCCGCGATAGGGATGAACCACGTAGCCGCCCCGCCCCCGATCACGCCTCATCGGACGAGCAGCGATACGCAACAGTCGCCGCAGGAAACCGCTCTTGCGATGCCGCCTTACCATTGGCGACCTCGCCTGGCGCCATGCGGGTAATGCCGGCACGGTCGTATACCCCGATCTTGCATGGTGTCCCTCCCTGGCACGTCCATGACACTCTCTTACGACAAGACCCGACCTGACGGCCGGGTCCTTATAGTGTGGAAGAACGAGCGACGAGATCAACCGAAGAGAGCAATGCCTTTCTTCAGCGCTTGATCAGCTCGCGCACGTCTTTCGCTTCCCAATGGGGAAAATGGCGGCGCACCAGGGCATTGAGCTCCCGTTCGAAGGCGGCCCAATCGACCTCGTTGCGCGGCTGCCCCGCGGAATCGGCGGCGGCACGCACCATCCCCGCGCCCACGGTGACGTTCGAGAGCCGGTCGATGACGATGAAGCTACCCGTCCCGGGGCTTTGTTCGTACGGATCGAGAGCCACCGCGGCGGTCAGCTCGACCCGGCAGCGGGCGATAGCGTTCAGCTCGAGGCAGTCCGCCTCGTGCCGCTCCAGCGTGTTGACGTCGACCTGATACTGGATTTCACTCACCTGCCCCGAGACGGAGCGCCCGGCCAGGCGGATATCGTACTGCCGGCCTGGTGCCAGCGGCTGCTCGTGCATCCACACGATATCCGCATCGAAAGCATTGGTCAGGGCCACCTCGGCATCCAAGGCGACGATCCAGTCGCCACGGGAGATATCGATCTCGTCCTCGAGGGTCACGGTCACCGCCTGACCCGGCCAGGCCGACTCCAGGTCGCCATCGAAGGTCACCACGCGCTCGACGCGGCTGGTCTTGCCCGAGGGGAGCGCCTTGACGGCCAGGCCGGGGCGCAGCACGCCAGCTTCCAGCGTGCCGGCGTAGCCACGGAAATCGAGGTTGGGGCGGTTGACGTACTGCACAGGGAAGCGCAGGTCGGAGAGGTTGCGGTCGCGCTCGACCTCCACGGTTTCCAGCAGCTCCAGCAGCGCCGGCCCGGTCTTGCCGCCTACCCGGTACCAAGGCGTGCGATCGCTGCGGTTGACCACGTTGTCGCCTTCCAGCGCCGACATCGGCACGAAGTGCAGGTCGGTGACAGAGAGCTGCTCGGCGAAACGACGGTAGTCGGCGACGATCTCGTCGAAGCGCGCCTCGTCGAAGCCCACCAGGTCCATCTTGTTCACCGCGATGACCAGGTGCTTGATGCCCAGCAGGTCGGCAATGAAGCTGTGCCGGCGAGTCTGGGTCTGCACGCCGTAGCGGGCATCGATCAGAATGATGGCCAGATTGGCGGTGGAAGCGCCGGTGGCCATGTTGCGAGTGTACTGCTCGTGCCCCGGCGTGTCGGCGATGATGAACTTGCGCTTGTCGGTGGAGAAGAAGCGGTAGGCCACGTCGATGGTGATGCCCTGCTCGCGCTCCGACTGCAGGCCATCCACCAGCAGCGCCAGGTCGACGGCATCGCCTGTGGTGCCGCTTTTCTTGGAGTCGCGGGTAAGTGCCGCCAAGTGATCGTCGAAGATCATCTTGGAGTCGTGCAGCAGTCGACCGATCAGGGTCGACTTGCCGTCGTCGACGCTGCCGCAGGTGATGAAACGCAACAGGTCCTTGTTCTCGTGCTCGTGCAGGTACTGCTCGATGTTGTCGGCAATGAGAGAAGACTGATGGGCCATGGTGACATCCCGAAAATCAATGGTCAGACGCTGAGCGAAAAGTCAGCGAGATGCAGCGAATTTTCGCCAGCGACTAGAAGTAACCCTCGCGCTTCTTCTTCTCCATCGAGCCCGCCTGATCGTGGTCGATGGCTCGACCGCTGCGTTCACTGGTGCGCGTCAACAGCATCTCCTGGATGATCTCGGGCAGAGTATCCGCCTTCGATTCCACCGCGCCGGTCAACGGGTAGCAGCCCAGGGTGCGGAAGCGCACCCACTTCTTCTCCGGTATTTCGCCGGGAGCGAGCGGCATGCGCTCGTCATCGACCATCACCAGCATGCCGTCACGCGCCACCACCGGCCGCGGCGCGGCGTAGTAGAGCGGCACGATGGGAATCTGCTCCAGATAGATGTATTGCCAAATGTCCAGCTCGGTCCAGTTGGAGAGCGGGAAGGCGCGGATCGACTCCCCCTTGTTGACCCGGGCGTTATACAGGTTCCACAGCTCCGGACGCTGATTCTTGGGGTCCCAGCGATGGAACTTGTCGCGGAACGAGAATACCCGCTCCTTGGCGCGGCTGGCCTCCTCGTCGCGGCGGGCACCGCCGAACGCGGCATCGAAGCCGTACTTGTCCAGTGCCTGCTTGAGCGCCTGCGTCTTCATCACGTCGGTGTAGCCGCTGGAGCCGTGATCGAAGGGGTTGATGCCCGCGGCACGACCCTCCTCGTTGATATGCTCGATCAGCTCCATGCCCACCTCCCCGGCCATGCGGTCGCGGAAGGCGATCATCTCGCGGAACTTCCAGGTGGTGTTGATGTGCATCAGCGGGAACGGCGGCGGCCCGGGAAAAAACGCCTTGCGCGCCAGGTGCAGCATCACCGAGGAGTCCTTGCCGATGGAGTAGAGCATCACCGGGTTGCGGAATTCGGCCGCCACCTCGCGGATAATGTGGATCGACTCCGCCTCCAGCTGCTGAAGGTGAGTCAGCCGGCGTGGCGACAGGGAGGCCGGCGAGTCGGGAGCCTGGGAAACCGGCTTGTGCTCGGGAGCGTGGAGACTGGTCATCGGCCCGGGTACCTCGCATGACGATGGGCAAGTAGGATCATGCGCACAGGGTAACGCCAGGCCCATAATAACGTAAAAGAATGATTACCTATCTTTTTAGATCAAAAAGGCATCTACGTTCACAGGTCGACGCGTTCCACCCAGGTGGTCCACTCCTCGCCTTTCAGATCGAAGAGCCGATAGCCGGGGCGTGATGCCTCGTCAATGGCGAAATCGTCGGAGCCGGGCAGGAACTGGTCGGTGGTGGAGGGGCAGCCGAATACCCGGACCACGCCATGGTCGAGCGCCTTGCTGGCGGCGAATGCCTGGTGAACATGGCCGCAGAGTATCACCTTGACCTGAGGGAAGGAGGCAAGGGCCTGCCAGAAGGCGTCGCGATCCAGGAGACCGATCTCGTCGAGCCAGGCCGAACCGACGGCGAGCGGGGGATGGTGCATGGCCAGCAGAGTCGGCCTCTCGTCCTGGGCGAGGCGCTCGACCAGCGCGCCGATCCGCTCTTCGCCCAGTGCGCCATGGGCGTGCCCGCGGACGCTCGTATCCGCTATCACCAGTCGCCAGTCGGCCAGATCGATATCGTCGTGGAAGGGCTTGGTGTCTTCCATCAACCCTGGCTGATCATGATTGCCCGCCAGCCAGAACCAGGGGCAATCGAGGGTCGAGAAAAGGCGATGGGCATGCTGATAGGAGGCCGACGTCTGATCCTGGCTGACGTCGCCGCTGACGATGACCACGTCGGGCCGCTTGGCCCGAACGGAATCCACCACGGCTTCCAACTGCCTCAAGGGAAAGCCGGCACGGGAGCGCGCGTCGGGATCGGCATGCAGGTGGCAGTCGCTGACCTGGGCCAGACGCATCATCCCGGCAGTTCCGTCACGCTGCTGGGATGGCCATGCTCAAGACCGTGGGCCAGCCACTCACCCAGGAAGCGGTTGAGTTGCAGCTTCTCGTCGGGTTGGAACATGCGCACGTTGGGATAGCGATAGCGTCCATTGAAGTGACGCTCGCGCTGGAAGTCGGTGACCTCGGCCATGCGCACATCGTGGTAGAGATGTACGCGCATCCGGGGCGGTTCGATGACGGTATCCATCAGCCCGCTCTGGCTCACGCGCACGATAGTGGTATAGGGCGCCTGCTCCAGCACCGACAACCACAGGGTACCAAACCGGCCGCGCCGGCCCGTCAGCTCGAGCTCGAGCGTCTCGCCCGCACTCAGGTCGCCCAGCAGCCGCGTCAGTCGCAGGTAGTTGGCACTGCACTCGCCCTGCAGGCTTTTCAGATCGGTGACATAGGCGATTCTTGCCACGCTACCCCCTTGCTCGTAGAGATGCCCGTTCCGCCGCCAACCAGTAGAAGGCGATCAGACACATGGCATTGTCGAGTCTTCCAGCCTGCAAGAGTTCCCAGGCACGTTTGAACGGTAGCACGTGAACCCGGATATCCTCATGCTCCTCCTCCAGGCCATGGACGCCCCCCAACCCCTTACTGTCGACCAGGGCACAGAACAGCGTAACACGCTCTGAACAGGCGCCGGGGCTGGGATAGTAGGTGGGCAGCTCGATGAGTTCGCTGACCTCGCAGCCAGCTTCCTCCATGGCCTCGCGCCGGGCCACCTCGGCCGCGCTCTCGCCCGCCTCGACCAGGCCGGCGACGATCTCCAGTTTCCATGGCGACTCGGGATCGCCCAGGGCACCGGCTCGGACCTGCTCGACCAGCGCCACGCAGTCGCGCTCGACGTCGTAGAGCAGCACGCCCACGGCGTCATGCCGTACATGGACTTCACGCACCGTGGGGGGACTCCAACCGCCTTCGAACAGGCGATGGCGAAAATGGACCTCGTCGAGACGGAAGAAGCCCTCATGCAGGCAGCGACGCTCGATGAGCTCGACGTCGGCAGCGTTGAAGCTGGGCAGGCGGGCGGCATCCCAGCCGCTTTCGTGATGATCGGACATGCAGGCCTCCGAGTCTGCGGATGCCGTCCATTATCATGACCGGACGCGGCCATGCCAACCGCCACAGGACGAAACCATGCGCCTTTGCGCGAGGCGCACGGCAAATTCGCATCAAAGACGAGACAGCAGTACCCTGGCCTCCTCGCGCAACGCCTCGTCGGATGTCTGACGATCCTCGCGAGCGGTGCCGTCGACGGCACGCTGGGCATGCTCGCGCGCCTCGTCCCGGCGCCCCTCGTCCTCGAGGAAGGCGGCATAGTAGTAATTGACGTCAATGCCGTCGGGGCGGATCTCCAAGGCGCGCTGGAACATACGCTCGGCCGTCTCGCTGTTGCCGAAGCCAAGAGGACGACCCGGTGCACGATCATACAGCGCCCCCAGCGTCACGTAGGCCGAGCCATTCCCCCCCTCGGGGTCGAGCTCGATGGCGCGCTCCAGGGCGTCACGAGCCGAGCGGGCACTGCTGAGCGCCCCTAGGCCGCTGCGCTCGCGCGCATAAGAGGCTTCGATGATGCCGTACCAGATCAGCGGCCGGGCCTCACCGGCATGGGCCTCGGTCAACTGTTCGGCTTCGCTGGCCAGTGACTTGAGCGCGCCACGGCGCTCACCTTCGGCCTGCTGGGTGTTGATCCGCTCCCAACGCTGCTTGAGCGACTCGACGTCGCTCTCCCAGGCCGAGGCAGCCGTAAAGGGGGCGAGCAGTAGAGCGGCCCCCAGGGCGGCACCGATGAGTTGATGTCGTAGCATGGGCTGACTCCTTACGCGTGACTAACGGGTTGTTCTTGGAAACGGTCTTGCCGCCTCCAGAATGTAACGAACGTTTGAATGATCCGCCAGTCCGAACTCGATATGGCCACTGGCTCCCTGTGGACCAATCACGTATCTTGCGTCACTTGCAGGATAAAATCAGGAGCGTAACGGCATGAAGGGCCGCAACATGACACGCTGGCGCGACCCGGCCAAGGATCCGCGCCAGGAACCCAAGAGCAACCTGATCACCGCCGAAGGCGCCGAGCGACTGCGCGGCATTCTCGATCATCTTTCGCGGGTCAAGCGCCCTGCCCTTTCGGCCAAGGTGGGCGAAGCGGCAGCGCTCGGCGACCGCAGCGAGAACGCCGACTACACCTACAACAAGAAGGAACTCAACCGGGTCATCGCGCGCATCCGCTACCTGACCAAGCGGCTCGACGAGTTGCAGGTGGTGGACCGCCTCCCGGCGGATATCGACAGGGTCTATTTCGGTGCCTTCGTCACCCTTGAAGATGAAGCAGGCGAGGAGATGCGTATCCGCATCGTCGGCCACGACGAGACCGACACCGCCAAGCGCTGGATCAGCGTCGACGCTCCGCTGGCCCGTGCCCTGCTGGGCAAGTCCCTGGACGATGACGTCACCGTGACCGCACCAGCGGGCGACACAAGCTACGTGATCACGGAAATCGCTTACCGGGAACCGGCCACGCGGGTTCGATAGACCCGAAAGCGACGGTCGTCGGCGGTAATCTCGAAGTCACCGAAGGCACGCTCCAGCAGGCTGGGATAAGGCAGGAAGGCATTGGCCACCAACCACAGCTCCCCACCAGGCAACAGGTGCTCGCCAGCCTGGCGAATCAGACGCCCCGCCGGGCCGTAGTCGATGCTGCGCTCCTGATGGAACGGCGGGTTGCTGACGATGGCGGCGAAGCGGCATCCCGCCAGGGCCGAATAGACGTCACTTCCCAGCACTCGCCCGGTGAGCCCGTTGGCCGCCAGGGTACGCCGGGTGGCCTCCACCGCGAAGCCGTTGACGTCAACCGCTGTCACAGCGTGTCCCCGGCGCGCCAGCCAGGCCGAGAGGATACCGTCGCCGCACCCCATGTCGAGCACCTCGGGCATCCGCTCGGCCCCCGGCAATGTCCGCGCCAGATGCTCAAGCAACAGGCGGGTGCCGTCATCGAGCTTGCCATGACCGAACACGCCTGGGTGGCTGACGAGCGTCATTCCATCGACCTCGAAGCGAGTCCAGGCGGCATCCGGATCGATGCCCACGGCGCCAAGGCGCGTCTCGAAAAGTATGCAGCGCCGAGCGCTATCGCGCTTGCGACAGCCCAGCCCCAACGCGGCCAGCACCTTGAGCACGCGCTTGATGCCCCCCTGGTTCTCCCCCACCAGCTGCAGCGGCGTACCCGCCGGCAAGTTGGCGCACAGCCACAGCAGCCACCACTCGCCCAGCGCATGGGCCTTGGGCCAGAACAGCACCGCGCCGGGGGGGTCTCCGACCGGCTCGGCATCGAAAGGCGACATAGCTGGGCGGCCGCGTTCGCGCCACGCCCCGAGTACCGCATGATCGGCGCTGACCACACGGCCCTCGCCCCCTTCGAGCCAGGCATCGCGCGGCGGAGCCACCCACAGCCAGCCACGATAGTCGGCTTCCTGGCGCTCCAGCAGCTGGCATACCGGCGTTTCAGCCCTCATCGGACGTGCTCCTCGGTCGTTCCTGTGCGCTTCACCAGCGTGTAGAGCAGATACCGCCCCAGGCGCCAGTGCGGTTCAGCCCGGCAGCAGCGTTTCTCAAGTGCCACCAGGCGTTGCCAGTCGGCTTCGCTGGCCGGCGGATGGCGCAGATAGTCGTGGAAGATGCGTATGCCCGCCACCGCCCGAATCGTCAGGCCGCATTCGCGGCTCCAGACGGCGATGTCCTCATGGCAGAGCGGCGAAATGGGGGTCAGCCGCTGACGCCGACCGGTACCCTCGAGGCGGTCATCCAGGGCTTTTTGCAGGTTGCCCTTGACCACGTTGGAGAAACGCAGCGCGTCGCGGTTGAAAACCATCAGCGACAGTTGCCCCTCGGGGGCAAGCTGTCGAGCCAGCGTAGCGAAGGCGGCCCGGGGATCGCTGAGCCACTCCAGCACGGCGTGGCAGGCGATCAGCGGCCAGGGGCCGGAGAGGCGCTCCGGCAACGCCTGCAACGGCGCCTGCACCAAGCTCACCGGCAGGTCATCGAGCGTCTTGCGGGCCTGGTCGAGCATATCGCCGGCCGGCTCCAGCAGGGTAACCGGATGGCCTCGCTGGGCGAACCAGGCGGAAAGCTGGCCCAGGCCCCCGCCCACGTCCAGCACCGGCTGGCCGTCGAGATCGAGCATTTCCGGCAGCAGCGCATCGAGCATGGCCAGGCGCAATTCGCCACGCGGACCGCCGTAGAGGCTACCGGCGAACTTGTCGCCCAGCCCGTCGAAATGGCGGTCACCGGCCGGCGATAGCGGAGAGGAGTCGGTCATGGCTAAGCCCGGCAGTTACGTGTGGCGCGCATTCTACCCGTCCTGCATGCGCCTGGGCAGGTGCTCCCCCCAGTTCACCTCGGCCTCGACCTGTGCCGCCAATGCCAGCAGGCGGCGCTCATCGCCCATGGCGCCCATCGCCTGCACCCCTACCGGCAGCCCGTTCGCGGTGACATGCAGCGGCAGGGACATGGCCGGCTGCCCGGTGAGGTTGGCCAGTTGGGTAAATGGCGTGCGGGACAGGGCATCGCGTGCCAAGCGCTTGAGCATACCGGCCTTGAGTGCCAGTTTCGGCACACCGGGAACGGCCAACAGCGCCATCAAGCGCTCCTGGGCGTGCGGTGGGTAGAGCTCGCCCAGGCGTGGCGGCGGTGCCGCTGCTACCGGCATCAGCAGTATGTCTTGGCGACGGTGGAAGGCGCCCAAGGCGCGTGCCGCCGAGTTCCAGTCGCGTTTGGCCAGCTCGTAGTCGCGCACCGGCAGGTGACGCCCCAACCGGGCAATGGCACGGGTGGAGGGTTCGACCTCGAGACGCGAAACGGGCACGCCGGTTTCGCGGGCAATCCATTCCAGGTCCGCGCTGAGATGACCGAGATAGAGTGTCAGGTAGGCATTGGCCAGGCGCTCGCCATCCACTGGCGGTTCGGCCCACTCGACGTGATGCCCGAACCCTTCAAGCATGATCGCCGCCTGCTCCACTGCCCGGCGCACCTCCGGATCGAGCGTAGAGCCGAGCGGCTTGCTCAAAGGTTCACCCAGCGATACGGCGACCCGCAGCGGTGCCGGCGGGCGCTCGAGCGCGGTCAGGAAACCGGACTCATGCCTCACCGGATAAGGCGCCCCCGTATCCATGCCGTTGATGGCATCGAGCAGCGCCGCACTGTCTCGTACCGAGCGGGTCACGGCATGCTCTACCACGGCACCCTGCCAAACCTCGCCGTGCAGCGGGCCCTGAGGCACCCGCCCACGCGAGGGCTTGAGGCCGAACAGGCCGCAATAGCCTGCGGGTATGCGGATCGAGCCGCCACCATCGCCGGCCATCGCCAGCGGCACCAGCCCGCCGGCCACCGCTGCGGCCGCGCCGCCGCTGGAGCCGCCCGGGGAGAAGCGCTCGTCCCACGGATTGACGGGGTGGGGAAAGGCACGAGGCTCGGTGATCCCCATCAGCCCCAGCTCCGGCGTGGCCGTCTGGCCCAGGATAGCGAGGCCCGCCTGGCGCAGGCGAGTGACGAGGGTCGCATCCCGGGGGGCCTTCCAATCCGCCAGCGCAGCGCTACCGAAAGCCAGCGGCTCGCCCTCGATGGCCATCAGCAGGTCTTTCGTCAGCGTCGGCACGCCGGCAAACGGCGATGTTGGATTGGTGGCATCGGATTCGGCCCGGGCACGCTCGAAGCGAGTCCTTACCACCGCCTTGAGCCTGGGATTATCGCGTTCGATGGCATGGCAGGCGGCATCGAAGACCTCCGTTCGGCTCACCTCTCCCCGGCGTATCAACGCGGCCAGCCCCAAGGCGTCATACCGGCGGTACTCATCGATCTCCATGTACTTTTCCTGCTAAGTCGGCCAATCGATGATGGCGGTTCGACTCGCTGCTGGCAACAACGCCAGGCCCAGCGGTTTATCTCGCTGTCACAAGCGCTTATAATGCGCAGCCGTGCTGCCCCCATAGCTCAGCTGGATAGAGCGTCCCCCTCCTAAGGGGAAGGTCCCAGGTTCGAATCCTGGTGGGGGCGCCACTCTTTCCTCGCCCCCCCTGCGCCGCCGCATCGCTCAGTATCAACATCGGATCCGCAACGGGCGTTGCACGCCGGCGAGTATGCTGGGGCGCGCCATGCAGGACGTGGTGCCCCGGCTCATTCCGTCAAACGGCCACGCGCCCCTCGAGGTGAAGATAAAGGGGGTCGAACTCCCCTGCTTCCTTCAGCTTCTCCCAGTCGGGAATGGTAACCTGCATTTTCCTGTACTCCACCAGTCCCTTGGCACGCAGCGCCTGGAACGTCCGGCTTACGTGGACGGCGCTTACGCCAATGGCATCGGCGAGCTCCTCCTGCGTGATCGGAAGCGCAAAGGCGTGGTTCTCGACCAGCCCCACCGCCTTCATTCGTACCAGAAGTTCACATAGGAGATGGGCTACGCGCGCATAGGCATCGCGTTGCCCGATGCTGAGTAGCCACTCGCGAAACAGGGAGGCATCCACCAGCGTCTCGCGCCAGAAAGCCGCGGTGAGGCGCGGGTGTTGTTCGCAGACATGGCGCAAATCGTCATGCTGGACGAACCCCACCTGACAGGCACTGATGGTCGCGATGCTGTTGTCCATGACTTTCAGGTGCAGGCTCTGCAGGTCGGGGATATCCCCCGGTACGTGCAGTGCCATGATCTGTCGCCTGCCTCCGAAGCTCAGCTTGTAGACACAGGTGAAGCCCTCGAGAACCATGCAGCACTGATGTGGGCGCTCACCGAGGCGCACGATGTCCTGGTCGGCCTTCAAGGCCACCACCTGGATCGGCAGGTCCTGAAGCGCCTGTTTCTCTTCGGCCGAAAGAGGAAAAATGCTGTCGAGCTTGCGAACAAGCAGGTCGTTGGGGGTAATCGGATCTACGGTCATCTTGCGCTCCGTGCCGGCCGCCGGGTGAGGTTATGACAACCTTCCTGCCGAAGAGTGTAGGAAATGAAAAGGGTCAGCGACCAAACGCCTCGTGGCTGCGGCACGCTTACTCGACGCCATGCGGGCTTGCACAAAGAAACATTACGACAAACCGGAAGCGCCATTCCTGTGCCACGCTAATGCATGCATGACAAGCCATGCAATGAACCTGGCAAACAAGGAGGATGCCATGCGTTTCATCTCGACACGGGTACACGGTATGGTCGACTACGCGATGGGCTTGCTGCTCATCGTGGCTCCGTTTCTTTTCGGATTCGCCACCGGCGGCCCTGCCCAGTGGGTACCGATCGTCCTGGGCATCATCATGTTGGCCCAAGCCGTCATGACGAAATACGAAATGGGGTTGATGCATATGATCCCCATGCCCTTGCACCTTACCATGGACCTGATCAGCGGTGTTCTGTTACTGATCTCGCCGTGGCTGTTCGGATTTGCCAGTGTGATCGTCTGGCCCCACGTGATCCTCGGCCTGCTCGAGATCGGCGCCAGCCTCACCACCGAGAAACAACCCCGTAACGTGCGAGCCGCTTCGCATTGATAAACCGTCATGAGACGGTAAGGAAATCTGTGGTAGGGTAATGGCTCCCAAGTGAACTTCAGGCAGGAGGCCCGAATGTTTCAGCGCACAAGGAAAGTGGCGTGTCCCGAATGCAACGGCAGCAACTTCTGGAACGGCAACCCGAAGCCGACGGACCGGCTGATTTGCCGCTATTGCGACGCTGTCGTGACGACCTATGCCGACTATGTCGAGCAGACGGCCAAGCGTGAGGCCGAGCGACTGATTGCGGAGTTCGTCGAAACCGATATCTCCCGTGATCTTGCCCATCTCAAGGCCGTACTGGCCGCTCCCGAGCAAAGGGCGACCCCCTAGGCTCGATTACGGCACGGCCACCTACGGGTGGCCGTGTCGTTTCTCATCTCTCGAATCTCTCATGGCTTGGCGTCCCTGCTTGCCCCGCCGGAACAACCGCTAGGCATTGAACACGGTGTAGACCATCTGCAACGCGAGCCCCATCAGCATGAGGGCAAAGACACGCTTGAGCATGGCCACCGGCAGGCGATGTGCCAGCCTGGCCCCAACGGGCGCCAGCAGAATGCTGAACGGTGCCATCAACAGCAGCGCAGGTAGGTAGACGAAGCCCAGCGCCGCGCCAGGCAGGCCGGGCGTACCCCAGCCATTGATGACATAGCCCAGGGCACCGGCCAGGGCAATCGGCAACCCGACGGCGGCAGACGTCCCGATGGCCATGGGCAACTTGACGTTGCACCAAGTCAGGAACGGCACGGTCAGCGAGCCACCGCCAATGGCGACCAGCGCCGATATGCCACCGATCCCCAGACCCGCGCCGCCGAGCCCGACAGGCCCCGGTAGGCTTCGCGTAGGCTTGGGCTTGAGATTGGCCAGCATCTGCAGCGACATCAGGATCATGAAGCCGGCGAAGAAGATGGCCAGGCCACGAGTCGGCAGCAGGGCGGCGACGAAGGTAGCCAGGAAAGTGCCCACCAGGATGCCGGGCGTCAGATAGCGGACGATATCCCAGCGCACGGCACCGTGCCGACGATGAGAGAGAAGACTTGCAGTGGATGCGGGAATGATGGCGGCCATCGCCGTCCCCAGCGCCAGGTGGGCCAGGTGTTCGTGCGGCACACCCTGCACGACGAACAACGCGGTCAGAATCGGCACCATGATGCCGCCACCGCCAATGCCCAACAGGCCGGCCATGATGCCGACCACCCCACCCAAGGCCACGTAGGCCAGCCAGATAATCTCCAAGACCGTTCCTCGCACAGTCGGGAAAAGGCGAGCCAGTTTATCAGAAAAACGTCATTTGGGCTGTGCGGGCAGTCAGGCAAAACATGCAGGCATAAGAAAACCGGCCCCGAAGGGCCGGTTCTGTCGTCGAGCGAGTCGACGTGTCTTCGATCATCGCTTGCCGTCAGGCAGGGCGATTAGAAGTGGTAGCGAGCGCCAACCAGCCAGTAGAGGTTATCGCTGTTCTCTTCGACATCAACGCCACTATCAGTGCTGAGGGTGATGTTGCCCTGGTCGGCACGGTTCAGCTCGCCGAAGACGTCGAAGTTGCTGGACACCTTGTAGTAGGCGCCGGCGGCCCAGGCGGTGCGGCTGTCGGCATTGTCCGGGCTCACGCGGTAAACGTCAGCATTGAAGGCCCACTGACCCAGCGAGTAGCTGGCACCCAGGCCCCAGACATCGTGCCCTGAATAACGGTTGTAATCGGAACGGGCTGCATTCTCTTCAGCTTCCGTTGTTGCCGCTTCAAAAGCATCGGCAGCCGCATCACGCTGAGTGTTATTGGTGCTCTGTGTTTCGTAGCCGATACGGGCAGAGAAGTTGTCGTTGAAGGCGTAGGAAGCGGTAGCACCGTAGATGTTCTCGTCAGCGCCGCGCAGGTCAGCACCATTGTAACGATGGCGGGTGCCTACGCGCAGATCATCGTCGTCACCATACAGGGCGTTGTCGTCACGATCCTGGGCGAAACCGACGGCCAGACGCAGGCCAGCCATTTCGTACTTCACACCACCCTGAACATTGATGGCAGAGTCGCGGTCTTCACCAGTCTCTTCCAGGCCGTTACCGGTGTAATGCTTACCCATCAGGAAGGCCTGGAAGCCGCTCAGGTCCGGCGTGATATAGCCGATGGAGTCGCCGCGGGCCTGCAGGTCGCCGCCCGCACCGTCGGAGAATTCCAGACCACGATCGATGTAGACATCGAACGGGCTCATGACGTGGCTGTTGTAGAAACTGTCGAAGTTACCCGCCATCACGGTACCGAACGAAGCGCTCTCGAGGCCGAGGTAGCTGTGACGCACTTCAGAGAAACCGCCAGACTGGTCACGCTCGTCACCATTGAAACGCCACTCGATACGACCGAAGGCGCGAAGGTCGCGGTTGATGTCGTGGCTCATGGTAAGGCCGAGGCGAGAGTAGATATTGCGGAACTCAGTGCCGCCAGTCTTCGCGTCGCCCGGATCGGTGTCTTCTTCACCGCCGCCGGAGATACCCAGGGCAATACGGCCGTTGACGATCAGCTGAGTGCCGTCCTGGTCGTAAACGGTAGCGGCCTGAGCGGCAGCGGAGGCGCCCAGGGCACCGGCAATGGCAGTCGCTAACAGTGTCTTTTTCATCGCGATAGTTCCTTTCACTAGCTTACTGTTTCGATCGTTGCTGCACGGATCGGTGATCGGTGCAGGTAGCTTGCCGGGCATGGGTCCCGCCGTGCTTGGCTCGATCCTTCTCAGGAGTGGCCTGGGCCGGTCATGACCGCAGCGAAGCCTTGTTATAGTCCAATGCTCGCAGGTAGAACTCTATACCGGGAAAAATGGGAACGCAATAAGAAAAAACACTGTTTTCCTTCAGCGCCCGCTTCCCCGACGGAACTTTTCCCTGCTGGTGCGGTCTTGGGCGCTCCCGCCCGATGGCCGCGTGCCGCAGGCAATGGCAGTATGTTTTGCCTGGCAGCGATGAGCCCGCACATCATGCCCCGCTGATGGAAGAGAGGCAAGAGCGCGCTTTAACGCTCGGCTTCGCTCAAAGTTGGCTGTGCTCGCCGATTATTGGACGAAGCCTGGTCGAGCCTGGCTTTCAGTGTCCCTTGGCCTGACCATGCTTGGCCAACAGCGCCGAAAGCTTGGCCTCCATGCGCGCCTCGGGATCGGCAGGCACCTTAGCGGTTTCGGCCGGGGTAGGCTTGCTACCGGCCGATGCCGCCCGGGAGCTGCGCTCGGCCTTAGGCGCATGCCGGTCACTCTCGCTGCGGCGGCTGCCGCGGGTCTTGCTACCGTCGCGACGGGCGGCGCCGCCCGCCGCGAGGCCGCGCTCACGCCGCTCGCTCTGTAGCCGTTCCAGCTTGCGCTTGGCGTGCTCGGCGGCCTGGGCGTCAACGCTGCCGGCGGGTGCGCCGTCGAGATCGATGCGCTCGGCGCCTTCGCGTACGGCCTTGAGATAGCGCGGCAGGTTGACATAGCCCGCCAGCGCCCGGCGCACGAGTTTCTCGGGCCAGGGTTCGCGGACGGTGAGGTCGTGGTGGATGCCGACCTTGAGCGGCCGGGTGTGCCCCTTGAAGAAAGTGCGCGGGTAGCGCTGGTACCACTGCTTGAGCAGGGCATCGGCGGAAGGCGCCTGCTCGATGGCAAGCGCCCCCTGGCGATCGTCTTCCTTGCCTTCACCCCGCTCCCGCCCTGCCCCGGACTGGCGCGAAGGCTCGGGCGTGGCCGGCGCTTCGTCGGAGGTTGCCGCGGCCGGGCTTCGGCTCGGCATCGCCTCGTCGCATGCCGCTTCGGCCTCGTCTTGCGTCTGTTCGGGGCCGGCATCCTCTACCGCCCCGCGCTGATTTCCCGGGGCCGGCTCCTCCCGCGGGCGCTGCCCAATGAGTGCAGCTAGCCCTTGGGCGCGCCGCGCCGTGCCGGGGAAGACGGGGGCCGGTTCCCCCTTGCGCAGCCGCTCGCGCAGGCGGCTGTTGTCCTCTTCGAGTTCTCGGTTCTGCTCATCGAGCTCGCGGTTTTCTTCCGCCAGTTCGAGACGGGCCGCCTCCAGCTCCTGACGCAGTGCGTCGGACTCCGCAAGGCGGGTTTCGAGCTCCTGCACCTTGGCGCGGCAAACACGCAGTTCTTCGAGCGCATCGGCGGCACGTGCCTCGAGGTCGCTGAATAAAAGCAATGAACGCTCTTCGATCAAACCGGCATCCTCCCGGAAAACGCTGCACCAATGCCTGGGCGAGCGAATCGCCGCATTGCCCCCGTGCTTCCACCTAGTTTGTGCTACAAGCGTGGCGCTTACAACGTACGGTTAGCGGCGATGATATTCGACGAAGCTATAGGTCGGCTGGCCCGGGCTGGGTGAGCCAGGCACCCGCTGCACTTCCTGCCACTCATGCTCGTCGAGCGGCGGAAAGCGGGTGTCACCCTCGACCTCGATATCCACCTCGGTCAGGTAGACACGGCTGGCATGGGCCAGCGCCTGGGCGTAGATCTCGCCGCCTCCCATGACCATGATTTCTTCACTGGCGTCGATGGTAGCCTGCTGGTCGGCCAGGAACAGAGCCGACTCCAGATCGTGACAGACCCGCACACCGTCGTGGTGGAACTCGGTATCCCGCGTCACCACGATATTGAGCCGCCCCGGCAACGGCCGGCCGATGGAGGCAAAGGTCTTGCGCCCCATGACCAGCGGCTTGGCCTGGGTCATGCGCTTGAAGAACTTGAGGTCCTCGGGCAGGTGCCAGGGCAGCTTGTTGTCGATGCCGATCACGCCGTTTCGTGCCACGGCGGCGATCAACGCTATCGGCACCAGGGTCTCGTCTGTCATACCGCAACCTTTGCCTTGATATGGGGGTAGGGATCGTAGCCTTCGATGGCGATGTGCTCGAAGCGGAACTCGAACAGGGAGTCGACGCTGGGGTCGAGCACCAGCCTGGGCGCGGAACGCGGCGTGCGCGTCAGCTGCAGCTCGGCCTGCTCCAGGTGGTTGAGATAGAGGTGCGCGTCGCCGAGCGTGTGCACGAAATCGCCGGGCTCGAGCCCCGAGACCTGGGCGATCATTCGGGTCAACAGTGCGTAGCTGGCGATATTGAACGGCACGCCGAGGAAGATGTCGGCGCTGCGCTGGTAGAGCTGACAGGAGAGCCGCCCTTCTGCGACATAGAACTGGAACAGGCAGTGGCATGGCGGCAAGGCCATCTCGTCGACCAGCGCCGGGTTCCAGGCGGAGACGATCAGCCGCCGGGAGCGCGGGTTGACGCGGATCTGCTCCAGCAGCCTGGCGATCTGGTCGACATGGCCGCCGCGAGGGTCGGGCCAGCTGCGCCATTGATAGCCGTAGACCGGGCCAAGATCGCCCTTCTCGTCGGCCCATTCGTCCCAGATACTGACACCGTGCTCCTTGAGATAAGCGATGTTGGTGTCGCCGCGCAGAAACCACAAAAGCTCATGGATGATCGAGCGCAAGTGAAGCTTCTTGGTGGTCACCAGTGGAAAACCGCGCGCAAGATCGAAGCGCATCTGGTGGCCGAACAGCGAGCGCGTGCCCACCCCGGTGCGATCCTCGCTGTCCACGCCCTGCTCCAGTACCTGGCGCATGAGGTCCAGATACGGCTGTTCGAGAGCGGGCTGTTCGAGGGAAGGCGGCTCTAGCCCGGGCAGGGCATTATCGTCAGGCATCGTTGCAAGGCTCAGGAAAAGTGATCGATAGGTCCGAGAGTCTACCGCCTCTCTGCTTGGCGTCCTACTCCCGTTCGACTCCTCTCCGCCCTTCCATACCGTCTACCGGCTGGCGCCGCGACCAGGCGATCAGCACGAGGCCGAAGGCGATCATCGGCAGGGTCAGCAGCATGCCCATGGTGAACCAGCCGAAGGCGAGATAGCCGATATGCGCATCCGGCAAGCGGAAGAACTCGACCAGGAACCGGAACATGCCGTAGAGCAGCAGGAACAGCCCCGACACCAGGCCGCGACGCCGCGGCACCGCCGAGACCCACCACAGCACGACGAACAGCACCAGTCCCTCGAGCAGCGCTTCGTAGAGCGAAGTGGGGTGGCGCGGCTCCGGCCCCATGCCGGGGAACGGCATGCCCCAGGGCATGTCGGTAACGCGTCCGGGCAGTTCGCGGTTGATGAAGTTGCCGATACGCCCGGCGCCCAGGCCGATCGGCACCATGGGAGCGAAGAAGTCGGTCAGGGTGAAGAAGGCCATGCGCTTCTTGCGCGCGAACCACAGCGCTGCCAGCAGCACGCCAATCAATCCGCCATGAAAGCTCATGCCGCCATCCCAGACGCGGAACACCCATAGCGGATCGGCCAGCCATTGGTCCAGGCCGTAGAACAGCGCATAGCCAAGTCGACCGCCCACCACGACGCCGAGCGCTGCGTAGAACAGCAGGTCGCCAACGTCATCCTTGGTGAGGCCGAAGCGCTCGGCCCTCAGGCGACCCAGCCACCAGGCCCCCACGAAGCCGACCACGTACATCAGGCCATACCAGTAAACCTGGAAGGGACCGAGCGAAATGGCGACCGGGTCGATGTCAGGATAGTTCATGTACACCTCAGAACAGGAAACGGAGCCCCACGATGGCCAGCAGCGTGGCGAAGGAAAGCCTGAGCATGCGGGCCGGGAGCGTATGGGCCAGGCGTACGCCCAGCCTGGCGAAGGGTACGCTGGCCAGAACGATACCGAGGAAGGCGGGCCACATGACGAAGCCGGTCGCGCCCGACGGCAGCGCAGGGTGATGCCAGCCCACCACGACAAAGGTCATGGCACCGAACAGTGCAATGGGCAGACCACAGGCGGCGGACGTCCCCACTGCCTGAGTCATCCTTGCCCCGCAGCGGGAGAGCCAGGGCACGCTGAGGGTCCCCCCACCTATGCCGAACAGCGCCGAAACGCCGCCAATGACCACACCGGCCAGCCCCATGGCGAGGCGCCCGGGCGCCATTCGCCCTGCACGGGGTCCGCTGCCCAGCGCCATCCTGATCGCCACCAGCATCACGAAGACCCCGAACAGGGACCCCAGCAGCCCACCCGAGAGCGCACCGGCGACGAATACCCCTGCCATCGCCCCCAGCACCAGCCCGGGGAGCAGCGACAGGAGCCATGCCCATTGAATGCTGCCCCGCTGATAGTGCGCCCATGCCGATGAAGCGCTGGTGACGACGATGGTGGCGAGCGACGTACCGACGGCCAGATGCATGGTAACGGCAGCGTCAACGCCTTGCAGCCCGAAGGCGAACACCAAGGATGGAACGATGATCAGACCGCCGCCGATACCGAACAGCCCGGCCAGAGTGCCGGCGGCCGTTCCCAGGAATAGGTAGCCGAGGAGCGTCAAGACAAGCGTCATGTCTCTGAGGCTTCCTCGAAGGCATCGGGGCGCCAGTGCCTCATCAGATCGATCAGCTCCCGTGGGCCATAGGGCTTGGCCAGGTAATCGTCCATGCCGGCATCGAGAAAACGCTGACGATCGCTATCCGTGGCATTGGCCGTCAAAGCCACAAGAATGCTGCGGCCGGCATCGGGTGACTGCGCTTCCTGTTCACGCCAGCGCCGCGCCACCTCCACACCGTCCATTTCCGGCATGAAGATATCCAGCAACACCAGATCATAGGCCTGGCGCTGCTGCTCCAGCGCTTCGCGGCCACTGGCGACACTGTCGACACGAAATCCCTGCGCTTCAAGGAGCTGACTGGCCAGCATGCGATTGACCGGGCCATCGTCGACCACCAGCACCCGCAGCGGACCCGTACGGCCGGGCGGCAAGCGCGCACGGCGCTGTTCCGCCACCTCCTGCTCGCCCGCCAGGCTGCCGATCAACAGCATGACATCCGCAATGCGCTCTCTGAGATGGGCGTGGCGTTGCTTACCGGCGTGCTCGGCATCATGGTTCATGCTTTCCGCCATTTCCGACAGCAGCGGCTCCAATTCCCGCTGCAGCAAGGTAAGGTAGCGCGACTTGAGCCGTGAATCCTCACGCGCACGCTCACGCGCGGCCAGCAGGTCACCGAATTCATGCAGCCCGGTCCGTTCGAAGAGCAACAGCTGATAGGAGGAGGCTTCCAGCCACTCGACCTGAAACGTGCGCCAGCGCCCCTCCCAATCCAGCAGCTGCACCTCGGCCGGCTTGCCGCCCGAGTCTACCTTGGCGATCAGGCGAGAGGCGGGGTCCTGCCCCAGCAGCGTCTCCTCACCATCTCCCAGCAGCTGCTCCATGGCCCGGCTGGCAGCCACGATTTTACCGCGATACAGCAGCAGCACCGGGCGCTGACTGGTCATCAGCAGGTTCTCGGGGCTCGGTGCCAGTTCGAGACGCGACTGCAGATCGATCATGCCATCGTGCAGCCTCTCCAGACGTCCCATCAGCGTGCCATCCTGGGTATCGAATCGCCTGGAATGAACAAGCCAGCGCGGCAGCATCTGCTCGGCCTCCTGAAGCAGCCGCTCAATACGGTCGAGGCGACACTCGACCTGGTTTTCACTCTCGCGCATGCGGTGGCGCAACTGCAGGAGAAAGGCCGAGGTGGTCAGGGTCGTACCGACCAGCAGGGCCAGCAGTAGCCAGGCGGATTCCGCCCAGGAGGTAGGATCGGGCATGGCCAACCACAGCACCAGCCCCATCAGCACGCACAGCAGCACCAAGGCCGCCTGGGCCAGCAGCAGCGGCCAGAGCAGTGGCCAGATGAGATGCGACCAGAAATAGTCCTTGCGGGTTTTCACGGGCATTCCCATCCCTGTGCCATGCATGATGCGGTGAGTTTACGCCGCCGCGTTTCGGCTGTCATGAAAGCCCCGGGTGAGCCGTTACACGGGGTGCAGAGAAACGCTTACCCGATTCGCGCCGAGGAAATGCCCGCCGGGACCGAACCGGCGCTCCTCCAGTTCGATGGCTTCGGCGTGCCACGCAAGCCAGGTCGTGGCGCGGGTGCCATACTGCTCGCCGACGATGAAAGGCGACGACAGGCGGCGCTCCAGCACCAGGCCGACTCCCGTATCCGGCAGCTCGGCATCGTCGGCCGGCGTGGCATCGGTCAACGCATTGAGGGCGTCCTCGGGCCAGTGGCGCCGCAGCGCTGTCGCCAGGCCCTGGCGGGCCGCTATCAGCTTCGGCCAGGGCGTATCCAGGCTGGCATTGGAGAGCCCATGGATCCCGGGCGCGACTTCGGAAAGGAGCAGCCGTTCGCGTCCACGATGCAGATGCCACAACCGGTGGCCATCGCCGGCCAGGAGGTTGAAGCCGGCATAGCGCCAGCCCTCGCCCTCGGCCAGTCTCGCCAGCCAGGTGGCGAGATCGGGGCACTCCAACGCCTCCCGCACGAGACGCCCCCGGCTCGGGGCGTCGGGCGATACCTTGATGGCAGGATCGCGCACGTTGGTGACCGCGGCGATCCGCCCGCGGCGGTGCACCGCCAGCCAGCTGCCGCCGGCCTCCAGGTCACGGCCCCCGACGATATCGGGAACGTCCTCCCAGGCACCCAGGGGGGCCGTCGGTCGCTGATGGAACTCGTCGCGGTTGGCCACCAGGCGCAGCGGTGTCGACTCCTGCGGCTGAAAATCGAAGGCGATGAGACACATGGGGTAGCGTTCAGTCCCGAGGCGGCAAGAGATGGGCCAGCTGCCATTCACTCAGCCGGGTGAACAGGTGGCTGCGCACCGCGTAAGGCGTGTTCAGCGCCAGGGTTTCACGTACCAGCGCCTTGGCGGCATCCAGCGAGACTCGCCGGATCGCAGCCCTGACCCGCGGCAGACTGGGCGCGTTCATGGAGAGAGAGTCGAAGCCCATGCCCATCAACAGCAGCGCGCCAGCCGGATCGCCGGCCAACTCACCGCACACGCAGATCGGCTTCTTGAGCCGCTTGGCCTCCTCGGCCAGGCGTGCCATGGCGCTCATCACGGCCGGATGGCAGGCATCGTAGAGGCTCGCCACGCGGGGATTGTTGCGGTCCACTGCAAGCAGGTACTGAGTCAGGTCGTTGCTACCGACGGAGAAGAAATCGACGCGCTCGGCCAGGGCATCCAGTTGGTAGAGCGTGGCCGGCACCTCCAGCATCACCCCTACTCTCGGCCGCGGCGCCACGATGCCCTCCTCGCCCAGCTCGCGAATGGCGCGATCGAGCATGCGCAGGGCGTCGTCGACCTCGTCGACGTTGGTCACCATGGGCAGCAGGATCTGAAGATTGTCGAGCCCCTGGGAGGCGCGCAGCATGGCGCGCAGCTGTACCATCAGCACTTCCGGGTGGTCGAGAGTGACGCGTATGCCGCGCCAGCCGAGGAAGGGGTTGGCCTCGTCGATGGGAAAATAGGGCAGATCCTTGTCGCCACCGATGTCGAGCGTGCGCATGACCACCGGAAGCGGTGCGAAGCTCTCCAACTGGTCGCGATAGAGCCGCGCCTGCTCCTGCTCGCCCGGAAAGCGCTCGGCGATCATGAACGGCACTTCGGTACGGTACAGCCCCACGCCGCTGATGCGTTTCCTGAGCGATACCGTGGTATCGATGGCCAGCCCGGTATTGACCATCAGCGGCATCACGTGGCCGTCCGGGGTCTCGCTGGGCAGGTCCTGCTCGTGCTCTAGCACTTCGGTCAATGCGGCTTCTTCGGCGATCAGGCTGCGGTAACGGGTCTTCAGCTCGTCTGAAGGGCGCACGAACAGCCGCCCTCGATGCCCATCCAGAACCACCTCGCAGCCGGAGAGCCGCGGCAGCGGCAAGTCGACCATCCCCAGCACGGTGGGGATGCCCATGGCGCGAGCCACGATCGCCACGTGCGAGGTGCTCGAGCCGCGAACCGAGACCAACCCGGCCAGGTGCTCCCTGGGCACCTCGCCGAGCATGGCGACACTGATCTCGTCGCCTACCAGAATGGTGTCAGCGGGGAAGGCATCGGGGATCTGGGGCGTCTCTTCCTGCAGGTGAGCCAGCACGCGACGTCCCAGGTCACGTACGTCGGCGGCCCGCTCACGCAGGTAGTCGTCATCGACCCGTTCCAGATACTGCACATGGCGACGAACCACGTCGGCCAGGGCGCCGGGTGCCCACTGCCCCTCGCGTATGCGCTTCTCCACCTCCTGGGAAAGCGCCGCCTCGCTGAGCATCTGCTGGTAGACCTCGAACAGCGCCAGCTCCTGGGCCGAGATGCGGTTGGCCAGGCGCTCGCCGGCGGCGCGAATCTCTTCTCGCACGCGCTCGATGGCTTCCTTGAGGCGCGCGATCTCGTGCTCGACATCGGTGGGGATCAGGTCGGGAACGCTGTCCAGGTCGGCCAGTGGCGCCACCACCACCACCTCGCCGATCGCCATGCCGGGCGAGGCGGCGACACCGGTGAACAGCGCCTGACCGCCAGGTAGAGTGGGCTTGCTCAGGCTGCCGGTGGCCAGCGCGTGGGCCAAGACGCCGGCAAGCTGGGCACCCATGGTGATGAGGAAAGCCTCGTCCTCCTCGTCGTAGCGACGCTTCTCCGCCTGCTGCACGACCAGCACGCCAAGCATACGGCGCTGGTGAATGATCGGCACGCCGAGAAAGCTGGAGTAGCGCTCCTCTCCGGTCGCCTCGAAGTAGCGGAACCGCGGGTGCGCCGGGGCATCCTCCAGGTTGAGCGGCTCCTCGCGCTCGGCCACCAGGCCGACCAGACCCTCGCCCACCCTCAGGCTCACGTGTCCCACCGCTCGGCTGTGCAGGCCGATGGTTTCCATCAGGACGAGTTCCTTGACCTCGGCATCGTAGAGATAGAAGGAACACACATCGGTGCGCATCGCCTTGCGGATACGGCGAACCATGGTTGCCAGCGCCGCATCGAGGTTGCGTGCCCCGTTGACCTCCTGAATGACCCGGCGCAGCACCTCGAGCATCGGCGTCTTGCTTTCCATTGTTGTCGTCCCTCGCCTGGCTGAGGAGTCAAGGCCAAGCACCGGCGTCCCGAATGCGCGGCGCTTCGTATCGGAGCCCTGGGTCGCTCCTCTTATCTATCGGGGCCCTGCGTCGCCCCTTCCCGTCCATCTGCGGTAATGGCCGATCACCGCCCTTCGAGGGCCAACCGCTGCGCCCGCGGCGAAAGCTCACTCAGCGCCCGGCGATAGACCTCGCGCTTGAACGGCACCACCTGACCCAGCGGGTACCAGTAACTGACCCAGCGCCAATTATCGAACTCGGGCTTTTCCGACCCATCCATGCAGATGCGGCTCTCCTGGCAGCGAATACGCAGCAGGAACCACTTCTGCTTCTGGCCGATGCAGACCGGCCTGGAATTCATGCGCACCATGCGTCGTGGCAAGCGATAGCGCAGCCATCCCCGGGTACAGGCCAGTAGCTCGACGTCCTCGGCGGTGAGGCCGATTTCCTCCTCCAGCTCACGATAGAGCGCCTGCTGCGGTGTCTCGGTTGACTTTATGCCTCCCTGGGGAAACTGCCACGCATTCTGTCCTACCCGACGCGCCCAAAGCAGTTGCCCCCTGGCGTTGGCAATGATAATGCCAACGTTGGGGCGAAAGCCGTCAGCGTCGATCACGGACGTCACCTTGTGAAAATCGTCATTGACTGCATTCTTCCACAATGGCGCGAAGCGCATCAATACAACGATCGAGCAGGAGACCTGGGCTCGGCCCGCCATGCCGCGATAATTAACGTCAGCGGACTTAGCAGTCATGGCGTTGTCTGACATAATCGCCAGCTTTCACGCAATGCAGCATGACGTTACGACAACTCACCACATCGCAAGGGGTAAGCCGTGAGTCTGGCTATCTTCGATCTGGACAACACCCTGCTCTCCATCGACAGCGATCACGCCTGGGGCGAGTTCCTGCTCGAGCAAGGGGCAGTGGATGCCGAAGCCTACCGTGAAGCCAACGACCGCTTCATGGCCGACTACGAGGCGGGAACGCTGGACATCCATGCCTTTCTGGCCGTGGCGCTCAAGCCGCTGGCCGACAACAGCCCCGAACAGCTCGCGGCGTGGCACCAGCAGTTCATGGCCAGCAAGATCGAGCCCAGCATCCTGCCCAAGGGGGAGGAGTTACTGGCGCGCCACCGTAGCCGTGGCGACACCCTGCTGATCATCACCGCCACCAATCGCTTCATCACGGGCCCGATTGCCGCTCGGCTGGGCGTCGATCATCTGATCGCAGTGGAGCCGGAAGTGCAGGACGGCCGCTACACCGGCAGGGTCAGCGGCACACCGAGCTATCGCGAAGGCAAGGTGAAGCGGCTGGAAGAGTGGCTGGCAGGCACTGACTTCACGCTGGATGACGCCTGGTTCTACAGCGACTCGCAGAACGACCTGCCGCTGTTGGAGCGGGTGGAGCATCCGGTGGCGGTGGACCCCGACCCCACACTGCGCAAAGAAGCCGAGCGCCGCGGCTGGCGCATCATGAGCCTGAGGGACTGAGCGGCTCTGCCGGTAGAGAGTCGTTAGAGCGGCGCTGCGCGCCTGGCGAGGTAAATACGAAAGAAAAGAAAACCCCGAAGGTTCGAACCTCCGGGGTTTTCCTGGTGCTTGCCTATTCTTTCTTGACGCTTAACCCAGCAGGTGCTCGACGGCGGCGCGCTCCTGGCGCAGTTCGTCTTCCGTGGCCTTCATCTTGGCGCGGCTGAACTCGTCGATCTCGAGACCTTGAACGATCTCGTAATCGCCATTCTGGCAGCGCACCGGATAGGAGTAGATGATGCCTTCCTCGATGCCGTAGCTACCGTCGGAGGGAATCGCCATGCTCACCACCTGGTCGGTACCCAGCGCCCAGTCGCGCATGTGGTCAATGGCGGAAGAAGCGGCGGAAGCGGCGGAAGAGGCACCGCGCGCCTTGATGATGGCGGCGCCGCGCTGCTGCACGGTGGGAATGAAATCATTCTCGTACCAGTCGCGCTCGACCAGGTCGAAGGCCGGCTTGCCGGCCACCTTGGTGTGGGCCAGGTCGGGGTACTGGGTGGCGCTGTGGTTGCCCCAGATGATCATCTGCTCGACGTCGGTGACGCGCTTGCCGGTCTTCTGCGCCAGCTGGGTCAGGGCGCGGTTGTGGTCCAGGCGGGTCATCGCGGTAAACTGGCGCGGGCTGAGGTCCGGCGCGTTGCAAGAGGCAATCAGGGCGTTGGTGTTGGCCGGGTTGCCCACCACCAGTACGCGCACGTCGCGGCTGGCGTTGTCATTGAGCGCCTTGCCCTGCACGGAGAAGATAGCCGCGTTGGCTTCCAGCAGGTCCTTGCGCTCCATGCCCGGTCCACGCGGACGCGCACCGACCAGCAGGGCGAAATCGGCATCCTTGAAGGCGACATTGGGGTCGTCGGTGGCGACGATGTCCTGCACCAGCGGGAAGGCGCAGTCGTTCACCTCCATGACCACGCCGTTCAGCGCGTCCATCGCCTGGGGAATCTCCAGCAGTTGGAGAATGACAGGCTGATCCGGGCCCAGCATGTCGCCTGCTGCGATACGGAAGATAAGGGAGTAGCTGATCTGGCCAGCACCGCCGGTAATGGCAATACGTACGGGATCTTTCATCGTTGCTCCTTCGGTTGAGCCGCCTGAGGATGAGCCTGGTGGATGTGCATCCGCCCTGGCCGGAATCCGGACCGCCAAGATGGTATGCCTGCACCGCCCGAAACTCAATCCGACCTCCGACTAGGAGGGGACTACAAACACTGCGTTCGGCCATGCTGAGTTGACGTCATTACCCTACCAGGCAACTGCTACCTTCCTGCACATGCGCTATGATGCTGTGCCGAATATGCTAATGCAGGTTTTTATCCAGGGAAGGCCTTATGCTCAGACGCCCCCCCATTTCCGCTCTGTTGGCCGCCCTGGTGCTGCTGGCGCTTCTGCTATGGCTGGCACTCGGCGACTGGCAGCGTTTTCGCCAGGATGCGCCCCCGGCCGAAGCGCCGGAAGGCGAAAGCCTGCCACGGGTCGAATATCGCCTCAGCGAGGCCACCTCCTACATGCCGCGCCGTAGAGTCCAGGGCCAGCTGGAGGCGCTTCGTGAAGTCGAGCTGCGCTCCCGCCATAGCGGACGCGTCACCGAAATGCCGGTCGCCCAGGGCACGAGGGTGGAGGCCGGCACCACGCTGCTGGCCCTCTCACGCGATGCCCTGGAGGCCCAGCTCGAGCGGGCCGAGGATCAGCTGGAACTGGCCCGGTCCGAGCTTGCCGGAGCCGGCAACCTACGCCAGCGCAATCTGATCTCCCAGCCTGAGCTGCTACGCCTGCAGAGCAGCGTCAGCGTAGCGGCGGCAGAGGTGGCCGAACTGCGCCAAGCCCTCGACGAGACGCGCCCCGAGGCACCCTTCGATGGCGTGCTCGACCGCCTTGACGTGGAACTCGGCGAGCTGCTTCAGGTCGGCGAGCCTTTCGCTCGTCTCATCGACGACCGGCGCCTCACGGCAAGTGCCTGGGTCGCCCAGCGCGACGTGTATGACCTGAGCCCGGGGCTGCCCGTCGAGGCGCGCCTGCTGGACGGCAGTCGCCTCTCCGGCGAGCTGACCCATGTCGCGAGTCGCGCCGATGACGCCACGCGCTCCTTTCGTATCGAAGCCGAATTCGACAATCCGGCGCGTCGTCGTTTGGCCGGCGCCAGCGCGACCCTGGCCATCGCCTTGCCCGAGCGCGAGGTGCACCGATTCTCTCCCGCCCTGCTCGAGTTGGACGAGGAGGGCCGGCTGCGGGTGAAGCACCTGGATGAGAACGACCGGGTGGTGGGCACGCCCGTCGATCTGGTGGCCGCCGATACCAGCGAAGCCCGCGTGACGGGGCTGCCCGAGACGATCCGCTTGATCACCCTGGGCAGCGGCTTCGTGGCAGCCGGCGACGAGGTCATTGCCGTGCCGGAAGCCGAAGCCGCCAAGGCGAATACCGACGAGCGGGAGACGCCCTGACCATGCGCACCCTCATCGAGGCCGCCCTGGACCGGTCGCGCACGACCCTGCTGCTGCTGTTCGCTCTGCTGATGGCGGGCCTCGCCGCCTGGCAGGCCGTGCCCAAGGAAGCCAACCCGGACGTCCCCATCCCCCTCATCTACGTCTCGCTGGCGCTCGAGGGCGTGAGCCCCGAGGATGGCGAGCGTCTGTTGGTGCGTCCGATGGAACAGGAGCTGCGCACCATCGAGGGCGTGCGCAAGATGACGGCCCAATCCAGCGAGGGGCATGCCGCCGTCACCCTGGAGTTCGACCCCGGTTTCGACCCGCGCCAGGCACTGGCCGATGTCCGCGAGCGGGTCGATATCGCCAATGCCTCGCTGCCCGCCGAGGCCGAGGAGCCGCGCGTCTTCGAGGTCAACGTCGGTCTCTTCCCCGTGCTCACGGTAGGCCTCTCGGGGCCGATCGAGGAGACACGCAGGCTGGCTATCGCACGCCAGCTGCAGGATGCCTTCGAAGGCATACCCGAAGTGCTCGAGGTCGAGATCGGTGGCGAACGCGAGGAGCTCCTGGAGATCGTCGTCGACCCGCTGGTTCTCGATAGCTACGGCGTGGACTTCGACACCCTGTTCAACCTGATCAGCCGCAACAACCGCCTGGTGGCGGCCGGCAGCCTCGACACCGGCGCCGGACGTACCCCCGTGAAGGTGCCGGGCGTGATCGAATCCCTCGACGACGTCAGGAACATGCCGGTGAAGGTCGACGGCGACCGGGTGGTGACCTTCGCCGACGTGGCCTGGATACGCCCCACCTTCAAGGATCCGGAGGGCTTCGCCCGCATCGATCACGAGCCGGCCCTGGTACTGGAAATCTCCAAGCGCGCCGGTGCCAACCTGATCGCCACCATCGAGGGGGTACGCGACATCCTCGCCGAGGCCGCGCCGATGCTTCCCGAGGAGCTCTCCATCACCACCATGATGGACCAGTCGGTCACCGTCGAGCAGATGCTCTCGGAGCTGCTCAACAACGTGGTCACCGCCGTGGTGCTGGTACTTATCGTGATCCTCGCGGCGATGGGCGTACGCTCGGCATTGATGGTGGGGCTGACCATTCCCGGCGCGTTCCTCACCGGCATCCTGTTGATCTGGGCGATCGGCTATACCCTCAATATCGTGGTGCTGTTCGCCCTGATACTGGTAGCCGGCATGCTGGTGGATGGTGCCATCGTGGTCAGCGAACTGGCCGATCGCCACCTGCGCGAAGGCCAGCCGCCCCGGCAAGCCTGGATCGATGCCGCCGCTCGCATGAGCTGGCCCGTGATCGCCGCCACTGCCACTACCCTGGCGGTGTTCTTTCCCCTGCTGTTCTGGCCCGGCGTGGTCGGCGAGTTCATGAAGTATCTGCCGGCCACGGTCATCCTGTGCCTGCTGGCATCGCTGGCCATGGCGCTGATCTTCCTGCCCACCCTCGGCGGCGTCTTCAGCGTGCGTGCCGGCACGACCCACCGCGACGAAGAGATGGTCACTGCCGGTGGACGCCTATACCGCGCCACCCTCGCCCGGCTGCTGGCCCGGCCCGGCATGACTCTGCTGATCGCCCTGCTGGTGATGGCTCTGATCTACGTCGGCTACGGCCGCTTCCACCATGGCGTGGAGTTCTTTCCCGCGGTTGAACCGGAGAACGCCCAGGTCGTCATTCGCTCCCGCGGCGATTTCTCCGCCGTGGAGAAGGACGCCATCGTGCGCCGGGTCGAGGCACGGCTTGCCGGGATGAGCGAAGTGAGGGCGCTCTATGCCCGCTCCTACGGGGTTCCCAACGAGCAGATCGGCAGCGACGTGATCGGCGTGGTGCAGTTCCAACTGATCGACTGGCAGGAGCGTCGCCCGGCCCGGGCGATCATGTACGAGATGGCCGAACGCACCGCCGACCTGCCCGGCGTGGTGCTGGAGTTCCGTGAGCAGGAGGAAGGGCCGGGAGGCGGCAAGCCCATCGTGCTGGAGATCAGCGCCCAGCAAGAGGCCGACGGCACGGCCGCGGTGGCAGCCATTCGCCGCGCGATGGAGCGGCTCGGCGGCTTCCGCGACATCGAGGACAACCGCAGCCTGCCCGGCATCGAGTGGCGACTCAACGTGGATCGTGCCGCCGCCGCCCGACTGGGCGCCGACGTGGCCGCCGTGGGCAGCGCCGTCCAGCTGGTGACCAACGGCCTGCAGTTGGCCACCTACCGCCCCGCCCATGCACCCGATGAGGTCGACATTCGGGTCCGCGTTCCTGAATCCTGGCGCCATATCGATCAACTGGACCGACTGACACTCAACACGCCACGCGGCCAGGTGCCGGTATCCCACTTTGCCAGCCTGGAGCCGGCCCCCAGGGTGGGCACGCTGCATCGCATCGACGGCCAGCGGGCGATCACCCTGGAAGCGGACGTTGCCGAAGGCTACCAGGCCGACGAGCGCCTGAACGCACTGCTTCAGGAAGTGGGGCCGCCACCCGAGGGCGTCAGGGTCAACGTGGCCGGCGAACAGGAGGACCAGGAGGAAGCCAGCCGCTTCCTGATCACTGCCTTCCTGGTGGCAATCGGCCTGATGCTGCTGATCCTCGTCACTCAGTTCAACAGCCTCTACCAGGCGTTGCTGGTGCTGTCGGCGATCGTCTTTTCTACTGCAGGCGTGCTGATGGGCCTGCTGATCAACGGTCAGCCCTTCGGCATCGTCATGGTGGGCATGGGCATCATCGCCCTGGCGGGGATCGTGGTGAACAACAATATCGTCTTGATCGACACCTACAACGAACTGCGCCAGAACGGCCTTTCGCCCTATGAGGCCGCCCTCGGGGCAGGTGGCCTGCGCCTGCGCCCGGTCCTGCTGACCGCCGTCACCACCGTGCTGGGCCTGATGCCGATGGTACTGGAGATCAACGTCAACCTGTTCGCCCCGAGCCTCGGCATGGGCGCCCCCTCCACCCAGTGGTGGACGCAGCTTTCCAGTGCGATTGCCGGCGGGCTAATATTCGCTACCGGGCTGACGCTGTTGCTGACGCCCTGCATGCTGGTGCTGTGGCAGCGGCGCCCGGCACGTCAGGCGGACAAGCCCGCCGAAGCGTGATGACCATGGCGGCCTGAGACGTCCCCGGCTCGCCCGGCACAAGCAAACGCCGCCGCCGCGAGCTTGAGCCCGGGGCGGCGGCGTGACGTGAAATCAGGATTGCGGCTCGGCAGGCTATTGAGCCTGGGCTTCGGTCTGCGGGGTGTGCGCCGCATGCAGGCGAGCGATCAGCTGGTCTTCCAGCGCGAAGCGCTCGGTCAGCCCCTTGGCCAGACGATCGAGCCAGGCCGGAAGGCGCGGCAAGAAGTGCTGGCAGCGAACCGGCGTCGAATAGTCGGAATCGAACGCCAGGACCATTTCGGTGGAGAGCTCGAGCCGCTCGAGCAGCTTTCCGGCGATACCCAGGGCTTCGTGGTCTTCGAAGGCATGCGCTTCTTCGCGCAGCTGCGGATAGATCTCGAAGTGGCCGGCGCTGATATAGTCCATCAGCAGCTCGCTGAAGCGATCGATCTGGGGCTTGCCCACGGCTTCCAGCTCGGTATCGCAGGCCTCCTTGAGCTCAATGAAGCTGACCAGTAGTTCACGACGTTCGTCGAGCCATCGGTCGATGAGCTGATGCACGCCACCCCAGCGCTCCTTGGCCGTCTTGCACTCTTCCAGCATCGTGAGCCTCCTTCCCTAGTGAAGCCTGTTTGCAGCCCGGCCCCGCCGAACTCGAAGCCCCAGACTCGCCGCTGCCAGCCTGGCTGTCAATGCTTCGACGAGCGAAAAGCGACGGTCTCGAACAGGCCGATATGCCCTCCCCCTCACTTCCTTTACAGCGGGATGAAGCTAAGCCCCGAAGGCCACGCTTTTTTTAACAACCGTCAACCCAGCGTTCCCTTAGCCGTCAACAGCAGACGGTTTCCCGCTGCGGCACATTTCGGTAAAGGAAAGGCCTGGCAGGAAAAACCGTTCAAGCTTGAAATTTTAAGCTTGAACTATTTTTCTGGTGGGTCTAGCCTGCAGTCAGCACAACAACGACAACGGTTCATGCCAATGAGAATCGCCTGCCTCGGTGGAGGCCCCGCGGGGCTCTACTTCGCCATCAGCATGAAGCGCCGCGACCCCGGCCATGAAATTGTGGTGATCGAACGCAACCGGCCCGACGACACGTTCGGCTGGGGCGTGGTGCTCTCCGACGAGACGCTCGACAACCTGGCCGCCAATGACGCCGATAGCGCCGCGCGCATTCGCGAGCACTTCGCCTACTGGGACGACATCGCGGTGATCCACGACGGCGTGAAGACCGTTTCCACCGGTCACGGCTTCTGCGGCATCGGCCGCCGCCAGCTTTTGATCCTGCTGCAGCAGCGTGCCCGCGAGCTCGGTGTCGAGCTGCGCTTCGAAACCGACATCCCCGAGACGGAGATCGACGACCTGCGCCGCGAATTCGACTTGGTGCTGGCCGCCGACGGGCTCAACTCGCGCACCCGCCAGCGCTATGCCGAGCATTTTCAACCCGATATCGACGTTCGCGCCTGCAAGTTCGTCTGGCTCGGCACCCACCAGACCTTCAACGACGCCTTCACCTTCATCTTCGAGAAGACCGAGCACGGCTGGGTGTGGGCTCACGCCTACCAGTTCGACCGCGACACCGCGACATTCATCGTCGAGTGCAGCGAGGCCACCTGGCGCGCCTTCGGCTTCGGCGAGATGAGCCAGCCGGAGTCGGTCGCGACCTGCGAACGGATCTTCGCGCGCCACCTCGACGGCCACGCGCTGATGAGCAATGCCAACCACATCCGCGGCTCGGCGTGGATCAATTTTCCCCGTGTGCTGTGCGAACGCTGGAGCTACGACAACGTGGTGCTGATGGGCGACGCCGCCGCCACCGCGCATTTTTCCATCGGTTCAGGCACCAAGCTGGCGCTGGAAAGCGCCATCGCCCTGGCCGACTATCTGCACAGCGAGCCCGACCTGGCCAGCGCCTTCGCCCGCTACGAGGAAGAGCGCCGCACCGAGGTGCTACGCCTGCAGTCGGCGGCGCGCAATTCCACCGAGTGGTTCGAGCAGGTCGAGCGCTACCTCGATCTCGATCCGGTGCAGTTCAACTACTCGCTGCTGACCCGCTCCCAGCGCATCAGCCACGAGAACCTGCGCCTGCGCGACCCCAAGTGGCTAGAGAGCGCCGAGCGCTGGTTCCAGGCCCGGGCCGGTAACGAAGGCAGCAAGCGTGCGCCGATGTTCGCCCCCTTCCGGCTGCGCGACATGACGCTTGCCAACCGCGTGGTGGTCTCGCCCATGGCCCAATACAAGGCGGTCGACGGTTGCCCCACCGACTGGCACTTCGTGCACTATGCCGAACGCGCCAAGGGCGGCGCCGGGCTGGTCTATACCGAAATGACGTGCGTGTCGCCCCAGGGACGCATCACCCCGGGCTGCCCCGGGTTCTATTCCCCCGAGCACGAAGCGGCATGGAAGCGACTGTGCGACTTCGTCCACAGCGAGACTCAGGCCAGATTGTGCGCCCAGATCGGCCACTCCGGGCCCAAGGGTTCGACTCAGTTGGGCTGGCAGGAGATAGACGCGCCCCTGCCCGAGGGCAACTGGCCGGTCATGGCGGCCTCCGCCGTCCCTTGGTCGGCGCGCAACCCAGTGCCCAGAGCCATGGACCGTGCCGATATGGACCGCGTACGCGACGAGTTCGTCGCCGCCGCCCGCATGGCCGAGCGTGCCGGCTTCGACATGCTCGAGGTGCATGCCGCCCATGGCTATCTGCTGTCGTCGTTCATTACGCCACTGACCAACCGCCGCGACGACGAATACGGCGGCTCGCTCGAGAACCGCCTGCGCTACCCGCTGGAGGTGATCCGCGCGGTACGCCAGGCGTGGCCCGCCCACAAGCCGCTTTCGGTGCGCATCTCGGCCAACGACTGGGTCGGCGACGAGGGCGTGACACCGGACGAGGCGGTCGAGATCGCGCGCTACCTGCAGGCCGCCGAGGTCGACATCGTCGACGTCTCGGCCGGGCAGACCTCGACCCGGGCGCGGCCGAGGTACGGCCGCATGTTCCAGACCCCCTTCTCCGACCGCATCCGCAACGAGACCGGCATGGCCACCATGGCGGTGGGCAACATCTACCAGGCCGACCACGTGAACTCGATCCTGATGGCGGGTCGCGCCGACTTGGTGTGCCTGGCCCGGCCGCATTTGGCCGATCCCTACTGGACGCTGCACGCCGCCGCCGGCATCGGCGATGCCGAGTGCGACTGGCCGGCGCCCTACCGCGCCGGCCGCGACCAGCTGCAGCGCCTGGCCGAGCGCGGCGAGGGATGGACATGAGCATGCACGGAAATACCTCGATACGGGGCAAGCGGGTCGTGATCACCGGCGGCGGCAGCGGCATCGGCGCCGACATGGCAGTGGCCTTCGCCGAGGCCGGCGCCGATGTCGTGATTACGGGACGCCGGATAGCCCCGCTTGAAGCGGTGGCCGAGCGCCACCCGGCCATCTCCTTCACTCTTGCCGACGTCACCCAGGAAGACGACATGGTGTCGCTGTTCGACCATCTCGGCGAGGTGGATATCGTGATCGCCAACGCCGGAGCTGCAGAGAGCGCCCCGCTGGCCAGGACCGAGCTCGACCAATGGCAGCGCATGCTGGAGGTCAACCTGACCGGTGTGTTTCTCACCCTTCGCGAAGGGCTCAAGCATCTGCGCGACGGCGGGCGGCTGATCGCCGTGGCTTCCACCGCCGGACTCAAGGGCTACGCCTACGTGGCGCCCTACTGCGCCGCCAAGCATGGCGTCGTGGGGCTGGTACGCGCCCTGGCCCAGGAGGTCGCCGGGCGCGACATCACCGTCAACGCCCTGTGCCCCGGCTTCACCGAGACCCCGCTGCTGGAAGAGAGCATTGCCACCATCGTGGCCAAGACCGGGCAGACGCCGGAGCAGGCCCGCACGCACCTGCAAGCCACCAATCCCAGCGGTCGACTCGTTCAGCCCGCCGAGGTCACGGCCACGGCACTGTGGCTGTGCGGTCCGCACAGCGGCGCCATTCACGGCCAGGCGCTATCCATCTCGGGAGGCGAGACATGACGCCCCCTCCGCTGCAGCCGGAAACCTTGAGCAAGGAGCGCCTACGCCTGTGGCTGCGCATGCTGCGGGTGACGCGCCAGGTCGAGGCGGCCCTGCGCGAAAGATTGCGCGTGGAGTTCGATTCCACCCTGCCCCGCTTCGATGTCATGGCGGCTCTATTTCGCGACCGAGAAGGGCTCAAGATGAACGAACTCTCCAAGCGACTGCGCGTTTCCAACGGCAACGTCACCGGCATCGTCGACCGCCTGGCCGACGACGGCCTGGTCGAACGCATCGCCATCGAAGGCGACCGGCGCGCCACTCGGGTACGCCTCACCGCCGATGGGCGCGACGCCTTCACCACCATGGCGGCGGCCCACGAGGGTTGGGTCAACGAACTGCTGGATGGCGTCAGTCCCGAGGATGCCCATCATATCGGCGAGCTGCTGCACCGCTTGCCGGCCGACAGGGGAGAACAGCAACGATGAAATTGGCCAACCTGACGCCGCGACACTTCCTGTGGCGCATGGAGGGCGAAGTGGCGGTGATCCGCCTCGATCGCCCCGAGCGCAAGAACCCGCTTACCTTCGATAGTTACGCCGAGCTGCGCGACACCTTCCGCGACCTGGCCTACGCCGTGGACGTCAAGGCCGTGGTATTCGCCTCAAACGGCGGCAACTTCTGCTCCGGTGGCGACGTGCACGAGATCATCGCCCCGCTGGTCGGTCGCGACATGAAGGGGTTGCTCGAATTCACCCGCATGACCGGCGATCTGGTCAAGGCGATGATCCACTGCGGCAAGCCGGTGATCAGCGCGGTGGACGGCGTCTGCGTCGGGGCCGGTGCCATCATTGCCATGGCCTCGGACATCCGCTTCGCCACGCCGGAAGCCAGCACCGCCTTCCTCTTCACCCGGGTAGGGCTCGCCGGCTGCGACATGGGCGCCTGCGCCATGCTGCCGCGCCTCATCGGCCAGGGCCGTGCCGCCGACCTGCTCTACAGTGGACGCAGCATGAGCGCTGATGAGGGCCATCGGTGGGGCTTCTACAACCGCCTGGTGGAAGCCGACGCACTCGAAGCCGAGGCCATCGCCTACGCCACCCGCCTGGCCCAGGGGCCGACCTTCGCCCACGGCATCACCAAGACCCAGCTCAACCAGGAGTGGTCGATGAGCCTCGAGCAGGCCATCGAGGCCGAGGCGCAGGCCCAGGCGATCTGCATGCAGACCGGCGACTTCGAGCGTGCCTACCGCGCCTTCGCTGCCAAGCAGAAGCCGGAATTCCAAGGTGACTAGGTCAGGGGAGATGGAACGATGAGCGACACGAGCTTTCTCGGCTGGCCCTTCTTCGACGAGCGCCACCGCGATCTGGCCAAGCGCCTGGAGGCCTGGTGCCGGCGCGAGCTGCCACGCGACCACGCCGACGTCGACGCCACCTGCATCGAACTGGTGCGCGACCTGGGCCGGGCGGGCTTTCTCGAGGGCACGGCGGGCGACGCCATCGACGTGCGCAGCCTGTGCCTGATTCGCGAGACCCTGGCCCGCCACGACGGCCTGGCCGATTTCGCCTTCGCCATGCAGGGGCTGGGCACCGGTGCCATCAGCCTGTTCGGCAGCAGCGAACAAAAGCAGTGGCTGGAGCGGACCCGCCGCGGCGAGGCGCTGGCCGCCTTCGCGCTGACCGAGCCGCGCTCCGGCTCCGACGTGGCTCAGCTCGACACCACGGCCGAGCGCGACGGCGACGGCTACCGCCTCGATGGCGAGAAGACCTGGATCTCAAACGGCGGCATTGCCGACCTCTACACGGTATTCGCCCGCACCGGCGAGGGGCCGGGGGCCAAGGGGCTCTCCTGTTTCCTGGTGCCCGCCGACACGCCCGGGCTCGAGATTCGCGAGCGGCTGGAGACCATCTCGCCGCACCCGCTGGCGCGGCTCGGCTTCAATGCGCTGCGCCTGCCGGCCAGCGCCATGATCGGCCAGCCCGGCCAAGGCTTCCGTATCGCCATGTCCGTGCTCGACGTGTTCCGCTCGACGGTGGGCGCCGCCGCCCTGGGTTTCGCCCGTCGCGCGCTGGATGAGTCGCTGGAACGGGCACGCAGCCGCGAGCTGTTCGGCGCCAGCCTGGCCGACCTGCAGATGGTGCAGGGTCACCTGGCGGAGATGGCGCTGGACGTGGACGCCGCCGCCCTGCTGGTGTACCGCGCCGCCTGGACCAAGGACATGGGGGCCGAGCGGGTCACCCGCGAAGCGGCGATGGCCAAGCTCTACGCCACCGACCGCGCCCAGCAGGTGATCGACAAGGCGGTGCAACTGCACGGCGGCGACGGCGTGCGCAAGGGGCATATCGTCGAGAGCCTGTACCGCGAGATTCGCGCGCTGCGCATCTACGAGGGTGCCTCGGACGTGCAGAAGGTGGTCATCGCGCGTAGCGCGCTGGCAGAAGGCTGAACCGAGGGAGACCGATTAGAACCGACCACAACGATGATTGATGCCAGACCCGTATCCCCCTGTCGACGCTCAAGCGCCGCACAACAACAACGATGTACGGAGAATGGTCATGAACGCACCGTCGGCACATGCCGATACCTTTACCCGGGACAACCTGCCTCCCGAGGCTGAATGGCCCGAGCTGCGGCTCGACGGCTTCGACTACCCCGAGCGGCTCAACGCCGCGGGGGAGCTCTGCGACCGCTGGGTCGAACGCGGCCACGGCGAGCGCGTGGCACTGATCGGCAACGGCCGGCGGCGCACCTATCGCGAGCTTGCCGAATGGACCAACCGCCTGGCCCATGCGCTGGTCGAGGAGCTCGGCGTCCGCCCCGGCAACCGGGTGCTGATCCGCTCGGCCAACAACCCGGCCATGGTGGCCTGCTGGCTGGCCGCTACCAAGGCCGGGGCAGTGGTGGTCAATACCATGCCGATGCTGCGCGCCGGCGAGCTGGCTCAGGTCGTCGACAAGGCCGAGATCGGCCTGGCCCTTTGCGATACCCGCCTGCTCGAGGAACTCGAGATCTGTGCCGCCGACAGCGCCTTCCTGAAGCGCGTGGTGGGCTTCGACGGCACGGCCAACCACGATGCCGAACTCGATCGCCTGGCGCTCGACAAGCCGACCGACTTCGAGGCCGTTGCCACTGCCGCCGACGACGTGGCCCTGCTCGGCTTCACCTCCGGCACCACCGGCAAGCCCAAGGCGACCATGCACTTCCACCGCGACCTGCTGATTATCGCCGACGGCTATGCCCAAGAAGTGCTGCAGGTGACACCCGACGACGTTTTCGTCGGCTCGCCGCCGCTGGCCTTCACCTTCGGCCTCGGGGGGCTGGCGATCTTCCCGCTGCGTTTCGGCGCCAGCGCGGTGCTGCTGGAGAAAGCCACGCCGCCCAACATGATGGAGATCATTCGCGAGCATCGCGCCACCGTGGTATTTACCGCCCCCACGGCGTATCGCACCATGCTCGCCTCGCTAGACGGCGGCGACGCTCTCGACAGCCTGCGCCTGGCGGTCTCGGCCGGCGAGACATTGCCGGCCCCGATCTACCACGACTGGGTCGCCAAGACCGGCACGCCGATCCTCGACGGCATCGGTGCCACCGAGATGCTGCACATCTTCATTACAAACCGTCTCGACGACCATCGTCCGGCCTGCACCGGCAAGCCGGTCACCGGTTACGAGGCGAAGATCGTCGATGCGGAGATGAACGAGCTGCCGCGTGGCGAGGTCGGCCGCCTGGCGGTACGTGGTCCCACCGGGTGCCGCTATCTGGACGATCCCCGCCAGCAGGGCTACGTGCAGCAAGGCTGGAACCTGACCGGCGATGCCTTCTATCAGGATGACGAGGGCTACTTCCACTTTGCCGCCCGCAATGACGATATGATCGTCTCGTCCGGCTACAACATTGCCGGCCCCGAGGTGGAAGCCGCCCTGCTGGCCCACGAAGCGGTGGCGGAGTGTGCCGTGATCGGCGCACCGAATGGAGAGCGTGGGCAGATCGTCGAAGCCTTCGTGGTACTGTCTCCCGGTGTCGAGCCGGACGCGGATTGTGTCGAGCGGCTGCAGGCGTTCGTCAAGCAACGCATCGCGCCCTACAAGTATCCGCGCTCGATTCGCTTCGTCGAGACGCTGCCGAAGACGGCGACCGGCAAGGTACAGCGCTTCCGATTGCGCCAGGAGCACTATTCTGCTGCGGAAGTCAGCCCGACGGCGCGATCTGACGACTAACCGTAGGGCAGCGCTGGGCATGCGCTGAGAACACAACAAACGAGAACGAAGAGGGAAACCCATGAAGACACTAGCCAGCGTAGGCCTTGGCCTGTTGATGACCACCGCCATGGCGGCGGCCCAGGCCGAAGAGGTCAAGATCGGCATGATCACCACCCTGTCCGGCGGCGGTTCGCATCTGGGCGTGGACGTACGCGATGGATTCATGCTCGCGATCGAGCGTTCCGGCCGCGACGACGTCGAGGTGCTGGTGCAGGACGACGGCAACCGACCCGATCTGGCACGCAGCCTGTCCAACGAGTTCATGCAGCGCGATGAGGTCGACATCTTAACCGGCATCATTTTCTCGAACCTGGCGATGGCGGTGGTACCGGCTGCCGTGCGCCAGGGGACGTTCTACATCTCGCCCAATGCCGGGCCTTCCGACCTTGCCGGGCGCATGTGTCACGAAAATTATTTCAACGCCGCCTACCAGAACGACAACCTGCACGGTGCCATGGGCGCCTACATGCGCGAGCAGGGCCTTGAACGCCCTATCATCATGGCGCCCAACTATCCCGCCGGCACCGACGCCCTGGCCGGCTTCAAGCACCTCTACGAAGGCGAAGTGGTCGACGAGATCTACACCCAGATGGGCCAGACCGACTACGCCGCCGAGATCGCCCAGATCCGCGCCAGCGATGCCGACAGCCTGTTCTTCTTCCTGCCGGGCGGCATGGGCATCTCGTTCATGAAGCAGTGGGACGACTCGGGCGTCGACATACCGGTGTTCGGTGCCGCCTTCTCCTTCGACGAGATCATCATCAAGGCGGTAGGCAGCGCGGCCATCGGGGCCAAGAACACTTCGCTGTGGGCCTACGACCTGGACAACGAGGCCAACCACGCCTTCGTCCAGGCCTTCCGCGACACCTACGACCGCACTCCGACGCTCTACGCGGCCCAGGGGTACGACACCGCCAACCTGATCCTCAGCGCGCTGGACAAGGCGCACCCGGACGACCAGGACGCCTTCCGCGAGGCGCTGCGCGAGGCCGACTTCGACTCGGTGCGCGGCGAGTTCCGCTTCGGGCCCAACCATCACCCGATCCAGGACATCTACGTGCGCGAGGTCGTCGAGGGTGACGACGGCGAGCCGACCAACCGCCTGGTGGGCATCGCCGTGGAGGATATCCAGGACATCTACCACACCCAGTGCGAGATGTGATCCGTTACGGCCGGTCCACCCGGGCCGGCCGGTTCTCAACCCGATAATTTCCTGATGCCCTCATGACCTTACTCATCGAACAGCTCATCAACGGCCTTCAGCTCGGTACCATGCTGTTCCTGATGGCCAGCGGCCTCACCCTGGTATTCGGTGTGATGGGACTGATCAACCTGGCCCACGGCTCCTTCTACATGGTCGGTGCCTACGCCACGGCCGCGGTCAGTGCCGCCACCGGCTCGTTCCTCGTCGGCCTGGCAGCCGGCATCACCGCGGCGGCAGCGGTAGGCGCACTGGTCGAGCTGATCGTGATTCGCCGGCTCTACCACCGCCCCCACCTCGATCAGGTGCTGGCCACTTTCGCCCTGATTCTCATCTTTTCGGAAGGCACGCGCTGGTTGTTCGGCTCCTCTCCCCTTTACCTCAATCCTCCGGCGCTGCTGAACGGTTCGGTGACTCTGCCCGGTGGCCTGCGCTATCCCCTCTACCGGCTGGTCATCATCGCCGTGGGCGTTGCCGTGGCCGTGGGCATGTACTTCCTGATCGCACGCACGCGCCTCGGCATGCGCATCCGCGCCGGCGAGAGCGATCGCGAAATGATCGGCGCGCTGGGCGTGAACATCGCCCGGCTGTATACCCTCGTCTTCGCCATGGGCGCGGCGCTGGCCGGCCTGGCCGGCGCCATGGTCGGCGCCTTGCAGTCGGTTCAGGTCGGCATGGGCGAGCCCGTACTGATCCTCGCCTTCGTGGTGATCGTGATCGGCGGCATCGGCTCGATCAAGGGCGCCCTGTATGGGGCCCTCCTGGTCGGCGTGGTCGACACCCTGGGGCGGGTCTTACTGCCCGAGCTCTTCCGTCAATTCATGAGCCCTTCGGAGGCCGCCGGGGTCGGTTCCGCCATCGCCGCGATGCTGATCTATATCCTGATGGCCGTGATTCTCGCCTTCAAACCCAAGGGACTGTTTGCCGCCCATGACTAAGTCCGAGACTCAAACCCTCCCCCCTGGGTCGCGGCTGTCAGCGCCGTCGCCCCACTGGCACGACCGCAAGGGGCTGGTGCAGATCGGCCTGCTGGCCCTGCTGCTGCTGGCGCCTTTGGCGGCCTACTTCCTCGGTCATATCTACTATGTCAATCTCGCCTCGCGCATGACGTTGGTCGCCATGGCGGCGGTGGGCCTCAACCTGGCCATCGGTTATGGCGGCATGGTGAGTTTCGGGCATGCCGCCTACTTCGGCCTGGGGGGCTACGTGGCCGGCATCAGTGCCTATCACGCCTTCGACTTCACCCCGGTGATCGCCTGGCCATTCACCATTCCCGGCAGCGACAGCATGCTGACGATCTGGCTCGCGGCAATCGTGCTGTGCGGCCTGCTGGCACTGGCCATCGGTGCCATCTCGCTGCGCACCACCGGTGTCTACTTCATCATGATCACCCTGGCCTTCGCCCAGATGATGTATTACTTCGCCAACTCCTGGCCCACCTATGGCGGCGAGGACGGCTTGCCGATCTATCTACGCAACTCGCTGCCTTGGGTCGACACCAACGACGCGCTGACCTTCTTTCTGATCTGCTTCGGCGGGCTCGTGCTCTCGCTCGCGCTGACCTCGCGCATCATGAAGTCGCGCTTCGGCGCCGCCCTGACCATGGCCCGGCTCAATGACACGCGGCTCGCCACGGCCGGCATCGCCCCCTACCCCATCCGCCTGGTGGCCTTTGTCATCTCGGCGATGATCACCGGGCTCGCCGGGGCGCTCTACGCCGACCTCAACGGCTTCGTCAGCCCCACCATGCTCAGCTGGCACATGTCGGGAGAGCTCATGGTGATCGTTATTCTCGGCGGTGTGGGACGGCTCTACGGGCCGCTGGCCGGGGCCGTCCTGTTCGTGATGATGGAAACCCTGCTGGGCGGGCTGACCGAATATTGGAAGCTGTTCCTCGGCCTGGTGCTGCTCGGTGTGGTGCTGTTCGCCAAGCACGGCGTGATGGGCTGGCTGGCCGGGAGGGAGCGCCATGAGTGACGCCGTGCTGACACTGGCCAACCTCAACAAGCGCTTTGGCGCCTTGCAGGCGACCCGTGACGTGTCACTGGATCTCCACCCTGGCGAGATCCACGCCCTGATCGGCCCCAACGGCGCCGGCAAGTCGACCCTGATCGGGCAGATTGCGGGCGGCCTCAAGCCCGATTCGGGCAGCATCGTGCTGGCCGGTCAGGAAATCACCCCGCTCAGCGTGGCCCAGCGCGCACGACTGGGGCTGGGGCGCAGCTTCCAGGTCTCGTCGCTGGCCGAACCGCTGTCGGTAAAGCGCAACGTGATGATCGCCGTCCAGGCGCTGCAGGGACACAGCTTCCGGTTCTGGAAGCCGGTGCACCGCGACGAACGCCTGATCGAACCGGCGATGGAAGCGCTCGAGCGCATGGCGCTTGCGCATCGTGCCGACACGCCGGTGGCCGAGCTCTCCCACGGCGAGCGGCGACAGGTGGAAGTCGCCTGCGCCTTGGCGTTGAAGCCGAGGGTGCTGCTGCTCGACGAACCCATGGCCGGGCTCGGCCCCGAGGGCTCGGCACGCCTGACCGAACTGCTCGAGGCACTCAAGCATGAAGTGCCGATCCTGCTGATAGAGCACGACATGGACGCCGTGTTCCGCCTGGCAGATCGCATTTCGGTGCTGGTGGCCGGCGGCGTCATCGCCCATGGCGACAGCGCCGAGATCCGCGCCAACCCGCAAGTCCGCGAAGCCTACCTGGGGGACTGAGATGCTCAACGTCACCGCGATCGAGACTTTCTACGGCCCCTCACAGGCGCTGTTCGGCGTCGACCTCAGCGTTCAGGCCGGGGAGATGGTGGCGCTGATGGGGCGCAACGGCATGGGCAAGACCACCACCATCCGCTCCATCTTCGGTCTGACACCGCCACGCAGCGGCAGCATCACCTTCGAGTCCCGGGACCTGTGTCGGCTGCCGTCGTATCGCATCGCCCAGGCGGGGCTCGGGCTGGTGCCCGAAGGCCGGCGCTGTTTCGCCAACCTCTCGGTACGCGAAAACCTCCTGGTCACGGCACGTACTGGCCACTGGAACCTGGCACGCGTCGAGGCGCTCTTCCCTCGGCTGGCCGAACGACGCAGCCAGATGGCCAGCACCCTTTCCGGCGGCGAACAGCAGATGCTCGCCATCGGTCGGGCGCTGATGACCAACCCACGGCTGCTGGTCCTGGACGAGGCCACCGAGGGCCTGGCGCCGGTCATCCGCAAGGAAATCTGGTCGGCGATTCGCGAGCTCAAGGCCCAGGGCCAGTCAACGCTGATCGTCGACAAGTCGCTCTCCGAACTGCTGCCGGTGGCTGACCGCTGCACCATTCTGGAGAAAGGCTGCACGGTGTGGGAGGGAGCGCCCGATGCGCTCGACGATACCCTCCGCGACCGCTATCTCGGGGTCTGAGGAGGGCCGTCATGCCATTCGTCACCCAGCGCAAAATACGTTTCCAGCACTGCGACCCAGCAGGCATCGTCTTCTATCCCCGCTATTACGAGATGCTCAACTCGGTGGTCGAGGATTATTTCGCCGACGTGGTCGGCCACGATTTCAACCGCCTGCACGTGGAATCACGCACGGGCGTGCCCACGGCACGCATCGAGACCGACTTCCATGCGCCCAGCCGCCTGGGTGAGACGCTCATCTTCGAGCTGGCGATTCGCCATGTGGGTCGTACCAGCCTGGCACTGCGTACCGTGGCCCGCTGCGGCGAGGAGCTCCGCCTGACGTGTGATTCCACCCTGGTCTTCGTCGACCTGGAGAGCGGCCGGCCTCTGCCGTGGCCCGATACCCTGCGCCGCCATTTCGCCATCGACCTCTAGTAAGGACTCTCCGATGAATGACGCTTCCGTACACGAACAGCTCCACCCCAGCCACTGGAAGAGCGCCGTAGGTTATGCCAACGGCGTGCTCGCCTCGGGCCGCATGATCTTCGTCGGCGGCCAGATCGGCTGGAACGGCGATCAGGTCTTCGAGAGCGACGACTTCGTCGCCCAGATCCACCAGGCGCTGACCAATATCGTCGAAGTTCTGAGGCAGGCCGATGCGGGGCCGGAGCACGTGGTGCGCTTGACCTGGTACGTCACCGACAAGCAGGAGTATCTCACCCGGCTCAAGGAAGTGGGCGCCGTCTATCGCGAGGTGATGGGCAAGCACTTCCCGGCCATGACCATGGTACAGGTGGCCGACCTGATCGAGGACCGGGCCAAAGTGGAGATCGAAGCGACGGCCGTCCTGCCCTAGCCAACCTCGAAGGCAAGCCAGCCCGTGCAGCGCCGTGCTAGGCGAGGTCGTGGAAGGCGGCGATGCGCTGAACGAAATCGCCGCCGGGTGCATAATGGTCGAGAATCGAGAAGTGATCGTCGCCGGGCATCAGCTCGGCGCTGACCCTTACGCCGTCGTCATCAAGATGCTCGGCGTAAGCGAGCATCTGGCGTTCGAATTCTCTCGACTCCTCTCCTCCCGCTACCAGCTCCACAGGCGCGGGCACGCGACACGGAAGGAACAGCGGGCTGTAATCGGCCACCTCACGGCCGGTAAGCTGCAACTTGGGCTGCAGCCATGACCAGGGAAACGGGCGCAGATCGAAGAGCCCACTGATGCATAGCCCCCCTGCAATCAATTCGTCGGGTAGGCCGTAGCCACCCTGCCAGTCGGTGGCCAGCAGCATGGCGGCAAGGTGCCCGCCGGCGGAGTGGCCCGACACGCTCAGGCGCGACGGGTCGACACCCAGCGCGTTCCCGTTCCGATACGTCCAGGCCACGGCAGCGCGGGCCTGACGCACGACCTCACCGAACGCCACGCTGGGGCAAAGCGCATAGTTGACCACCCCCACGCTGATGCCCGCCTGGACCAGGCCCTCGGCGACGAAGCCGAACTCCCGGTGGCCCAGCGAGCGCCAATAGCCGCCGTGAAAGAAAAGATGAACCGGAGCAGCGTCATTTCCGGCGTGATAGAGATCCATGCGCTCGGCCAGCGTCGGACCGTAGGCCACGTCCAGCGACACGCGCAGGCGCTTCCGAACCGTCTCGCTGCGGGTTTGCCAGGCGGCGAGCAGCGCGGCCGGCTCGCGCCCGCGCATGGGGTCGTATTCGCGGTCGATCGCCTCCTGGGTGGGAAAATCGCGGTATAGCACCCCTCAGCCTCCTGTCGTCAACCTCAGGGCCACAGACCGCGGACTGAACGGTACAGGATCCCCAGCGGCACCAGTGCCAGGATGAGGAACCCGATCAACGTCCAGCCGGGCAACGAGATGCCCAGCAGCAGGAAATCGATCTCGGCACACTCGCCCGAACCCGAGAGCACCATGGCGACGACGTCGCGCATGGGCAGGATGTCCATCATGTAGTCGAGCCCCGGGCCGCAGTTCGGCACCTGGTCCGGTGGCAGCGACTGCAGCCACACGTGGCGCGCGGCAACGCCGATGCCCCCCAGCACCGCCACTAACGACAGCCCGCCGTAGACGACCGGCCCCAGCCGACCGCGAGGGTTGTGGATCGCGGCGACAACGAAGACCGCCGCAGCGGCCAGTACCGCCACGCGCTGGAAGATGCACAGCGGGCAGGGCTCGAGCCCGCCGATGTGCTCCAGGCCCAGGGCCACCAGCAGCATCACGATACAGAAGGCCAGCCCGGCCAGGCTCCACTGGCGCACGGAGAGAGAACGGAGACCCGCAAGCATCAGGCATTCCCCTGGCTGGCCATCACCACGCGCGGTTCGCGGGCACTGGCGAAGTACTCCTCGAGGAACTCCTCGAAGCGAAGGCTATCGGCCGCCTCGATGTCGCGCTGCTGCTGATGTGAGGTATCGACCAACTGATCCAAGGTCGTCTTTCGCGCCGGGCACATGGCTTCATGCCGCATCCTCTCGGCTTGCTCCTCGGCGATGGCAAGAACGGTCTCGACGAACTCTTCGCCGCTCGTTTCCAGCCGTGCCAGGAGGCGTCCCGACGGCGTCAACGCCGGGTCATCAAGCCAGGGGGCGAATTGCGCGACGGCCTCGGCATGGGGCGTACCCTGTTCCAGGGCGTCGAGCAGCGCTGCGGCCTGGTCAAGCTCGGCGAATATCTCCCCACCCCAGTCGGCCACGGAGCGGCTATGTCCGTCCTGAAGCAGACGCAGCTCGGGGTCACGTCCGCGCTCGACGACCAAACGTCGGTTGTCGTCCAGCCGGTCGCACTCCTCGTCGGGGATCCAGGGGCTGTCGGAGAGCAGGCACCACATCAGGAAAGTATCGATGAAGCGCAGGCGCGGCTCGTCGATGCCCAACGGCAGGAAGGGGTCGAGGTCCAGGCAACGCACCTCGATGTACTCCACGCCGCGCGCCTCGAGCGCCTGGCTCGGCGTCTCGTTGTGACGGGTGACGCGCTTGGGCCGGATGTCGCTGTAGTACTCGTTCTCAATCTGCAGGATATTGGCATTGAGCTGCTGCCAGTCAGTGCCGTCGCGCACCCCCAACGCCTCATAGGCGGGCCAGGGCGTGGAGATCGCATGGCGCAGGGTGCCCACGTAGTTGGACAGCGAGTTGAAGCAGATCTTGAGCTGCGCCTGCACCTTGTTCTGGTATCCCAGGTCCGACATGCGCAGGCTGGTGGCATAGGGCGAGACCAGCGTTTCGCTTCCATGGGAGCGCAGCTTGTCGGGCACGTTGCCCTCGGGCAGGAAGCTGCGGTCCAGCGCCGGCGAAGCACCGAACAGGTAGAGCAACAGCCAGCTGTGACGGCGAAAGTTGCGGATCAGGCCGAAATAGCGACTCGAGCGATAGTCGTCGAGCGACATCTCCGTGGCGCCGTCGTGCTCGCGCAACAGCCCCCACAGCTCATCGGGTAGCGAGACGTTGTAGTGAATCCCGGCGATGGCCTGCATGATCCGGCCGTAGCGCACATCCAGCCCCTTGCGATACACGTGCTTCATGGTACCGATATTGGAGCTGCCATAGTCCGCGATGGTCACGCTGTCATTACCATCGAGCCTGGCCGGCATGCTCGCCGGCCAGACCAGCTCATCGCCGAGATGGCGATAGCTGAAGCGGTGCAGGTCGGCCAGGAAGTCGATGGCATCACCGGGTCGACAATAGACCGGCGTGATGTACTCCAGCAGTGCCTCGGAGTAGTCCGTGGTGATATGCGGATGGGTCAACTTCGAGCCCAGCGCGTGCGGATGCGGCGTGGAAGCAATGCGCCCCTCGCGATCCACACGCAGTCCCTCCTTCTCCAGGCCTCGCCGCAGGCGCCCGAAGCGGCCCTGCGTCGCCAGCCCGGCGAGAAATGAAACGGTGGCGGAATATGTATCGGACAAGGCGTGAACCCCATGTCTCGGAGACCTTTGGCGGGCCTCACGGTCGAGGCAAGCCGGCTGCCTGCGACAGCCGGACATGCGATTGATGTCGAGAGTATGGCGAGAGGTGTATCGGGATCAAGATTTGCCCTTTCTGGCCTTGAGCAGTGCCTCCCCGAGAGCGCCCATCTGGTTGGGCTGGGCCTGCTCGCGAGGCGCGCCCTTGCGCGGCGCCTTGCCCTGTCCGCCGCGTCCCTCGCCCTGAACGTTGCGCGACGTTCTGCCGCGGCTCTTGCCGCCTTCGGCCTCGCCCGGCTGATCGTCGAGGCGCATGGTAAGCCCGATCCTGGCGCGCTCGATATCCACGCTCATCACCTTTACCTTGACGATGTCGCCAGCCTTGACCACCGAGCGCGGGTCCTCGACGTACTTGTCCGAAAGCGCGGATATATGCACCAGGCCATCCTGGTGGACGCCGATATCGACGAAAGCGCCGAAGTGGGTCACGTTGGTCACGCTGCCCTCCAGGATCATGCCCGGCTCCAGGTCCTTCAGCGTCTCGACCCCTTCGCGGAACTCGGCGGCCTTGAATTCGGGACGCGGGTCGCGCCCCGGCTTGTCGAGTTCCTTGAGAATGTCGCTGACGGTGGGCACGCCAAAGCGCTCGTCGGCGAAGTCGGCGGGCTTCACCGCCTTGAGCGTGGCGCTGTCGCCGATCAGGCTGGCCACCGGGCGCCCGCTGCGGCTGGCGATGCGCTCCACCAGGGGATAGGCCTCGGGGTGCACCGCGCTGCCGTCAAGCGGATTGTCGCCATTCATGATGCGCAGGAAGCCGGCGCACTGCTCGAAGGTCTTGGGGCCCAGGCGGCTCACATCGAGCAGCTGCTTGCGACTGCGGAAAGCCCCCTCGGCGTTGCGCCGCGCGACGATGGCCTCGGCCAGCGCCGGGTTGAGCCCGGCCACCCGCGACAGCAGCGCGCTCGACGCCGTGTTGAGATCGACACCCACGGCGTTGACACAGTCCTCGATCACCGCCTCCAGGCTCCTCGACAGCTGCAGTTGGGAGACGTCGTGCTGGTACTGGCCCACGCCGATCGACTTGGGCTCGATCTTGACCAGCTCGGCCAGCGGATCCTGCAGGCGCCGGGCGATGGAAACGGCGCCGCGAATGGTGACGTCGAGGTCGGGCAGCTCACGGGAGGCGTACTCGGAGGCGGAATAGACCGAGGCGCCGGCTTCGCTGACCATCACCTTGGCCAGGGCCTTCTTGCCGGCGAAAGCCTTGACCAGATCGCCGGCCAGCCTGTCCGTCTCGCGGCTAGCCGTGCCGTTGCCCACCGCAATCAGCGCCACATCGTGCTTGTCGACCAGCTTGGCCAATTCGGCTAACGAGGCGTCCCAACGGTTCTGCGGGGCGTGCGGGTAGATCGTGGCATGTTCCAGGAATTGGCCGGTGGCATCGACTACCGCCACCTTGCAGCCGGTGCGCAGGCCCGGGTCGATGGCCAGCGTCGCCTTCTGCCCCGCCGGGGCGGCCAGCAACAGGTCCTTGAGATTGGCGGCAAAGACATCGATCGCCTCCAGCTCGGCGCGCTCGCGCAGCCGCCCCATCAGTTCGGTCTCGAGGTGGGTATAAAGCTTTACCCGCCAGGTCCAGCGCACCACATCGGCAAGCCATTTGTCGGCAGCGCGACCCTCGTCGTGGATGGCGAAGTGTCGGGCGATGGCCACCTGGGCCGGATGGACCGGTGCCTCCTCCTCGCCGGGCAGGCGGATGGCCAGGGTCAGCACGCCCTCGTTGCGACCGCGGAACATGGCCAGCGCCCGGTGCGAGGGTGCCTTGGCCAGTGGCTCGTCGTGCTCGAAATAGTCGGAAAACTTGGCGCCCTCGCGCGCCTTCCCTTCAAGGACCCGCGCGCTGAGGATGCCCTCTTGCCACAGCCGCTCGCGCAGCGAGCCGACCAGCTCGGGGTCCTCGGCGAAACGCTCCATGAGGATCTGGCGCGCGCCGTCCAGCGCTGCCTTGGCATCCTCCACGGCCGGCACGTCGCCTTCCGCCGGCCGCAGGTAGGCGGCGGCCTCGCGTTCGGGGTCGAGCGTGGGGTCAGTCAGCAGCGCATCGGCCAGCGGCTCAAGCCCCGCCTCGCGGGCGATCTGCGCCTTGGTGCGACGCTTCTTTTTATAAGGCAGGTAGAGGTCTTCCAGGCGCTGCTTGGTGTCGGCCGCCTGGATCTGCTTCTCGAGCTCCGACGTCAGCTTGCCTTGCTCGTCGATGGCGGCGAGCACGGCGGCACGGCGTTCCTCGAGTTCTCGCAGGTAGCGCAGGCGCTCGTCGAGGTGACGCAGTTGGGTATCGTCGAGGCCGCCCGTGACCTCCTTGCGGTAGCGCGCGATGAAGGGCACGGTGGCGCCGCCGTCGAGCAGTTCCACGGTAGCTGACACCTGCTGCGGGCGAACGGCGAGTTCCTCGGCGAGGCGCGAGATGATCCGGGTCGTGGCGTCCATGACTTCCTTGGTGTTGCGGCAACGAAAGATCGCGCCAAGGTATCACAAACGCCACGCTGTCGCCGCTGCATCAACGCCACCAGCCGATGTCGTCCCAGACGCGGCGGCGCGCCTCGCGCGCCGCTTCATGGCGGGTCAGGCCGATATCACGCAGCATGCGGTCGCTGAGCTCACTGAGCTGCTTGCGTTCGTGGCGCAGTTGCATCCAGTGGCGCACTCTCGCCAGCCCGGCCCCGAGCAGGGAGAGGTCGAGGTGGCTCGCCCGGTCTCTTCTCGTTGCGGCACAGCAAGAGGCGTTGCAGGTGACGGTTCTCATGGGACTCCTCCGATACATGACGATCAGGGAGAGTCTCGGCAAGCCGCTTGAATCAATCCAACGAATAGTTATTATGCAATGTATCACCCTGCTTGATGGCAACCTTCTATGTTGAACACCATCGATCATGAGCTGCTGCGTACCTTCGTCGCCATTGTCGACCACGGCGGCTTCACCCGGGCCGCCCAGGCGGTCAACCGCACCCAGTCGGCGGTCAGCATGCAGATCAAGCGCCTCGAGGAGGACGTGATCCAGCGCCCCCTGTTCGAGCGTCATGGGCGCCAGATGCACCTGACCAGCGAGGGCACCACGCTGCTCGGCTATGCCCGCCGTATCCTCGACCTGCAGGGCGAGGCGCTCAACAAGCTGCGCAAGCCCGAGATGGTCGGGCGAGTGCGGATCGGCGTGCCCGACGATTTCGTCATGCGCTTCCTGCCCGGGATTCTCAAGTCCTTCTCCCAGACTTGGCCGCTGGTCGATGTCGAGGTGCAGTGCGCCCCCTCGTCGGAGCTGCTCGGGCGCCAGCAGGGCAGCCTCGACCTATGCATCGTCACTCGCGAAGTCGGCCAGGAGATCGGCACGATCCTGCGCCGCGAGGAGACGGTGTGGGTGGTGGCGGAGAGTCATGCCGTGCATCGCCAGGCGCCGCTGCCGCTGGCACTGTTCGAGGAGCCCTGCTTCTGCCGGCGCCACGCCTGCAACGCCCTGACCCGTGCCGGGCGACAGTATCGCATCGCCTACTCGAGCCCCAGCCTCGCCACTCTGCAGGCGGTGGTCGGCGCCGGGCTCGCCGTCTCCGCGCTGATGAAGAGCCTGGTCACGCCGGGCATGCGTATTCTCGGCGAGGCCGACGATTTCCCTCCCCTTCCTGATGGCTCCATTGTCCTGCTGCGCTCGCCCGAAGCCGCCTCACCCGCCGTGGATGGCCTGGCCCGGCATATCGTGGAGGGGTTCAAAGCATAGATCTTGAACGGCACCCTGCTACCGGGCGCAACGCCCTTAAGCCAACTCATTTTTTTCGCCGCATTCCGCTCCGGCATTAAAGCTCGGGGCAGATTATGCCGATAACGTCAGTGAATGCCCTCCTCCCTTAGCGCACACATAGCGCCGATAACGATAACGACGTGGCAAAAACCACTCGAACCGCACACTCCAGCAAGGGAGTCATGTCCGATGCGCAACAATCCCATGAACAAGATACGCGTCAAGTATGCCGTCGCCTTCATCGGCGTCGCCCTGTCACTACTGGTCGTGGTCGTCGCCGACCTGCTGCTGGTGCACTCCGTCAGGGACCGCATGACCGAATTCAGCGGCACCTTCAATGCCGCCATATCCGCCGTACTCAACGCCGACCGCGACCTCTACCAGGCCCGCGTGGCCGAGCTGGAAAGCCTGCAGGCGACAAGCGGCTCCGACCGGGCCCAGGCCCTGCAGGAGGATTACGCGGAGAATGCCCAGCAAGCCTATGAGCGCATGCATGAATTCACTCTGTTGCTTGCCGCCTACCCCGAGGTCGTCGACCGCCTGGACGATTTCGAGGCGCTATTCACCGACTGGTCGGCGCAATCCAGCGAGGTGCTGGCCCTACATGCCGCCGGTGATACCGAGGCAGCACGCGAACGGCTCGAGGGAGCCTCGCTCGTTGCTTTCGACCGCCTCAGGGACGTCTACAACGAGGCCGGCGAGTTGGCGGATGCCAAGGTCATCGAGCTCGAGGCCCTGACACTCTCACGAATCCGGACGCAGCAATTCAGCGTCCTCGGCTTTACTCTCCTGGTCTTTCTTGCTGCCGTCGCGATTGCGCTGGTTGGCCCTATGCTGATGTCGCGTGCCATTCGCCAGATCACCGGGCGCATCCGGGAAATCACCGAAGGCGACGGCGACCTGACGGCACGCATCGAGAGCCGGCGCAAGGATGAGCTGGGCGAACTGGCCGAGCAATTCAACGCTTTCATACTGCGCATCGACAGGACACTGCAGACCGTTCGCAGCAGCACCCTGAGCGTGCACAACGCTTCCAACGAGATCGCCAAGAGCAGTCAGGACCTGGCCTCGCGCACGGAACAGACCGCCGCCAACCTGCAGGAGACATCGGCCTCCATGGAGGAGATCACGGCAACGGTGGGCAACACATCGGACGCCACCCAGCAGGCCAACCAGCTGGTGCAGGAGACGGTGGACGTCGCCCGCCACGGCCAGGAAGCCATGGCCAAGGTCGAGAGCACCATGGACGACATCAGTCGGTCAGCGGCACAGATCAACGACTTCATCGGCTTGATCGACAGCATTACCTTCCAGACCAATATTCTCGCTCTCAATGCCTCGGTGGAAGCCGCACGCGCCGGCGAACACGGACGCGGCTTCGCCGTGGTGGCGCAGGAGGTCCGCACCCTGGCCAGCCGCTCGAGCGAGGCGTCTCGGGGCATACGCGAACTCATCGACACCTCGGTTTCCCGCACCCAGTCGGGCGCGAGCCTGGTGAAGAGTACGGGCAAGACCATGCAGGAAATCGTCACCAGCATCGAGCGGATCACCGGCGTGATCGGGGAAATCAGCGCCGGTGCCAAGGAGCAGAGTCAGGGCATCGCCCAGGTCAACACTGCCGTTTCCGAACTCGACAACATGACGCAGCACAATGCCTCGCTCGTCGAGCAGACCAGCGCCGCGGCGGCAGAGATGCGCGATCAGGTCGAGCGCCTGAACGACTTGATCGCCAGCTTTCGCCTGAGCGACGCCGCCGATGCATCGCAGACCTTCCTGCCAGCGCCCACCGGTCGTCAGTTCCAGCCCAGCCGAGCTGACACGAGACCTACCGAGGAAGCGTTCTAGGCTACCGCAGCATCGATTCGGTCAAGCCGGCACGAAACTCAGTGCCAGGCCGTTGTTGCACCAGCGCAGGCCGGTAGGTTCGGGGCCGTCGCTGAAGACATGCCCCTGGTGGCCGCTACAGCGGGCGCAATGGTACTCGCGCCGCGGCCAGACCAGGCTGAAGTCGAGCTGGCTGAGCAGATGCCCTTCGATATGATCGAAAAAGCTCGGCCAGCCGGTGCCCGAATCGTATTTCATGGCGCTTGTAAACAGCGGCAGATCACAGCCAGCACAGCGGTATTCTCCCTCACGGGTCTCCTTGTCCAGCGGGCTCGACCATGGCTCCTCCGTACCGTGATCGCGCAGGATCTCGAACTGCTCGGGCGTGAGGCGCTCACGCCACTCGTCGCGCGAGAGTTCGATACGCTCCAGCCCCGGCGCGGCTTCCAGGCTGAGCCGGGGAAACCCCCAGCCCACGCTCGGCAGAAGCCCGGCGGCTCCGGCCGTACCCAGCAGACCGAGAAAAAGACGGCGTTTCATGTTCCCCCCCGGCACCATGGTGCCTTGTGTGCGAGGCACGAGCGCATGCCTCTTCATGTTTTGACCTCCTGTTTTTCGAAGGAGTTCGAGTCTTGGCACCCTGCCCTCCGTCGACTAGAGTCGGGTATCCTACCTCGGCGCTCGGGATTCTTTTGTGCATCGCTTTATGCATCGCTGGCATCGTCTACTGGTCTGCCTAGGTCTGCTCGCCCTGAGCCTGGCCATCGGCGGGCCGTTGCTGAGCCAGACCCAGCGCCTGGTCGAGACAGGGCGAGTGGCGCATGATGCACCCCACCATGAAGGGCATCAGACCGCACAAACCCAGGCGCCATCAATCGACCGGCACACCGCACCTAAAGAGCGCCACACGACATTGGCGGCGTGCGATTATTGCCTCTTCTTTCTCCACATGCCGGCCCTGGGGGTCCGCGCAGTAACTCCCCTCGACCGGCACCAGTCCTCGCCTGCCCCACCCACCGTCGGGGAATGGCGCCTCGTCCAAAGCGAGCGATATCCACGCTATCGGGGACGTGCCCCTCCCTTGCGCTCCGCCTGAAAATGCGGTTCCCGAGGCCTGCTAACGCCTGGCAGGCCTTGCGGTCGTTCGTCCTCATACAGGAGCTGACACGTGACATCTCGATACCCGGCGCCGCCTTCGCGTCGCACCGGCAGGCTGCTGCTTGCACTACTAACCCGACTTCATGGCTATATCGGCCTGTTTGTCGCCCCTTTCATACTGGTAGCGGCCCTCGCCGGCATCGCCTACGTTCTCTCCCCCTCGCTCGAAGCCTGGCTCTATCGCGATGCCCTGACTGGCACGCAGAGCGGCGCGCCTCGGCCGCTCGCCGAGCAGGTGGAAGCGGCGCAGCAAGCCTTGGGCGAAGTCATCCTGCCCGCCGCGGTGCGACCGGCACCCCAGCCCGGCACCACCACACGAGTGATGTTCGCCGCCTCCGACCTCGGCCCCTCGGAGCATCGCGCCCTGTTCATCGACCCCGTAACGCTTGAGATCAAGGGTGACATGACCGTCTACGGCACCAGTGGCGTGCTACCCCTGCGCACCACCATCGACCTGTTCCATCGCCAGCTACTGCTGGGCGATGCAGGCCGGCTCTACAGCGAGCTAGCCGCTTCCTGGCTAGGGATCGCCGCCCTGGGCGGAGTCGTATTGTGGTGGCAACGTCGCCGGGCACCGCGTGCCCTGAGCGGACCCCAAGCCCGACGCCGGCATCATGCCACTCTCGGCGCGGTCGTGGCGCTGGGGCTGCTGTTCTTCTCTGCCACCGGCCTCACCTGGTCGAAGTGGGCGGGCGGCAACATCGCCGAACTGCGCCACGCCTGGGGCTGGGGCACGCCAAGCGTCTCGACCCGACTGCCCGAGACGGCAACCGACCACGAGCACGATGCGCATCGTGAACATGGCCACGCGCATGCGCCCGATGCGGAAGACTTGAGCCTGGCGGATTTCGATCGCGCCCTGAGCGCTGCGCGAGCGGCCGGCATCGATGCCGCGCTGCTCCAGCTCGACCCGCCCGGCAACGCGGAAGAAGCTTGGCGCGTCAGCGAAATCGACCGAAGCTGGCCCACCCAAGTCGACCAGTTGGCACTGCATCCCCGAACCATGGCCGTCACCGACCGCACCGACTTCACCACCTTTCCCCTCGCCGCCAAGCTCACCCGCTGGGGCATCGACCTGCATATGGGGGTTCTGTTCGGCCTGCCCAATCAACTGGCCCTGGCGGCAGTGGCTACCTGCCTGGTGGTGCTGGTGTGCTGGGGGTATACGATGTGGTGGCATCGCCGGCGGGCAACCCAGCGCAAACGCGGGGAAACGCTGAGCGAGATATTCGTAGCCCTGTCGTGGCCAGCCCGATTGGGCGTACTAACCCTTGCCGTGGCGCTGGGGCTGGCGCTGCCGGTGTTGGGTGCAAGCCTCGCCCTGTTTGTCGTCATCGACTTGCTGCGCTGGTGGGCGATGCACCGGCAGCAGCGGACGCTCGCCTCGAACCGTTAACGTAACGGGGGAGAGGCTTACGCCCCTCCCCCGTCGTACTGCGTATGCCCGGCTTCAGATCAGGCTGGGGCCGGCCTTGACGATGGACTCGCTGACGCCGTCGAACTTCTTGAAGTTGTCGACGAACTTGGCCGCCAGGTCGCGCAGCTTGCGGTCGTACGCGGACTGGTCTTCCCAGGTCTTGCGCGGGTCGAGCAGGCTGGAATCCACGCCAGGCACGGACACCGGCACGTCGAGGTTGAGCCCTTCGATGCGCTTGGTCTCGACGTCGCGCAGCACGCCGGACTGGATCGCGCTGATGATGGCACGGGTGGTCGGAATCGAGAAACGCGAGCCGCCTTCGCCATAGGCACCGCCTGTCCAACCGGTATTGACCAGGTAGACCTGGGCATCCTTGGCCTCGACCCGCTTGATCAGCAGGTCGGCGTAGACCCGGGCCGGCCGGGGGAAGAACGGCGCACCGAAACAGGTGGAAAAGGTCGCTTCCAGGCCCGAGGAGGAGCCCATCTCGGTGGAGCCCACCTTGGCGGTATAGCCGGAGAGAAAGTGATAGGCCGCCGCTTCCTTGGACAGTACCGACACCGGCGGCAGCACGCCGGACATGTCGCAGGTGAGGAAGATGATGGCGTTGGGTTCGCCCGCACGATTCTCCGGTACGCGCTTTTCGATATGCTCCAGCGGGTAGGCGGCACGCGAGTTCTGAGTCAGGCTGTAGTCGGTGTAGTCGGGCTCGCGACGGTCGTCGAGGACCACGTTCTCGAGCACGGTACCGAACTTGATGGCATCCCAGATCACCGGTTCATTCTTGGCCGAGAGGTCGATGCACTTGGCGTAGCAGCCGCCCTCGATGTTGAACACGGTGCCCGGGCCCCAGCCATGCTCGTCGTCGCCGATCAAATAACGCGCCGGGTCGGCGGACAGCGTGGTCTTGCCGGTGCCGGAGAGGCCGAAGAACAGCGCGGTTTCGCCATCCTCGCCGACGTTGGCGCTGCAATGCATGGGCAGCACGTCGGAAGCCGGTAGCAGGAAATTCTGCACCGAGAACATCGCCTTCTTCATTTCGCCGGCATAGCGCATCCCGGCGATCAACACCTTCTTCTGGGCGAAGTTGATGATCACGGTGCCGTCGCTATTGGTACCGTCACGGTTCGGGTCGCACTCGAAGAACGGTGCGTTGAGGATGGTCCATTCTTCCTTGGCGGCCGGGTTGTAGCCCTCCGGGCGCACGAACATGGTGCGGCCGAAGAGGTTGTGCCAGGCCGTCTCGGTCGTCACCCGTACTGGCAGGTAGTGAGTCGGGTCGCTGCCCACGTGAAGTTCGGAAACGAAGCGGTCGCCGCTGTTGAGATAATCCTCGACGCGCCCCCAAAGAGCATCGAATTGATCGGCGGGGAAAGGCCGGTTGACACTGCCCCAGTCGATATCGCCACTGGTCGAGGGTTCATCGACAATGAAGCGATCCTTGGGGGAACGGCCGGTACGCTCGCCGGTGTTCACTACCAGAGCGCCATTCGCGGCCAGACGACCTTCTCCGCGTGCCACGGCACGCTCGATGAGTTCGGCGCTACTGAGATTAACGTGTGCTTGAGGAGCGGCTTGGGATGTGGTCATGTCGTTTCCTGGGCCTTGCGGCCGGTTCTCTCTCGTGTGCCAGGCGTCGGTAACGCCAATTGCGTTTGAGTTTCCGATCGTCCGTGCGGATACATGCCGTCTTGTAATGCGGCGATCGGCCTTAAGGCGGGCGTCATTATGGCAAAAAGAGAGCTGGCAGGAAACGTTAACGTTGGCCGAAGTTCTTGTAGTTTTTCTACTACATCGAGGCAAATCGCCGCAGGTTGACGTCAATCAGCTTGTGCATCGCAGCAATGTCAGACGGAAGAACGAGGCGGCTGGTACCGCCTCGCTCGCCGATATCGCGTTAATGCAGTACGGGAGGCGGCCCGCCCTGAACATGCAGCAAGGCCTCGATCTCGCTCTCGGAAAAGCGATAGTAGGTATGGCAAAAGTGACACTGGGTTTCGATCTCGCCCTGCTCGGCCAGCACGTCGCGCAGTTCGTCGGCACCCAGGGTGAGCAATGCGTCACCGATGCGTTCCCGCGAGCAGGTGCAGCCGAACTGAAGCGGCTTGGGTTCGAAGACCCGCACCGTCTCCTCGTGATAGAGCCGATGCAGCAGTTCGCGCTGGTCGAGCCCGAGCAGTTCGTCGGTGCGCAAAGTACGCGCCAGGTGGACGGTACGCTCCCAGGCGTCTTCGTCCTGGTTCCGGGATTCGTCCGGAAGCCGCTGCAACAGGAGACCGCCGGCACGCTCGCCGTCGGCGCGTAGCCAGAGCAGGGTCGGCAGTTGCTCGGACTGGGAGAAGTAGGCCTCGAGACAGCCGGCCAGACTGTCCTGGTCGAGCGCCACGATCCCCTGGTACCGATTGCCCTCGCGGGGGTCGAGCGTGATCACGATATGCCCGTCGCCGACGAGTTCGCGGAAATTCGCCTCCTCTTCAGGCAGCGAGGCATCTTCCGCCAGACGCGCGATGGCGCGCAATTCCCCGCCGGGGTTGGACTCTGCCATTAGCAGCGACAGTTCTCCCTGGCCGCGTACTTCAATACTGAGGACGCCGTCGAGCTTGACGGTGTCGGTGAGCAGCGCCACGGCGGCCAGCAACTCGCCAAGAAGTCGGTTAACGGCCGGCGGATAGTCATGTCGGTCGAGCACTTCGCCGTAGGTCGTCTGAAGCGTGACGATCTCGCCACGAACGTTGGTGCGTTCGAACAAGAAACGCTGGATCTGGTCGGTCATGGTCGATTCCGGAAGAGTCGTTCGGTTCACCTGCCAGCGTGGAGTTCACTCCTCCCGCTGGCGCTGGAAACGTTGGATGTCGCGTCGCTGCTTCTTGTCGGGACGCTTGAGAGGGTGCTGCATCGCCTGGTTGGTCAGGCGGCGTCCTTCTGCCTCGCGAGCGCGGCGTTCGGCGCTCTCTGCCGTCTCGCGGTAAAGCTCCCGCGCCTCGGGAGCGCCACGGCGCTGGTCGGAAAGCGCCAGAACCTCCACTTCCCATACCTCCCAACCCTGAGGCACGCGAATCAGGGCGCCCACCTCAACGCTCTTGCTGGTCTTGGCACGCGCGCCATTGTACTGAACCTTTCCGCCTTCGATGGCCTTCTTGGCCAGGGCGCGCGTCTTGAAGAAGCGCGCCGCCCACAGCCATTTGTCGAGTCGTACGCTATCCACCGTGCCCTCCTGTCTCGGCAGACTCCCCTTTCTCCCCATTGCCGCGTACCTCCGAGGGTAGTTCCTCGGGAAGGATCGTGGCGAAGCGGTCCAGGGCAATGAACTCCTCCAGCTCTTTTTCCGGCCGCCTGCTGTCGGGCTGCTTGATGCCGAGGAGATGCCGAATGCCAAATTCCCTTGCGCTCTCCAGCACTTCAGGATTGTCATCGATGAACAGGGTCCGTGCCGGGTCGAACGGCTCGATTTCCTGCAGCGCGAACCAGAATGCCTGGGCCTCCTTGGGCACGCCGAGATCGGCCGAGGAGACAATGGCGTCGAGATAATTTTCGAGCCCGGTGAGCGGCAGCTTGAGCGCCAGGCTCTCACGGTCGGCGTTGGTCGCCAGCACCACCCGGGGGTGGGCCTGGCTGAGCCACTTGAGAAAATCCAGCGCATCGCCACGCAGGCCGATCAGGTGCTGGATCTCGCGCTTGAGGGCGACGATGTCCACGCCCAGCTCACGGCTCCAGTAGGCCAGGCTGTACCAGTTGAGGGTACCCCGCTCGCGCAGGATACGGGCGCGCACCTGCTCCTGGGTGGCCTCGTCCAGACGATGCAGCTCCACGTAGCGCCGCGGCAGGTGTTCCAGCCAGAAATGGCTGTCGAAGTGCAGGTCGAGCAGTGTGCCGTCCATGTCCAGCAGAACGGTATCGATGGCGCGCCAGTCGATCATGGCGACTCCCGGTGGCGTCTGAGCGGTGGAAGGCGTGGTATTGTACCCAATGCGGATATCCGACGCATTCCCGAAGCCCGCCCGATACGGAGCCTTCATGTCCGAGAAGAGACCCTTGCAGAAACCCCAGGTGCTGTCACGCCAGTCCGTGGCCCGGAGCCGCCTGTTCCACATCGAGTCGCTGGAACTGCGCTTCGCGAACGGTGCCGAGCGCACCTTCGAGCGCCTGACCGGCAGCGACCAGGGCGCGGTCATGATCGTTGCCATGCCCGACCCCGATCACGTACTGCTGATTCGCGAATATGCGGCGGGCTTCGAGGACTATGTGCTGACCCTGCCCAAGGGTCTGGTCGACCCGGGCGAGGACATCGTGACCGCGGCCAACCGCGAACTGATGGAGGAGTGCGGCTTCGGCGCCCGGCGTATCGAACCGCTGGTGGAGCTGTCACTGGCACCCAACTACATGCGCCACCGCATGCAGGTGATGCTGGCAACGGAGCTCTATCCCAAGCGGCTGCCGGGCGACGAGCCGGAGCCGCTGGTGGTCGAGACCCACGCCCTGGAGGAACTGCCGGCCCTGCTGATGCGCGAGGACTTCCACGAGGCCCGGGCCATTGCCGCCCTGTTCATCGCTCGTGATGCTCTGCGTCAGCGGCGCTACGACGAGCCGACCCTGGGCTGGTGATCGCCCCGCCGCCTGGCCATGATGACCGCTCAGCCGTATCGGTGTAGCTTGCGAAGCTTGCCATTGCCCTCCTTGCAGCGGATCCAGCGGCTTTGGCGATAGCTGTCCAGGCCGGATTGCAGCAGGGTCATGACCTCGATCCCCTCCTCCACGCCGACCGGCACCGGCGCCCCGTCCGCCAGCGTCTCGACGATGCCGGCGTAGTAGGCCAGGTAATCGCCCGGAGGCCCCACGTATTCGCGCGTCGCCAGTGCTCCCGTGCCGCTCTCATCGAGAACCGTCAACTGACCGGGGCGAGGGTCCACCCCCCAGTTGCGGCTTGGCGTCCGCCCCTCCCGCAGCCAGTTTTCCTGCGGGTCCCGGCCATACTTGACGAAGCTGCCACGCGTGCCGTGCAGCGCCAGCTGGGGCGTCGGCTCGGCTACCAGCGAGCTGGCACGAAGGGTGACCCGCAGCCCGTCATAGTCCAGCAGGGCGTGAAAATCGTCGTCCACCTCGGCGCCGTCGCGCGCCGCCATCAGATCGAGAAGAATGGCACGTGGCATGCCGAACAGCATTCGCGACTGATCGAGCAGGTGCGAGCCGAGGTCGTACCAGATACCGCTGCCCGGCTTGTGCTGTTCGCGCCAGCGATCGGCCACCTCCGGCCGGAAGCGATCGAAGCGCAGCTCCAGCGAAACCGCGCGCCCCAGCGTGCCTTCCGTGAGCAGCGCCTGCAAGGTGCGGAAATCGCTGTCCCAGCGGCGGTTATGGAAGACGCTGAGGTGACGCTCGGCCTTGTCGGCTTCGGACTTGAGCAGCCGCGCCTCCGACAGCGATACGGTAAACGGCTTGTCGACCACGACATGCTTGCCGGCGGCGAGCGCCGCCTTGGCCAGCGGGTAGTGGGTCTCATTGGGGCTGGCGATCACCACCACATCGATGTCGGCATGGGCGAACAGCGCCGCCGGCTTGGCCAGTACCTCCACCCCAGGCAAGGTTTCGTGCACACGCTCGGCTGAGCTGCTGACAACGGCCAACAGTTCCAGCCCAGGCGTGGCCTGGATCAACGGGGCATGGAAGATGCGACCGGCCGTGCCGAAACCGATCAAACCAACGCCAAAGGTCTGCTTGCGCATATCGTCGTCCCTTTCTGCTGCATCAAGAAGAGCCGGAGAGACGAACCGGGCCCAAGCCCGGTTCGTCATTGATCAGTCGAGCTTGGAGAGGTCGCGCACCGCTCCCTTGTCGGCCGAGGTCGCCAACAGGGCATAGGCCTTGAGCGCCGCCGAGACCTTGCGCACACGCTGGATGCTCGGCTTCCAGGCGTTCTTGCCCCGGGCCTCCTCCGCTTCACGACGTGAAGCCAGCTCCGTATCGGAAAGCTTGACGTCGATGCGGCGATTGGGAATGTCGATGCGAATGATATCGCCGGATTGCACCAGGCCGATGGCACCGCCCGCTGCCGCCTCGGGCGAGACGTGGCCGATGGAGAGGCCCGAGGTACCACCAGAGAAGCGTCCATCAGTGAGCAGTGCACAGGCCTTGCCCAGTCCCTTCGACTTCAAGTACGAGGTGGGATACAGCATCTCCTGCATGCCCGGCCCGCCCTTGGGCCCCTCGTAGCGGATGACGACGACCTCGCCCTCCCTCACCTCGCCGGCCAGGATGTGCTCCACCGCCTGATCCTGGGACTCGACCACGTGGGCTGGGCCCTCGAAGATGAGAATGGAGTCGTCGACACCGGCCGTTTTCACCACGCAGCCATCCAGGGCGATGTTGCCGTAGAGCACGGTCAGGCCGCCCTCCGTCGAGAAGGCGTGCTCGAGATCACGAATGCAACCGCCCGCGCGGTCGCCGTCGAGACTCGGCCAGCGCGCGCTCTGGGAGAACGCCACCTGGGTCGGCACCCCACCGGGGCCCGCCTTGAAGAACTCCACCACCTCCGGCGACGGGCTTCTCATGATGTCCCACTCGTCCAGGGCGTCCTTGAGGGTATCGCCGTAGACGGTGGGCACACGGGTATCGAGTACCCCGGCGCGGTCGAGCTCACCGAGAATCGCCATGATGCCGCCGGCGCGATGAACGTCTTCGATGTGGTATTTCTGCGTGTTGGGCGCCACCTTGCACAGCTGCGGCACTTCCCGCGACAGCCGGTCGATGTCGGCCATGGTGAAGTCGATCTCCGCTTCCTGGGCGGCAGCCAGCAGGTGCAGGATCGTATTGGTGGAGCCGCCCATGGCGATGTCCAGGGTCATGGCATTCTTGAAGGCTGCCTTGGAGCCGATGGCCCGGGGCAACAGGTGCGCCTCGTCACCCTCGTAGTAGCGCTTGGCCAGCCCGACGATGCGGTGGCCCGCGGTTTCGAACAGGCGACGACGATCGGCATGGGTGGCAAGCACCGTTCCATTGCCCGGCAGGGCCAGGCCCAGCGCTTCGGTCAGGCAGTTCATCGAGTTGGCGGTGAACATGCCGGAGCAGCTGCCGCAGGTGGGGCAGGCGCTGCGCTCGACTTCGGCCAGGGTCGCGTCGTCCACCGAGTCGTCGGCGGCCATGACCATGGCATCGACCAGATCGAGACCGTGGTCGAGCAGCTTGGTCTTGCCGGCTTCCATGGGGCCGCCGGAGACAAAGATCACCGGAATGTTGAGGCGCATGGCGGCCATCAGCATCCCGGGGGTGATCTTGTCGCAGTTGGAGATGCACACCAGGGCATCGGCGCAATGGGCGTTGACCATGTACTCGACGCTGTCGGCAATGATGTCGCGGCTCGGCAGCGAATAGAGCATCCCGTCGTGGCCCATGGCGATGCCGTCGTCCACGGCGATGGTATTGAATTCCTTGGCCACCCCGCCGGCCTTCTCGATCTCCCTCGCCACCAGTTGCCCCATGTCCTTGAGGTGCACGTGACCGGGCACGAACTGGGTAAAGGAGTTGGCCACAGCAATAATCGGCTTGTGGAAGTCCTCGTCCTTCATGCCGGTGGCGCGCCACAAGGCGCGGGCGCCGGCCATGTTGCGGCCTGCGGTGGTGGTACGGGAGCGATATTCGGGCATGGTGTCCTCGTCGTGCGCATTGGCGCTATGCGGTTCTCGCCGTCTCTGCCACCCGCGGGCGGCGACGGTCTAGGTCTGAAAAAACAGTCCGATTCTGTCATGCGCGGAGCGTAGCGGCTAGACCACCAGCGGACTGTCATGGGGCAGTGGCTGCGTGCCATAGAGAACCCAGACGTCCAGCGCAGGCCCCAGATCCTCGATCAGGCGCAGCGCTTGCGGATGCTGCTCCAGCGTTTGCCGAGCGCAGATGCCCGCCTCGAAGCGCCCCGCCAACAGCCCCTCGGCTACCGCCACGGTGGTGGGCGCATCGACCTCTTCGGCGAAGTCGGAGAGATCGGTGTAATAGCGCGTGGCCGGCTGGCGCGCCACCTGGCGAGGCATGGCGACATCGCGCCGTGCGAGCAGCGCCAGGGGGTGACTGCCGGCAACGAAGACGTCCACCGGATAGGCGCGATGCATGAAACGGCCCACACAATCGGCGTGGCTGAAGTGGGCCGTGCACTGCAACACCCGGTCCACCTCCCCCGCCACCAACGCCGCAAAGGCCGCCGGGAATTCTTCGAACAGCCTGATCTGCGCATCCTCGAGACCACGGCTTTCGAGATAGCGGCGCAGCACCAGTACATGATTGCTTCCCTCGAGCCCCAGCGTGGCGACGATCATCTCGCTCTCCTCGAGACTATTCCCGGACAGTTTCGCTTCATAATGCAAAAATTACGGCAGCACCCACTAGAATCAGCGCCAGTCGCAGCCAGGCCGCACGCTTGGCGATCACGCCATAGGAGATCGCCGCCAGGCCCAGCGCGATTTTCACGGCATCGAAAACGGCGGCGAACGGTTCGAAGGCCAGGCGGATCACATCCGGGTTGGCCACCATGGCAAGCGGGATGACGTAGAGCCCGATGCCCAGCGCCATCGCCTTCATCGCCACCTTGAGCCAGTTCTCCCCCACCATGCCGGCGGCGATGAACACGCCGCCACACACCGGCGGTGTGATGGTCGAGAGCAGTGCGAACCAGAACACGAACAGGTGCGCCAGCAGCGGCTCGATGCCAAGCGCGGTCAGCGCCGGGCCCGCCACCGAGACACAGATCACGTAGGCGGCGGTGGTCGGCACCTCCATGCCCAGCACCAGGCAGGCGAGTGCAGTGAGCAGCAGTGCCGGCCACAGCATTTCCCCCGAAAGCGAGAGGATGCCGGAGGTGATCTTGACGCCGAGCCCGGTCAGCGAGAGCACACCGATCACCAGTGAAGCGCAGATAATGATGGCGCCAATCACCGCCACTTGACGGCCGGCCGTGACGACCGCCTCGGCCAGGCGCGAGGCAAAGCCTCGCAGGGAGAACGCGAGCCTGACGTCGAAGAAAAGCAGCAGCAGCCCCGCGAAAATCGCGATGCTGGCCGCGTACTGGGGCGTATAGCCACCAAGAAAGATGCGCTCGAGCAGCAGCACGAAGGGTATGGCGAAGAACAGCGAGGTGACCGCCACCTCCTTGCCGCTGGGCTGGTCGGCGGCCGCCATGGGACGCAGGTCGTGACGGGTGGCGTAGGCATTGATACCCATCCACACCGTGGCGAAGTAGAGTATCGCGGGCAGCAGCGCGGCGGCCATGATCTGGGTATAGGGCGTCCCGGTGAGCTCGACCATGACAAAGGCGCCTGCCCCCATCAGCGGCGGCATGATCTGCCCGCCCGAAGAGGCCACCGCTTCGACACCGCCGGCCAGGGCGCGCGGATACCCCAGCCGCACCATGGAAGGAATGGTGATGGCCCCGGTGGAAGCCACATTGGCCGAGGCCGAACCGGAAATGGAGCCCATCAGCGCCGAGGAGATCACCGCCACCTTGGCCGCCCCTCCGGTCAAGCGCCCGGCGCAGGCGCTGGCCATGTTCATGAAGCCGCGCCCCGCCTCACCGGCGTTGAGCACCGCACCGAAGATGACGAAGATGGCCACCACCCCGACGCTGACCCCGGTCAACGAGCCCCACAGCCCGCCTTCGGCGATGGTCAGCGTGCCGACAAAGCTCTGCATCGGCAGCCCGGGATGCCCGAATTGCCCAGGGATATGCTCGCCGAGCACCGCATAGGCCAGCGCCGTCAGCGCCACCAGGGGCAGCGGCCAGCCGATTGCCCGACGTGCGGCCTCCAGCGCCAGCGCGATCAGGAACACACCGACCAGCATCTGGAAATGGGTATCGATGAAACCGTACTGACCGGACAGGGCCTCCTCGTTGAGCACGATGTAGCCACAGGCGGCGATGCCAAGCCCGGTCAGCAGCCAGCCGCTCCTGCGCTCGAAGGGGGTACGCGCCGCATGGATCAGGATCCAGGGCAGCGCCAGCGCCATGTGGATCGGCCGGCTGACCAGCGCCGGGGCCAGGCCGTAGAAGATCAGCCCCAGGTGAAAGACGACCGTGACCGCGCCCAGGATCACCCAGGCCGGATGCGTGCGCGGCAGACCGTCGCCGGCGGCCGAACCGGCCGTCGGGGAAGAGAACGTCATCGGCATAAGGAAGCCTTGAAGGGGGCCGGCGGCTAAGCTTGCCGGGCCGGCCCGGCAGGGTTAACGCAAGTCGTCGGGAATCGCAATGCCGGCTTCGTCGTAGTAACGCAGGGCACCCGGATGCAGGGTACCGGCAATGTTGCCGATCATGTCGTGAGTGATACTGCCCCACCAGGGGGATTCCTCGGCCATGGCTTCACGCCGCTCCCAGAAGGTCCGCGTCAGCGTATAGGCGGTTTCCTCGTCCATGCTGGCGGTGGTATAGGCGATCACCGGCAGCGAGGTAGTTTCCACGTCCCGCTCGATGCCGCTGTAGGTGCCGGCCGGAATGGTCTGGCGCGCAGCGCCGGTCTGCTCGATCTGCTCGTCGGTGAGGCTGACCAGGCTGATCGGCATGCTGGCGGCAGTCTCGATCACGTTGGGTGTGGGGAAGGAGCTCGCCGTGACGAAGGCGTCGATCTGGCCATTCTTGAGCGCATCGGGACCGCTACCGATCTCGGCATTGGCGACGCTCACTTTTTCCATCATGTCGAACAATTCCAGGTAACGCTCCGCCTCTCGGGCGCCGAACGTGCCACGGCCGATCAGGATTTCCTTGCCTTCGAGCTCCTCGAGACCGATCACACCGTCCTCGCCTTCGCCATCAACCACGAAGTGCATCGTGATGGCGGGAATCGGGAATAGACCGCGGATCTCCTCGAAGCGCGGGCTCTGGCGTTCGGCAAAGGGACCCTCGCCGGCCATGGCCTGTTCGATCAGCCCCGGGGGGGTGGTGAAGACGTAGTTGCCCTGGCGCGCCATGACCTCCATGACGTTCTGCACCGACCCCTGGCTCTCCTCCAGCGTCAGCACGACCTCGCCGTCGGTTCCCCGTCGGATCGCCTCGGACAATTCGACCCCCATCTGGTAATAGGCGGTACCGGCAGAGGCGGATTTATAGGTCACGCGGGTCTCGGCCTGGGCGATGGAAAGCGTGGTCAGGCCCATCAACAGGGCGGCTGATGCCAACAGTGAACGGGCGTAGGCAGGCTTGCGGTTTGACATGTGTCTCTCCGTATTGGCGTCCAGCATCGCAGCGCGATGGTGTCGTTACGACTTGTTATGGTGATGAAATCTTTATAAAGAAATGTCGGGCATCCGTCTATAATGCCGATTTTTTCATGCCTCGAATACCAGGGAAGCACACATGCGCATCGTGGCCGTAGTGGGCGGCGCCGGGGGAATCGGCAGCGCCATCGCCGAGTCGCTGCTCGCCGCGGGAGAGTTCGTCTTTCTGCTTGATCTCGATCAGGCACGGCATAAGGCAGAAGCCGTGCAGACCCGCTGGCCGGGGCGCTGTGCCTACGTCTCGTGCGACCTGTCCTGCCCCGACAGCGTTGCAACGGCCTTTGCCAATATCGAGCGGCGTGGCGCCGGGCTCGATGCCTGCATCAATGCCGCCGGCGTGATTCGCCGGGGGCGTTTCGTCGACGTCTCATCGGCGGAGCTGGGCGAGATGCTGGCGGTCAACGTCAGCGGTGCCTACCAGGCCCTACAGGCCGCAGCACGTCTGATGATCCCCAACGGCGGTGGACGTATCGTCATCGTCGCCTCGGCCCACGGCCTGCGCACCACCGTAGAACGCTCGGCCTACGCGATGTGCAAGGGCGCCATGCTGGCGCTCAGCCGGGCGCTGGCGGTGGAACTCGGCCCCCATGGCATCCTGGTCAATGCCGTGGCGCCCGGCCCGGTCAGCACCGGCATGCAGGACGCCGCATCGTCGTCGCGTCGGCGCTGGCAGCAAGCGGCCCCGCTCGGCCGGGTCGCCGAAGCCGACGAAGTGGCCCGGGCCGTCACGTTTCTCGCCTCTGCCGGGAATACCTTCATCACGGGAGATACGCTGGTGGTGGACGGCGGCGCCAACGTCGCCATGTAGTTGGCACCGCCCGCCCCTACAGACCGAAGGCGATCCTTGCCACGTCACGGTAGCGCTTGGCGAAGTGCACCGTCATGCCCTCCTTGAGGAAGTCGGGCAGTTCGTCGTAGTCGCGGCGGTTGGCCTCGGGCAGGATCACTTCGAAAATCTTGCTGCGCCGGGCCGCGATGATCTTCTCGCGTATCCCGCCCACCGGCAGCACCTGTCCGGTCAGCGTCAATTCGCCGGTCATCGCCAGCGGCCGGTCGATACCTTGATGACGCCCCAGCGACAGCAACGCCGTGGCCATGGTCACGCCCGCGGAGGGACCATCCTTGGGCGTGGCGCCTTCGGGTACGTGCAGATGCACGAAGGCGGAGTCGAAGAAGTCGGCGTCGACACCGTACTCGGCGAGATGACCGAGCGTATAGCTATAGGCGATATTGGCCGATTCCTGCATCACCTCGCCAAGCTTGCCGGTGAGCTTGAAGCCACGCGTCAGCGAATGTACCTTGCCCGCCTCGATCGGCAGGGTGGCCCCTCCCATCGACGTCCAGGCCAGCCCGGTCACCACGCCCTCGCCCTTGAGCACCTGCTCCTGGCGAAACAGGGGTGCGCCGAGATAATCCTCGAGGTTCTTGACGGAGATGCGCACCGATTCCTGATCGCCCTCGAGCAGCTTCACCGCAGCCTTGCGCACGATGCTGTGCAGCTGCTTCTCGAGCTGGCGCACGCCGGCCTCGCGGGCGTAACCCTCGATTACCTGTCGCAGCGCCGCATCGGTGAGGTTGATGCGACGACGCGGGATCTTGTCGCGCTCGAGCAGCTTGGGCCACAGGTGATGCTTGGCGATGGCCACCTTCTCCTCGGCGATGTAGCCCGACAGTCGGATCTGCTCCATGCGGTCGAGCAGCGGGCCGGGGATGGTGTCCAGCGCGTTGGCGGTACAGACAAAGAGTACCTTGGAGAGGTCCAGTCGCACGTCGAGGTAGTGATCGAGGAAATCGACGTTCTGCTCGGGGTCGAGCACCTCGAGCAGGGCCGAAGCCGGATCGCCCTGGAACGACTTGCCCAGCTTGTCGATCTCGTCGAGCATGATCACGGGGTTCTCGACCTCGACTTCCTTGAGCGCCTGCACCAGCTTGCCGGGCATGGCGCCGATGTAGGTGCGGCGATGGCCCTTGATCTCGGCCTCGTCGCGCATGCCGCCCACCGAGAAGCGATAGAACTGACGCCCCAGGGCTTCGGCAATGGAGCGGCCCACTGATGTCTTGCCCACCCCCGGGGGTCCGACGAGCAGCAGGATCGAGCCGCCCACGTCACCCTTGAAGGTGCCCTCGGCAAGGAACTCGATGATGCGCTCCTTGACGTCCTTGAGGCCGTCGTGGTCGCGGTCGAGCACCGCCCGTGCATGGGTCAGGTCCAGGTGGTCCTGGCTGCGCACCCCCCACGGCATCGAGGTGAGCCAGTCGAGGTAGTTGCGTGTCGTGCCGTATTCGGGAGAACCGGTCTCGAGCACCGAGAGCTTGTCGAGCTCCTCCTCGATGCGGGTCAGCACCTTGGGCGGCACCGTCAGGCCTTCGAGGCGGTCGCGGAAGGTATCCACGTCGTTTTCGCGGTCGTCCTTGGAGATGCCCAGTTCGCGCTGGATGATCTTGAGCTGCTCGCGCAGGAAGAATTCGCGCTGGCGCTCCTGCATCTGGGCGTTGACCTGCTCGCTGATCTCGGTCTGCAGCTGGGCGACGTCGATCTCCTTGCGCAGCAGCGGCAGCACCTTCTCCATGCGCGCCTGTACCGGCAGCGTTTCGAGAACCGTTTGCAGCTCGCGGCCTTTGGCCGAGGTGATCGCCGCGGCGAAGTCGGTCAATGGGCCCGGCTCGTGGGGGCTGAAGCGATTGAGATAGTGCTTGAGTTCCTCGCCGTAGAGCGGGTTGATCGGCAACAGCTCCTTGATGCCATTGATGATCGCCATGGCATAGGCCCGGGTCTCGTCCTCGTCGGTCTTGACCGGCTCGCGAGGGTAGCTGACCTCGACCAGAAAGGGAGGCTCCTTCGACAGCCAGCGCTGGATACGGAAGCGGCGCAGCCCTTGCGCGATGAACTGCAGCTGGCCCTCCTCCCCATGCAGCTTGTGCACCTTGACGGCGGTACCGATCTCGGGAAAGTGCTCATGGCCGAGTTCATCCACTGCCGTGTCACCGACGAAGGTCACCCCCAGCGTATGGTGCGGTGTATTGCCGACACGACGCATGGTTTCTTCCCAGCGCTCGCGGTTGATGACCAGCGGCTGGACCTGGGCCGGAAAGAAAGGCCGGTTGTGGATCGGCAAGAGATAGATGCGCTCGGGCAGGTAGTCGCTCGCAGGCACCACGGCGTGCTTGGCTACTTCCTCCACCTCCCCATCCGAGCCCAGCGACTCACCGGAATCCGTTCTCGCCCGCTGCCGGTTATGCTCGTCCTGATCGTGATCGCTCATGAATTCCTCGTCCAAAAGCCAATGAAAGCCAATGCTCACTGCCCTCAGGAATGCGGGCAGCATGAGAGAACTTCAAGGCGAGCAGCACTTCAATAAGCGATAGACGATACTAGGCTAGCGCCATAGCGGCGGCAGCGGACGCCCATTGACGCGGACCTGGCCTCGACCGACGTCGATTTCCAGCGTGCGGGTATCCAGCGGCAGGCCGAGCCAGAGCGCCACCACGGTGGGCAGCTCGTGCCAGGTAAAGTCCCCGTCGAGGCGCTGACGCCAGCGCGCCTTTTCCGCCGGCCGATCGAGCTCGACCAGACTCAGCGCCTCGATCCGGCGCCCGTCGAAGAAAAGCGAGCCATCGACCTGGGCGGTGAGTCCCAGCATGGGGCTTTCGAGATCCAGGCGCTGGAGGTCGAGGCGTGGCGAATCCTGCAGGATGGCCAGCAGGTAGGGCTCGAGCTCGGCCAGCAGTTCGCGACTCTCCAGATCGTGCTGTCCGCTGGCGGCCAACTTGCGCAGGCGGGACATGGCGCTGCGTATTGCATCGGCGTTGAAGCGGGAGAGCTCCAGTTCCATCAGACCCTTCATCAGCACCTGCTCGGCGGTATGGATCTCGCCCAGGTCCAGCGTGAGCTGAGTCCTGAGCTCCTGATCATCCAGCACGGTGCGATTCGCCAGGCGAAGACCGTTGGCGTCGAGCTTGAGTTGGGGCTGGTGCCAGGAGACGGACTCGATCTGGAGCCGGTCATCCTGGGTGAAGGAGTGCGCTCCCTCGGTGTAGGCGTACTGGCTATTGAGAATGGCGGGACCGACCCTCAGGCGCACCTCGCCGTCACTGAGGACCCATGGCTCGAGCTGGGCACGCATGCGCCAGTTCCCCTGCTCGCCGCTGAAGCGCAGCCGGCCACCCTCGAAGGCCAGCTCTCGCTGCTGCTGCGTGATGCGCAGGGGGGCTAGCTGAAGCCCGCCCTCGAGCGTGCCGCTCAAGGTATGGTAGCTCGCCTCCCACAAGGGAGGAGACGACGCCAGCGAGTCGCCGAAGAGATGCCTGCCATCGGGGCCGTGGCGCAGCATCACCTCGCCGTCCAGGTCGGTGCTGAGTACGCCATGGCGGGCATGGTAGGTCAATTCCAGCCGCCACATCTGGCCAAACAGCGGCGCCAGATGAATGCGCCCGGACGACGCCCACCAGCCGCGCTCGACATCCACCCGCTCGATATCGAGCTCGCCCCGTGCCTCCAGGTCGGCGAGCGTGCGCGCCATCTCGCGCTCGAACAGCCAACTCGAGACAGCCTGTACCGTCAGCCAGGCCAGCAGCAGCACGACCAGCAGCGGGACGATGAGACGCTCCTTGCGCATAGCTTGGCCTCCCTGTCGATTACCTTTCGCCAACCCGCCAAATCGAGAAGACGCACTGCATCACTGTCCGCAGGCGCCGCATCGCTGTGAATCGCTCGGCATGACGCCTGGCCTCCATACCAGAAGGGTAATTTAATGCAACCATAACCAGAGGTGCATCGTACTCCAGGCGTAGATGCCGGCGAGAACGTCATCGATCATGATGCCGAATCCCCCGGCGACGCGACGATCGGCCCAGCGAATCGGCCAGGGCTTGAAGACGTCGAAGATACGAAACAGCACGAAACCCCAAAGCGCCGCCTCCCAGGAGAACGGCACCGCGGCCATGGTGATCCAGTAGCCGACGAATTCATCCCACACGATACCGGAGTGATCGTGGACGCCGAGGTCGTGGGAGGTCTTGTCGCAGAGCCAGATCCCCACCATGAAGGAGACCGCGACCAGCGACAGGTACCAGCCCAGCGGCAGTTCGGACAGCAGCCAGTAGAAAGGAATCGCCGCCAGGGTGCCGAAGGTGCCCGGCGCCCAGGGCACGCCGCCGCTACCCAGGCCGAAAGCGAAGAAGTGGACGGGGCGGCGCCAGACGCTCTGAGGGCAGCGATTCATGACGCTTCCCCGTGGAAGTGCTGCCAGCCATGGGCGCCGTCGATATCGACCCCCGACAAACCCGCGCCGTCATGCACGGTGCCGATGGGCGTCAGCGCCAGCCCCTGTTCGGCCAGCCGCCGCTGGGCCGCCTCCAGTACCGAGACGGGCAGGCTGACCAGCAATTCATAATCGTCGCCACCGCTCAGCGCGGCCCGATACGCCGCCCTGTCGCCCAGCGCCTCGGTCAGTCCGTCTGCCAACGGCAGCGCCCCGGGCTCCAGCCGAGCTGCGACCCCCGAAGCAGCCAGCAGATGCTCGAGGTCGGCAAGCAGCCCATCGGAAATATCGATGGCGGCATGAGCCAGCCCGCGTAACGCCAGACCGGCTGCCAAACGGGGCTCGGGCTTCAGGTATCGCGCCAATAGCGGGTGACCGAAATCACGCTCACCACGCCGCCAGAGCGCCAGGCCTCCCGCCCCGCCACCGAGCGCACCGGTCACGGCGAGCACGTCGCCGGGAAGCGCTCCACGGCGCGTAAGCGCCTCGTCGGGAGGGACCTCGCCCATGACAGTGACACCGATGGCGAGCTCGCCGCGGGTCACATCGCCTCCCACGAGCGCCGCACCACTCGCCTGGCACAGCGAGTGGAAACCACGGGCAAAGCCTGCGAGCCAGGCTTCGTCGTCGCTCTCGAGCGCAAGCGCCATGAGGCACCAGCGGGGCTCGGCTCCCATCGCCGCGAGATCGCTCAGGCTAACCGCCAAGGCCCGGTAGCCGATCGCCTCGGCCGGCGCATCGGCGGGGAAATGCACGTTGGCAACCGACGTATCGACGCTGACCGCCAGGCGCCAACCCGCGCGCGGTGCGAGCAGCGCACAATCGTCGCCCACGCCAAGCGGCACGCCGGCATTCGGGCCGGGTGCAGCGGGCGTGAAATGACGGGCGATCAGGTCGAATTCACTGGCCACCGGGGCACCTTCAGCCGCGACGCGCCCTGACCTCGGCGCTACGCAACCGGGCGGCCAGCTTGTCGAGAATACCGTTGACGTACTTGTGACCGTCGGTGGCACCGAAGGATTTGGCCAGCTCGACGCCTTCGTTGATCGCAACACGATAGGGCACATCCAGCCGCCGACTGAGCTCATAGGTTCCCAGGCGCAGGATGGCCAGCTCGATGGGGTCGAGTTCTACCAGGCGGCGGTCCAGCAGCGGCGCAATGGCGGCATCCAGATCGTCACGAAAGCGCACGACATTGTGCAGCAGCTCATGGAACAGGGCCAGGTCGGCGATCTGCATCACCTTGGCCCAGTTCTCATGATCCTCGAGATCATCGTCGGGCTGTTGGCTGCGAAACTCCGCCTCGATGGCGGTAGCCGACTTACCGGTCAAATGCCACTGGTAGAGACCCTGCACCGCCAGTTCCCGGGCCGCACGCCGCGCCTGCTGGCCCGCAGAAGGGGTACGTTGCGGGCGAGATGCACTCATGAATCGTCTCCGCTCTGGTTGTCACCGAAGCCGCGCAGCAGCGAAACCATCTCCATGGCGGCCATGGCGGCTTCGGCCCCCTTGTTGCCGGCCTTGGTGCCGGAGCGTTCGATGGCCTGCTCAATGGAGTTGACCGTCAGCACGCCGTTGGCGATGGGCGTATCGAACTCGAGCTGGAGGTTGCCGAGCGCCGCATTGCAGCCGCCTGCCACGTATTCGAAGTGCGGCGTACCACCCCGGATCACGGCGCCCAACGCGATCACCGCATCGGGCCTCACCACCTGCAGGGCCCGCTTCACCGCCAACGGCAGCTCCCAGGCACCCGGCACGTGTACGATATCGATGTTCTCGGCATCCACGCCGTGACGAACCAGGATGTCCACGGCGCCTTCGACCAGACTGTCGACCACATGATGGTTGAAGCGCCCCACCACGATCACGTAGCGGCCGTCGACGTCGACGAAGTTGCCTTCCAGTTGAGACAGGGTATGCATCGCTAATTCCTGATGAAAAGGGTCAAGCTGAATACGATAGGGTCTGCTAGCACGATCGGCCGGTCGCAATGCGACCCGCTCCGTGTCGTCGGACGACGACTCAGCCCTCGGCGGCCTCCTGCTCGCCCGGCGCGATCAGCTCCACCACTTCGAGGTCGAAGCCGGACAGTGCCGAGAATTTCCACGGCGAGCTGAGCAGTCGCATACGCCCTACGCCAAGGTGTCGCAGGATCTGCGAGCCGGTGCCAATGGTCAGGTAATTGCCGGCACCATCAGAATCGCTGGTGCGCGGCAGGCGCCGCCGCTCGAGGAAGACTTCGAACTGGTCACGGAAGTCCTGGTGCGGCCGGCCGTCGTCGAGCAGCACGAAAACGCCGTGCTCGACCCGAGCGATTTCTTCCAGCGCACTGTGCGTCGTCCAGTTGCGGTTTTCGCCTTTCTGAAGTCCGAGCAGGTCGCGCATGGTATCGGCAAGGTGAACCCTTACCGTGGTCAACGCTTCTGGGTTCGGATGGCCCTTGACCAGCGCCACGTGATGGGCGTTCTGGATGCGGTCGTGGAAAACATGCAGGGTCAGCTTGCCCACGGCCGTATCGACCAGCGTGGACTCCACCGGCTCCACCGTCCGCTCGTTGTGGATACGGTAGTGGATCAGGTCGGCAATGGTTCCCATCTTCAGGCCATGCTCGGCAGCGAAGCGCTCGAGCTCGGGTCGACGCGCCATGCTGCCGTCATCGTTCATGATTTCGCAGATCACGCCGCTGGGATCGAAACCGGCCAGGGCGGCCAGGTCGCATGCCGCCTCGGTATGTCCCGCCCGGCGCAGCACGCCGCCGGGCTCCGCCATCAGCGGGAAGATATGGCCGGGCTGAACGATATCCTCGGGGCGCGCGTTGCGGGCGGCAGCCACCTGCACGGTGCGCGCCCGATCGGCGGCCGATATGCCAGTGGTCACGCCCTCGGCAGCCTCGATCGAAAGGGTGAACTTGGTACCGAAACCGGAACCGTTGTCGCTCACCATCAACGGAAGATTGAGACGCTTGCAGCGCTCGCGGGTCATCGGCATGCAGATCAGGCCACGCGCATGGCGCGCCATGAAGTTGATATGCTCGGCCTCGACTTTTTCCGCGGCCATGATGATATCGCCTTCATTCTCGCGATCCTCATCGTCCATGAGGATCACCATCTTGCCCTGCCGGATGTCCTCGATCAGGTCTTCGATGGGAGCCAGGCCCCCGGGGGAAGATTGCACGCTGGAATCTCCGAATGTCGATCGACTTGCTGAACGATAGTGCACCGCAGCAGATTGCTGCCGTCAGTATCGCACCACGTTGAATGGGCGTCAGAGTACATTGGCACGGCGTCGGGCGCCAGTAGCGAGTACCCAACTCCCTACCCTGCCCGGCTCGCCGTGTTGTTTCGAGGGCATCCTTGGCATCGGACATCCGCCGGGGCCCGCCCCGCTGCCTTCACGCTGCGTGTGTCAGGGCCGCGCGGTGATTCGCCAGTCGCGGCCCACGGCGCGTATGTCGAGAATCTCGAGCGGACGTTGCTGAGCCATGCGGGTCAGCCCCGGTAGGGCGAACAACGGCCGCGCCTCGCCGCCGAGCAGCGTCGGCGCCACGAACAGCTGCATCTCGTCGACCAGGCCGGCCTCCAGCATGGCACCGGCCAGCGTGGCCCCGGTCTCCAGCAGCAGCTCGTTGACCTGCTCCCGTTCGGCCAGGTGGCGCAGCAGGGCATGCAGGTCGACCCGCCCGTCCTCCCCGGCCGACAGTACCAACACTTCGGCGCCGGCCGCCTCGAGCCGCCTGCGACGCTCGGGGTCATGCTCGGTCACGGTCGCCACAAGCGTTCGCCCCGGTTCACGCAGGCAGGCGGCCGCCTGGGGCAGCCGCAGCTGGGTATCGACCACCACTCGCAGCGGCTGGCGCGAGGCGATGGCGTCGGCGTCGTCGAGGCCCAACTGCGACGCGCGCACCGTCAGGCGCGAATTGTCGAAGATGACCGAATCGACGCCGGTCATGATCGCACTGGCGCTGGCGCGTAGCCGCTGCACGTCGGTGCGGGCCTGGGGACCGGTGATCCACTGCGATTCCCCCGATTGCATGGCGGTGCGCCCGTCCAGGCTCATGGCCATTTTCAAGCGTACGAATGGGCGCCGGCGGGTCATGCGCGACACGAAGCCCGGATTGAGGGCTTGCGCCTCCTCCTCGAGCAGCCCAACCTCCACCTCGATGCCCGCCTCGCGCAGCATGGCGATACCGCGCCCCGCCACTGCCGGATTGGGGTCCTGCATGGCCACCACGACGCGACTGACATCGGCTTCAATCAGCGCCACCGCGCAAGGGCCGGTACGTCCGTGATGGGAACAGGGCTCGAGGGTGACGAAGGCCGTGGCGTGACGGGCGGCCTCTCCTGCCATGCGCAACGCGTTCACCTCGGCGTGCGGCTCGCCGGCACGCACATGCCAGCCCTCGCCCACCGGCTGCTGATCCTTGACCAGCACACAGCCCACCCGAGGGTTGGGATGCGTGGTGTAGCGGCCACGACGGGCGAGCTGTAGCGCGCGGGCCATCCAGGCGGCATCGGTCGACTTGTGCATAACGTTTCTGCCTTGTCAGGAGCGCGAATCGTCAGCGGCGCCGGGCGAATCCCCCGGCTCCTGGGCGAGGCGATCGATCTCGGCACGGAACTCGTCGATATCCTGAAAACGCCGGTAGACCGAAGCGAAGCGGATATAAGCCACCTGATCCAGCCGCTTGAGTGCCTGCATCACGGCCTCGCCGACGTCTCGCGCCTGGATTTCGCGTTCCCCGCTCGCCCGCAAGCGATGGCGAATCTGCTCGACGGCCGCCTCGATGGCCTCGACGCTGACTGGCCGCTTCTCCAGGGCGCGTAGCATCCCGGCCCGTAGCTTCCTGTCGTCGAAGGTTTCCCGTGAACCATCGGACTTCACCACCCGGGGCATCACCAGTTCGGCGGTTTCATAGGTGGTGAAGCGTTCGCCACAATCGGTGCACTGGCGGCGTCGACGCACCTGGTCGCCCTCCGCCACCAGGCGGGAGTCGGTTACGCGGGTGTCATGGGCGCCACAAAAGGGGCAATGCATGGTATCGATCCGAAGGTGAGACAGGCAGCCTGCGTGGCCACGCTTGGGTCACGAAGAATAACGGCAAAGCCCGCATTGTACCCGCTCGTCCTTCACCCGCCCAGCATCGGCAGAGCGGTACCAGCAAGTAAACGTCAGTGATCGTGACCGCCCTCTCCCTCGTCATGCTGGTGTGCCTCGTCGTTCACGGTGATGCGCTTCACCGGGGCTTCGAGGCGTTGCGACTCGCCCGACTCGAAGTTCAGCTCGATCTCGACGGGCTCTCCTTCGACAAGCGGGGCGGCAAGGCCGATCATCATCATGTGCAGCCCGCCGGGAGCCAGTTCGGCGACACCCCCGGCGGGTATGGCGATCTGTGCCACCCGACGCATCTTCATCATACCGTCCACGCTCTCGTGGTTATGCAATTCCATGCTCTCGGCTGCAGGGGAGCTTGCCCCCAACAGGACCACCTCCTGCTTGCCAGGGTTGTGCAACTTCATGAAAGCCGCTGAGGTCTGCGAACCGGGTGGCACCGCGCGTATATGCGCTTCTTCTATGACCAGCGGTTCAGCGAAAGCCGACAACGACAGCAGCGACAAACCGGCAGCGACCAGCAATCGACAAGGCAACATCATGATAGCCAGACTCCAAAGTGTAGGATGGTGCTTACGTCAGGGTAATGAAGCAACTAGCATACTATGACGTTTTCAGGCCGCTGTCGGGCTACGGTAACCCGACGCAACAGACCATCCCCGTCACGCGAACCGATCCGTCAGGCCACCGAGGCCGGGCCGCTTCGCCATCCCACAAGGAAACCGTGCATGCTACTTCGCTATGCGCTGCGCTGTGCCACCCTCGCCGCCTGTGTCTTCGCCCCGTTGTCGCATGCCGAAGAGTGGCCGGCACCCATCCGCGCGCTGGTCGCCGATGGGCTCGAGATCCATGCCCAGTTTATTGCTCCGGGAAGCCTCAGGGGCTACGCCGCCAGCCATCAGGGGCAGGAGATGACAGTGTTCGTGACAGCTGACGGCGAACACGCCATCGTCGGCACGCTGGTCGATGCCGAAGGCAACGACCTTTCAGAAGCCCCGCTGGACGAGTGGGTTCGTGCCCCCCAGGAGAACGAACTCTGGCAACGTCTCGAGGAGAGCCATTGGATTGCCGACGGCAGCGCCGACGCGGATCGCGTGATCTACACCTTCACCGATCCCAACTGCCCCTACTGTCACCAATTCTGGGAAGTCGCGCGCCCCTGGGTGGAGGCCGGGAAAGTCCAGCTGCGCCATGTCATGGTAGGGGTCTTGCAGCCCGACAGTCCGGCAAAGGCGGCCGCCCTGCTGGGCGCCGACGACCCCGAAGCCGCCCTGCATACCCATAGCAGCGGTGACGGCATCGCCCCATCGGCCCAGCCACGCGACATAGAAGACCAGGTCTATCGCAACAACCAACTGTTCGATGAACTGGGTTTCTACGCCACCCCCTCTACGCTGTTCCAGCTTGAGGGCCGGCTCCAGCGTGTGGATGGGATGCCGAGCGAACCGCGCCTGACGGAAATGATGGGCGGCGAGGCGCCCTGAGTGTAGACGCTACCCTTCGCTAGGCGCTGGGGCATGGCGGAAGTTCAGCCGCGAGCCGAAACCCTCCTGGCCACGAACCAGCCAGCCACCATGGCCAACAGCATGGCGAAAAGCGGTGCAGTCAATCCCGCGATCGAAGCGATGGCCGGCCCCGGGCAGTAGCCGGAAAGCCCCCAGCCGATGCCGAACAACGCGGCACCCCCGATCAGGCGACCATCCAGATCCTGACGGGTCGGCAACTGAAAGGTCTCGCTCAGCATCGGCCGCTCGCGGCGAAACACGATGGGGTAGCCGATGAAAGTCGTCACGACCGCCCCTCCCAGGACAAACATCAGGGTCGGGTCCCAGGCGCCGAACAAATCGAGAAAGCCCAGCACGCGGGCCGGATCGGTCATTCCGGCAAGCGCTAGACCCAGGCCGAACAGCAGCCCGGCGATATAGCCCATGAAGGTCTTCATGCTCCACCTCCGAACACGTGGCGAACCATGTAGACGGTGACGATCGCCGTTACCAGAAAAGTGACCGTGGCCACCATCGAGCGGGGCGAGAGTCTCGCCAGGCCGCAGACACCGTGGCCGCTGGTGCAACCGCTGCCCAGACCGGTTCCGACCCCGACCAACAAGCCAGCCACGAGCATTAGCCAGACGCCGCCAGCGGGCTCGCCGACTACCGCTCCCGGTACGCCGGCTACGTTGCCGAGGCCGCCACCCCGCGCCATGAGCAGCAGCGGGCCGCTGACCAGACCCAGCACGAAGGCCACGCGCCAGGCACTGTCGCCCTTGGGCAAGGTCGTCACCAGGCTACCGACGATACCGCTGATACCGGCGATCCGGCCCAGCGTCGCCATCAGCCAGACGGCTGACAATCCAATGAGTACACCTCCAACCAGGCCTTGCAGGGCAGAGTTCCAGTCCACGTTTACCTCCACGATTCTCGCTCACGCCATGCCACGTCGCACATTGACTACGTCAGAAGCGATTGATTGGTACCTTGAGGTAGACCTGACCGTTGTCCTCGGGAGGCGGCAGGTGGCCGGCACGCATGTTGACCTGCACCGAGGGAAGGATCAGTCGCGGCATGTCGAGGGTAGCGTCGCGTTCGTTGCGCATCTTGACGAACTCATCCTCGCCGATCCCTTCATTGACGTGGACGTTTCGGATGCGCTGTTCGGCTACGCTGGTTTCGTGCTGGTACTCCTCGCGCTCCGGCGCCTTGTAGTCGTGGCACAGGAAGAGTCGTGTTTCATCCGGCAACGCCAACACCTTGTGGATGGAACGATACAACGTGCGGGCATCTCCGCCGGGGAAGTCGCAGCGGGCAGTCCCGTAGTCGGGCATGAATAAAGTGTCGCCGACGAAGGCGGCTTCGCCAATCACGTAGGTCAGGCAGGCCGGGGTGTGTCCCGGGGTATGCATTACGTATCCCTCGAGGTTGCCGATGGCGAAGGTGTCCCCCTCGTCGAAGAGACGGTCGAACTGGCTGCCGTCGCGGGCAAATTCGGTGCCGGCGTTAAACGCCTTGCCGAAGATCTCCTGTACCTCGACGATACGGGCACCGATGCCGGTCATCCCGCCCAGCTCATCATGCAGGAAGGGCGCCGCGGAGAGATGATCGGCGTGAACATGGGTTTCGAGAATCCACTCTACGCTCAGCCCTTCGCGCTGGACGAAGGCGGCGATTGCCTCCGCCGAGCGTGTATCGGTGCGTCCCGCGGCGTAGTCGAAGTCAAGCACCGAGTCGATGATCGCACAGGCGCGGCTGTCGGGATCCCGTACCACGTAGCTGAAGGTATGGGTCGGCTCGTCGAAGAAATGGGTCACGATGGGCTTGGACACGGATATGACCTCCCTGGGCGTCGTTACCTGTAAATGGGGGGCAGTCTACCGCTTTTAAAGTTCTAACTATATATCTTTTTAGAATAATCACCAGATGCCTTGAAACTCGAAGAAATAGCGGTGGATGCGTTGTCCAACAGGAGAAATAGGCTGGGCCCTGCTCGGCTTCGAAGCGAAGAATCACCCACCTCTAAAGCCAGCGCCCCGCGCCGTCATCGACGGTGCGGGGCGCTGGCAGGCCCGACTGGAACCTAGCAGTTCCCGGACTCAGCGATAGACCGGGAAGCGCGCGCAGACGGTTTCGACCTTACCCTTCACCTCGGCCTCGATGGCGGCGGTATCCGCGCCCTTGGCCATGGTATCGAGGATGTCGCAGATCCAGCCGGCCAGCTCGCGGCATTCGCCTTCACCAAAGCCACGGGTGGTCACCGCCGGGGTGCCGATGCGCAGGCCGGAGGTGACGAACGGGCTCTGCGGATCGCCGGGCACGGCGTTCTTATTGACGGTGATGTGGGCACGACCCAGGGCGGCATCTGCATCCTTGCCGGTCAGGCCCTGCTTGATCAGCGAGAGCAGGAACAGGTGATCCTCGGTACCGCCCGAGACGACTTCGTAGCCGCGTTCAATGAACACGCCGGCCATGGTCTGGGCATTCTTCACCACCTGCTGCTGGTAGCTCTTGAACTCGGGCGCCATGGCCTCCTTGAAGCACACCGCCTTGGCGGCAATGACATGCTCCAGCGGGCCGCCCTGGCCGCCGGGGAAGACAGCGGACTGCAGCTTCTTCTCGACCTCGGTGTCGCCCTCGGCAGAGAGAATCAGGCCGCCGCGCGGACCGCGCAGTGTCTTGTGGGTCGTGGTGGTGACCACGTGGGCATGCGGCAGCGGGCTGGGATAGGCGCCGGCGGCTACCAGGCCGGCAATGTGCGCCATGTCGACCAGCAGGTAGGCGCCCACCTCGTCGGCGATTTCGCGGAACTTGGCCCAGTCGATGATCTGAGAATAGGCCGAGAAACCGGCGATGATCATTTTCGGCTTGTGCTCACGGGCGAGCCGGGCCACTTCGTCGTAGTCGATGCGGCCGTTTTCGCCGATGCCGTACTGCACGGCATGGTAGTGCTTGCCGGAGAAGTTGGGCTTGGCGCCGTGAGTGAGGTGCCCGCCGGCGTCGAGACTCATGCCCAGCACCGTATCGCCCGGCTTGACCAGCGCCTGGAACACGGCGCTATTGGCTTGGGAGCCGGAGTGTGGCTGAACGTTGGCGTAGCTGGCATCGAACAGCTGCTTGGCGTAATCGATGGCCAGCTGCTCGACGATATCGACGTATTCGCAGCCGCCGTAGTAACGCTTGCCGGGATAGCCTTCCGCGTACTTGTTGGTCAGTTGGCTGCCCTGGGCTTCGAGAACGCGAGGGCTGGCATAGTTCTCGGAAGCGATCAGCTCGATGTGCGCCTCCTGCCGAGCGACCTCTTTCTGCATCGCATCGAACAGGGCGTCATCGAAACCGGCAATCGTCATGTCACGGCTGAACATCGGCGGGAAACCTCGCATCACGGGGAAATCAGGATGCGCCATGATACCCCAGCCCATGACGGCTTTCACATGAAAGGCCGTCATGGGTGGATGCAGAATTTCTCATGCCGGGTTTAGGAAACAGCACCCAGAGGCTGGCGGCATAGCCTACGCGGGCTCAGCGGGTCTCGACCTTGAGGGCCAGTTTGCTGGGTAATCCCAGCGGGTCGTCCTGGTACGTGGCCAAGGTACTCTCCGACGGCAGGGTGGCCCGGACCTCAAGCCGTTCGGCGCTGCCTTCCAGCAGTTCCACCAGACCCAGCAGAACCGCCTGCGCTTCAGGGCCGAACATCATGCCGAGTCCCTGCGCTTGGGTGCGTGCCTGCTCGACGTACTGCGCCTCGGTCACGCCCTGCGTGGCTGCGCCCAGGATAGCCAGGCGAGAGAAGAGGCCCTGGTCGGACAGACTCAAGTGCAGATCGCCGCCCAGGAGCGTGGCGGCCTCCAGCCACTCCGCATCGGCAAAGGCTTCGGCAGGTGCAACTCCCGCTGGTAGCCGCACCGGCAAGTTGACATCGAATCCCATGAGCAACGCCTCGCTGATGTCCACTTGGCTGTCGCTGACCAGCACATGGTGATCGCCCTTCTCCTTCCAATTGCCGAGGAAGGCGGCATCGAGCCTCAGCTCGCCGCTGCCGTCGGTCAGCACGTTACTCGCCATGCGCAATTGTGTCCGCTCCTCCTCCGGCGCAAGCGCGATCATGCGCGCCAGGTCGAGCTGCAGTCCTTCGAGGCGCACGCCGCCCTTGCCGTCGCTGAAATCTCCGTCCATATCGAGAAGCGCCAGGCTACCCACCAGCTCGCGGGCCTCCACCGCCATGTCACGCAGCACCAGCGACGCCAGCCTCTCCTCGCCTTCGCCATCGATGCCGGTCAGCCCTTCGAGGCGCAGCGAAGCCAGGGTAAAGGAGCCCGCGCCGAACTCATCCAGGTCTTCTGCCGCTCCGTCTACGCCGCTGATCTCGAGCATGCCAATGGCATTGTGGGTCAGCGACTCGCCACGCACCCGCTCGATGGTCATGCGTCCCCGGCCTTGTTGCATTGGGGTGTCGAAGAAGAGCTCCTCGGCCAGCTCCGAGGCGAGCTCCATCACGATGCCGTCAATGGCAAGACTACCGATGTATACCTCCTCTTCGGCAGCCAGCCCGGCGTGCAGCGGGAAAACCGCCCGCGAGGGCTCGCCCAGCACGAGTCGATCGACGCTCATCATGGTCAACTCGGTAAGACTGTCCTCGATGCGTATGCCTTCCAAGGTAACCTCGTCGGGTGCGTCGTAATCGCCGCTGACGATGTAACGGTCGATGAGCAGGCGCTCACCCTCCTGGGCCTCGAAGACGATGTCCTCGGCAATCGACCGGGAGCGCAACATGCCGCTCGAAACCTCGCCCAGCGTAAGCTTGCCGCCCGCGCCGAATAGCGCTCGCAGGTCGGCCTCGAGCCGCTCGGCGTCGGCAAAGGCCGTACCCGATGCGCCCAGGAACGTGACAAGAGCCAGAGTCAGGCCCTGGCGCATCGGTAACCGTCGGAAAGCAGGCATCGACCCACCTCATAGGAGCTGTGAAAGAAAGATGGCGTTGTCAGCCAGCGCCACGCTTACACAGTGTAACCGCATCGGCACTTTTGCCCCGTCTTGCCGGGTGGCGCTGGCCAATGGCTGTTCAACGCAAGGCCAGCGCCGCGGCAGCGATCAGGCCTCTCCCAGCAGCCCCAGACTCGCCGCCGGTGCCTGACGCCGCAGCCCGCGCGACAGTGCATGGCCGATCGCGCCGATCAGCAGTGCGCCGCCGAACGGCAACGCCAGCCATAGCCAGGGATGTAGCCGTGGCGGCAGGTCAAGCCAGACAATGTAGATGCCGGCGGTGGCAAGCTCCGCCAGCAGCGCCCCCATGAGTCCGCTGGCCAGGCCGAGAATCGCGAACTCGGCGCCCTGCACGCGAGAGATGAGCCCTCCGCCGGCACCGAACACGCGCAGCAGGCCGCTCTCGTGTGCGCGAGCCGGTCGGCTTGCGGTCAGCGCCGCATAGAGCACGCTCACGCCTGCCAGCAGCACGAAGGCGAGCACCAGCTCCACCGCCCGGGTTACCTGGGTGACGACGTCTCGCACCTGGGCCAGGATCGCGTCGACGTTGAGCAGCGAGACCCCCGGGAAGTGGCGCACCAGGTAACGCAGTGTCTCGCCCTGGCCGGCATCGAGATGGAAGGCGGTGATGTAGCTGTGGCCGAAGCGCTCCAGCACCTCCGGCGGGAAGATGACGAAGAAGTTGGGGCGGAAGCTGTCCCAGTCCAGGTTGCGCAGGCTCGCTACCTCGCCGACGATCTCCTCGCCCCCGATGGTAAAGGTCAAGCGGTCGCCCAGTGAGAGCCCGAGACGCTCGGCCAGGCCATCCTCCAGCGAGATCGGCACTGCGGCATCAAGGGGCTCGGCCTCCACGGCCCCCAGCCAGCCGGCCTGCCCCTCGGCCTCCAACTCGTCGAACCAGCGCCCGGCCACCAACCGGTTGCCTTCCGGCAGCTCGGCCTGCCAGGTGAGGTTGAGCTCGCGCCGCAGCGAGCCATCGCCGCGCGACTCCAGCGGCACGGCCTCCCGGGCGGGCTCGCCGTTAATCGCCGTCAGACGACCGCGCACCATGGGATAGAGCGCCGTACGGTCCTCGGCATTGGCCTCGAGGGCCTCGATGAAGGCGTCGCGCTCCCCTGGCTGGATGTTGATGGCGAAATAGTTGGGGGTGTCCTCGGGCAGCTGTGCCTGCCAGGTGGAAAGAAGGTCGCCACGCACCAGGGCGATCATCGCCATGGCGAAGAACGTCACCGCAAAGGCCAGTAACTGACCCAGGCTGGCGCTGCGGCGCCGGGCCAACTGGCGCCCACCCAGGCGTAGGGCCTGAGAGAGCTCGTTTTGCCGGCCATTGCCTTGGGGCAGGCGTGCCGCCACGCGCAGTACCAGACCGAGCAGCAGCGAACCCAGCCCCCAGAGCACCACCAGCATGGCGAGGCCACCGACCAGCAACGATGCCGCCAGTGCAAAGTCCCCTGAGTAGAGCCAGAGCAGGCCGCCGAAGACCAGGCTGGCCACCAGCACCACCAGCCAGGCCGAGGCCGGCAAGGGGTCGAGCTCCCGGCGCAGCACCTTGAGCGCACTGACGCGCTTGAGGCGCAGCAGCGTCGGGCCGGCGAAACCGACCAGCACCGCCAACGCCGTGAGGACGCCCAGCCATAGCGGCAGCCAGCCCGGCGGTGGCAGGCTAAGCGGCAGAAAGGTCGTCAGCAGCGACAGCAGCGCGGCCTGGCCGGCCAGGCCCAGGAGCGCTCCCAGGCTCGACGCCGCCAACGCCAGCCACAGCAGTTGAAGCGAGAACAACCCGGTGAGGTCGCGTTGGGTGGCACCGAAGCAGCGCAGCAGGGCTGCCGTGTCGAGATGGCGCTCGACGTAGCGCCGCGTGGCCATGGCCACTGCCACGCCGGCCAGCAGCACGGCCGCGAGCCCGGCCAGGCTGAGGTATTTCTCGGCTCGCTCCAGGGCGTTTCCCAGCCCCGGGCGGTCGTGCCTGACGTCGCGCACCTCGACGCCATCACGACGCAGCCGCTGGAGCAGCGGAGCCAGCTGCTCCAGGGCCTGAGGCGGTCCGGCGGCGAGCAGCTCGAACTCCACCCGTGCCCCAGGCTGCACCAGGCCGGTGGCGTCGAGGTCGTCGACGTGCAGCATCAAGCGCGGGTTGAAATTACCGAAACCGGCAGATTGATCCGGCTCGCGCTCGATCAGGCCGGTCACGGTGAGCTCGCCCTCACCGACCTGAATGCGGTCGCCCAATTCGGCCTCGAGCAGCAGTGCCAGGCGCGGCGCCAGCCAGGCCTCACCCGGAGCGGGGCCGTCGGCCACGGTCTCGGTGCCCTCACCACGGTCGACATGGAGCTGGCCGTAGTGGGGGTATACGCTGTCGACCGCCTTGAGGCTCGCCGGCTGGAAGGCATCGCCGAGGCTGACCATGGTGACAAGGTCGACCTGGTCGCTCAGCGTCAACCCGGCCTCCTCCAAAGTACGGCGCAACTCGTCGTCGAAGGGGCGACCCTGTTCGATGACCAGGTCGCCGCCTAGCAGCTGCCCGGCCTGCCGGGTCAGCCCCCGGTCGAGGCGGTCGAGAAAAAAGCCGATCATGGTGGAGGCGGCGACCGCCAGCGCCAAGGCGACGAAAAGGGCACGCACGTCGCTGGCACGAAGGTCACGCAACAGCCCACGCCCCGAGAGCCTCAGCAGGTTGGCGACGGCCGAACGGGACGTCGAGCGACTCATGCATTCACCTCGTCGCGTACCAGCTCGACCAACTGCCCCTCCTCCAGGCGCAGGCAGCGGTCGCAGCGTGCCGCCAGGGCGTGATCGTGGGTCACCAGCACCAAGGTGGTGCCGGCTTCGCGATTGAGCTGGAACAGCAGCTCGATGATACGCCCCCCGGTGGCCTGATCCAGGTTGCCGGTAGGCTCGTCGGCAAACACCAGCTCGGCGCCGGTAACGAAGGCACGCGCCAGCGCCACCCGCTGTTGCTCGCCACCCGAAAGCTGCTTGGGCAAGTGCTCCAGGCGCTCGCCGAGCCCGACTCGGGCCAGCCAGTCGCGCGCGCGCCTCGACGCGTCGGGCACCGGCGAGAGTTCAAGCGGCAGCAGCACGTTTTCCAGCGCGGTCATGGTCGGCAGCAGCTGGAAATTCTGAAACACGAAGCCGACACGGCCAGCCCGCAGCCGGGCGCGACCATCCTCGTCGAGCTTGCCCAGCGATTCGCCGAACAGGGCCAGCTCACCGCCGCTGGGTTCGTCTAGCCCGGCCAGCAAACCGAGCAGTGTCGACTTGCCGGCACCGCTCTGCCCCAGGATCGCCACGCTCTCCCCGGGGAACACTTCGAGCTCCAGACCACTCAGAATGGTGAGCCGCCGCTCTCCGCTCACCACCTGCTTGCTCAGCTGCCGGGCGTGTAGAATCGGGCTGACGTTGCGCCCGGAGGCGGTGGCAGGCGTTCTAGCATCTTGAGTCGAGGAGTCGGTCATGGCGATAGGTTTCCCCGTTGGTTTGGTATGCATGTTTCCTGCCCGGCTGGCCCGGTGGCGTTCCCGTTGCGCCGGGCCGGCCGGAGCGCTACTGCTCGTTCTGCTGTCAACGGCAGCGCTCGCTGCCGAGCGACCGCTGGTATTGATCCTGGGCGACAGCCTGAGCACCGCCTATGGCCTTGAAGAGGATGCCGGCTGGGTCACCCTGCTGGAAGAGCGACTCGATGGCCGCGCACGCGTGGTCAACGCCAGCATCAGCGGCGAGACGAGCAGTGGCGGCGCCAGCCGGCTCCCCGAGCTAATCCGACAGCACGCCCCGGACATCGTTCTGCTCGAGCTGGGCGGCAACGACGGTCTGCGCGGCCTGCCCCCCAACCAGCTCGAAGCCAACCTGGCCGACATGATCGAGACCAGCCAGGCCGCCGGTGCCGAGATCCTTCTGCTCGGCATCGATATCCCGCCCAACTACGGGCAAGCCTATCGCCGGGCCTTCACCGCTGTCTTCGATCGCCTGGCCGACACCTACGATACGCCGTTGGTGCCGTTCCTGCTCGAAGGCGTGGCTCTCGAGGAAGGCATGATGCAGGACGACGGCATCCACCCGACCCGCGACGCCCAGCCAATCATCCTCGATAACGTCTGGCCCGAGCTTGAGCCATTGCTGGAAAGCAGTCGCGCTCGAATAGCCGAGCGGACTCACGACTGATCCGCAGCCGGGCTCTTCTGCCTCTGCTGCAACCCCAGCCCGCCGAGGATCAGCACCAGCCCGACCAGGGTGGAGATCTGGATCGGCTCGCCGACCACCAGGTGAAGCAGCAGCAGCGACACCGGCGGCGACAGGAAGATCAGGTTGGAAACCCGGGCCGTGCGCGACACCCGATGCATGGCCAGCTGCCACAGCACGAAGGCAATGCCCATCTCGAACAGGCCGACGTAAACGCCGGCACCCAGAGCCGCCCAGCCCGGCCAGGTGAAGCCGGGCCCAAGCAGCATCAACAGCGTGAGCACAGGCAGCCCCACACCGAAGTTCTGCCACTGGGCCACCAGCGGTGGGCGCCGATCCCGTACATTGAGCAGCCAGTAGAGTGCCCACAGCAGGGTAGACGCAAGCGCCATCCCCACCCCGAGAGGGTTGGCGAACGCGACGTCGAATACCTGGCCGCGCGTGGCGATCACCCACACCCCGGCGTAGGCGATCAAACCTGCCAGCACGTCGATGCGCGTCAGGCGCTGGCCCAGGATAGGCACCGCGAGGAAGGCCATCGCCAGCGCCCAGGTATAGTTGAGGGCCATGGCTTCCTGCCCGGGCAGGCGGTCGTAGGCGCCGAACAGCACCAGGTAGTACGCCACCGGATTCATCAACCCGGCCCAGGCGGCGGTGCGCCAGCCACGTTGCAAAGCCTCGCCGAGCAGGCCCTGGCGAACCACCAGCACGCCCATCAGCAGCCAAGAGACCAAGGAGGCCAGCCACATCAGCTCGAGCGGCGACATGTAGGTCAGCGCCACCTTGAACGCAGTGGCCACGGTGGACCACAGCGCCACCGCCCCCAGGCCGAAGAGGATCGCCTGGCGGTCCTGGCTCGGCGCGTCTGCACTCGTTGCCCCAGCCCTCATCGATCGATATGCCCCAGGTCGCGCCCGGGTGCGAGTTGGTCGCGTACCCGCTGCTTTAGCTGCTTGCTGTCGGGAAAGCCGCCGTCACGCTTGCGTTCCCATAGCGATTCGTCGTCGTAGAAGATTTCAAAGTAACCGCCGTGAGAGGGTACCAGGGCCACCTCCTCGAGTGCCTCGCCGAAGGTCGACAGCAGTTCCTGGGCGAGCCAGGCGCTGCGCAGCAACCACTGGCATTGGGTGCAGTAATGAATGCGGATACGTGACATGGGGTCACCCTGTCGCAACAATGGAATCCATGATGATAGCAGCCAGGGGGGCCTGATGGCCGAACGCGAGATCAGTCAATCACGCCTGTACGAATGGCTGACCGGCGACGAAGTCAGCCGTATGTGCCGGGACATCTCCGACGAGGCGTGCCATGAGCAGCCGCGCAACTTCTTCCTGCATCTCTTCGCGGCACTGGGCAATAAATTGGCCGATGAACTGGCAAGCGCCCGCCTGGTACTGCCCTGGCTGCTCGGCGTAATCGGTGCCCCGCTATGGATGGTCGGTTTGCTGGTACCGCTGCGCGAGTCGGGCGCGCTATTGCCGCAGCTTTTCGTCGCCGGCTTCATTCGCCTCAAGCCGCAGCGCAAGTGGGTGTGGGTAACGGGCGGCTGTCTCCAGGCGGCGGCGGCCGCGATCCTGGCGCTGCTCGCCCTGTTCGGGGAGGGCGACGTAGGCGGCGCCCTGGTGCTGACCACCCTGGCAACCCTGGCGCTGGCCCGTGGCCTCTCCTCCATCGCCACCAAGGACGTTCTGGGCAAGACCATTGCCAAGCGTCGCCGTGGCAACCTGATGGGCTGGAGCGCCAGCGTGGCCGGTGCTGTCACCCTGGCGGCCGGCGGCGTGCTGATGGTGTTCGAAGACCGTCCCGGCGAACTGGCGCTCGCGGTGTTGCTGGGAACCGCTGCACTGGGCTGGGCGATCAATGCCCTGTGTGCGGCGCGCATAAGCGAACAACCAGGAGCCGTTGAGGGTGGCGAGAATGCATGGAGCAGCATCAGGCTGGGGTTTCGCCTGCTGCGTGACGATCGCCCCTTCCTGCATTTCAACTTGTCGCGTTCGCTACTGCTGGCAAGCGCCCTGGCCCTGCCCTACGTGGCCCTGCTCGGCCAGCAGCAGAGCGGCGCCGAGCTGGGCGGCCTGGGCGTGCTGATCGTGGTATCCGGGCTCGCGGGAATGGTGGCGAGTCCTGTGTGGGGCAAGCGCTCCGATGCTTCCAGCCGCACCGTCCTGCGCGATACTGGCCTGGGTGCCGCCGCCTGCTGCCTGCTCGGCGCCGCCATCGCCTGGCTACCGGGCGCATGGACCGCGACGGTATGGCCCTACGCCGTCGTCTATGCCCTGCTGGTCATCGTCCATGCCGGGGTGCGCCTGGGTCGCAAGACCTACCTGGTCGACATGGCGGGCCAGGACCGGCGAGCACTCTACGTGGCGCTATCGAATACCATCACCGGCGGGATGCTGCTGCTGGTGGGCGGGGCGACCGGGCTTCTGGCCCAGTGGCTGGGCACCGACTGGCTGCTGGTGTCGCTGGCCGTGATGGCGCTTGCCGCTGCCGCCTCGGCCGCACGCTTGCCCGAAGTCGAGCAATAGGCTCACCGTCGTTGTCAACGTGGCGCAGGCTGGCCATCATGTAGCATAGTGACTTTTGGTTACGCCGAGCCCCAGCCAGGAATGCCTGAATGAAACGCACCCCTTTGATCAGCCCGGAACTGCTCGAACGCATTGTGAATGCCTCGGAAGACGGCATCGTTGTCGCCGAGCAGGAGGGTGACGAGAATATCCTCATCTACGTCAACCAGGGCTTCGAGCGGCTCACCGGCTATAGCGCCGACGAGATTCTCTATCAGGATTGCCGTTTCCTGCAGAACGGCGATCACGAGCAGCCGGCGCTCGCCAAGATCCGCAAGGCTCTCAGCGAAGGCCGCCCGTGCCGCGAAGTGCTGCGCAATTACCGCAAGGACGGCACCCTGTTCTGGAACGAACTGTCGATCACCCCGCTGTACGACGACGACGACAAGCTGACCTACTTCATCGGCGTACAGAAGGACGTGACGGAACGCGTCGAGGCACAGAGAGAACTCGAGCGACTCAAGATCGCGCACGGCCTCTCCTGAACCCTCCCCGCAACGCGAAAAAAATTTAGCATACCGCTTGCTCTCGGCTCATTGGGGATATATATAGCCGTCAGGTGCCGATCGTTGGCACCGATGGCGCTTCAGGTCCGTCGCTTCGGACGCGAAGCGAATGTACGATACGTCGATCGCCGAGCGGTCGACACCGGGCCATGGGAGGATTTCGCATGAGCCATGAACCCCTTGTCAGCGACTCTCACGACGACGACGAATTCCTCGAAGCGGTGAACGACGACGAATACGTTCGCCCCCGCGCCTCCAGCCGCGCCGATACCCTGCGCGCTCGACGTCGCGTCGAGGCCCTGCTGGAAGAGCGACGCCTGCAGCGCGCCATCGAAGACGACTGGATGCTGCTCGACGAGGAAGAAGAGGAGTAACCGTCTCGCCAGCGAGGCATCTCCGGGTGCCTCGCCAAGCGCTGTCCCGCCACCGCCCTTGCGTTCCCCACCCGAAAGACGCCGAACGGCGGCACTGGCCTTTGCCCTGAACGGCCACTATCATCGTGGCCATCAAAACCCTCAACCCCAGTGGAATTCCATGGCGCAATACGTCTTCACCATGAATCGCGTGGGCAAGGTCGTTCCGCCCAAGAAACAGATTCTCAAGGACATCTCGCTGTCCTTCTTCCCGGGCGCCAAGATCGGCGTGCTGGGCCTCAATGGTGCCGGTAAGTCGACCCTGCTGCGCATCATGGCCGGGGTGGACAAGGAGTACGAGGGCGAAGCACGCCCGATGCCCGGCATCAACATCGGCTACCTGCCCCAGGAACCCGAGCTCGACGACGACAAGAACGTACGCGAAACCGTGGAAGAGGCGCTGGGCGAGATCAAGGAGGCCCAGGCCAAGCTCGACGCCGTGTATGCCGCCTACGCCGAGCCGGATGCCGACTTTGACGCCCTGGCCGCCGAGCAGGCGCGCCTGGAGAACATCATCGAGGCCGCCGACGCCCATAACCTGGAGCGCAAGCTCGAAGTGGCCGCCGAGGCGCTGCGCCTGCCACCCTGGGACGCCAGGGTGGGCCATCTATCGGGCGGCGAGCGGCGTCGCGTGGCACTGTGCCGCCTGCTGCTCTCCAATCCCGACATGCTGCTGCTCGACGAGCCCACCAACCACCTGGACGCCGAATCGGTCGCCTGGCTGGAGCGTTTCCTGCACGACTACAGCGGTACCGTGGTCGCCATCACCCACGACCGCTACTTCCTGGACAACGTGGCCGGCTGGATCCTCGAACTCGACCGCGGCCACGGCATCCCCTTCGAGGGCAACTACTCGCAGTGGCTCGAATCGAAGGAGAAGCGCCTGGAGCAGGAGGCCAAGCAGGAGGCCTCGCGACAGAAGGCGATCAAGCACGAGCTGGAGTGGGTGCGCAGCAACGCCAAGGGTCGCCAGGCCAAGAGCAAGGCGCGCCTCAACCGCTTCGAGGAGATGCAGTCGGGCGACTTCCAGAAGCGCAACGAGACCAACGAGATCTACATTCCGCCCGGCCCGCGCCTGGGCGACAAAGTGATCGAGTTTCATGGGGTGTCCAAGCGCTTCGAGGACAAGCTGCTCTACGAAGATCTCTCCTTCAACGTGCCCAAGGGGGCCATCGTCGGCATCATCGGCGGCAACGGCGCCGGCAAGTCCACCCTGTTCAAGCTGATCGCAGGCCAAGAGCAGCCCGACAGCGGCGAAGTGGTGATCGGCGACACCGTCGAGATTGCATACGTCGAGCAGCTACGCGACGCGCTGGACGACAAGCAGACGGTGTGGGAAGCGGTTTCCGACGGCCAGGACATTCTCAACATAAATGGCTACGAGGTTTCCTCGCGCGCCTACGTGGGTCGCTTCAACTTCAAGGGCAACGACCAGCAGAAGTTCCTCAAGGATCTTTCCGGCGGTGAGCGTGGCCGCCTGCAGCTGGCCCAGACCCTGAAACAGGGCGCCAACGTGCTGCTGCTCGACGAGCCGTCGAACGACCTCGATATCGAGACCCTGCGTGCCCTGGAAGAGGCACTGCTCGCCTTCCCCGGCTGCGCCCTGGTGATATCCCACGACCGCTGGTTCCTCGACCGCATCGCCACGCACATCCTGGCGTTCGAGGGCGATTCCCACGTGGAGTTCTTCGAAGGCAACTATACCGACTACGAGGCGGACCACCGCAAGCGGGTCGGCAACGATACGCCGCATCGCATGAAGTACAAGCGGATCGACGCCTGACGGTCAGGTCGCACACGCTGCGTCAAACCGACGAGGCCTCGCAATGGCGAGGCCTCGTGCATTCTGAGTGGCAGGAATTCGGATCCGCGCACAACGTCCCGTTACGGTCGCCTTCCGGTGACCAGGGAGACGATAAACAAGACGATGAAGAGGAAAAACAGGATTTGGGCAATGGTGGTCGCAGCACCCGCGATACCGGAGAAGCCGAGCACCCCCGCAATGATGGCGATAATCAGGAACAGCATTGCATTGCCGAGCATAACAGACCTCCTTGGCTGTCTAGGCGCCATGTTCCTTCGGCGCGGTTTTCCCTAACAGGTGCCTTTCAGCCTTGCGTAAGCTGACCGAAGCGTCAAGTCGCCGTCCGTTACGCCTTGTATCCCGAGATGCGCTGCCATGAAAGCCGGCTTCAATAGAAACCCGTCTCGCCCGCCGGCCGTGTCTTGAAGCGTCGATGTAGCCACAGGTACTGCTCCGGGTGCTTGCGTATCGCCTCCTCGATGAGGGCGTTGATACGCGTGGCGTCGGCCACCTCATCGCCGCTGGGAAAGTTTTCCAACGCCGGGCGCCACTCGATGGTGTAGGTGCGATCGTCGGGGTTACGGTGAAACATCAACGGCACTACTGGCGCGCCGGTTATCCGTGCGATCTTGGCCGTGAGCCGGATCGTCGCCGCCTCGACGCCAAAGAATGGGGCAAAGACACTGACGTCACGGCCGAAGTCCTGGTCCGGCGAGTACCAGACAATATGCCCCGCCTTGATCCGCCGTACTACGCCGCGCAGGTCGTGACGATCGATCGCCTCACCGAAGATGCGGCTGCGCGCCCGGGTCATGAAGCGGTCGAAAAGCGGATTGTTGTGCGGCCGGTAGACCACGTCGGCGGGGAAGAAGAGGGAATGCAATGCCCCTCCGAGGTCGAGTGTGGAGAAATGAATGCCGACGACCAGGACGCCCTTGCCCCGGGCATGGGCTTGCTCGAGGTGATGCCGGCCCTTGCAGGCAACACGGTGGCGCAAGTGGCGTGGGTCACGGCACCAACCGGTGGCGGTTTCGAGGATGCCGATGCCATTGGCCTTGAAGGTATTGCGGGCAAGTTCGGTGCGTTCACTCTCACTGAGTTCGGGAAAGCACAGGCGCAGGTTAGTGTCGACGATGTGACGACGACGCGGCACTGCCCACCATGCCAGCATGCCCAGCCCCCGCCCGATGACAAGCTTGAGCCGCCACGGCAGCCAGGCGCCGAGCCACATGCTACCGATGGCCAGCCAGGCCGGCCAGAAGCGGGGATGGGCGAAGGAAGCGGGCCAGTTGCGCTTGGACATGCAGGGTTCCGTTCAGGTCGAGTTCAGGCCGGGGTCGCCCAGGCTCAGGCGGGCTGTGAATAGCGCCTGGGGACTCGCGGCAGGATGCCGGTCAGCAGCGTATAGCTGATGGTGTCGCAGTATCGGGCCACCTCATCGACCGAAAGCTCCTCACCATGGCGAGATCTCCCCCAGAGCACTACCTCGGTTCCGATATCGGCTTCGGGAATATCGGTGATATCCACTGTCAGCATATCCATCGAGACCTTGCCGGCAAGCATCGTGCGTCGCCCAGCCACCAGCACCGGCGTGCCGTCCACGGCATGCCGATCATAGCCGTCACCGTAGCCACAAGCCACCACCGCGATGCGCGACGGCCGCGGTGCTCGCCAACGGCCCCCATAACCGACCGGCTCCCCCAGCGCCAGGTCGCGCACGGCGATGATCTCGGAGCGCAGCGTCATTACCGGCTCGAGCCGACGGCTGGCCTCGCTGGGTCGCTCCAACGGATCGCTGCCATACAACATCACACCGGGGCGAACCCAGTTGCCGTGCGCTTGCGGCCAGGCCAGGGTCGCCGGCGAGTTGGCCAGGCACAGCGGGGCTCCCAGTCGATCCGACAGCGCCCGCATGCATTCGAGCTGTCTTTCGAAATAGGCGGAGTCGACTGCTTCGGCCGTAGCGAAATGGCTCATCAGATGCAGGTCGGTGGCGCATTCCGGTTCGCCGGCCAGGCGCTTCCAGATGGACTCGGCCTGCTCGGGCGGGAAGCCCAGCCGATGCATGCCGGAATCGACCTTGAGCCATACGGGGATGGGCTTCGCCGGACGATAATCCAGCAGGGCCCTCACCTGCCATTCGCTATGTACCGCCAACCAGAGCCCCAGCGCCTCGACACGTGAAAGCTCGGCCGCCTCGAAAATTCCCTCGAGCAGCACGATAGGCGTCATGATGCCGCCCCTGCGCAGCGCCTCGGCCTCCTCCAGGCAGGCCACGGCAAAGGCAGGCGGGCGCCGGTCCTTGGGCAGTGCTTCCAGGGCCGCAGCACAGGCAACGGCACCATGGCCGTAGGCATCGGCCTTGATCACGGCCACGGCGCGGCTGCCAGCAGCCAGTTCGCGAGCCAGCGCGTAGTTGTGACGCAACGCATCGAGATCAATCTCAGCGACCAGCGGCCTGGCCATGGCAACCTCCGTTGAAGACAGAAAGCCTGGATATTTATCGCTCATCACGAAGAAAACCACCGATCTCTCGGTGGCTTTCAAACTGACGCTAGAACGTCGCTTCCTTCAGCATCGCATCAGGAAGGCGCCTGGGGACGCTCACCGATGTTCATGACGGGGTCGTCATTGGCCTCGTCGGGAAGTTCCAGCGACACGCTCTCGTCATCGGCGAGCCAGTCGTTGATGGCCTGGATCGAGTCCGGCCCCAGCAGCCCCGCCTGTTGCTGCAGCTGAAGCAGGCCCAGCACGTAATCGTAACGCGCTTCGGCATGCTCGGCGATGGCATTGAACAGGTTACGCTCGGCGTTGAGGACATCGACGATGTTGCGCGTGCCCACCTCGTACCCCGAGCGAGTCGCCTCCAGGGCACTCTGGTTGGAGACGATCGCCTGGCGTCGTGCCTCCACCGTTTCCACGTCGTTATTGACCCGAGTGAAGAGCGAGCGTACCTGCTGGACGGTATCGCGCCGCTGAGCCTCGAAGTCGTACTGGCTGGCCTCGAGGAGAAAGCCGCTCTGGCGGATCTGCGCCTGGGTCGTACCGCCGGTATAGAGCGGCAGACTGGCGCGCAGGCCGACCTGGCTCTCCGACTGGTAGTCGGTTCCGGTGCGGTCGCTGTCGGACCAACCATAGTTGGCAAAGGCGGACACCACGGGCTGCTGCCCGGCGCGAGACACGTCGACGCTGCTGCGCGCCACCTCGATGCCGGCTTCGGCCATGAGTACCATTGGGCTGTTGGCCATGCCCAGCGCCACCCACTCCTCACGGTCGGCCGGTTCGGGGCGCGAAATCGGCACCTCGTCCTCCAGCGGCTCGATACTCTCGTAGCGATGACCGGTCAACCGCTCCAGGGCCTCGAAGCTGACCTGCATGGCGCCTTCGGCCGCGATGCGCTGGGCGCGAGCCAGATCGAAGGAGGCCTGGGCCTCGTGCACGTCGGTGATGGCAATCAGGCCCACCTCGAAGCGCTCCCGGGCCTGCTCCAGCTGGCGGCTGATGGCAGTCTCCTGGGCACGGCGCGAGCTGAGAATGTCGTGTGCCCGAAGAATCTCGAAATAGGCGTTGGCCACGTTGTAGAGCAGCTGCTGCCTGGCCACGTCCACCGACAGGGCGTCGCGGTCGACCTCGCGCTCGGCGCGCTCCAGCTGGGCGCGGCGAGACGGATCGTAGAGCGCCTGCTCGGCATCCAGGCTCAAGCTCACGCTGTTGACCGTATCGTCCTGGGCGAACGCGCCAGTGGGCTGTCCTCCGCCACCCGGCGGGACCTCGGCCCCGGCCGAGCCGGCAGCGCTGTTGTAGACCCGCGAATGCGCCGCGTTGCCGCCAGCGGAGATCTGGGGCAACAGGGTGCCGCGCTGTGCGTCCCTCGCGGCCTCGGTCGCCTGGAAACCGGCCTGCGTGGAGGAGAGTTCGGCGTCGTTGGCCAGAGCGTCCTGGGTGATGGTCCAGAGGTCGGCAGCCTGGACACTACCGGTCATGGCGAAGCCCACGAGAGCGGCCAGCCCGCGGCGTGGTAAGCGTCGTGCGAAAGGTGGGCGAAGCATATGTTCTTTTCCCTTGTTCATCCCTGCATGATGAGGAAGCTAATGATACCGCACCAGCATGCAGAAAATATGCAGCCGACCTGAGGGTCGGCTGCATCATCTTCGCCGCTGCTGCTATTCGTTGAAGATGTTATCCATGGAAAGGCCCTGTTTCTCGAGCACGCGACGCAGCTTCTTGAGCGCCTCGACCTGAATCTGACGCACCCTTTCGCGGGTCAGGCCGATCTCGTCGCCGACCTCCTCCAGCGTGGCCGCCTCATGGCCACGCAGGCCGAAGCGCCTCACGACCACCTCCATCTGTTTCTCGGTCAGCTCCGCCAGCCACTCGTCGACATGCTGCTTGACATCGACATCGACCAGCGAGGACTCGGGCCCCTGCTCGTTGTCGTCGGCCAGGGTCTCGATCAGCGGCTTGTCGCTCTCGCCGCCCATCGGATAGTCCACGGAGGAGACGCGTTCGTTGAGCCCCATCATCTTCTTCACCGACTCGACAGGCTTGTCGAGATAGTCGGCAATCTCTTCCGGCGTGGCCTCGTGATCCAGCTTCTGGGTCAGCTCGCGGGCCGCGCGCAGGTAGATGTTGAGCTCCTTGACGACGTGGATCGGCAGCCGGATGGTACGGGTCTGGTTCATCAACGCCCGTTCAATGGTCTGGCGAATCCACCAGGTGGCATAGGTAGAAAAACGGAAGCCGCGCTCGGGGTCGAACTTCTCCACCGCCCGGATCAGTCCCAGGTTTCCCTCCTCGATCAGGTCGAGCAGTGTCAGCCCCCGGTTGAGGTAGCGCCGCGCAATCTTGACCACCAGGCGCAGGTTGGACTCGATCATCCGCGCCCGACCTGCCGGGTCGCCCTTCTGAGCCAGGCGGCCGTAGTAGACCTCCTCCTCGGGTGTCAGCAGCGGCGAGAAGCCGATTTCGTTGAGATAGATCTGGGTGGCGTCTAGGCTGTGGTGGTAGTGCTTGTCTTCGCGACTCAGTGCCTTCTCGAAGGCAGTGTCGTCGTCGCTGTCGCTGGCCGAATTGTTCGAATCCGCAGCGAGGTCCTGTTCGGCCTCGGTAACGTCTTCGAGATCAACATCCTGAAGGTCCCGTTCAAGCATGCTCATCGATTGCTACCCCGTGGTTTCGTCCTGAAATGTCGTTCTCTCTGGCATGGCTTGCAGCAAGCAGAGTTCTATTTGTTGTTGACTCCTCATGACACCCGCCGGGTGCCAACGACCACCTTGCTGCCGTACCGCTAGCCGCTACGCGACTATCGTTCCGGCAAGTACTTCAGAGGGTCCTGAGGCTGGCCATCCTTGCGCACCTCGAAATGCAGCCTGGCGCTCTCGGCATCGCTATCGCCCATCGTGGCGATCACCTGACCGGCGTCGACCACATCGTTCTCCTTCACCTGGAGAGTGTCGTTGTGGGCATAGGCGCTCAGATACTGGTCGTTATGCTTGAGCAGGATGAGGTTGCCGTAACCGCGCACCCCACTGCCAGCATAAACCACGATACCCGGTCCGGCGGCTTTCACAGGTTGCCCCTTTTGCCCGGCGATATCAATGCCGGCGGTGATGCTTCCACCTTCACCGAAATGGCCGACGACCTCTCCGTCCGTGGGCCATTGCCAGTCCACTTCCTCCACCGGCGTATAGGTACGACCATCGCCATCGGGTTGGCGTTCCGGGGCGCCTGCCACCTGGGTGCCGGCATCCGCTTCAGGCTCGTCCGCCGACGCCGGCGGTTGCTGCGTCTCGGCCTCGGCAGCGGCGTCTTCCTCGGTTTCAGTGCTGGGCTGCGGCTCGGGGTCACGCTGAGGCTCAGGCTCCTGCGGGGCCGTTGACGGAGAAACCGTCTCGGCGACCCGCTGCGCTCCCGCTACCGCCGTGTCGCTGGGAGCAGTGCGGTTGTCCGCCTCGAGGGGCTCGGCCGCCAGCTGTCGATTGCGCGCGATGGCTTCCTCGTCCGGCATCAGCCAATCGTTGTCGCCCGATTGCGCCGCACTGCCCCCACCCAGGGCCGTGGCAACGGCCACCTGCGCCTCGCCCAGCTCACGCGAACGGTCCTGGTCGGACGGTGCTGACGCGCCATCATCCAGGCGCAGCCGCTGGCCGGGGTTGATCCGGTAAGGCGGACCGATCTGGTTGAGCCTGGCCAGATCGCGATAATCCATGTCATGGCGCCAGGCGATGCCGTACAGGGTATCGCCCTCTTCGACGGTGTAGTGACTGTCCGTGGCACGCTCTCGGCTCACCGAGAGGTCGCGGACCTGAGGAGAACCATACTCCTGGTGTGTGGCACAGCCGGTCATTGCCATGGCAATGGCCGAGACGAGAAACACCTTACGCATTGGGGCCCTCCTGTTTGTCGGGCGATTGATGAGAGCCGCTTCCTGCCTTGCCGGACGTACCACCTCCGGAATGGCGTCCCAGCCCCAGCACCAGGGCGGCACCCAGCACCATGGCCACCACTACGGGGAGCATCAAACCGGGCTCTCCGGTCAGGTTGGCGTAATCGCCGGGCGTCAGGTAGCGGTAGTCGAGCGGAATCATTTGCCCATCGGGGCCAAGCTGGTAGCGCACCAGCTCACGCCAGGGCCACAGCACCGGCAACGAGCCGACAATGAAGCCGATCAGCAGTTGCAGGGTCGCGGTACGATAGTGACGCAACAGCCAAGAGAGCAATCGGGAAAAACCGAACAGGCCGATCAGGCAACCCACCGCGAAGGTGGATAGCAGTGCCAGGTCGAAGCTGCGGATGCCCTGCATCACCGTGCCGTAAAGCCCCATGGTCAACAGCAGGAAACTGCCGGAGACACCGGGCAGCAGCAACGCGCTGATGGCGATGGCTCCGCCGACGACCAGCACCAGGGTGGGGCTGCCCAGCTGGTTGACCCAGGGCATCAGTGACGGCAACCCATGCGCCAGCAGCAATCCCACGACAAGGGGAACCACGTGCCACAGTTTCCAGTCGGCCGGATCACGGCTCACTACGATGGCCGATGCGGCCACCAGGCCGAAGAAGAAGCCATTGAGCAGCAGGGGATGGTCGTCCATGAGCCACACCACCAGATGCGCCACGCTGACCAGACTGAGCCCGATGCCGAGCAGAAGCGGTACGGCGAACCCAAGATTCAGATGGGTGAAGAGCCCCGCCATGCCCCCACGCCGCCACGCCGGCAAGGCGCTGGGGCCGAACTGCTTGATCGTATGTATGAGCTCCTCGTAGATGCCCGTGACGAAGGCAATGGTGCCGCCCGAAACGCCGGGCACGGCGTCGGCCGCCCCCATTCCGGCACCCTTGAGAAAGATGGAGAATTGGCGCTTCAACGAATCACTCCTTGCAGCAACGGGACGAAGCGTACGCGCTCCAGCCGTTGAACGTCATTATGAGAACCGGCGCGGCGCACCCGGGTCAGCCACTGCTCGCCGTCGGGGTCGGCCAGTGGCAGGATCATCACACCCTCTTCGGCAAGCTGCGAAATCAGCACCTCGGGCAACTCGTGAGCACAAGCGGTCAGCAGCACGACATCGAATGGCGCCGCCTCTTCCCAGCCGTGTCCGCCGTCGGCCAGACGCAGGCGTGCGTTGTGCGCCTCGAGCAGGCGCAGCCGCTTGGCCGCCCGGTGATGCAGGGCATTGATGCGCTCGACAGACCAGAGCTCCGCCACCAGGCGGGCGAGAATCAACGTCTGGTAGCCGGATCCGGTGCCGATCTCCAGTACCCGGCGTGGCGACTCCTGCATGACCAGCTCGGTCATGCGCGCCACCATCCAGGGCTGCGACAGGGTCTGACCGTGGCCGATGGGCAGCGAGGTATCCTCGTAGGCGCGATGGGCCAGCGCCTCGTCGAGGAAGAGATGGCGTGGCTCACGAGCCATGACGCTCAGTACCCTCTCGTCGGCGATGCCCTGCTCGGCAAGACGGGCCACCATACGGTCACGGGTGCGCTGCGAGGTCATGCCAACGCCACGCAACAGTTCCGGCAATTTCTCAGGTGAATGCATCCAGCCAGCCCTGCACGTCATCAAGCGCCGCATGTCGAGTCAGATCGGTCTGCAGCGGTGTTATCGATACATAACCCGCCTCGATGGCGGCAAAATCGGTGTCTTCCCCATCATCGGCATTCTGCCCCACGGCCGCAATCCAGTAGCGCAAACGGCCGCGGGGGTCGCGGACTTCCATGGGCCGCTCCGCCGGGCCGCGATACCCCATGCGGGTCACCCGGAAGCCCTGGATCTCATTCCACGGCAAATCGGGCACATTGACATTGAGCAGACTGCGCGGCGGCAGCGAGAGCTGGTCGGCCGCTCCGACCAGGCTGGCCGCCACGCGGCCGGCGGTGTCGAAATGATGCGACCCCACCAGTGACATGGCGATGGCCGGCATGCCCAGGTTGCGCCCTTCCATGGCTGCCGCCACGGTACCGGAGTAGAGCACGTCGTCGCCCAGGTTGCCGCCGTGATTGATTCCCGCGATGACCAGGTCCGGGCGTTCGTCCCAGAGGGCGTTCACGCCCAGGTAGACACAGTCGGCCGGCGTACCGTCGACACAGTGAAAGCCATTGTCCAGGGCGGTCAGCGACAGGGGACGGTTGAGGGTGAGCGAGTTGCTGGCGCCGCTACGGTCGCGGTCGGGCGCCACCACGCGAAGCCGGGCATGGGGTTCCAGCGCCTCGTACAGGGCACGCAGGCCCGGCGCATGGACACCGTCATCGTTGGAGAGCAGGAGTCGGCGCATTCGGTCAGGCCTCCGCAGTAAGCGTCAGGGTAGGATGGACGATCAGTTCGCGCAGCACCGCCGTGGCGAAGCTGCCTCGCGGCAGCCGGAAGTCGAGCCAAATGGCGTTCTCTTCCCGGGTCAGCTGCGGCTGGTCCAGGCGCATACGCAAGGCACGCCGGGCCAGCTTCACGCCGGCCCGTTCCAGTCCTTGACATAGCGCTGCATGGCGCTCGACCAGGGCGTGCTCGTAGCATGCCGCCTCGCCGGTGGTGAGAGAGGAGCCCGTGCCCCAGAGCACACCGGAAGGATGCAGGTCGAGCCTCTCGGCCCGCTCATTCAGTTCGGCATCGACGTCACCCACGGCGAATTGGCTCGCCGTTCCGTCGAGCATCGCCACGTCGCCCGGTATCAGCTTGCGCCAGCTCCCGTCCTGTAGACGCATGGCCGCGAGTTCATTGAACAGGTAGCTGCGCGCCGCGGAAAGCAGCATGCCTTCGCGGTCGTCGCGCTTGCGCCAGCCGCGCGCCAGCACAGCACGGGCACGGGCCAGGTTCCGCCCCTGAGGCCCGAAGCGCTGCGGACCGAACAGGTTGGGCGCGCCGTGCTGGCGCAGCCAGGCCCAGCGCGCCTCGAGATCATCCGCTGCCACGAGTCCCGAGATACGCAGCGAGAAACGATTGGCCCGGTGAACGCCACGCTTGAGCTTGCGCGGGTGGCGTACCTGTTCGAGCACACGGATGCCGAGAGTGGCCAGCCGCGCGGCCAGATCGTCAGGCGCCTGCTGGCCCGGCAGGTGCACGGAGAGCCACTGCCGGGTCACCGCGAAGCGATCCTTCATCCCCGAATAGCCTACCGCGCGCGGCGCCGCGCCACAGGCCCGTGCCAGGTGTCGCACGACTTCCAGGGTCGTGAGTTCGCGCTTCTCGATCCACAGCCAGAGATGCTCGCCGTGCCCCTCGGGGGCGAAACCGAGGATCTCCTCGACCCAAAAATCTTCAGGCGTGGTGCGGAAGTGGCCGACAGGCGGGGGGCCGAATTCGGTTTCGGTGACACGGGGCCAGGCGCTCGCCAGTGAAGGGTCGCTCACGCGGCGCCCCCCGTGCTTGTCAACAACACCACGGCCTCGGCGGCAATGCCTTCGCCGCGTCCGGTGAAGCCCAGCCGCTCGCTGGTGGTGGCCTTTACGTTGACCGCATCCAGGGTGAGCTCGAGATCCTCGGCGATACGCTCGCACATGGAGGCGACATGAGGTGCCAGCCTGGGCGCCTGGGCGATGACCGTGGCATCCACGTTACCAACCCGATAACCGGCCTCGCGCACCAGGCCGATAACGCGACGCAGCAACGCACGACTGTCGGCGCCGGCCCAGGCCGGATCGGTGTCGGGAAAGTGGCGGCCGATGTCGCCCAAGGCGCAGGCGCCGAGCAGCGCATCGCTGATGGCATGCAGCAGGACATCACCGTCGGAGTGAGCGACGAACCCGCGCTCGAAGGGGATGGCAACGCCACCGATCATGAGGTGGTCGCCGTCGCCGAACCGATGGACGTCAAAGCCGTGGCCGATGCGCAGCATTCAGGAAGTCTCCTCAGGCAGGTATCCCGGTCCTGACAGACGCTCGCCCCGCTGGGCGGACAGGATGTGGCTCGCGAGGGCCAGATCCTCCGGGTGCGTGATCTTGATGTTGTCGCGTCGGCCGGGCACCAGCCGCGGCGAGCGGCCCAGCGCCTCCACCGCCGACGCCTCGTCGGTGACTTCCCGCCCGCTTGCCGCCGCCTCATCGAGCGCCCGACGCAGCAGGCCATAGCGAAACCCCTGTGGCGTCTGCGCGTGCCACAATCCGCGTCGCGACTCGGTTCGCGCCACGCGGCCATGGCCGTCGTCTCGCTTCATCGTGTCGGCCACGGGGGTCGCGAGCAGCCCGCCCACCTCGTCCTCGCAAAGCGCGGCATACAGCCGCGCCAGGTCCGCCAAGGCAACGCAGGGGCGCGCCACATCATGCACCATCACCAGGTCGTCGTCGCTGGCGATGCCGGCCACGGCGAGCAGGGCGTGGCGTACCGAGTCGGCCCGCTCGTCGCCTCCCGGGGTCCGCTGCCAATAGGCAAAAGGCACCCAAGCGGGATCGAAGTGGGGATCGTCGGCGGCAAGACACAGGCACAGGTGGGCCTGCGGCAGGGCCCGGTGCAGCCGCGCCAGGGTATGCGCCATCACCGGCCGCCCATCCAGCATAAGGTACTGCTTGGGCAATGCAGCGCCCATTCTCTGCCCACGCCCCGCCGCAGGCACTACCAGCCACAGGCGCGCGGCACCGCTACGCTTAATCACCGGACGCTCCCTGCCGCTTGCCTGTCGCGGCGTTCGCCGCTTCGGCCGGCTTCGCACCCTCGATCAGCACCCCGGGCACCCAGTAGAACTGCTCGTCGGTGCGCACCATGCCGATATCGCTGCGTGCCCGCTCCTCGATGGCGTCAAGCCCCGTCTTGAGGTCCACCACCTCGGCAGCCAGCCGCGCATTGCGGTCGCGCAGCGGCTTGTTATCGTCATCGAGCAGGGCCACGCGCTGGCGTATTTCGCGAAGCTCGTGAATGCCGCCGTCACCTAGCCACAGGCGATACTGCAGCAGCGCCAGCAGCAGGAACAGGGCGATGGCGAGCCACTTGAGCATCGGCTGTACGTCCTCATCATGGAATGGGCGGCATTATGCCATTATCCCCGGCGCGGCTCACGCCCGAAACGGCAGGGCGCACTCGGCGGAGCGACAGTAGGCCTCGACGTGGCGCCGCTCTTCGTCGCAGAAGCGAGCCACGGCGTCGCGCAGCCCCGGGTCGGCAACATGGTGAAGCGAGCGCAGTCGCCTGGGCGCAAAACCCCGCGTCAGCTTGTGCTCTCCCTGGGTTCCGGGGTCGAAGCAGCTCAGCCCATGCTCCAGGCAATGCTCGATACCCTGGTAGTAGCACGTCTCGAAGTGCAGGCAGTCGGCCAACACCTCGCTACCCCAGTAGCGCCCATAGAGGGTGCGGCTGCCCTGCAGGCAGAGCGCGGCGGCAACCGGCTGGTCGTCGAGGCGCGCCTGAATCAGCAGCAGAACCTCCGGCATCGTGCGGTACAGGCGACGAAAGAAATCGAGATTGAGATAACCATGCCGCCCTCGCTCGAGGTAGGTGATCTCGTAGCAGCGGAAGAAGTGCTCGATGTCGCGCTCGCTGATCGCCTCGCCCGTCAGGCGATGCAGACTGAGCCCCTGTTCGGCGACCCGCCGACGCTCGCGTCGGATCGTCTTGCGTCGCTTCGCCGTGAGTGAGGAAAGGAAACCCTCGAAGTCGCCGTAGCCGCCATCGTGCCACTGGAACTGCACGCCGTGACGCACCAGCAGATCGGGGCGCGCCGCGAGCCAGGCATCGACGTCGTCATCCTCGGCAAACAGCAGGTGCCAGCTCGACAGCGAGCGATCTTCCCACGCTTCGGCCAGCAACTCGCGCGCCGCCAGCGGGTCGATGTCGGCAGCCAGTCCTAGCCGCGGCCCCGGCACTGGGGAAAAGGGGATCGCCGCGAGCCCCTTGGGGTAGTAACGCCCCCCGGCCCTTTCCCAGGCATCGGCCCAGCTCCAGTCGAACACATACTCGCCGTAGGAATGGAACTTGTGGTAGTGCGGCATGACACCCACCAGCGCTTCGCCACGCCACAGCGTCAGGTGGCGCGGCACCCAGCCGGTCGAGGCGCTGACGGCCCCGCTCGCCTCCAGGGCATGCAGGAATTCGTGGCGTAGAAAAGGGTGATCGTCGCCGATCAGCGCATTCCATTGCGTGGCCGCCACCGCCTCGATGGCAGGCAGCGGCTTGAGAATCAGCTCGGACATGGTGTTCCTGTCGGAAGGTAACCGAAGCGCCAGCCTGACAACTGGCCGGCGGCCGCCTACATTGTGCCCAGACCCACCCAACCTTTTCCATCGCTGTAATAAAACTACGCACTTTCGGCAAGCTGCCTTCAATTTTGCCATGCGATGGGAGACAATTGTGTAAACTTACATCCTCACCCAACGACGCGAGGTGCTACCATGGCTCGCCCCACCGCACTAAATACCACCGTCGAGCAGGTGACCGCCCGCATTCGCGACCGTTCACGCGAGCGCCGCAAGCTCTACGAGGCCCACATGGCCGCGCAGCACCAGCATGGCGTGCATCGCGGCGAGCTCTCCTGCGGCAACCTGGCCCACGGCTTCGCCGGCTGCGACCACGCCGGGGACAAGGACCGCCTCAAACTGACCAACAGCGCCAACCTGGGGATCGTGTCGTCCTATAACGACATGCTTTCGGCCCATCGGCCGTTCGAGAACTATCCCGAGATCCTCAAGCAGGCCGCCCGCGGCATGGGTAGCACCGCCCAGTTTGCCGGTGGCGTACCGGCCATGTGCGACGGGGTTACCCAGGGCATGCCGGGCATGGAGCTGTCGCTGTTCTCGCGTGACGTCATCGCCATGGCCACCGCCGTGGCACTGTCGCACAACATGTTCGATGCCGCCCTCTACCTGGGCATCTGCGACAAGATCGTGCCGGGACTGTTCATCGGCGCCGCCCGCTTCGGCCACCTGCCGGCCGTCTTCGTACCCGGCGGCCCCATGCCCAGCGGGCTGCCCAACGACGAGAAGGCCCGCGTACGCCAGCTGTATGCCGAGGGAAAGGTGGGCCGCGAAGAGCTGCTCGAGGCCGAATCGCGCTCCTATCACAGCCCGGGCACCTGCACTTTCTACGGCACCGCCAACTCCAACCAGCTGATGATGGAAATGATGGGCCTGCACCTGCCCGGCGCTTCCTTCGTCAACCCGGGCACGCCACTGCGCGAGGCGTTGACCCGCTACGCCGCCGAACAGGCAGTGCGCAATACCGAGCAAAGCGGCAATTATCGTCCTTTCTACCGCCAGGTCGACGAGCGCGCGATCGTCAACGCCATGGTCGGCCTGCTGGCCTCGGGCGGCTCGACCAACCATACGCTGCACCTGGTGGCGATGGCTGCTGCCGCGGGCGTCACCATCGACTGGGACGACTTCACCGCGCTCTCGGCGGTGGTCCCGAGCCTGACGCGGATCTACCCCAACGGCAGCGCCGACGTGAATCACTTCCAGGCCGCCGGCGGCATGAGCCTGCTGATCCGTGAGCTGCTCGGCGCGGGGCTGCTGCACGGGGATATCCCCACCGTGTTCGGCACCGACCTGACCGCCTATACCCAGGAGCCCTTCCTCGAGGAGGGCAAGCTCACCTGGCGCGAGGGGCCGACCGAAAGCCTCGACCGCGACATCCTGCGCCCGGTCGAGGACCCCTTCGCCCCCACCGGCGGGCTGGTGGTGCTCGACGGCAACCTCGGCCGCGGCGTGATCAAGATCTCGGCGGTCAAGCAGGCCCATCGCGTGGTGGAGGCGCCGGTGCGCATCTTCGACGATCAGAGCCAGGTCAAGGCCGCCTTCGAATCCGGCGAGCTCGATCGCGACGTGGTGGTCGTGGTGCGCTTCCAGGGCCCCAAGGCCAACGGCATGCCCGAGCTGCACAAGCTGACCCCTTTCCTCGGCGTATTGCAGGACCGTGGCTACAAGGTAGCCCTGGTCACTGACGGGCGCATGTCCGGTGCCTCGGGCAAGGTGCCGGCGGCCATCCACGTCACACCGGAGGCGGTGGACCGCGGCCCGCTGGCGCGGCTGCGGGACGGCGACGTGGTGCGCCTGGACGCCGAGCGCGGCGAGCTGACCGCTATGATCGACGCGCGCGAGTTCGCCAGCCGCAGCATCATCGAGCCCAACCTGGAGCGCTACCACTTCGGCATGGGTCGCGAACTGTTCGGCGGTTTCCGCCACCTGGCGGCTGCCGCCGAGCTGGGTGCCGGCGTATTCGGCGGCTTTGAGGCCGAGGTCCTGTCGCGGGAACTGGAAAAGATCGAGCAGGAGGACCAGTGACCCGCCCGGCCCTGATCGGCGATATCGGCGGAACCAACGCCCGCTTCGCCCTGGTCACTCCCGGCGAGTTCGCGCCCCAGGACATCCAGGCACTCCCCTGCGCCGACTATCCCGGCCTGGTCGAGGCCGTGCGCGACTATCTGGCCCGGGTCGGGGTCAAGGCCGAGACAGCGCCGCGAGAGGCCTGCCTGGCCTTCGCCTGCCCTATCGGCGACGACCGCGTGACGATGACCAACAATCACTGGTCGTTCTCACGCCGCGACGCGCAAGCGGCGCTCGGCCTCGACCGGTTCAAGGTGATCAACGACTTCACTGCCCAAGCCCTGAGCGTGCCGCACCTCGCAGCCGACGAACTGGTCGAGGTCCAGCGGGGAACGCCGCACGAGCACGCCGCCTGCCTGGTCATCGGCCCGGGTACCGGGCTTGGGGTAGGCGGTATATTCCCTGGCCGGCGGGCCTGGATTCCGTTGCCCACCGAGGGCGGTCACGTCACTTTTGCCCCCACGGACGAGCGCGAGCAGAACCTGCTGCGCCACTTCCGCAACCGCTACGGTCGGGTCTCGGTGGAACGCATCCTGTGCGGCCAAGGGCTGCTCGACCTCTATCTGGCTCACTGTTCGCTGAAGGGCGTCAACCCGGCCTACCAGGCACCGGCCGAGGTGACCGCGGCTGCCACGGGCGGCGATGCCATCGCCCGTGATACCCTGCTACGGTTTCTCAAGATCCTCGGCGATGTCTGCGGCGATGCCGCCCTGACCATGGGGGCACGGGGCGGCGTCTACCTGTGCGGCGGTATCCTGCCGCGACTACTCGAGTGGCTGCCCCAGAGCCGCTTTGTGGCGGCCTTCACCGACAAGGGCCGGATGAGCGACTATAACCGCACCATCCCGGTGCGCGTGGTCACCGCACCCTGGCCGGGACTGCTGGGCGCCGCCGAGGCCCTGCGCAACGAAGAAGTGGAATGAAGTGAAGCAAGGATAAGGAGAGCGAATGATTCCCCAAAGCCTGCGCACCCTGCTCGACGAGACCGTGGGCCAGCGCGAATCCGAGTGGGCCGGCCGCCGCGTGTGGCTGGCTCGCGAGCCCTGGGGCGAGCTGGCCGTCAGCCTGCAGGGTGCCCAGGTGCTTCATTATCGTTCCGCGGCCACCTCCGCGCGAGCTGAAGAGGCCTTACCGGCATCTGAGGCCACGCCGCTCTCTAACACGCCCGAAGCCATGGGCGGTGGGGAAGAGGCGCTGGTACCCGGCGGTTGGCTGTGGGTCACGCCCACGCCCCAGGCGCTGCCTGGGGCCATTCGCGGCGGCATCCCGCTGTGTTGGCCCTGGTTCGCCGATGAGCGCGGCGCCGACGAGAGCCCGGATCGCTCCGGCCCCATGCACGGCACGGCACGCAAGGCGCTGTGGCAACTGGAAGCGGTCGACGAGCACGAGGGTGGCGTCGAGCTGCACCTCTCCCCCACCGAACGTCTGCACAGCCAACTGGCCCCCCGCGCCGTGATCCAGGCCAACGCGCAACGCCTTCACGTGGAACTGCTCACCGAACACGTCGGCGAGACACCGGTCAAGCTCAGTGGTGCCCTGCATAGCTACCTGGCTGTTTCCGACAGCTTTGCCTGTCGTGTCGAGGGGCTGGCCGGCGCACGCTACCTGGACAAGCTGGCCGGCTTCGCCGAGCGCGAGCAGCAGGGTGAACTGGCCGTGCGCGGTGAACTCGACCGCATCTACCACAGCAACGCCGAAGTGATCCTCGACGATGACAACCGCCGCCTGCGCATCGCCCGCCAGGGCAGCGACTCAGCGGTCGTGTGGCACCCGGGCAAGACGCTACCCGACGACACCTCACCGGCAGCCGCCCGTCGTTTTCTCTGCGTGGAATCGGCCAATACCCGCCTCGACCCGGTATGGCTGGTGCCCGGCGCCCAGCACCTGCTGGGCACCACGCTCTCACGGGAGAACGCCTCATGACGCCCGTGATCGCCTTCGGCGAAGCCCTGGTCGACATGCTCTCAAGCTGCCTCGGAGAGGCGACCACCGAGGCCCCGGAAACCTTCACGCCTTATGCCGGCGGCGCCCCGGCCAACGTGGCAGTAGCCTGTGCCCGCCTGGGCGTACCCAGCCGTTTTCTCGGCATGCTCGGGGCCGACCACTTTGGCGACTTCCTTGCGTCAGAGCTTGCCGCGCACGGGGTCGACCTTTCCGGTGTGGTACGCACGCACGAGGCGCGCACGGCTCTGGCCTTCGTCTCACGGGATGCCCATGGCGAGCGCACCTTCGACTTCTATCGCCCCCCGGCAGCCGACCTGCTCTACCGCCTCGAGCATCTGCCAGCCGGCGTGTTTGCCGAACCCGCCATCGTACACTTCTGCAGCAACAGCCTGACCGAGCCGGAAATCGCCGACACCACGCTGGCCCTGGCCGACATGGCAGGCCGCGCCGGCTGTCTGGTCAGCGTCGACGCCAACCTGCGCCATAACCTTTGGCCTGGCGGCAGCGCCGACATCGCCTTGGTTACTCAACTCATCGATCGTGCCGCTTTGGTCAAGCTGTCGAGCGATGAACTTGAGTACCTGCGCGCCGGCCATCCCGCCGACGCCTGGCTCGCCGAGCGCCTCGCTTCCGGCGTCAGGCTCGCGGTGATCACCGACGGCCCCGGCGAAGTCCGCGCCGTTGGCGTGGGCAAAGCGCTGTACCACATGCCCCCGGCGGTCGAGGCAGTGGATACCACCGCCGGCGGCGATGCCTTCATCGGCGGGCTGCTTGCCGAGCTGGCCACCCGCCTCGAAGAACAGGGCTTGGAGGGAGACTGGCACCAGGACGTCGCCTTCCTGCGCCGCGCCCTGGCCACTGCCGCCAACTGCGGTGCCCACGCCGTGACCCGCCCCGGCGCCTATGCCGCCCTGCCCGATCGGGAGGATCTGGCCAGGCTGCGCGGCTAACGGTTCATGTGACGAATCGGAGCGGCAATCTCCGCCTGAGACTGCGCGGCACGACCTGCTGCCCCACCCGATAGTCGCCCTGCGAGGCTGCCAGGGCGCAGGCCAGTGCCATCGAGGCCATGCGGTCATGGTCCTGTACCGCCGAATTCACCGGCAACGGAAGGAAGTCGAGCAGTCGGTTGTCGCCGAACGTCGCCATGCGCAGCGTTTGCGGCAGCCCCCCCTCCTCGACGAGTACATCGAACACGCCATCGAGGAGAGTATACGAAGCCGTGACCACGGCGTCGGGCAGGCCATGACGGTCGAGCAGCTCCCGCATCCGTTGGGCGCCATCGGCCCGGTCATAGCGCTCGGCGCCATAGACCAGCGGCTCAGCCGCATAACCCGTTGCTGCCTTCAGGAAGCCGGCCCTCCGCTCACGACTGATGGAGAGTGCCGGCACCGCATCGAGCCAGGCGATACGTCTCACCGAGTCGTCGAGCACCGAGCGGGTCAACTGCTCGGCGGCCTCGCGATCATTACTCACCACGCTGGCGAAGTACTCCGGGTCGAAGCCGCGGTCCACCGCTACTACCGGCAGGCCACCATGTAGCAGTTCCCCATAGAAGGGATCGTCCACCGGCAGACAGCTGGCGGTGATCAGCACCTCGCAGCGCTGGGCACGCAGCGACAACGCCAGATCGCGCTCGGTATCCGGCTGGTCACCAGAACCGACGATCAGCAATTGGTAGCCTTGCTCACGCGCGCCGCGCTCCAGCCGCTTGGCCAGACGCGCGTAGCTGACGTTTTCCAGGTCGGGAACGATCAGTCCCAACGTGCGGCTCGAGCCGCGTCGCAGCGCCGCGGCCTGGGCATCGACCCGGTAGTCGTGCTCGCGGACGACTGCCATTACCCTGTCCACGGTATCCTGGCTGATGCGACGCTCGGCGGCCTTGCCGTTGATGACGTAGCTGGCGGTAGTCCGCGACACCCCCGCCAGGCGGGCGATTTCGGCGAGTGTCATGTGAGCCCTCTTTGGTGTTGGGCCGATTCTACGGCACTGCGCGCCACCTTGCCCCCTGCGAAAGTCTAAGAACCGATGTCTTGCGCACGGCAATGAATCGATCCAGCATCTCAAATATGCTAGCTGACACGATTCAGCCACACAGAACATGTCGCCTTTGAGGCTGCATGTCGCTAATGCGACCGGGAGATCATCGATGCTCATCCTACGCCCCGAGGACATTCGCCTCGACTGCCAGGCGACCGACTGGCGCGCTGCGCTGGATCAGGCCGCCGAGTCGCTGCACCAGGCGGGGCTGACCGACGCCGCCTATCGCGACGGCCTGTTCCATCGCGAGGCCCAATCCTCCACCTACCTCGGCAATGCCATCGCCATCCCCCACGGCACGCCCGAGAGCCGTGAACACGTGCGCACGACCGGCGTGCGTGTGCTGCAGTTCCCGGCCGGCGTCGAGTGGCACGACGGCCAGCGCATCCATGTGCTGGTCAGTATTGCCGCCCAGAGCGACGAACATCTCGGCATCTTGCGCCAGCTCACCCATGTGCTCGATGACGACAGCGTCGGCCAGCGCCTGGCCGAAGCCCGATCCACCACGGAAGTGGCCACGCTCCTGTCGCAGACAGCGATAGAGGCACGCCTGGACGCCGAGACCCTGTGCCTGGGCTTTCCCGCTCGAGATATCAACGAACTGGCCCTGGCCGGCGCTGCCCGGCTAAGACAGCTCGGCTGCGTCGGAAGCCACTTTGTCGCTGCGGTGGCTGAGAGCGAGCCCGTCCGGCTCGGCCAGGGGCTATGGCTGGCCTCGAACGAGCAGGGCGTGGAGATACCGGCTCTGGCGCTGGCCACTCCCGAGGGGAAGCTAGAGCATGCCGGTGAAAGCGTGACGGGCGTATTCAGCCTGGCCGCCAAGGGGAATGCCCACCGCAGCCTGCTGGAGCGCATCCTGGCCCTTCTCGACAGCGGCACTGCAGCGGAGCTGCCCAACGCCGATGCCGCTACCGTGCTGGCGCGCCTGGCCGGTGAATCGGCAAACGCCCATACGCGGTTCGCCCGGGTGCTCAACGCTCACGGCTTGCATGCTCGTCCGGCCAAGCAGCTGGTTCAGGTGGCTCGCCAGCAGGGCCTGGCTATCCATGTGCGCCTGGCCGAAGGCGGTGGTGCGGCGGTACCTGCCACCAGCCTGACCAAGGTAATCAACCTCGGTGCCCGGCGCGGCCAGCAGCTGGCCTTCTCCGCCGAGGGAGAGCAAGCCGAGGCGGCCCTCGACGCCGTGTGCCGGGCCGTGGCGGACGGCCTCGGCGAGCAGGTGCTGCCGTTCGACGAGAGCCGTGAACGCAAGGTGCCACTGGAAAATGCCGCACCTGTCGAACCGCTGCCCGACGACACTCCCCACCAAGGCGTGGCGGCCTCGCCGGGGCTCGCCATCGCTCCGGTCTTCGTGCTGCAGACGCCGCGCTTCGCCTATCCCGAGCATGCCACCGACCCTGCCGAACAGCAGCGCCGCCTGGAGGCTGCCATCGCGGAGGCCATCGCCCAGCTCGAGATGCTTGAACACGAGGCCCGCGGCGGCGAGGTGGCTCAGATTCTCTCGATGCACGAGGAGATGCTGCGTGATCCCGAGCTGTTCGAGGCGGCCCGCGAGGGCATACACGAGGAGCGCTCCGCCGAGGCCGCCTGGTGGGAGGCCATCGAAACCGCCGCCCACGCTCAGGAGATGCTCGCCGACCGGCTGCTCGCCGAGCGCGCCGCCGACCTGCGCGACGTTGGCCGCCGCGTGCTCGGTAATCTGTGCAACGTGAGCCTGCCGGATCCGCCGGAAACGCCTTACATTCTGGTAACCGACGATATCGGCCCCTCCGACGTGGCACGGCTCGACACGCGTCGGGTACGTGGCCTGCTCACCGCCCGTGGTGGTGCCACCGCGCATAGTGCGATCCTGGCCCGGGCACTGGGTATCCCCGCCGTAGTGGGCGCCGGCGCCAGGGTGCTGACCCTTGCCAACGGCGCTGAGCTGATCCTCGATGGCGAACGCGGCCGAGTGATTCCGGCACCTTCTGCCGAACGTCGCGCCGCTGCAGAGCAGCGCCTGGCCGAGCACCGACAACGCGAGGCCGAGGCGTGGGAAGCGCGCTTCGAGGAGGCGCGGTGCCGCGATGGCCATCGTGTCGAGGTGGCCGCCAACCTGGGGAACACGACACACGCCGCCGACGCCGTGGAACGCGGCGCCGAGGGTATCGGCCTGCTGCGTACCGAATTCCTGTTCATGGCCCACGCCAAGCAGCCTGACCTCGATACCCAGATCGCTGAGTATCGCGAGGCCCTGAACGCCTTGGATGGCCGCCCACTGGTGGCTCGCACCCTGGACGTCGGCGGCGACAAACCGTTGCCTTACTGGCCGGTGCCGAAGGAGGACAACCCCTTCCTCGGCCTGCGCGGAATTCGCCTGACGCTGACCCGCCCCGAGGTGCTCGAGACCCAGCTGCGCGCGCTGCTGATGGCCGCAGCGCCCGACGCGGAAGGGACGCCAAGACCGCTGCGCATCATGCTGCCGATGGTTAAGGACGTAGGTGAATTCCGCACGGCACGGACCATCTTCGAGCGACTGCTGGTAGAGATTCCCGAAGCCGAGCGCACCACTGACGTGCAGCTCGGCGTCATGATCGAAGTGCCTTCGGCCGCCCTGCTGGCGCCGAGCCTGGCCGCCGAGGTGGATTTCTTCTCGGTGGGCACCAACGACCTGACCCAATACGCACTGGCGATCGACCGTGACCACCCCGCCCTTTCTGCCCAGGCCGATGGCCTGCACCCGGCGGTGCTGCGGCTGATCGAAATGACCGTTGCCGCGGCACACATTCACGGCAAGTGGGTTGGCGTATGCGGCGAGCTGGCGAGCGACCCCATGGCCGTGCCGGTATTGGTCGGCCTCGGCGTCGACGAGCTTTCGGTGAGCGCGCGTCAGGTACCGCTGGTCAAGGCACGGCTGCGCGAGTTCGACCTGGGCGAAGCCCGCGCCCAGGCCGAGCTGGCCCTGGCCCAGGCCACCAGCGAGGCGGTCCGTGACGCCCTGGAGGTGCGCTGATGGCACGCGTACTCACTCTCACTCTCAACCCCGCACTGGACCTCTCGGTGAGCCTGGAGCGCCTGGTACCCGGTGAGGTGAACCGTACCCGCGAGACCCACCTGACGGCGGCCGGCAAGGGGGTCAACGTCGCCCGAGTGCTGGCCGATCTCGGCCACGACGTCACGCTGTCCGGTTTTCTCGGCACCGATAATGACGGCCCTTTCCTGCGCGCCTTCGAAGCCATGGCCGTGGAAGACGCCTTCCTGCGCATCCCCGGCGAGACCCGCATCAACGCCAAGCTCGCCGAGGCCGACGGCCGTGTGACCGACATCAACGGGCCCGGTGCCACCATCGACGCCTCGGCCTGGCAGCGCCTGCTCGACGGCCTGGCTACGCGGATCGGCGACCCGCGCCGCCGACCCGAGGCCGTGGTGATCGCCGGCAGCCTGCCGCCCGGCGTGACGCCGGACGATCTCGCCGAGCTCACCGCTCGCTTGCGTGGGGCCGGGCTCCCAGTGTGGATCGACACCAGCGGCGAGGCATTGACTCGCGCCATCGAGGCCCGCCCCACCGCCGTCAAGCCCAACGAGCAGGAGCTCAGCGCCTGGGCCGGCGAAAGCTTGGAAACCGCCGAGGCGCGTCTGAAGGCAGCGCTGCTGCTCTACGCCGCCGGCATCGAGGAGTCCATCGTCTCAGCCGGCCCCGCCGGGGTGCTCTGGGTCAGCTGCCGCGGTGCCTGGCAGGCAACGCCGCCGCGCCTGACGGTCCATAGCACCGTGGGCGCCGGCGATACCCTGCTCGCCGCTCTGCTGCATGGTGTCCTCTCGGGTCACCCTCCCGAACAGACGCTACGCCTGGCCACCGCCCTTTCCGCCGAATCGGTTCGTCACCTGGGTGTGGGCGATGTCCACGCCGACGACTTCCCGCAACTCCAGCAACAGACCCGCGTTCGTCGCCTCAATGACGTGGACGCAGGGGGAGCTCTCGCATGAACGTGATCCTCGTTACCGCCTGTCCCAGTGGCATGGCGACAACCTTCCTCGCTGCCCGTCGCCTTGAACAGGCCGCCCACCGCCTCGGCTGGCAACCCAGCGTCGAGATGCACAGCCAGCTCGAGGCCGTCGAGCCCGTCTCGACCTCGGCCATTGCCGACGCCGAGCTGATCGTGGTCGCCGCCGACCAAGTCCCCGCCGCCGAACGTTTTCGCGGCAAGCGTCTGTTCCAGGCTGCCATCGGCGAGGCACTGCCCGACCCCGAGGCCTTTCTCGCCCGCGCCCAGCGCGAAGCCGGCGACTACACGCCGCCTGCCACGAGTGCGGCCCCGAGCGACGCAACTGCAGCCGGGGGCAGCCGCATCGTCGCGGTGACCGCCTGCCCCACCGGCGTGGCCCATACCTTCATGGCCGCCGAGGCGCTGAGCGAGGCGGGCAAGAGCCTGGGCCACGCCATTCGCGTCGAGACCCAAGGTTCCGTCGGCGCTCAGGACAAGCTGACCGACGAGGAGATCGCCGCGGCCGATGTGGTGATACTTGCCTGTGACATCGAGGTCGACCCGACCCGATTCGCCGGCAAACCCCTCTACCGCACCTCCACCGGAAATGCGCTGAAGCAGCCGCGCCCCACTATCGAGGCGGCCCTGTCGCAGGCCGAGGTGGAAGACGCCTCCGCCGCCCCGCACCAGGGTGGCGAGGCGAAGAAGAGCCTCAAGGAAAAGGGCGTCTACAAGCACCTTCTCACCGGCGTCTCGTTCATGCTGCCCATGGTCGTGGCCGGGGGGCTTCTGATCGCGCTTTCCTTCGTCTTCGGCATCGAGGCCTTCGAGCAGGAAGGCACACTCGCCGCGGCGCTGATGCAGATCGGCGGCGGCACCGCCTTTGCCCTGATGATCCCGGTGCTGGCCGGCTACATTGCCTATTCCATCGCCGATCGTCCCGGCATCGCCCCGGGGATGATCGGCGGCATGCTGGCGTCGGAGATCGGGGCCGGCTTCATCGGCGGGATCCTCGCCGGCTTCCTGGCCGGCTACGTGGCGCTGGCGGTGACCCGTCACGTCCGGCTGCCGTCGAGCGTGGAGTCGCTCAAGCCGATCCTGATCATCCCGCTGATCGCCAGCCTGGTGACCGGGTTGACCATGATCTATGTGATCGGCGAGCCGGTGGCAGCGCTCCTCGAAGCCCTGACCGGCTTCCTGGCCGCGATGGACTCGACCAATGCCATCCTGCTTGGCATCCTGCTCGGCGCCATGATGTGCTTCGACCTGGGCGGCCCGGTCAACAAGGCCGCCTATACCTTCGGCGTCGGCCTGCTTTCCACGCAGACCTACGCCCCGATGGCGGCGATCATGGCTGCCGGCATGGTACCTGCCATTGGCATGGGCATTGCCAGCTTCGTCGCCCGGCAGAAGTTCTCCGAGCCCGAGCGTGAGGCGGGGAAGGCCTCCTTCGTGCTGGGCCTGTGCTTCATCAGCGAGGGAGCGATCCCCTTCGCCGCCAAGGATCCGCTGCGAGTGATCCCCGCCTGCATCGTCGGCGGCGCGGTGACCGGTGCGCTCTCGATGCTGGTCGGGGCTAAGCTCATGGCGCCCTATGGCGGTATCTTCGTGCTGCTGATCCCCAACGCCATCACGCCGGTACTGCTCTACCTCGGGGCCATCGTCGTCGGCTCACTGATCACTGGGCTGGGCTATGCGGCGCTCAAGCGCGGCGCCGCGCCGGTCGCGGTTGCGGCAAACGCCTGACCGATCCGCTGGCGCGGCCCACGATGACAGGCCGCTCAGCCAGGCAATGCCCCGGTGATCGAGCCCCAGGTCCGGACGCCACAGTGGTTAGCTGCCGCATGCCCCCTCTCCCGCAAGGACGAACCGATAAAAAAAGCCCGGCCAGTGGCCGGGCACAACGACAGCAACTGGCTGCCGAGAGAGCACAAGAAGAGGTTCGGCGAAGCCGCTCAGCGATGAAAACGCTCAGCGACCTCCCTGGCGAGCTGGCGAATGCCGTTCCAGTCCTCGGCTTCGACCAGCGACTTCGGCGTCAGCCAGGAACCACCCACGCACATCACGCTCTTCAGCGCCAGGTAATCCTCGGCGTTGTCGAGGTTGATTCCCCCGGTGGGGCAGAAGCGCGCTTCGGGTATGGGACCGGCAAACGCCTTGAGGGCCTTGACGCCGCCACTGGCTTCGGCGGGAAAGAACTTGAAGCGGCGATAGCCGTACTGCCAGCCGGTCATCAGTTCGGATACGGTGGCAACCCCCGGCAGCATCGGTACCGGGCTGCTGACACCGTAGCGGTAGAGCGCTTCGGTGGTACCCGGGGTCACTACGAAATCGGCACCCACCTGCTCGCTCTGGCGATACTGGGCCGGCGTCAGCACGGTGCCCACGCCAATGCTGGCCTGGGGCAGTGCCTCCTTGAGGCGGCGTATCGCCTCGAGGGCGCAATCGGTGCGCAGGGTCACTTCAAGCACGGTGAGCCCGCCTTCGACCAGGGCGCGGCCCAGCGGTACGGCATCCTCCACCCGCTCGATGGCCAGCACGGGGATGACCTCGGCCTTGTGGCAAATGCTGTCGAGTTCGGTGGTACGCGTGGACGGCAGCTGTTTCTCGATGGTCATGATCAGACTCCTGTCAGGGGGCCCAGTAGACGGCCAGCGGGCAAGAAAGGAAGGCGCGGATGGGCAATTCGCGCGAGTCGTCGCCGGACATGGCGCGAGCCATCACGCTGCGCTTGTCGTCACCGGTGATGTGCAGTACATGGCGCCGCGCCTGGTGCAACCGATCGGCGCTCAGCGTTATTCGCGCCTGGGGCTGGCTGGGCGTGCGCACGGCCAGCACCGGGGCGTCGGTGGTGAGGCCCAGTTCCAGCTCGCGGCTGTCGGGAAACAGCGAGGCGGTGTGGCCATCGCCGCCCATGCCCAGCACCACCAGGCTGGCGGGCCAGGTCAGCGCCTCGATGCGTCGGGTAACCGCCTCGACGCCCTGCTCCGGCGTCTCGTCGTCGGTGGTCAGGGAGACGAAGCTGGCCGCGGCCGCCTTGTCGCGAAGCAGGTGGCGTCGCACCAGGCGAGCATTGCTCGCCTCGTTCGTTTCGGCCACCCAGCGTTCGTCGGCGAGCGTCACGTCAACCCGCGACCACGGTAGCGCCTGCGTGGCCAAGGCCTCGAAGAAGGGAACCGGCGTCGAGCCGCCGGAGAGCACCAGCAAGGCGCGCTCCTGCTGCGCCAGATCCTGTCGCAGCGCTTCGGCCACCGCCTCGGCGAGCTGCTCGGCGAGTTGCTCGCGCGGCTTGGCATTCAGGTTCGTCATGTCAGTAGTCCTCGTACCAGCTGCGCCCATCCTGCGTGATCATGGCAATGGATGCCACCGGCCCCCAGGAGCCGGCCGGGTAGCGCCGCGGCGGCTCGCCCATCTCCCTCCAGGCGGCCACGAGACTGTCACACCAGTGCCAGGCATGCTCCACCTCGTCGCGGCGTACGAACAGGTACTGGCGCCCTTTCATGACTTCCAGCAGGAGACGCTCGTAGGCGTCGGGAATACGCTCTTGGGGAAAGGCGCTGCTGAAGTCCAGGTGTAACGGCCCCCGGCGAAGGCGCATGCCGCGATCCAGGCCGCTGTCCTTGGTCAACACTTCCAGGGCGATGCCCTCGTCGGGCTGCAGACGGATGACCAACTTGTTGGCTGCGAGGTTGCGCTGGTCGGGGTCGAAGATGTAATGCGCCTGCTGGCGGAAATGGATCACGATCTGCGAAAGTTTCTCCGGCATGCGCTTGCCGGTGCGCAGGTAGAACGGCACGCCGGCCCAGCGCCAATTCGAGACGCCGGTCTTCATGGCAACGAAGGTTTCGGTCTCGCTCCCGTGGTTGGCTCCCTCCTCCTCGAGGTAGCCGGGCACGCCCTTGCCATCGATGGTGCCGGCAATGTACTGGCCACGCACCACGTCGCGGTGGAGCCGGGCTTCGCTGAACGGCTGCAGCGCCTTGAGCACCTTGACCTTCTCGTCGCGAATGGCATCGGCATCGAGATTGGCCGGCGGGTCCATGGCGATCAGGCAGACCAGTTGCAGCAGGTGGTTCTGCACCATGTCGCGCAGCTGGCCGGCACGGTCGAAGTAACCCCAGCGGCCCTCGATGCCGACCTTCTCCGCCACGGTGATCTCCACGTGGGAGATATGATTCTGGTTCCACTGGGTACCGAACAGCGGATTGGCGAAGCGCAGCGCAATCAGGTTCTGTACGGTTTCCTTGCCCAGGTAGTGATCGATACGATAGATGCGGGATTCGGGGAAGACGTCGCCGATGGCGTCGTTGATCTCGCAGGAAGAATCGTAGTCGTAGCCGATCGGCTTCTCGACCACGACCCGGGAGAGCTCGTCCAGACACTCACCGGCGTTCAGGTTGCGGCAGATGTCACCGTACAGGCTCGCCGGGACGGCAAGGTAGACGACCAGCGGGCAGACGACGGTGTCATGGCGTACCGCCTTGCGCCATTCGGCAATGCCCCGATAACCCTCGGCGTCGGCGAAGTCGAGCTCGAGATAGTCGAGACGTGCGATAAAGCGCTTGATGGCCTCGCGGTCGTACTCGGCGGGCTTGACATAGGTCTGCAGGGTTTCGGTGACTCGCTGGCGGAAGGCCTCGGTTTCCAGCGCTTGGCGAGCCAGCCCCAGAATCCGCGTATCGTCATGCAGCAGGCCCTCGCGGTCGAGGTGATAGAGCGCCGGAAAGAGCTTGCGTAGCGACAGGTCACCCAAGGCGCCGAACAGGGCAAGATCGATGACCGGTTGACTATCGTCCTCTGTCCGTCTGCTTGCGTTCATGCCCGCCCCCATCTGGTTAAATTACACAAAAAATACGGAAAAACGGCTCTCCCAGCAACTAATATTTGTAATATTACTCGCAAAACAACCTCTCCCGTCACCTCGATTCGCACCGCCCCCGCCTCCGCGATAGGATAGCGACGATTATGTCGTTAAATCACTACATCACCTATTTAGGAGAGTCTCAACCGCCATGGCCCACGACCTGCTGCAGCGAATTCGTCAACGTCTCGATGAGCTCAACCGCTCCGAGCGCAAGGTAGCAGACGTCATCCTGGCCGACCCGGCCCGGGCCACCGGCCTGAGCATTGCCAGCCTTGCCCAGGCAGCCTCGGTCAGTGAGCCCACCGTGAACCGTTTCTGCCGCAGCTTCGATGCCAAGGGCTACCCCGATTTCAAGATCAAGCTAGCGCAGAGCCTGGCAGGGGGCACACCCTATGTCAGCCAGTCGGTAGAGCCCGGCGATTCGGCTGCGGATTACACGCGCAAGATCTTCGGCGCCACCATCGCCGCCCTGGACGAAGCCAGCCGCACCATCGACCCGACCCGCATCGAGCGGGTGGTGGACTACCTGATCCAGGCCAAGCAGATTCACTTCTTCGGCCTGGGAGCCTCAGGTGCCGTGGCCCAGGATGCCCAGCACAAGTTCTTCCGCTTCAACCTGCCGGTCACCTCCTACGTGGACGTGCTGATGCAGCGCATGATCGCCTCGGCCTGCCATACCGGGGACGTGGTGGTGGTGATCTCCTGGACCGGCCGCACCCGGGAGCTGGTCGACATTGCCCAGCTGGCACGCGAAAGCGGCGCCGTGGTGCTGGGCATTACCGCCCCGGGCTCGCCGCTGACCGCGGAGTGCACCGAGACGCTCGAGGTTCCCACCCCCGAGGACACCGACGTCTATATGCCGATGACCTCGCGCATGATCCAGCTCGCCCTCATCGACGTGCTGGCCACCGGCGTCACCCTGCGCCGCGGTGAAGGCTTCCTGCCTCACCTCAAGAAGATCAAGGACAGCCTGCGCGAGACTCGCTACCCGCCGGGCAAGCGCGACTGAACGTCACTTGTCTGCTTCAATTCCTGCGGCCTGCCAGGCCGCTACCAGCGCTCTGGCCTGCTGACCCACCTGAGCGGGCGACTGCCCGGGACGGTACAGCGCGCTGCCCAGCCCGGCACCGTTCACCCCGGCGCCACGCCAGGTCGCGAATTCGTCCGCTCCGATGCCGCCAACGGCATAGAGCCTTGTCCCGACGGGGAGCACCGCTCGCAGCGCCTGCATCCCTGCGATGCCCATCTGCACGGCGGGGAAGAGCTTGAGGCCGGAGGCACCGGCATCCAGGGCATCGAAGGCTTCCGAAGGCGTCAGCACGCCGGGCCAGCTCTGCATGCCGAGGCGCCGGGTCTCCTCGATAACCGATGGGCGGCAATTGGGCGACACCACCAGGCGCCCCCCGACGGCATGGACAGCGCGCACCTCGTCCACGTTGAGCACGGTACCCGCACCCACCACAGCGCGGTCGCCCAGGGCCTCGACCAGCCGATGAATGCTGGTAAGTGGATCAGGGGAATTGAGCGGGACTTCCAGCGTCGTGATACCGGCAGCAATGGCGGCTTCGCTCACCGCCACTGCCTCCTCGGGGGTGACACCGCGCAGAATGCCGATCAGGGGTAGGGTCATAGTCGTCTCCATAAGTCGTCACGCACCGGCCCGTGCCAATCCCAGGCCGGCCAGTACCGCCGCTTCGCCATCGAGACGCCGGCTGGGGTGGCCGAGCGCCTCCAGGGCCAGGGCATAGCGGGTGCACAGCGCCTCGCTGCCGACCAGGGTGATGGGCGCTTTCGATAGCGCTCTGCGCATGCCGGCAAGTTCCATGCCGATGACCATGCCCGAAAGGTGGGCCCCCAGCCGGGAATGCCGCGCCTCGCCTGTGGGCAGCGAGTCATCGAGCAGGTCAGCGGCACGCAGGCCGAACAGCCGCTGGCCGAAGCATTCGGGCGCGTCGCTGGCCTGACGCACCGCGGCGACGAACGCTTCGCGGTGGCCGGGCTCGGCGAGCTCGGCATCGGTCACGGAGTGCTTGAGTACGGACTGGGTGGCCAGCAATCGATAGAGTTCGCCGGTGAGATGGGTCGCGAAGCGTGTCACGGCGCCCTCCTCCAGCCAGACCCACTTGGCATGGGTCCCCGGTAGACAGACCACTCCCGTATGGTCGGGCTGCCGTGCCACCAGCCCGGCCAGCTGGGTCTCCTCACCGCGCATCACGTCGAAGGCGCGCTCCGCCGCATCGGCATACTGGCAAAGCCCGGGCAGCAGGCGTACCTCCAGGCGCGGGTCACGGACGTCAGGCATCACGGCACCCAGCGCCAACTCCCCCAGGCGCGCCGGCACCGGCAGGTAGGCCGCCTCGCGCCAGCCCTGACGGGCACCGGCCATGCCGCATACCCACACCGGTACGCGGCCGGAGGCGGGCAGCCAATCACCAATCGTCTCGAGTAGCGCAGGTTCGTAGGCTTCCGGCACCAGGCTCAGCATGCCCATGTCGCTGCCATTCTGCGCCAGTACCTCGTCGCGCCCTCCCATGGCCCAGGCGCGTAGGTTGCTCGAGCCCCAGTCCACGGCGACCCATGCCAGACGTTCCCTCACCTCGTCGCCCATGTTCGCTCTCCTCACCACTCGGCGATGGAGCCGTCCTCATGGCTCCAGACCGGGTTGCGCCAGCGATGTCCTATCCTGGCCCGCTCCTCGACGAAGGCCTCGTCGATCTCCACGCCGAGCCCGGGGCCCTGGGGAATGGCACAGAAGCCGTTCTCGATGGCCAGCGCCGACTTGTCGACCAGGTAGTCGAGCACATCATTGTCGCGGTTATAGTGGATGCCCATGCTCTGCTCCTGGATGAAGGCGTTGTGGCTCACCGCATCGAGCTGCAGCGAGGTCGCCAGGGTCAGCGGGCCGAGCGGGCAATGCGGTGCCATGGCCACGTCATGGGCCGAGGCAAGCGCGGCGATCTTGAGACCTTCGCTGATACCGCCGCAGTGGGAAAGGTCGGGCTGGATGATGTCGATCATGCCGTCGGCGAGCAGGTCGCGGAATTCGAAGCGGGTGTGCAGCCGTTCGCCGGTGGCAAGCGGGTAGCCAAGTCCGCCGGCGATGTGCTTGAGGCTGGGCAGATGCTCGGGTGCCACCGGTTCCTCGACAAACATGGGATGGTAGGGCTCCAGTTCCCGTAGCAAGGCCTTGGCCATGGGGCGATGCACCCGGCCGTGGAAGTCGATGGCGATACCCACCTCGGGCCCTACCGCCTCGCGCGCCTCGGCCACGCGCGCCACCGCCTCGTCGACCTTGCGGTGCGAGTCGACGATCTGCACCTCGGCGGTGCCGTTCATCTTGAAGGCGGTGAAGCCTCGCTCCACCAGCGCCCTGGCTCCCGCTCCCACGTCGCTTGGCCGGTCGCCACCCGTCCAGGCGTACATGCGCATTCGATCGCGCACCGCGCCGCCCAGCAGCTGGTGCACCGGCACGCCCAGGTCGCGCCCCTTGAGGTCCCAAAGTGCCTGGTCGATACCGGCAATGGCGCTCATCAGAATCGGTCCACCGCGGTAGAAGCCGGCGCGGTAGAGCGTGTTCCACAAGTGCTCGATGCGGTGCGGATCCTGCCCCACCAAGTAGTCGGCGAGTTCATGCACCGCCGCCTCGACAGTGGCGGCACGCCCCTCGATGACCGGCTCACCCCAGCCATAGCAGCCCGCGTCGGTCTCGATCTTGAGAAACAGCCAGCGCGGCGGTACCTGCCAGGTCTTGAGTCGTGTGATTTTCATTCCGAACGCTCCTTGGCGTGATTGTCATTTCCGGCCTGCCGCATATTGGCCAGGCGGGATTCCCCTTCGCCGGCGATACCCAGGTCTACGGCAGTACGCCGCAACACCGCAGCGGCGGCCGCTTCGGCGGCATCCGCATCACGGCCCCGGATCGCCTCGAGCAGGCGGCCATGGCGTGCCAGGCTATCGTCCAGCTCATGCTCAAGCGGCTGGAGCCGTGCCTGGGAGCGCTGGATCAGGGCAATGATCGAGGGACGCAGCAGGTGCCCCATCTGGCGCCACACCAGGTTGTGGCTGGCTTGGTAGATCGCCTCGTGAAAGGCCACGTCATACTCCGCATGCTGGGCGCTGGCATTCGGCTTGTCTGCCGTGCGCTGCATGCCGGCGTAGGCCGCCTCCAGGCGCACGATATCCTCCGCCTCGGCCGCCCGGGCCGCCAGCCGGGAGACGGTCGGTTCCGCCGAGTAGCGAAAGGCAAAGATCTCGCGCAAAAGCTGCGTATCGGGCGTGTCGATATCGGCCATCCAGGCACTGACCAGCGGATCGAGCAGGTGCCACTCGCCGATATCACAGACCACGCTGCCACGTCCCGCCGTGCGTTCGACCAGGCCGATGCCCACCAGTGTCGCCAAGGCGTTGCGCACCTGATTGCGGCTGACCGCGAAGTGCTCGCAGAGGTCGCGCTCGCGCGGGAACGTCTCACCGGGCTGCCAGTGGCCGGCCAACAACGCTTGACCCAGCAGCCTGGCCAGATCCTCGGCACCGCCGTGGTGTCGTGGCAGCGAAGCCAGTGTCATGCCACTCTCTCCCGAAAAGAAATGTCTGACATTTCATGTCTCAGCATGATAGTCCATCTACCTGTCCGTGTCCCAGGGGAGTAAAGCGGACCTGACATCCAGGCCCGCCCGGAGCGCGGCTAGCTGCCCGCGAATGCCGCGTAGATCAGGACTACCAGGACCACCAGCACGAAGCCGACGGGCACGGCACCCCGCCAGGGCGTGAGATCGACATCCCCCGAATATTCATGGACCCAGTCGGTCTCGCGCGGGCGCAGCTTGCCGATCCAAAGCATCAGGGCGACCAGCAGCACGAACACCCCGGCGACGAAGTGAAACTCGTGCATGACCATCGGCAGCCGGTTGAACGGTGGCACGAAGTAGCCGGCGGCGATCAGCAGGCAGCCCCCTACCAGGGCGATCTTGGCCGCCATGGGCGGCACGCGCTTGGTGAGCAGGCCGACGATCACCACCGCCAGGATGGGGATGAAATAGATCGCGTTCATCTTCTGCAGGTAGTCGAACAGGCTCTCCTGCCCGGCCAACAACGGCGCGATGGTCATGGTGGTGAAGGCCATGATCCAGCCGAATACCTTACCCGACCTGACGACTTGATCTTCGCTGGCCTCCTTGTTGAGTACGCCTTTGTAGAGGCCCAAGCTGAAGATGGTAGTGGTGCTGTTGAGCGCCGAGTTGAATGACGACAGGATGGCACCCACCATCACCGCGGCGAAGAAGCCGGTAAGATAGGGTGGCAGCACGTGAAAGACCAGATGGCCGTAGGCTTCGTCGGCCTGCACGCCCTGGTCGGCGTAGAGGTGGTAGGCAATGATGCCAGGCAGCACCAGGTACAGCGGGCCGAGCAGCTTGAAGAAGCCGGTCAGCAGGACCCCCTTCTGTCCTTCGGCGAGGTTCTTGGCGGCGAAAGTACGCTGAATGATCTGCTGGTTGGTGGTCCAGTAGAAGAGGTTGATCAAGAACACGCCGGTAAAAAGCGTGGAGAACGGCACCTGCTGGTCGGCACTGCCGATGGAGTTGAGCTTGTGCGGATCGCTCTCCTTGAGGATATTCCAGCCCTCGAGCAGGCCGCCGTCACCGCTGACCGCCTGCAGGCCGAAGTAGACGATGATGAAACCGCCGACCAGCAGGCCGACGCCGTTCAGCGTATCCGATACGGCAACCGTCCGCAGCCCGCCGAACAGGGCGTAGATGGAGCCGATGAGGCCCACGACCCATACCGTGAGCCACAGCAGCAGCGTCGGCGACTCGATGCCGGTCAGGCCGGAGAGATCGAGCATGCCCTGCAGCCCCATGGCGCCGGAATAGAGGATGATCGGCAGCAGGATCACCGCATAGGCAAGAAGGAAGATGACGTTGCAGATCAGCTGGGTGCCGGCATCGAAGCGGATGGCCAGCAGCTGCGGCAGGGTAGCGATACCGCTGCGCAAGAAACGCGGCAGGAAGAACAGCGCCAGGGCCACCAGGGCAATGACGGCCACCACTTCCCAGGCCATGACACTCAAGCCATCGCTGTAGGCCGATCCGTTGAGCCCCACCATCTGCTCGGTGGAGAGATTGGTCATCAGCAGCGAACCGGCGATCAGCGGGAAGGTCAGCGAGCGACCGGCGAGAAAGTAGCCGCTGGTGCTCGCATGATCGTCGCCGCGAGTCAGGCGCCAGGTGATCAAGGCCACCAGACCGGTGAAGAACAGGAACGACAGCAGGGTCAAGGCATGCATGAAGTTACACTCCCTTGCGTTTGGCCGGCAATCCTTCATGCCAGCAACAAAATGTCAGACATTGATGAATTCACGACATTCTAGGCAAGCGAAGCGTAACATGCATGCGACTTTGGTCGTGTTTCATGACGAGAATTTGGAATTATTACATCACTCGTTCAGGACATGACCCGACTGGCTCCGCGGTCGCGCTGGGGTTGCCAGCAGGACGCCTCGGCACAACAATAGCGGCTTCGTCGTCGCCCCCCTGCCGAAGGAGCCCTCATGCGCCGGATCGCACTGACTGCTGTTGCCCTACCCGCCATCGCCTTGACCCTGTTCGCTCAGGGCGCGGTTGCCGAGACCTTCCGCTTCACCGCCATTCCCGACGAGGACCAGGCCCGCCTGGTGGAGCGTTTCTCCCTGGTCGCCGACTATCTGGAGGCGCGTCTCGGCGTCGAGGTGGAATACTTACCGGTGAAGTCCTACAGCGCTGCGGTCACCGCCTTCCGCAACGACCAGGTGCAGCTGGCCTGGTTCGGCGGGCTCTCGGGGGTGCAGGCACGGCGCCTGGTGCCGGGCTCCCAGGCACTGGCCCAGGGCAGCGAGGACAATGCCTTCGTCAGCTACTTCATCGCCCATGAATCGACCGGGCTCGAGCGCGCCGACGAATTGCCCGACGAACTCGAGGGCATGAGTCTGACCTTCGGCTCGCGTACCTCTACCTCCGGTCGGCTGATGCCCGAGCACTTCTTCCGTGAGCGCTTCGACGGCACCGACCCGGAGGATTTCTTCTCCCGGGTGGGCTACTCGGGGGATCACTCCCGCACCATCGCCCTGGTGGAAGCCGGCACCTACGATATCGGCGCGGTCAACTACACCGTATGGGACGCTGCGGTGGAGGACGGCCGGGTGGATACCGGCAAGGTCGGCGTGATCTGGGCGACACCGCCCTACCCGGACTACAACTGGACCCTGCGCGGCGATGCCGACGAGCGCTTCGGCGAAGGCTTCAGCGACAAGGTCCAGGCCGCTTTCCTGGAGATGGACGACCCGGCGCTGCTCGCCACCTTCCCCCGCGAGGCGTTCATCCCTGCCGATAACGACCTCTACGCCCCTATCGAGGAGGTGGCCGAGGAGCTCGGCCTGCTGCGCTGATGGAGGGAGAGCAACGTCGCCCGCTGGTTCGCTTCGACGCCGAGGATCTCGGTCACGGCGCGCGGGTCGTCCTGCGGCGTCTCACACTCGCCCTGCAGGAGGGCGAACGGGTCGCGCTGCTCGGCCAGAGCGGTGCCGGCAAGTCGACGCTGCTCGGCGAGCTACGCCGCAGGCTCGGACGCCAGGCTGCCTGGTGCCCCCAGCATCATGGCCTGGTGCCGCAGCTTGCCGTTTATCACAACGTCTTCATGGGCCGCCTGCCGGAGCATTCGGCGCTGGCCAACCTGTGGAACCTGGTGCGTCCGCTACAACGCCCCTGGCACGAGGTCGCCGCGCTGTGCGACGAACTGGGCCTGGCCGGCCTGCTGCGCCGGCCAGTGGGGGAACTTTCCGGTGGCCAGCGCCAGCGCGTGGCCATCGCAAGGGCACTCTACCAGGCCAGGCCGCTGTTTCTCGGCGACGAGCCGGTAGCCAGCGTCGATCCCCACCAGGCATTTCGCCTGTTGGGGCTGATCGACACCCGCCACACCACCTCCGTGATAGCCTTGCACCAGCGCGAGCTGGCGCTGACCCACTTCGACCGTGTCTGGGGGCTGCGTGAGGGCCGCCTCGTCATTGACGCCCCCGCCACCTCGCTCACCCTGGCCGAGCTGGATGCCCTCTACCCCGACGCCGATGCCATGGGCAGCGACCCGGCAGCAGCTGACAGCGGCCCGGACGTGCCCGATCCCGAAGCCCTACCCTGTGCCCGGGGGCGGCCATGAGCAAGGGCCTGACGCAGCACCGCGAAGGTGCGGCGTCGATCTGGCGGCGCGGCGACTCGCCCGGCCTGCGCCTGGCCCGTCACGCCCTGTGCCTGGTGGCCCTGGCTGTCCTGCTCGTCCCCTTTGCCGACCTGGCCGTTCACACCCGCGACCCCTGGAGCGAACTCGGACGCATGGCAGCCGGCCTGGCCTGGCCCGCCTGGGGTGCGCTGGAATCTCCCTTCTCGGCGCTCGGCCTGACCGTGGCGGTGGCCCTGTGGGGCACCCTGGCCGGGGTGATGCTGGGCTTCCCCCTGGCGCTGCTGTTCGCCCGCTCGCGGCTGGTGCGCGCCGGCTGCGCCTTCGTGCGCGCCATCCACGAGCTGTTCTGGGCACTGTTGTTCCTGCAGGTCTTCGGGCTCTCGGCGCTCACGGCGCTGGCGGCCCTGGCGATTCCCTACGCCGGCATCTTCGCCAAGGTCTATGCCGAGATCCTCGAGCAGACCCCGAGCGCGCCGCGCGATGCCCTGCCCCCCGGCAGCGGAAGGCTGGCGCGCTTCGTCTACGCCGAGCTGCCGCTGGCGTGGACCCAGCTCGCTGCCTATACCCGCTACCGCTTCGAGTGCGGCCTGCGCGCCAGCGTACTGTTGGGCTTCGTCGGCCTGCCGACGCTGGGCTTCCACCTCGAGACGGCCTTCCGCGAAGGCCACTATCACGAGGCAGGTGCCCTGCTGTGGCTGTTCTACCTATTGGTCGCCAGCTTGCCGTGGTGGGGCCACAAGCGGCTGATTCCGCTCTTGCTGATGGGCGGTGCCTGGCTGCTCGGCCCCTGGCCGAGCGTCGATGGCACGCTGCTGTGGCGTTTCGTCTCCGCCGACGTCTGGCCTGCGGCACTGCTCGCCGGCGACTGGGCGGGGTTGGTGGAGTGGTTGGCGCGCATCCCGGCGCTGGGGCCGGCCATCGGCAACACCCTGCTGCTGGGCTTGCTCGGCACCGTTGGGGCGCTATTGGTCGCGATGGTGCTATGGCCGCTGGCGAGTCGCCACTTCGGCAACCGAGGTACCCGCCTGGTCGGGCAGGGTCTTCTGGTCTTCCTGCGCTCGACGCCGGAGCTGATGCTGGCGTTCGTCTTTCTGCTGCTGCTCGGCCCTTCGCTGCTGCCCGCCTGGCTGGCACTGGCGCTGCACAACGGCGCGCTGATCGCCTACCTCGTGGCACGACACGCCGACGCCATCACGCCTGGCATGCCGGGGCTTCCCGCCAGTGGCAGGCTCGCCTACGAGCTGCTTCCGCGGGTCTTCCCGGGACTCCTGGCGCTGCTCTACTACCGCGCCGAAGTGATCCTCCGCGAAACGGCGATTCTCGGCATGCTGGGGGTTGCCACCCTGGGTTACTACATCGAGGAGGGCTTCGACTACCTGATGTTCGACGTGGCCTTCTTCCTGCTTCTCGTGACTGCCGCGCTCAACATTGCCGTGGACGCCCTCTCGCGACGGCTGCGGCCGCGAGAGGGGCCACTCGAGGATCCCTGCGTGCGTTGAACGTGTCAGACGCCGCCAGCGACGACTGCAGCCGCAACAGTGATTTCCACCCTGAGTTCATCGGCGGGCATCGGTGCGCAGACGCAGGTGCGCGCCGGCGCGTGCCCGGTCGGCACCCAGGCGTCCCACACCGCATTCATGGCGGCAAAATCACTGCCGTCCTTGAGGTAGATCGTCGCCGTGAGCAGATGTTCGCGATCGGAACCCACCTCGGCCAGCAGCGCATCCACCCGCGCCAGCATACTCTCGGTTTGTTCGGTGATGTCGCCTTGGCGCGCCTCGGGGCCGGCCACCTGGCCACACAGGTAGGCAATGCCATTGTGAATGACGGCGCGGCTCATGCGCGCCTTGGTGTCGTGACGAACGATGGTCATTTCTTCTCTCCTGAAACCGCCATGTACTGCGAAAGGGCTGCTCATAAGCAACAAGCCAGCCGATTCTACCGCATCAAGAAGTGCTGATGACGTCACGCCATGCGGCGAAGCTGCTATGATGCCGGGCTTCGATTCTGCCATTCATCTTGCCATCGCTCAGGGAGGGCGTCATGGGCTATCGCACGCTGCTGCGGGATCACCGGGGTTTGCTGGGCATCTGCTTCCTGGCCATGTTCACCTCGAGTCTCGGCCAGAGCTTTTTCATCGGCCTGTTCCAGGCGCCGATCAGCGAACGCCTCGGGTTCACTCCCGGACAGTTCGGCACGGCCTATGCCCTGGTCACGCTGTGCGCCGGCTTCGCCGTGCTGCGCCTGGGCCCCAGCCTCGACTGGGTGCCGCCGCGCCGTTTTGCCCTTATCGTGCTGGCGGCGCTTGCCACCGGTGTGCTGTTGCTGACCCTTTCGCCATGGTGGGGCCTGGGGTTGCTCGGCCTGGGGCTGGTGCGCTTCTGCGGCCAAGGCATGATGACGCACCTGGGCAATACCCTGGCCGGGCGCGAGTTCGTCAGCATGCGCGGTCGCGCTCTGGGCCTTGTCAGCATGGGCATCATGCTCGGGGAGACGCTGCTGCCGCCGGTGATGGCTGCGCTACTGGTGTGGCTCGGTTGGCGAGAGCTCTGGTGGCTGTTCGGCCTGGTGCTGGCCGCCTGCTGGCTGCCACTGCTGCTGCGCGGCCCCTGGCCCGCAGCGCCCGGGCAACGCCCCGCCCGTGGTCAACGCCCCGCCGGCCCCCGCCCCTTTCGCGACTCGCGCTTCTGGCGCCTGCTGCCGCTGCTGATGACGCTGCCGATCACCATGACGGGGCTGTTCATCTACCAAGCGGCGATGACCCGGGATCTCGGCAGCACCCTCGCCGTCTATGCCCTGGCACTGACCGGCATGGGCCTGGCCAAGCTGCCCGGTGCCCTGCTCGGGGGACGCTGGGTCGATCGCCTGGGGCCAGTGCGCCTGGCTCGCCTCTACCTGCTGCCCTACGCGCTGGCCCTGCTGGTCGCCATCGCCTTTGGCGGCAGCCTCGGGGTCTGGGCGTTGATGGTGGGCGGTGGACTCGCCATGGGGTCGCAGGAGTCGATCGCCACCAGCCTGCTGGTACGTATCTGGGGCGCCGAGCACCTCGGCACGGTGCGCGCCACGCTGAGCGCCGCCATGGTCTTCGCGACCGGCTTGGCTCCAGCGCTGCTGGGCGTCGCGCTCGACCTCGGCGCTCACTTCTCTCAGATACTGGGCGGTATGCTGGTCTTCCTCGCCTTCGGCTGGTGGCTGGCCCAGGACGTGCTGCGCAGCCCCGAGGCCCGCGGGGAGTGACATGACACCGCCGGCCCAGGGCCGGTGGTATTCACGAGAGGGAAGGAACGGCCAGGGAGTCTTAGCGCAGCAGCAGCACGGGCACGTTGGCCCGCCGCAGCATGGCGGTGGTGGTGCTGCCCACCAGCAGGTGGCGAATGCGCGAGTGCCCGTAGGCGCCCATCACCAGCAGGTCGATGCCATTCTCCTGCTGATACGCGCGCAGCGTCGCTTCCACCTCGCCGGCGCGGATCGCCCCCTCGGCCTCGTGGCCGACCTCGCGCAGCGCGGCCAGAGCCCAGTCGAGCTGAGAGCGGTTGTCGCCGGTCTCGGCGCCGACGATCACCACGTGCACCGGGACGCCGTTGAACAGCGGGCTCTTGGCCAGCATTTCCACCCCCTTGCGGGTGGTCTTGCTGCCGTCGAAGGCGAGCATTACCCGCTCGGGGCGCTTGAAATCGTTCGGCACCATCAGGATCGGCCGGTGCAGGGTGCGCACCACCCGCTCCAGGTTGGACCCCAGGTGCTCGCTGGCCTGGTGCGCGGTCTCGCCGCGCTTGCCCAGCACCAGCAGGCGAATCTCGTCCTGCAGGTCGGCCAAGGTCTCGACCAGTGTGCCATTGCGCTGGCGCGTGCCGGGCTCCGCCACGCCATCTTCGATGGCACGCTCCTTGGCCGCCGCGAGCATCAGCCGGCCCTGCTCCTGAGCCACCTTGGCGCGCTGCTCGTCGAGCTGCGAGAGCTCCTCGAGCAGATGCTCGCGGGAACCCAGCCCGATGTTGCCGGAAAGGTCCGCCTCGGCGGTCTGCGGGTGGTTGTCCACCACGTGCAGGAAGGTCAGCGGCGCCTCCAGCGCCAGGCTGGCCCAGGCGGCGTAGTCGCACACCGCGGGGGAGAACTGCGAGCCGTCGATGGCGGCCATCACCTGTTCGGTCATCGTGTCGTTTCCTGGCTGGCGTATGTCGTTATAAGTCCTTCCGTTTCTACCTCATGCCATGAGCCCTGGCCAGGTACCAGATCAACGAAGTCGGACTTTCACCCCAGATTCACCATTGAAGGAAAGGAGAAATTTCACCTGCATGCGTCAATGCCAACCGATGCATAGCTCGTGTGCAGGCGACGTAAAGCAGATTGCGCTCCATGTCGGTGGCGTAGTTCTTCGCGGTAGCCTCCGGCACGATAACCCGGTCGAACTCCAGCCCCTTGGCCAAATGGGCCGTGCATACGATGATGCCTGGGCCGAAGGCGACACTCTGCTCCCCAAGCAGTTGCAGCCGCTCGAAGCTGCCGTCGAAGGATTCGAAGATCTTGCGCGCCTGTTTCTGGGTCTTGCAAACAATGCCCAGCGTATTGTGCTCCGACTCGTCGAAATCCCTCGCCATGGCCGCAATGGTGTCGAGCTCGTCGCGCCGGCTTCGGCAGCGAATGATCCGCGGCTCCTCATCGTGGCGCTCGATCGCCTCGAGGTCGGGGTTGGGAGAGATCCGCTGGGCAAAGCGCACGATCTCGATGCTTGAGCGGTAGCTCTTGTTGAGCATGACGAAGGTAGCCTGGCGCAGAACGCCGCGTATCTCATCGGCCTTCGAGGCGCTGTAAGGATTCACCGACTGATAGGCATCCCCGAGCACGGTCTTCTTGCAGGAAAACAGTCGCCCTATCACCGCGTACTGCACCGGCGTGTAGTCCTGCATCTCGTCGATCAGCAGGTGCTTGACGTTGCGCCAGCGGGATTGCACACCCTCGAGGCGCATCTTGAGGTAGATTAGAGGAAAGACGTCGGCATACTCCAGGCGGCCGCGCGAGGCGGTCTTGAACAGCTCCGGCCTGCCCAGCCAGTCGTAAAAGCCCTTGTAGGTCTCGCGCAGGGTGGCCTGGCGCAGCATCTTCTTGATTTCCGCCTTGAGCGCTTTGCACTCCTCGGGCATGAGGTCGTAGTTGTACTGGTTGCCGATCTTGCGCTCGATCTCCCAGCTGACCTGCCTGAGTCGCTCGTTGGTGGGCAGGCTGCGATGCTTGCGAAACACCTCCTCGATCAGCCAACCAGGAACCAGGCGCCGGGCGATCCACAAGTCCTCGGCGGCGAAGCGGTTGGCTTCTACCTCAGCCGCGTAGCGATCGAGCTGTGCCAGGAGATCGGGCGACGCCTTGAAGCGCAGCCGTTCCTGCATCGCTTCGTCGTTCTTCTCGAGCAGGGTGCTGGTCTGCTCGAAGAACGTCTCGAAGCGATACTGACCACCCAGCAGCTCGTCGGCAAGATCCTCCATGCCCACCTGGTTAACGGTTTCCTCACCGAGTTCCGGCAGCACGTTACCGATGTAGTCGGAGAAGACTCGGTTGGGCGAGATAATCAGGATATCCTCGGAGCTCAGGGACTCCTTGAAGCGATAGAGCAGGTAGGCGATACGGTGCAGGGCGATGGAGGTCTTGCCCGAGCCCGCCACGCCCTGGATGATCAATACTTGGGCTTCGTCGTTGCGGATGATGGCGTTCTGATCGCGCTGGATGGTGGCGACGATGTTCTTCATCCCCTCGTCGCTGGCCCGACTCAGGTCCTCCTGCAGCACGTCGTCGACCACGTGAACGGCGCTGTCGATCATCAGTTCGATCTCGCCACCCTTAATGCGGAACTGACGCTTCAGCGTGATCTCGCCCGCCACCGTGCCCTCGGGACTTTCGTAGGCCGCGGGGCCCGTCTCGTAGTCGTAGAACAGCGAGGCAACGGGGGCACGCCAGTCGAAGACTCGATTCTTGCTGGCCAGGTCGTCGCGGAAGTGATGAATGCCGATGTAGATGGGCTCGGCCCGGCTACCCTGGGCGAAGTCGAAACGACCGAAATAGGGCGAGCGCTTCAACTTTTCCAACCGCCGGCGACGTACCAGGGCGTTGTCGCCCGTCATCACGGCCTGCTGGATCGACTCCCGGGCCGAGATCTTCTCGACATGGTCCATCTCGTCGCGGCTGGTCCACAGATACTCCTTCTGCTCCTGGATGTCCTGGGCGTAGGCCTGTAGACGCTGGTTGAGCTCCTCGAGGTTGGCCTCGATGCGCTGCATGGTGTCCTCGAGGTGTCGGCGCTCGGCCTGACGCTCGAAGCTTTCGGTTCTCTTGTCCATTGCGTTCCGGTCAAATCAGGATGTGGCCTGGCCGGGGCGAAACCGGCGTCACGTCGCTCCCACTTCTCGGGTGCCATGGAATTGGATATCGGGCCACTTCTCCATCGCCAGCTCCAGAACGGAGCGATTCGGCGCCATGTAAGCCAGAGCGCCGGCCGCATCGTAGGCGAGCCGGCTGGCGTTGGCCTGCATGAACTTCTTGAGCCGGCTGGCATCGTCTGCACCGATCCAGAGGGCCTTGTGGATAGGCACGCTCTCGAAACCGGCATCGATCTTGTATTCGGTCTGCAAGCGATGCGCCACCGTCTCGAACTGCAGCTGACCCACGGCGCCGAGTACCATGCCGGTCTTCTCCAGGGGATCGAATACCTGGATGGTCCCCTCTTCGCCGAGTTCCTTCAGCGCCTTGTTCAACTGCTTGGCACGCAGGGGATCGTGGAGCCTAGCCATCTTGAAGATCTCGGGGGAGAAGTGAGGTATGCCCTCCAGTTCGAGCAGCTCCCCTTCCGTGATGACGTCACCGATCCGCAAGCGGCCATGGTTGGGAATGCCGATAATGTCGCCGGCGTAGGCGGCCGAGAGCTGCGAACGCTCCTGGGCCATGAAGGTGATGGCATGATCCAGCTTGATCGGCTTGCCCGTTCTGACATGCCTTGCCTTGAGCCCATGACGATATGCTCCCGAACAGATCCGCATGAAGGCGATCCTGTCCCGGTGCAGCGGGTTCATGTTGGCCTGGATCTTGAACACGATGCCGGTGAACTTTCCGGCGCCCGGCTCCACCGTGCGCTGCCTCGCCTCGCGTGGTCTGGGCGATGGTGCCCACGATATCAGGGCCGCGAGAATGTCCTGCACGCCGAAGTTGTTGATCGCCGAACCGAAGAATACCGGGGAGAGATCGCCATCGAGGAAGGCCTGTCGGTCGAAGGGGTCCGCCGCCTCGCGGACGATCTCGACCTCCTCCTTGAAGGTGGCATGGGCAATGGGGAACTTGTCTCGCAGGTAGGGGTGATCCTCTCCATCCAGCACCTCGACCTCGCTGCCTGCCCTGTCCTCCCCGGGCGTGAACTTCAGCATCTGGTCCCGGTGCAGGTCGTAGACCCCGGCGAACTGCTTACCCATGCCGACGGGCCAGGTGACAGGTGAACAGGCGAGGCCCAGGATGTCCTCGATCTCGTCGATCAGCTCCAGTGGCTCCCTGACCTCGCGGTCCATCTTGTTGATGAAAGTGATGACCGGGGTCTTTCTCAACCGGCACACTTCGAGCAGCTTGATGGTCTGGGCCTCGACACCCTTGGCGGCATCGATCACCATCAGGGCCGCATCGACGGCGGTGAGTACCCGGTAGGTGTCTTCGGAGAAATCCTGGTGGCCCGGCGTATCGAGAAGGTTGATCACACAGCCCTCATGCTCGAACTGCATCACCGAGGAGGCCACCGAGATGCCGCGCTGCTTCTCGACCTCCATCCAGTCCGACGTGACAAACTGTTGACTCTTCTTGCTCTTGACGGTGCCCGCCGTGCGAATGGCGCCGCCATACATCAAAAGCTTCTCGGTCAGCGTCGTCTTGCCTGCATCCGGGTGCGAGATGATGGCAAAGGTACGCCGTCGCAGCACTTCTTCGCAAAGCGTGTTGCGCTGCACGTTTTCCGCTAGCGCTTCAACCATATATTGCCTTGATCGGGATTCGGATATTTACCGTCCGTGAGAACGAACTAACTCCACCAGCCTTCATCGAAAGTCAGGGTATCTTGTGAAGACTGAGCCATGTCATGCGGGCGCCAGTAGACCGACTCGATACCCGGCCCCGTGCCCAGTACCAGAGCAGCATCGATTGGGTTGATGGCATTGTCCGCCTCCAGGCTCAATCGAGGCAGGCGCTTGTGGCCTGAGACCCTCTGCCCCATGAAGAGAAGATCGTAATCGACCCAGGTTTCTTCCTCGGGCCGGACTTCCTCGATATGGCGAAAGCCGACTTCCTTGAGAACGGCATCGCGAGTGCTATCGCCATGCTTCATCGCTCGCGCTCCTGCATGAATCGCCAGGCCTTGACCCCTCGTACCAAGGCGCGATTGGTTTCGCTGAGGAAGCGTCCTCGCTCGAAGGAAGCCGACGTCACGCCAGCGCCATGAACATCCTGAAAGACAACCTGCAGGGTCTTGCGAGAATCGAGTGGAAGGAGTTGATGGACGCTGGTCCAGCCATCGGTGGCAGAGAGTTGCTCAATGCCGGGTATGAAGGCGCCTTGGCCGCGCATGCGTATATCCCCTTTTCTGTACGCTGATACCCTCGTGGGCTTAAGATACGAATGATAATCAGGCTCGCCCTGACTCCGTCATGACGAAGCCGCTAATCGGGACGAAAAGGGATGAAGCCTAGGGTGGACTGGGCAGGGTGTCGGTGAGTAACTGTGTCATCGGATCGCTCCTTTGCAGTTACCAGCGACCTCGTGAAGGTATCTGGAAAGGCAGGTTGGCAAGCACTTACGTTAACAAAAGCATTTAGGGGGCTTCAAGCCTGCTCCGCCCCGCATCCTGCGCTGCGACCAAAGGCAGCAACAATCATTCCGCACAGTGGATGCATTTCAACACGGTCGGATCCCATTCCAGCCGTTTTACGGCAATCCACTCACCGCATTCGATACACTCGCCGAACTCACCGCGGTCCAGACGCGCTAGAGCGGCATCGATACGACGCATGGCCAATTGCCGCCGCTCCTCCTCGGCCTTGGCCATGGCCTGGCCCTGCAGGGCATCCATGCGTGAAAGGCGACCGACCGATTGTTGGTCGAGCATCACCGTGGCCCGGCTCTCCTTGCTCTCGTCGCTCTGCTCGACCAGCAATGCCTTGGCATCCTCCAATTGGCGAGTGATCTTCTCGATATCGATATCCGGGTGGTTCACCTCGCATCCTCTTCATAACGCGCACAACGGGTTGAGCCATTAGCGATACGCCAGCTTGCTGAACGCTTCTTGCCAAGGGGCAAGCAGGCAACAGGTCAAGTCTAGCGCACGAAGGAGGGCTTTTATCTGGCTAAGAAAATTCGGATGCCGCTTCGCTCAGATTCAAGCCTGCTTATCAAAGACGATACGGACAAGAAATGGCTGGCTCTCCTTAGTTAGAAGCCGGCACACAAGGGTGCCGGCTGCTGCCACATCGACCCAGTCAAGGGCGGCGAAGATAATCAATGAGCGCGTCGGCGAAGGTGTCAGTCGTCCCCTTACCGCCAAGATCCGGCGTCACTTGATCGGAACCCGCCTCAAGCACGCCCCTTATGGCACCACGCACCCTGGCGGCCTTGTCCTGCATGTCCAGGTGATCGAGCATGTCGGCGGCGGCCAGCAATAGCGCACAGGGATTGGCGACGCCCTGGCCGGCAATGTCGGGCGCCGAACCGTGCACGGCCTCGAATATGGCCACGTCTGCACCGATGTTCGAGCCCGGTGCCAGCCCCAGGCCACCGACGAGCCCGGCGCAGAGGTCGGAGAGGATGTCGCCGAACAGGTTGGTCGTCACGATGACGTCGAACTGATGGGGGTTCATCACCAGCTGCATGCAGGCGTTATCGACGATCATCTCCTGCAATTCGAGCGCGGGATACTCCTTCGCCACTTCACGTGCCACGTCGAGGAACAGACCGGAGCTACTCTTTATGATGTTGGCCTTGTGCACGGCGGTGACTTTCTTGCGCCCGCGCTGGCGCGCCAGCTCGAAGGCATAGCGCACGATGCGTTCCGATCCCTTGCGCGTCACCCGGATCGTCGAGAGTGCCGTCTCGCCATCCTCCGACACGCTCTGCCCTTCCGAAAGATAGGCCCCCTCGGTGTTCTCTCGCACGGTAATGAGGTCGATGTCGTCGTAGCGTGAACGCGTGCCGGGAAAGCTGATCGCGGGGCGAACGTTGGCATAGAGATCGAAGTGACGACGCAGTTGCACGTTGATCGAGGAGAAGCCCTTCCCGATGGGAGTGGTAAGCGGGCCCTTGAGGGCGATGCGGTGCTTCTCGATGGCCTTGAGCGTCTCTTGGGGTATCAAGGTGCCGTGCTTGTCGAGCGCCTCCAGCCCGGCTTCGAAGAACTCGTAGTGAAAGCCGCATTCCAGCGCATCCAGCACGCGCAGGGTGGCATCCATGATCTCGGGGCCGATGCCGTCGCCTTTCAAAACCGCAATCGTCTGGCTCATCAAGCTTTTCCTCCTAGTAAGCAGTTTGGGACAGGACCTGATAAAAAGCCGGCGTACTTCCCGCAGGAAGGGCCGGCTCAGGTAAGCGTCAGCGCAGCAGCAGAATCGGTATTTCAGCCCGTCGCAGCATGGCGGTGGTGGTGCTGCCCACCAGCAGGTGACGAATGCGCGAGTGCCCGTAGGCGCCCATCACCAGCAGGTCGATGCCGTTCTCCTGCTGGTAGGTACGCAGCGTGGCCTCCACCTCACCGGCGCGGATCGCCCCCTCGGCCTCGTGGCCGGCCTCGCGCAGCGCGGCCAGCGCCCAGTCGAGCTGCGAGCGGTTGTCGCCGGTCTCGGCGCCGACGATCACCACGTGCACCGGGACGCCGTTGAACAGCGGGCTCTTGGCCAGCATTTCCACCCCCTTGCGGGTGGTCTTGCTGCCGTCGAAGGCGAGCATTACCCGCTCGGGGCGCTTGAAATCGTTCGGCACCATCAGGATCGGCCGGTGCAGGGTGCGCACCACCCGCTCCAGGTTGGACCCCAGGTGCTCGCTGGCCTGGTGCGCGGTCTCGCCGCGCTTGCCCAGCACCAGCAGGCGAATCTCGTCCTGCAGGTCGGCCAAGGTCTCGACCAGTGTGCCATTGCGCTGGCGCGTGCCGGGCTCCGCCACGCCATCTTCGATGGCACGCTCCTTGGCCGCCGCGAGCATCAGCCGGCCCTGCTCCTGAGCCACCTTGGCGCGCTGCTCGTCGAGCTGCGAGAGCTCCTCGAGCAGATGCTCGCGGGAACCCAGCCCGATGTTGCCGGAAAGGTCCGCCTCGGCGGTCTGCGGGTGGTTGTCCACCACGTGCAGGAAGGTCAGCGGCGCCTCCAGCGCCAGGCTGGCCCAGGCGGCGTAGTCGCAAACCGCGGGGGAGAACTGCGAGCCGTCGATGGCGGCCAATACGTGATCTGTCATGTCTCGTTCGCTCCTTGCTCCGCTCAGTGTCCGCCCATCAATTTCTCGACGGCTTCCGGGTCGTCGTGTACCGCATAGCGGTCTACGATGGTGGCACTTGCTTCGTTGAGGCCGATCAGCTCCACCTCGGTACCTTCACGACGGAACTTGATCACCACGCGGTCAAGCGTTTGCACGGCGGTAATGTCCCAGAAGTGGGCGCGCGACAGGTCGATGGTGACCTTCTCGACGCTCTCCTTGAAATCGAAGGCGTTGCCGAAGCGCTCGGAGGAAGCGAAGAACACCTGGCCCACCACCCGATAGATACGACGGCGACCCTCGTCGGCCTCTTCGGAGCCGATGTAGAGAATATTGCCGACCTTGTTGGCAAAGAACATCGCCGCCAGCAGCACGCCGACGAAAACGCCAATAGCCAGGTTATGCGTACCCACGGTGACCACCACGGTCGCCAGCATGACGATGTTGGTACTCAGCGGATGCTTCTTCAGGTCGCGAATCGAGGCCCAGCTGAAGGTACCGATGGCGACCATGATCATCACCGCCACCAGCGCCGCCATGGGAATCTGCGATACCCAGTCGGCGAGGAAGACGACCATCAGCAGCAGCACCACGCCGGCGATCAGCGATGAGAGCCGTGTGCGGCCACCGGATTTGATGTTGATCACCGACTGACCGATCATCGCGCAGCCGGCCATGCCGCCCAGCAGACCGGAGCCGATGTTGGCGATGCCTTGGCCCTTGCACTCGCGGTTCTTGTCGCTTGGGGTATCGGTCAGGTCGTCGACGATGGTGGCGGTCATCATCGACTCCAGCAGGCCCACCACGGTGAGCATGACCGAGGTCGGCAGGATGATCCACAAGGTCTCGAGGGTCAGCGGCACGTCGGGCCACAGGAAGACCGGCAGGGTGTCGGGCAGCTCGCCCATGTCACCCACGCTGCGGATGTCCATGCCGCTGATCATGTAGACGGCGGTGAGCACCACGATACACACCAGCGGCGAGGGGATCGTCTTGCCGATCTTGGGTACGTAGGGGAATAGGTAGATGATGCCGAGCCCGGCCAGGGTCATGGCATAGACGTGCCAGGTCACACCGGTCAGTTCCGGCAGCTGGGCCATGAAGATCAGGATCGCCAGGGCATTGACGAAGCCCGTCACCACCGAACGCGAGACGAAGCGCATCAGCTCGGCGAGCTTGAGGTAGCCGGCGAGGATCTGGAGCACCCCGGTGAGCAGCGTGGCGGCGAGCAGGTACTCGAGGCCGTGGTCGCGCACCAGGGTGACCATCAGCAGTGCCATGGCACCGGTCGCCGCCGAGATCATCCCCGGGCGACCGCCGGTGAAGGCGATCACCACCGCGATGCAGAAGGAGGCGTAGAGGCCGACCTTGGGATCGACGCCGGCAATGATGGAGAAGGCAATGGCCTCGGGAATCAGGGCCAGCGCGACCACGATGCCGGCGAGGGAGTCGCCCTTGAGGTTGGAGAACCAGTCTTGCTTGATGGATCGGAACATTCTTCGGTCCAATGGGATGGGTTGTTATGCCAGATGGCGCCAGGGGGTCGTGCGAGCGCTCTTTCAGCCACGCGCCATGTCGGCGCGATGTTGAAAGCGACGCTGGAAAGCTTCGGGTTCGGTCAGGCAGCCCGGAACATCATTTCGATGTCGAGCGGTGACGTGCCGATGACGGCAGCGTCCGAGGGAGGGAGCGCTAGGGCGGCGTAGCCAGCCCGGTCGGGGGAGTCAGCACGTTGCGTCGCATCCATGGCCAGAAAACTTGGGCGGCCTAGACTTTCGTCTAACGCACAAACCCGTCAGGAGGCCGAATACTAACAGAGTTCTCGTTTTACTGCATCCCGGCCCGCAGGCGCCGTTCCAGCCGGCGCTCATGCAGCCCCTTGACCAGCAGCGTACCGAGCACCAGGGCGCCGCCTGCCAGTGCCACCGGCGCCGGTCGCTCCCCGAGTATCCACCATACCCAAAGGGTGCCCACCACCACCTCAAGCAGCATCAACAGGCCCACCTCGGCAGCGGGCAGGAAAAGCGGTCCGCGCTGTATCAGGGTGAATCCCAGCGGCAGCAGTACCAGGCAGAGCAGGATCAGCAGCACCAGGCTGTCGGCGGGTGGCAGCGCCATGCCATCGCCGGCCAGGCCGAACAGCGCCGCCGACGCCGCCACGATCAGCCCGGAGAGCGTGAGCATGGGGCTCATGTCGACGCCGGGGCGGGTACGGCAGAGCGTAAAGTTGGCGGCCAGCGCCGTCGCCGCCAGCAGCGCGAAGGCGTTGCCGATCCACGAGCCCGCCCCGGCTTCGTCGAGCACGATCAATGAGGTGCCGAGCAGGCACAGCCAGATGGCGAGCCAGGTACGCCGCGGCAGCCGCTCGCCGAGAAACAGCCTGGAAAGCAGCGCGGCGAGCAGCGGCGCCCCGGCCAGGATCATCAGCACGTTGCCGCCCTTGGTGTACTGGTTGCCGAGCACGAAGCCGAAGGTGGAGAAGCTGAACAGCAGCGCCACGCCGATGCCGGTCCAGCCGCAGCGGCGATAGACAGCGGCGGTATTGGCACCGTGCCGCGCCAGCACGATGATGACGAAGCCCAGGGCGGTGAGCAGCCCCCGCCAGACCAGTATCTCGCTGTCGGGCAAGCCGATGAGCTTGATCAGCAGCGCATCGGGCGAAATGATCAAGGCACCGCCGCCGGTCATGAGAAGCCCCTGTTGGCGGTGCGAAAGGGAGTGTAACAAGGCGTCCTCGCTAACCGATGAGACGCCTCAGGATGCCACGATCGTCTGTTCCAGGCACGCTGGGCTCAGCCTTCGCCCAGGTCGTTCGGACGTGCGCCGGCACTTCTGGCCTGGGCTGCCGGCGAGGCCTGCATGTGCTTGAATGCCTCCATGATGTCCATCGGCAGCGGGAAGACGATGGTCGAGGCGTTCTTGTTGCTCATGTCGCTCATGGTCTGCAGGTAGCGCAGCTGCAGCGCAGCGGAATTCTCGGCCATGACGTTGGCCGCCTCGACCAGCTTCTTGGAGGCCTGAAGCTCACCCTCGGCATGGATCACCTTGGCCCGCCGCTCGCGCTCGGCCTCGGCCTGGCGGGCGATGGCGCGGATCATGCTCTCGTCCAGGTCGACGTGCTTGATCTCGACGTTGGCGACCTTGATGCCCCACTCCTCGGTCTGGGCGTCGATGATCTCCTGAATATCGTCATTGAGCTTGTCGCGCTCGGAGAGCATCTCGTCGAGGTCATGCTTGCCCAGCACCGAACGCAGCGTGGTCTGGGCCAGTTGGCTGGTGGCGACGGTGAAATTCTCGACCTGGATGATCGCCTTTTCCGGATCGACCACGCGAAAGTAGAGCACGGCGTTGACCTTTACCGTGACGTTGTCCTGGGAGATCACGTCCTGCTCCGGTACGTCCATGGTGATGACGCGCAGGTCCACCGTGCTCATTTGCTGGATGCCGGGAATGACGATGATCAGCCCCGGCCCCTTCACCGACTGAAATCGGCCGAGAAAGAAGATCACGCCTCGCTTGTACTCCGGCAGGATACGGATCGATGCAGCGACCAGCATGAATAGCAGCACTACCGGCACGAGATATGAAATCAGCATGAGCACTCTCCTTGATGTGTCGAAAACGGGGTGGCTTTCATGACGGCTCCGTCACGCCTGTTGCGCTGTCTCCTTCCATGGGTTCGACCTCGAGTGTCAATCCCTCGACCGCTACTACCCGAACCGCCTGGCCACGCTTCAAGGCAACGCTGCTTCGCGCATTCCAGCGCTCGCCCCGCAGCCGCACATGGCCCTCCTGCACGAAATCCTCCAGCGCTACCGCCTGGCTACCGACGAGCTGCTCCTGGCCGGTGCGGGCCGGACGTCGGCGCAGGCCGGCGAAGCGAATCACGACCCACAGCAAGATCCCTGCCGCCAGCAGGGCGATTCCGCCGATCAAGGGCAGCGACACGGCCAACTGATCGGAGTCCATCAGCAGCACCGAGCCGATCACGAAGGCGACGATGCCGCCCATGCCGAGAATGCCGAAACTCGGCATCAGGGCCTCACCCACGATCAGCCCCAGGCCCACCAGGATCAGGGCCAGCCCGGCATAATTGATGGGCAGCATCTGGAAGGCGAATAGCGCGAGCAACAGCGAGATGACGCCGATCGTGCCTGGCACCAGGCTGCCCGGGCTGGAGAGCTCGAAGATCAAGCCGTAGAAGCCGATGATCATCAGGAAGTAGGCGACGTTGGGGTTGGTAATGACCTGAAGCAGCTGGGTGCGCCAGTCGGGGTCGAAGCGCTCGATGGTCAGGCCGGCCGTATTCAGGGTGCGCTCGCCATGCTGCATGACCACTTCGCGGCCGTCGACCTGCTCGAGCAGCTCCTCGATGTCGTTGGCGACCACGTCGATCACGCCTTGATCGAGCGCCTCGCGAGCGGTCAGGTTGACCGCCTCGCGGACCGCCTCTTCGGCCCAGTCGGCGTTACGCCCGTGGCGCTCGGCCAAGCTGCGAATATAGTAGACGGCGTCCTCGAGCACCTTGCGCTCCATGGCGGTCTCGCCGCGCCTGGGGCTATCGGCAGGCGCAGCCTCGTCATCGCCGTTGGCCGTGTCTTCGCCGGCCTGTTCATCGCCGGCCTCGTCGTCGGCCGGCTCCTCTTCCTCGGCAGCTTCATCTTCCTCGGCGGGGTCCATGCCCGGTAGCCCACCACCGCCCATCTGCACGGGAGTGGCCGAGCCCAGGTGCGTCGCCGGCGCCATGGCGGCCACATGGCTGCCATAGAGCAGATAGGTACCGGCGCTGGCGGCGCGCGCCCCGCTGGGCGAGACGTAGATGGCAACGGGCACCGTTGATGTCAGCATGGCGCGGATCATGCTGCGCATGGAGGCGTCCAGCCCGCCCGGGGTATCCATCTGCACGATCACGAGCTCGGCCTCGCGTTCGGCAGCTTGGCGCAAACCGCGCTCGAAATAGTTACCGGTAGCCGGCCCGATGGCCCCGTCCACCGTCATAACCTGGGCGATGCGCTCGTTGTCCTGGGCCTGGCTTTGCCAGGCCAATCCTCCTAAGGCCAGGCACAGCAGGCTCGACCACAGCACGAGGCGACGCAAGAAGCCGGCACGGCGCACGCTCATGATGACCTGTCCTCGAGTCAGGATGAGGGTATGCTGGGGGAACTGCTCCTGTTTCAGCATCTTCTGAAATCAGGTTAGCAGGCCGAACACGGAAAGCCGAACCCACCGACAGGCCCACGATAGGAAGACAGCGATGCCGACCCGCGCCCTTGCCGCCGCCCTTGCCCTGGCCTTCACCACCTCGCTTCCCGCGGTCGCGAGCGACTGGCAGGCGGTGCTCGACGAAGCCCGGGGCCAGACCGTTTATTGGCATGCCTGGGGCGGCGACACGCGCGTCAATGATTACATCGGCTGGGTGAAGGGTCGCGTCGAGGACGAGCACGACATCGAGCTGGTGCATATCAAGATCGAAGACACCGGCTCCGCCGTCTCCCGGGTGCTGGCCGAACGCAGCGCCGGAAACCACGACGCGGGTAGCGTGGACCTGATTTGGATCAATGGCGAGAACTTCGCCTCCATGAAGGAGAGCGACCTGCTGCATGGCCCCTTCGCCGAGCAGTTGCCGAACTTCACCCTGACCCATCCCGAGCGCAACCCCGAGGTGGTCACCGACTTCACGCTGCCCACGGAAGGCTTCGAGTCGCCCTGGGGCAAGGCACAGCTCACGTTCTACTACGATGGCGAAGCGCTGAAGCAAGAACCACCTCGCAGCGTGGCGCAGCTTCTCGCCTGGGCCGAGGTCAATCCGGGACGTTTCACCTATCCGCGTAGCGCCGACTTTCTCGGCGGCACCTTCCTCAAGCAGGTACTGATTGCCTTGGTAGATGACGAGGATGCCCTGTACGAGCCAGTGGAGCAGAGCGACTTCGACGCCGTTACCGCACCGCTGTGGGATTATCTCGACGCCTTGCATCCTCACCTGTGGCGCAGCGGCCGGCAGTTTCCCGCCAACGGTCCCGAACTGCGTCGCTTGATGGCCGACGGTGAACTGGCGCTGGCCTTCACCTTCAACCCGGCGGAGCCAGCCGCCGCGGTAGCCGACTTCGAACTGCCCGAGTCGACCCGCAGTTTCGTCCTCGACGGCGGAACCCTGGGCAACGTGCACTTCGTTGCCATACCCTTCAACTCGCCCCACAAGGCGGGCGCCATGGCGGTGGCCAACTTCCTGCTTTCCTCCGAGGCCCAGGCCCGCAAGCAGGACATCTCGGTCTGGGGTGACCCCACGGTGTTGGACGTGGCACGCCTCGACGAGGAGGAGCGCGCGCGCTTCGAGCAGGCCGCCGAGCATCCCGCCATGCCATCGCCGGAAGCGCTGGCCGACATCCTGCCGGAGCCGCACCCCAGCTGGATGACGGCTTTGCAGGAGGCGTGGCAGGCACGCTACGTCGGCCGCTGACCCCACCACGGTCCGAGCGAACGATACGCCAATGCTACGTCTCGCCCCGCTGCTGATCGTCACGCTGCTGGTCGGCCCGATAGTCGCCGGCCTGTTCACGGCATTGTTGCCGGCCTTCGGCTATTTTCCTGCGCTGGGTGGCGAAGGCCTGAGCCTGACGCCCTGGCGCGACCTGTTCGCCCAGCCCGGGCTGGGCCGCTCGGTGGCTGTCAGCTTCGCCAGCGGCCTGGTCACCACGGCCGTGGCACTCGTCGTGGTATTGCTGTTTCTGGCCAGCGTAACGGGGAGCCGACTGGATCGCTGGATTCGCCGGCTGGTGGCGCCGCTGCTGTCGCTGCCCCACGCCGCCGCGGCCTTTGGCCTGGCCTTCCTGATCGCGCCTTCCGGGCTGCTGGCGCGGCTGGCCTCACCTGGGCTGACGGGCTGGGAAAGACCACCTGACCTGCTGATCGTCAACGACCCCTGGGGGCTTTCGCTGATGGCCGGCCTGGTCGTCAAGGAGATTCCCTTCCTGCTGCTGATGAGCCTCGCCGCCTTGCCCCAGCTCGACCCCGAGCGACACGTGGCCATGGCCCGCTCGCTCGGCTATCGTCCGTTGACGGCCTGGCTCAAGGTGGTGGCTCCGGCGCTATATCCACTGATTCGGCTGCCGGTCTACGCGGTAATCGCCTACGCCACCGCTGTAGTGGATGTCGCCCTGATTCTCGGTCCCACGCTGCCGCCGACGCTCGCCGTGTCAATTCTTTCCTGGTATCAGGATCCTGACCTCGCCCGGCGCTTCATGGCCTCCGCAGGCGCCGTGCTTCAGCTCGGCGTCACGGCAGCAGCCCTTGCCACCTGGTGGTGCCTGGAGCGTCTCGTCGCCCGGCTGGGTCGGCAATGGCTAGCCCGCGGTAGCCGCGGCCATGGCGAGCCGCCGCTGCGTGTGGCGGGCAAGGGATTGATCCTGCTGGCCTCCCTCGCCGCCTTCGTGGGCCTGGGCGGACTCGCGCTCAGCTCCATTGCGGGCTTCTGGCGCTTTCCCGATACCTTGCCCCAGGAATTCACCACGGCGCACTGGATGCGCGCCCTGCCCTCTCTCGCGACGCCGGTCGCCACCACGGCACTGGTCGCGATCGGCGCTACACTGCTCGCCCTGGCGCTGACCCTGGCGGCGTTGGAGAACGAACAGCGCAGCGGCCTGCACCCGGCTCAGGGTCGGCTGCTCTCGTCGCTGACGCTACTCTATCTACCGCTGATCGTGCCTCAGATCGCTTTCCTGTTCGGCCTTGTGGTGGTGATGGAGTCCCTGGGTACCCGGCCTCAGCTATGGCTGGTCATTTTCGGCCACCTGCTGTTCGTGCTGCCCTACGTCTTCCTGTCCCTCTCCGAGGCCTACCGCCGCTTCGACCCGCGCTGGTCGCAACTGGCCCAGAGCCTGGGCGCCTCTCGCCACGCCGTGTTCTGGCGCGTGCGGCTGCCGATGCTACTCGCACCGCTGCTCACCGCCGGCGCCGTGGGCCTCGCCGTCAGCATCGGCCAGTATCTACCCACGCTGCTGCTCGGCGCCGGTCGCATCAGTACGGTCACCACGGAGGCGGTATCGCTGGCCGCCGGCGGCAACCGGCGGGTCATTGGCGTATGGGCGCTGGTTCAGGCCGGGCTGCCGCTGCTGGGCTTCGTCATCGCCATGGGTCTGCCCCGACTGCTCTGGACCAACCGCCGCGGCATGCGAGGGACCTTATGAACGCCAATCACCACCTGACACTGAAGGACGTTCATCTCAGGCTGGAGGGAGCACCCCTGCTGTCACTCGATGCCGAGATCGGCCCCGGCGAGGTGCTCACCGTGATGGGGCCGTCCGGCTCCGGCAAGTCTTCCCTGCTGGCCTACCTGGCGGGTTTTCTCGCGCCGTGCTTCCAGGCCAGCGGCGAGGTCCTGCTTGACGGTCGCGAGCTCGGCCGGCTGCCGGCGGAGCGGCGCGGCATCGGACTGCTGTTCCAGGACCCGCTGCTGTTCCCGCACCTCTCGGTGGCCGGCAACCTGCGCTTCGGCATGCCCCGCGAGGCGACCGACAAGGCCGAGCGAATCGAGACAGCGCTGGAGCAGGTCGGCCTCGGTGGCTTCGGGCCGCGCGACCCCGCCACGCTGTCGGGCGGTCAGAAGGCTCGCGTGGCGCTCATGCGCCTGTTGCTCGCCGAGCCCTGCGCCGTGCTTCTCGACGAACCTTTCTCCAAGCTCGACAGGCCATTGCGCCACGACATGCGCCGGCTGGTGTTCGACCGGCTGCGCGAGGCTGGCCTGCCCAGCTTGCTGGTCACTCACGATAGGGAAGACGCCGAGGATACCGATGGACGGGTAATCGAACTGGGTCATGGAGCACTTTCGCCTTGAGATAGCCGACACGGCATGACGGGAACGCCATGCGGGATGGGTGAGACAATGCCGTGACGGCAGCCAGGGAACGAACTTACAGATGCCACGTTTTTTTGAGTCACCCTTTGTCTCGGCGTTATTTCGAAGGCGGCTTCCAACCCGAATCAACCGCTAGAGCGCTTCCGATTATTAGCGGTAGTCACCCATTTAATCGGTTTAATGGTCTTTCTTTATGACGTATTCCATACTTTGTCTTCCGTAAAATACGGGTACGATTCTCCTTGAAAATCGAGGGCGAGAGAATCCTTCACTCACATTCACGCCTTCCCCTTCTCTTGAGAACATCACGACTTTTTCAGTGTCGGATAGTGCAGAGACGGACTTGAGGCTGTGTGACGGCGAGTTACCTCTCTTAAGTTATTGTAAACAAAAACTGTCGAGCTCTTGCTGATAAAAGTGGTAGCGATTCGTCAAGCTCCTTAGGGCACCGCAACTTGACTTAGGTTATGTGAGCTAATTCCTTCGCCGAAGTAGTCTGCATCGGCTATAACTAGGAACGCCACCTTTGGCTAACGGCTCCTTTCGAGGCCAGGAAAAGCCCGGCCGGAGCCGAATCAGACAGTCAAGAGGTGTCGGAAGGGGCATTGTTGTTCATTGCCGATACAGGGAGGTCTTAGACCATGGGCAATGTGGCACTGAAGGGTTTCAATTCCGATACAGAAAGTGACAGAACCAGCCGCAAGAGCTATTCCGCTTCCGACGTCTTAGCGCTGGAAGATCCCGATGCTGCGAGACGTAGCGGTACTCATCGTAAAGCACCGGGAGTCGATACCCCGAACCTTCCGTCGCAGCGCATCCTGTTCGTTACCCCCGAGATTGCCGACTTCGTCAAGGTCGGTGGGCTCGGCGATGTCTCATCGGCCCTTCCCCGGGCATTGGCAGCCCATCATGATATTCGCATCCTCATCCCCGCGTATCGGGAGGTTCGCGCCTCGTCGAAAGCAATCCGCCACGTTGGCCACTTGCCGGCCTATGCCGACCTGCCGGCTTGCGATATCGGCGAGATGACCTGCGACGATGGGCTGAAGATCTACGTTCTGCTCTGCCCCGAGCTCTACGAGCGCGAAGGGGGCCCCTACGGTACCGGGCCGGGAGGCTACGGCAGTGGCGGCTGGGAAGATAACGATATCCGCTTCGCCCGGCTGTCGCTGGCCGCCGCCGAGATCGCCGCCGGCCGTGCCGGGCTTGACTGGTGCCCTCAGCTGCTTCACCTCAACGACTGGTCATGCGGCCTGGCACCGGCCTACCTGGCCTGGCAGGGTCTTTCGGTCCCCAGCGTATTCACCATACACAACCTCGCCTACCAGGGCCTTTACGAGGCGTCGCGCTGCACCGCCCTGGGTATACCCGAGGAAGCGTTTCATATCGAAGGCGTGGAATACTACGGCAAGCTCTCCTTCATGAAGGCGGGCATCGTCTATGCCTCCCACGTGACTACGGTGAGCGCCACCTACGCCCAGGAGATCACCACACCCGAGTTCGGCTGCGGCCTGGACGGGCTGCTGCGCTGCAAGGCCGAACAGGGGCGGCTCAGCGGCATCCCCAATGGCATCGACGACTCCTGGGACCCGCGTACCGATGCCCACCTGGTCCAGGCCTTCTCGGCCAATGACTGGCGCGGCAAGCGGGCCAACGCCGACTACGTGCGCCATCGTTTCGGCCTGGCGCCCAGCTCCGGCCCGCTATTCGCCATGGTGTCACGCATGGTGCACCAGAAGGGCGTCGATCTGGTCATCGAAGCGGCCCCCAGCATTCTCCAGGCCGGTGGGCAGCTGGTCTTCATCGGCAGCGGCGAACGCCGTGTCGAGGCGCAGCTGGACCGGCTCGCCGAGCGCTACCCCGGCGCCGTGGGCGCCTACATCGGCTTCGACGAGGAAGAAGCGCGCTGCATCTATGCAGGCAGCGACTTCCTGCTGATGCCGTCTCGCTTCGAGCCCTGCGGCCTCAGCCAGATGTACGCCCAGCGCTTCGGCTCCTTGCCCATCGCCCATCGCACCGGCGGCCTGGCCGACACCATCGAGAACGGGGTCACCGGTTTTCTCTTCGACGAGGTCAACCTGGCAAGCTTCATGCAGGCGATCCAGCAGGCCTTCTCTGTCTACCACTCCACGGAGCTGTTCTACGCCATGCGCCGAGCGGCAATGACCGGACGCTACCACTGGCGCCAGTCGATCGCGCCCTATACGCAGCTCTATCAGCGCATCAGCGAAGAAGTCGGTGTGGAGGTACGGAGTGAGGAATGAACGAGGCGCAGCGATTTGACTACACGTTCGGCGCCCAGGTCATCGGCCCGGACTGGACCCGCTTCGCGATCTGGGCGCCCAGCGCCAGCCGGGTCGATCTCGAGGTAGAGGGCCTGGCGCCCGTCACCATGACCCACGGCGGCGAAGGCCGCTTCGTCGGCGAGGCAAGCTGCGATCACGGCGCCCGCTATCGATATCGCGTGTTCATCGACGATGCGACCACGGGGCTTGCCATACCCGACCCTGCCTCCCGCGCCCAGGCGGGGGGCATCGAGGGATGGAGCCTGGTGATCGACCCTTGCCGCCATGCGTGGCGCCATGCCGACTGGCAGGGCCGGCCCTGGCGCGAGACGGTCCTCTACGAAGTGCACCTGGGTACGCTGGGCGGCCTGGCGGCCGCCCGGCGCCATCTGCCCTACTTGGTCGACCTCGGCGTCACGGCGGTGGAGCTGATGCCGGTGGCGGCCTTTCCCGGCGCGCGCAACTGGGGCTACGACGGCGTGCTGCCCTACGCCGTGGATGAAGCCTACGGCGACCCCAACGCGCTCAAGGCGTTCATCGACGAGGCCCATGGGCTGGGCCTGATGGTCTTTCTCGACGTGGTCTATAACCACTTCGGCCCGGACGGCAATTACCTCGGGCACTATGCCGGGGCCTTCTTCCGCGACGACCGGCAAACGCCCTGGGGGCCAGCCATCGACTTTCGCCAGCCCATGGTGCGCCGCTTCTTCATCGAGAACGCCCTGATGTGGCTAGGCGACTACCGTCTCGACGGCCTGCGCTTCGATGCGGTCCACGCCATCAGCGAACGCGACTTCCTGGTCGAACTGGCCGAGACAATACGCAACCATCTCGATGCGCAGCGTCATGTCCACCTGGTACTCGAGAATGAGCACAACGACGCCGAACTGATCGGCCCCGGTCGCTTCACGGCACAATGGAACGATGATTGGCACAACGTGATGCATGTGCTGCTCACCGGAGAGAGCGAAGGCTATTACGCCGATTTCGCCGAGGCATCGACCCAGAAGCTGGCGCGCTGTCTCGGCGAGGGGTTCATCTTTCAGGGTGAAGCCACCCGTCAGGGCACCTCCCGCGGCACACCGAGCGCCCATTTGCCGCCGACTGCCTTCGTTGCCTTTCTGCAGAACCACGACCAGATCGGTAACCGGGCCCTGGGGGAGCGCCTGTCGCGGCTTACCGATCCCGAAGCGCTCGCGGCCGCCAGGCTGGCGCTGCTGCTGTCCCCCATGGTGCCGCTGATGTTCATGGGCGAGGAGTGGGCCAGCGAACGACCCTTCCTGTTCTTCACTGACCACCGCGCCGAGCTGGCCGAGGCCGTACGCGAAGGTCGCCGATCCGAATTCGCCGCGTTCAGTGCCTTTCAGGACCCGGCCTCGCGTGCCGCCATTCCCGACCCCAACGACGTTACCACGTTCGAAGCCTCGCGCCCCGATTTCGAGGCGCGCGATGCCGCACCCCATGCCGACTGGCTGGCAGAGGTCCGACGCCTGCTGGCCATCCGCCACGCAGAGATCGTGCCGCGCCTGGACGGCGCCCGCGCCTTGGGCGCCGACGTGCTCGCCGAGGGAGCTGTCGTCGCTCGCTGGCAAATGAACGACGACACCCAGCTGGTGATTGCCATGAACCTGAGCGAACGGCCGGCGGCCACCAGCGCCTTCGGCGTCGGGCATCGCCTCCACGAGACCCGGGAAGGCGTGGCGATTTCCACCGAAAGCGGCAGTCTACCGCCACGCTGCGCCGCCGCCTGGCTAAGGCCAGAGCCAGGAGACGAGGAGATCAGCGCATGAGCGAGGAACGCCTGGCGCAGCTGGCCGACGCCGCCGGCCTGATCATCGAATGGGAGGACAGCGAGGGGCGTCCTTGCCGGCTGTCCGAAGCCGTCCAACGCAAGCTGCTCGCACGGCTCGGCTACCCGGCCGAAAGCGAGGCCGACATCGTGGCGAGCCTGGGACGACTGCGGGCGCCCGCCTCGCCCGAGCAGTGGCCGCCGCTTATCACCGCCGAGCAGGGCGCGAACGCGGCCTTGCCATCGCCACTTCCCCCTGGGACCCGCTATCGGCTCCAGTTGGAGAGCGGCGAGCGCCAGGAAGGCAAGCTGGACGGCAAGGGGAAGCTATCCGCCGTCGGCGTGATCGGCTATCACCGCCTTGAGATCGCCGATGCCGAGGTGACCCTGGCGGTGGCCCCGCCACGCTGTTTTACCTTGGCCGATGCCGAGGGCAGCGAAGCGCCATGCCTGTGGGGGCTGGCGGTTCAGCTCTACGCCCTGCGCCGCCCCGGCGACGGCGGCCTCGGCGACGCCCTGGCGCTGGAGCGGCTGGTGCGCCACGCGGGTGAAGCCGGAGCCGCGGCGCTGGCCATAAGCCCCACGCACGCCATGTTCAGCGCCGACGTGACGCACTACAGCCCCTATTCCCCCTCGAGCCGTCTGCTCTACCACGTACTGCACGCCGCACCCGAGGCACTGCTCGGCGAGGCAGCGGTGGCAGCAGCGGTCGAGCGCAGCGGACTGGGCGAGACCAGGGCACAACTGGAAGCGCAGGAGTTGATCGACTGGCCGCGGGCGGCACGAACCAAGCTTACCTGGCTGCGCGCCTTGTACGACGACCTGATGCAGCGCGACGACAATGACGCCCGTCAGACCAGGCAGACCCTGGCGGCGTTTCGACAACGGTGCGGCGATGCCCTGGAAACCCATTGCCGCTTCGAGGCGCTGCAACAGCACCTTGGCGAGCGCGACTGGCACCGATGGCCGACCCCGATGCGCGACCCGTCAAGCCCCGAGGTGGCCCGCTTCGCCGAGGAGCATGCCCATGAGGTCGGCTACCATGCTTATCTACAGTGGCTGGCGAGAGAAGGCCTCGCCCGAGCCCAGGCCGCCGCCCGCGAGGCCGGCATGCCGGTCGGGCTGATTGCCGACCTGGCCGTGGGCGCCGATGCCGCCGGCAGCCAGGCCTGGAGCCGCCAGGCCGAAATGCTGGAAGGGCTGTCGATCGGCGCCCCACCCGACACCTTCAACGTGCTTGGCCAGGACTGGGGGCTTGCGCCCTTCTCGCCTCAGGGCCTGGTGCGCTCCGGCTTCGCCAGCTTCATCGACATGCTGCGGGCCAGCTTCGCTCACGCCGGTGGGCTGCGCATCGATCATGTGCTCGGCCTGCTACGCCTGTGGCTGGTGCCCCACGGCGCGCCGCCCCAGGAAGGCGGTTACGTGCGCTATCCACTCGACGACATGCTGCGGCTGGTGGCGCTGGAATCCTGGCGTCATCGTGCCATCGTCATCGGCGAAGACCTGGGAACGGTGGCCCCGGGGTTTCGCGAACGACTGGCGCGCTGCGGCATCCTCGGCATGCGCGTACTGTGGTTCGAGCGCGACGACGAGGGCGACTTCCTGGCGCCGGAGCGTTGGTCGCGGGAAGCCATCGCCACCAGCTCGACCCACGACCTGCCCACCCTGGCCGGCTGGTGGGCCGGGCGCGATATCGAGTGGCGCAGCCGCCTCGGTCTTTACGGCGAAAGCCACGATGGAAGCAGCGAACGCGCCGAACGCCGCACCGACCGGGCGCGCCTGGCGCGTTCCCTGGGGCTGCTGGACGCCCGGGCGCCTGCGACGGCGCTCGACGCCGCCGACCTGGCCGCCTCGCAGGTGCTAGATGCCAGTGTACGTCGGCTTGGGCTCACGCCGGCCCCTCTTGCGTTGCTGCCAGTGGAGGATGCGCTGGGGCTGGAGGAGCAGGCCAATCTGCCGGGTACGCTCGCCGAGCACCCCAACTGGCGCCGCCGCCTGCCCGACGATGCCGAGCGCCTGCTCGCCTCACCCGAAGTGAAAAGCCGCCTGGCCGCACTGGCCGAGGCACGCCGGGAAGGACGCCACGACGCCCAGGGAGGGGGCACCCATGAGTGAGATTCGCGCCACCGCTCGCCTGCAGTTCCACCGCGGCTTCACCCTCGACGATGCCGCCGAATGGGTGGACTATTACGCCAGGCTAGGCATCAGCCATGTCTACGCCTCGCCGCTGCAGATGTCGCGCCAGGGCTCGCCCCATGGCTACGACGGCATCGATCCCACTCGCATCGACCCTGAACTCGGTGGCGAGGCGGCACTTGAGCGTCTGGTCGAACGGCTGCGCGAACACGGCATGGGGTTGATACTGGATATCGTACCCAACCATGTTGCCGTAGGCGGCTCTCAGAATCCCTGGTGGCAGGATGTCCTCGCCTGGGGCCAGACGAGCCCCTACGCCGACTACTTCGATATCGATTGGCACTCTCCCGATCCACTGCTGGCCGGCAAGCTGCTGCTGCCCTTTCTCGGCGAGCCCTATGCCGATGCGCTGCACTCGGGCGATCTCGCGTTGCGCCACGATGCGCAGACGGCAGGCTTCCAGCTCGTCTATCACGAGCATCGCTTCCCTCTCGATCCGCGCCATGACGGCGATGTCCTGCGGCTGGCCGAGCATGCGGCGCTGTGGGACCTGGCGCCACGCTTCGATGCCTTGCGGCAGCGCGACGATGCCTACACCGCCGTCGCCGAGTGTCGCCGCGAACTGTGCCAGGCGATGGCGGACCCCACGGTCGAGCGGGCGCTGCAGCAGGCCCTGACGCTGTTCGACGGTAGCACCCGTGCCGGTGCCATCCGCCTGCATGACCTGTTGGAGCGGCAGCACTATCGCCTGGCCTGGTGGCGTAGCGGCGCCGACGAGATCAACTGGCGGCGCTTCTTCGACATCACCGAGCTCGGCGGGCTGCGCATCGAGCAGCCCGAAGTGTTCGAGGCGGTACATGCACTGCCGCTGCGCCTGGTGGAGCAAGGCTGGGTCGATGGCCTGCGCGTCGACCATGTCGACGGTCTGGCCGACCCCCGCGGCTACTGCCGGCGCCTGCGTGCCCGCCTGGGCGAGTGTCAGAAGCGCCGCCCGGAACACGTCGTCCGACACGTGGCGATCTTCGTCGAGAAGATACTCGCCGCCGACGAGACCCTGCACCGCGACTGGGGCGTCGACGGTACCACCGGCTACGAAGTAATGAACGAAATTTCCGCCCTGCAGCATGACCCGGCCGGCGCCGAGCCGCTGGGCGACCTGTGGCGCGACGTCAGCGGTCGGGAGCCGGACTTTCCCGCCGAAGTACGCCAGGCGCGGCGAGAGACTCTCGATACTCTGCTGAGCAGTGAGTTCGATGCCTGCGCTCGCGCCCTGCATGCCGTGTCCCGCCACTCGCTGGCAACCCGTGACGTCACCCTGGCGGCGGTACGCCGGGCGCTGAGGTCACTGATCGTGCATTTCCCCGTCTATCGCACCTATGCCGATGACGGCGGTCGCCCCGAGCTCGACGCGCCCTTCTTCGACCAGGCCATGGCCGGTGCACGTCTCGAGCTGAGCCCGCCCGATGCCGGCGTGCTGGAATGGCTGGAACGCTGGCTGGGCGGCGAAGCGCCCGCCGATGCCGCGGATGCCCAGGAGCGCTGGCTGCGGCAGCGCGCCATCGTGCGCTTTCAGCAGCTCACCTCGCCGGTGGCGGCCAAGGCCGTGGAAGATACCGCCGGCTATCGCAGCGCAGTGTTGATCTCGCGCAACGACGTGGGCTTCGACGGCGAACACTTCAGCCACTCGCCGCGCCAGTTCCACGAGGCCAACGCCTGGCGGGCACGTCATTTTCCCCATGGCCTGGTCGCAACGGCCACTCACGACCACAAGCGCGGCGAGGACGTACGGGCACGACTGGCCGCGCTGAGCGAGAATGCCAGTCCCTTCGCCACTCGGGTCGAGCACTGGCGCGAACTGGCGGCTCCGCTGCGCCAGTCGCTGGCCGGCGACCCGGCGCCCTCCCCCGGGGATGAGCTGATCCTCTATCAGGTACTGCTCGGTGCCTGGTCACCGACGCTTGCACGCGACGACACCGAGGCCATGCAGGGCTTTGCCGAACGCCTCGCCGAATGGCAGCAGAAGGCCCTGCGCGAGGCCAAGCTGCGCACCCATTGGCTGTGGCCCGACGAAGCCTACGAGAAGGCCTGCCGCGATTATCTGCACGGCCTGCTGGCCACGCCTGAACTGTGCCGGGATCTCGAGGCGGCGGCCCGCGAACTCGATCTGTCGGGAGCGCTCAACGGCCTGGTCCAGACGACGCTGCGACTGACGGTACCCGGCATACCCGATCTCTACCAGGGCTGCGAATTCTGGGACTACAGCCTGGTCGATCCGGACAACCGTCGGCCAGTCGACCATGCGGCACGCCTGGCCGCACTTCAAGCGTGCCAAGCCGCCGCCACGGCGCTGGCCAACTGGCAGGACGGCTTTGTCAAACAGACCCTCAACGCCCGCCTGCTCAAGCTGCGCCACACCCACCGCGACCTCTTCACGCATGGCGATTATCGCCCCGTGCCGGTCGAAGGCGAGCACGCCGAGAAGGTGATCGTCTTCCTGCGCCAGCATGGCGAGCAGCAGTTGCTGGTGGTGGCACCACGCCTGGTCGCAGCACTGCTCGAGGGCACCGAACTCCCCCATGTGCCCCCGTCGCGCTGGGGCGATACCTGCGTGCGGCTACCCGAAGAGGCAGGCGCCGCTTGGCAAAATGCGCTGACCGATACCACGCTGAAGGTGAGCCACGGCAGCACTACCGTCACGGAACTGCTGACGGAACTGCCCGTCGGCGTCTACGTGCGAGACATGCATTGACGAAGGGAGAGCTAGGATGGCTGACGAAGAACGCGTACGGAACCTGGCCTACCAGATCTGGGAATCCGAAGGGCGTCCCGAAGGGCAGCAGCAGCGTCACTGGGACATGGCATTGCAGATCGTCGCGGCCGAAGAGGCCGAAGGTATCGACGCCGAGCTCGAGGAGGTCGGCGAGCCGGTGGACGAGCCGCCTATTCTCGAAGACGACCTGCCGCTGGAAGATGACGAGAGGGGAATCCAGGAGAACCGTTTGCCGCTGGATCCCCCCGACGGTGAACCCGACTTCGACGAGATTCCCTATCGCGATGACAAGGTCGCCGGGCAGGACGAACCGGTACAGGACCGCGCCAGCCCGCCTGCGGCCGAAGGCGACGAGGCACCCACCGCCGCTTCGCGAACCCCGCTGCCCACCGAAGAGGCAACCGGTACAGGCGCGCAGCATCAGGATACTGCCAATCGCGGCGGGCCAGACGCCCCGGCCACGTCGCCCGAGCCCGGTCCCGGGCCGATGGAGCCGCTGCCGCCGGCGTCGGCCACCGTCAAGCGCACCCGCAAGCCGCGGCGCGCCGACGATGGCCTGACCCAACCCGATGCTACCGACACTTCCCAGGTTCCGGGCAAGACGGCCAAGTCCACCGGCACCAAGCGCACTACCAAGGTAAGTAGCCGCGAGGCTCAGGCGAAGAAGTCGCCAACCACATCCCAGGCCGGCAAGAAAACCAGCCGAGGCAGCAAGACGAAACCCAAGGACTGAGTGACACGGAGCAAGACGCCCCGAAAGCATCAAGGACGAGTGCCATGAAAATGAGGGAAGGCGTGCAGGATAACGAGCGAGTCGTGGCCACGAATGAGCAGCCCGGCGTGATGCGCCGTTCCCGGGTGCGCGAAGGCTGGCCGTTTCCGTTGGGCGCGACCTGGGATGGGCTGGGCGTCAATTTCGCGCTGTTTTCGGCCCACGCCACCAAGGTCGAATTGTGCTTGTTCGACGATAGCGGCACCCAGGAGATCGAACGCGTCGAACTGCCGGAATATACCGACGAGGTGTGGCACGGTTACCTGCCCGATGCCCGCCCCGGCCAGCTCTATGCCTATCGGGTCCATGGCCCCTACGCCCCGGAGGAGGGCCATCGCTTCAATCCAAACAAGCTGCTGCTCGATCCCTACGCCAAGCAGCTGGTCGGCGACCTCGAATGGGACGAGGCGCTGTTCGGCTATACCATTGGCCATCCCGACGGCGACCTCAGTTTCGACGAGCGCGACAGCGCACCGTTCATGCCGCGCTGTCGGGTGATCGACCCCGCCTTCACCTGGGGCCGTGCGCGTGGTATCCAGCAGCCTTGGGAGCGCACCGTCATCTACGAGACACACGTGCGCGGATTCACCATGCGTCACCCGTCGGTTCCCGAGTCGTTGCGCGGTACCTTCTCGGGCTTGATGGTCAACGAGGTGGTGGACTACGTCCGTTCGCTGGGCGTGTCCACGGTGGAGCTCCTGCCGATTCATGCCTTCGTCGACGACCAGCACCTGCTGGAGCAGGGGCGACGCAACTACTGGGGCTACAACACGCTGGGCTTCTTCGCGCCTCACTCGCGCTATCTCTCGGGCAACGACATCAACGAGTTCAAGCATATGGTGGCCCGCTACCATGCCGCCCAGCTCGAAGTGATCCTCGATGTGGTCTACAACCACACCGCCGAGGGCAACGAACTCGGCCCCACGCTGTCGCTCAAGGGTATCGACAACGCCTCCTACTACCGCCTGCTCCCCGACGAGCCCCGCTACTACATCGACGATACCGGTACCGGCAACACGCTGAACCTGAGCCACCCTCGCGTACTGCAGATGGTCACCGACTCGCTGCGCTACTGGGCCACCGAGATGCGCGTCGATGGCTTTCGTTTCGACCTGGCGACAATCCTGGGCCGGGAGCCCCACGGCTTCGACGAAGGCGGCGGCTTTCTCGATTCCTGCCGCCAGGATCCGGTGCTGAGCCAGGTGAAGCTGATCGCCGAACCCTGGGATTGCGGCCCCGGGGGCTACCAGGTCGGCGGCTTCCCGCCGGGCTGGGCGGAGTGGAACGACCGCTTTCGCGACAACACCCGCGCCTTCTGGCGTGGCGACGAGGGTCAACTGGCTGAATTCGCCTCGCGCCTGATGGGCTCGGCGGACCTGTTCGACCGGCGCGGCCGGCGCCCCTTTGCCTCGATCAACTTCATCACCGCCCACGACGGCTTCACGCTACACGACCTGGTGGCCTACAACGACAAGCACAACGAAGCCAACGGCGAGAACAACCAGGACGGACACGACCATAACCTGTCGTGGAACCATGGTGAGGAGGGCCCCACCGAGGACCCCGAGATTCGCTCGTTGCGCTTGCGTCAAATACGCAACTTCCTGGCCACCCTGCTGTTCTCCCAAGGCACGCCGATGCTGCTCGCCGGTGACGAACTGCTGCGCACCCAAGGGGGCAACAACAACGCGTACTGCCAGGACAACGAGATCAGTTGGCTCGACTGGAACCTTGGCGGCGACGCCCATGACATGATCGAGTACCTGCGCCGGCTCATCGAGCTGCGCATGCGCTACCCCATCCTGCGCCGCGGCCGTTTCCTCTCCGGGGAGTACAACGAGGAGATGGGCCTCAAGGAAGTCACCTGGCTCGCCCCCGACGGCAGCGAGATGGACGTGGAGCGCTGGGAAGACCCCGTCGCACGCACCCTCGGTGTGCTGCTCGACGGCCGCGCGCGCCCCTCTGGCATCCGACGCGCGGGCGATGACCGCTCCCTACTCGTGCTGTTCAATGCCAGCCCCGATCCGATCGCGTTTCATATGCCCGAGGTGCCGCGTGGTATTGGCTGGGTGTGCCGACTCGATACCTGTCACCCCAACGACGAAGCGCCCGGTTACTACCACTTTGGCAACGACTATGAGGTGGAGGGGCGATCGTTGGTCCTGTTCGAGCTGCTGCAGGAGACCGGCCCCATCATCCCGCAGGCATGAGGAGTGTCTGAAGGTCCAGCTGCAGGCTTAAGGTGAATAACGAAGAGGAGCATGCGATGAGTTCAACTCCGTACTCGGCGCCAGTCGCCGACCCGGCTCAGGAGCAGGAACAAGGCCATGTCCTGGCGGCCATCCATGCGCCTCGCATCGCCATTGAGTCGGTGCAGCCGACCCTCGATCACGGCCGGTTCGCGGCCAAGAGCATCGTCGACGAAGCGATTACCGTGCGGGCGAAGATCTTCGCCGACGGTCATGACATTCTGGCCGCGGCGGTCTGCTGGTACGACAGCGACGGCCAACAGCACCGCGAGCCCATGCATCAAGTTCAGCCGCTGGGCCTGGACCTCTTCGAGGGACGCTTCACGCCTCGCCTTGTCGGGCGACACAGTTTCTTCATCGAAGCCTGGTGGGACACCTACGCCAGCTACCGTTACGAGCTCTCCAAAAAGCATCAGGCCGGCGTGCCGGTCGGTCTCGAACTCGAGGAAGGCAGGCGCGTAATCGCTCGCGCCGTCGAGCGTAGCGAAGGCGATCTCAGGGACGCGCTCGAAGCCGTTCATGAACGATTCCAGCTGCTCGAGTCGGATGCCGAGAAGGTCGCCCTGCTTCTCGATGGTGATACGGCGCAGCTGATGCACGAAGCGGACGATCGCCCGCACCTGACCCGAAGCGATGCCCTTTACCCCCTGGACGTGGAACGGCTCCGGGCCCGTTTCTCCAGCTGGTACGAGCTGTTTCCCCGTTCGGAAACCGATGCTCCCCACCGCCACGGTACGTTCAAGGATGTCCACAAGCGCCTGCCGATGATCCGCGACATGGGCTTCGACGTCCTCTATTTCCCGCCTATCCACCCCATCGGGCGTACACATCGCAAGGGGCCCAACAATACGCTCGAGGCGGGGCCGGATGACCCCGGGAGCCCCTACGCCATCGGTAGCGAGGAGGGAGGACATGAAGCGATTCATTCGGAATTGGGCACGCGCGAGGATTTCCGCGCTCTGGTACGTGCTGCAGCCGACCATGGCCTGGAGATTGCGCTGGACTTCGCCATCCAATGCTCGCCCGACCACCCCTGGCTCAGGGAGCATCCCGGCTGGTTCTCCTGGCGCCCCGACGGGTCTATCCGCTACGCGGAAAATCCGCCCAAGAAATATCAGGACATCGTCAATGTCGATTTCTATGCAGAGGAAGCGACCCCGTCGCTGTGGATCGAACTACGCGACATAGTGCAGGGCTGGGTCGATGAGGGCGTGAAGATCTTTCGTGTCGACAACCCCCATACCAAGCCGCTGCCCTTTTGGGAGTGGCTGATCGCCGACATTCGCGGCCGCGACCCATCAGTGATCTTTCTTGCCGAAGCCTTCACGCGGCCGGCCATGATGCTGCGACTGGGCAAGCTGGGATTCAACCAGAGTTACACCTACTTCACCTGGCGCAATACCAAGGCGGAACTGACGGAGTACTTCACCCAGTTGAACGAGTCGCCGCTGCGCGAGGGGTACCGGCCCAACTTCTTTGTCAACACGCCAGATATCAACCCCTATTTCCTGCAATCCTCCGGCCGGCCCGGGTTCTTGCTGCGGGCGGCACTGGCCGCCATGGGCGCGGGCGCCTGGGGCATGTATTCCGGCTTCGAGCTGTGCGAGGGCAAGCCGGTACCGGGCAAGGAGGAGTACCTCGATTCGGAGAAGTACGAAATCCGCCCACGCGACTACAGCGCAGCCGGCAACATCACCTACGAGGTTTCCCAGCTCAACCGCATCCGCCGCGAGAACCCGGCGCTGCAGACGCACCTGGGCCTTGCCTTCTACCCGGTGCACAACGACCGGCTACTGTACTTCGGCAAGCGCACCGAGACGCAGGACAACTTCATTCTCGTCGTCGTCAATCTCGATCCGTTCGAGGCTCAGGAAGGGGCATTCGAGCTGCCTCTCTGGGAGTTCGATCTCCCCGACGATGCAGCATTGCATGGAGAAGATCTCATGAGCGGGCATAGCTGGACCTGGCATGGCAAGTGGCAGTCGGTGCGACTTGACCCCGCGCATCTACCCTTTGCCATCTGGCGCATTCGCCCAGTCCGCTAACCTTTGACGAACGCAGGGAGAGCACGCCAATGATGGATGCCAGCAGCGAAACTCATGCCGTGGAGGCCATCGATTTTCTCGACGATCCCCTCTGGTACAAGGACGCCGTGGTCTATCAGGTTCACGTCAAGGCGTTTTTCGATGCCAATGACGACGGCATCGGCGACTTCGAAGGGCTGATCCAGAAGCTGGACTATATCGTCAGCCTGGGGGTGAATACGATCTGGGTGCTGCCGTTCTACCCTTCGCCCCGCCGCGACGATGGTTACGACATCGCCGAATACACCGAGGTCAGCCCCGACTACGGCACGCTGGAGGATGCCCGGCACTTCATCGAGGAGGCACACCGACGCGGCCTGCGTGTGCTCACCGAGCTGGTCATCAACCACACCTCCGACCAGCATGAGTGGTTTCAGCGCGCCCGACGGGCGCCCCCGGGATCGCCCGAACGCGACTTCTACGTCTGGTCGGATACCGATCAGAAGTATCCCGGTACCCGCATCATATTTCTCGACACGGAATCCTCGAACTGGACCTGGGATCCGGTGGCAGGCGCCTATTACTGGCACCGCTTCTATTCCCACCAGCCGGATCTCAACTTCGACAACCCGCAGGTGCTGGATGAAGTCCTGAAGGTGATGGAGTACTGGCTCGACATGGGGGTCGACGGCCTGCGCCTGGATGCCATTCCGTACCTCGTCGAGCGCGAAGGGACCAACAACGAGAACCTGCCCGAGACCCACGAGGTACTCAAGAAGATCCGGGCAGTGATCGACGAGCGCTACCCCGACCGCATGTTGCTGGCCGAAGCCAACCAGTGGCCGGAGGACACCCGCCCCTACTTCGGCGACGGCGACGAGTGCCACATGGCGTTCCACTTCCCCCTGATGCCGCGCATGTACATGGCGCTGGCCCAGGAGGACCGCTTCCCGATCACCGATATCCTGCGTCAGACGCCCGAGATTCCGGCTACCTGCCAGTGGGCCATCTTCCTGCGCAATCACGATGAATTGACATTGGAGATGGTCACGGACAAGGAGCGTGACTATCTCTGGAACCACTATGCCGCCGATCGCCGGGCACGCATCAACCTGGGCATAAGGCGGCGCCTGGCGCCCCTGCTCGAGCGCGACAGGCGACGGATCGAGCTGCTCAACAGCCTGCTGCTGTCGATGCCGGGCACGCCGGTACTCTACTACGGCGACGAGATCGGCATGGGCGATAACATCTACCTGGGCGACCGGGACGGCGTGCGCACCCCGATGCAGTGGACGGTGGACCGCAACGGGGGGTTCTCCCGGGCCGATCCGGCGAGCCTGGTACTGCCGCCGATCATGGATCCGCTCTACGGCTACCAGACCGTCAACGTCGAGGCCCAGGTGCGCGACTCGCATTCGCTGCTCAATAACATGCGTCGTCTCCTGGCGGTGCGCAGCCAGCACCGGGGCTTCAGCCGCGGCACCATGCGACTGCTCTACCCGGCCAACCGGCACATCCTCGCCTACCTGCGCGAGATGACGCTGGACAACGGCGAGACGGAAACACTGCTGTGCGTAGCCAACGTGTCGCGCACCGCCCAGGCGGTCGAGCTGGATCTCTCGGCGTTCGCCGGCCAGGTGCCGGTGGAGATGGTGGGGGGGAGCGCCTTCCCCCCGATCGGCCGGGTGCCGTACCTGCTGACCCTGGCTCCCTACGGTTTCTTCTGGTTCCTGCTGGCGCCGGAAACCGCCATGCCGGAGTGGCACGTCCCGGTACCGGAGCCGATGCCGGAGTACGTCACCCTGATCATCAAGCAGCGTCTCGAGGAAATCTTCCAGCCGACGCCGAGACAGCTGCTGGAGCGCGACACGCTGCCCCACTATCTTCCTAAACGTCGCTGGTTCGCCTCCAAGCAGGCGCGGATCGACAAGGTGCGCATGCTCTATCTGGCCCGCCTCGAGCACCAGGAGCGCACGCTGCTGATCAGCGAACTGGAAGTCACCCACGCGCAGCAGGGCAGCGAGTGCTACCAGCTGCCGCTGGCGTTCCTCGGCGAGGAAGAGCAGACCAGCGCCCTACCGCAGCAGCTTGCCATCGCGCGGGTGCGCCGCTTCCATGAAGTCGGGCTCCTGACCGACGCGCTGACGCTGGATGCCTTCGCCCTGGCGGTCCTGGATGCCATGCGCCGTGAGGCCAGCCTCCCCTGCGAACTCGGCGAGATCCGCTTCCTGCCCACCTCGACTCTGGCCGAGGTGGAGCTGCCAGAGCATCCCGACGTGGCGCAACAGGCCGCGGAACAGTCCAACAGCTCGGTGATCATCGGCCACCAGCTCGTGCTCAAGGTGTTCCGTCGCCTGGAGCAGGGGTTGCATCCCGAGGCGGAAATCGGTCGCTATCTCACCGAGCTGGGTTTCCACCACATCGCACCGCTGCATGGCGAAGTGACCCGCTTCGACGATCAGGGAACGCCGCAGACGATGATGGTGCTGCAGGGCTTCATCGACAATCAGGGCGATGCCTGGTCGTGGACCCGAAATACCTTGGGGCGAGCCATTCGCGAAGCGGTCACCGACAGGGAGCAGGGTCGCACGACGAGCCACGACGAGACCGGCTACGGAGCCTTCGAGGAGCTCGAGCGGTTGGCCATCACCTTGGGAAGCCGGTTGGGTGAGTTGCACATGGCGCTGGCCACCCCCACCGACAACCCCGCCTTTGCCCCGGAGGTTGCGGGGAGGGCACACGTGGCGCACTGGACGCAGCGCGTGCGCGAGCGTATCGAGGAGGCGCTGGAGCTGCTCGAGCGACATGCGAGCACCGCTGGCGAGGCCGAACGCCAGCTGGCCAACGCCATCCTGGCCAAGCGTCATGTCCTGATGGAATCCGTTCAGGCCATGGCGGAGCTTGCCGAGGGCAGCCTGATCACGCGGATACATGGCGACCTGCATTTCGGCCAGGTGCTGGTGGCCCATGACGATACCTACTTCATCGACTTCGAAGGCGAGCCGGCCCGACCGCTCGAGGAGCGTCGCGCCAAGGACAGCCCGCTGCGCGACGTGGCGGGAATGCTGCGCTCCTTCGATTACGCCTATGCCAAGACAGAGGAAGTGCAACCGGGCAACGAAGGCGACGACACGCAGACCGACACCGGCCACGAGGTAGCGGAGCAATTCCTGCTGCGGGGGCGCCAGGCCTTCCTGAACGCCTACTGGCAGGCGACGCTCGACATGCCGCACGAGTGGAAGCAGCCGGAGGGGGCCGCGGCAGCCGTCGATCTGTTCGTGCTGGAGAAAACCGCCTACGAAATCGCCTATGAAGCCGCCAACCGTCCCACCTGGCTGGGCGTTCCGCTGCGCAGTCTGTCAGCCCTCGTCGACCAATTGAGCACGGGAGAGCCAAATGAGTGATTTTACTACCCGGCCCAGGCTGGATCGCGCGCTCTGGCTAGCGGAGCACGATGCCGAGGCGCTGGCGCGCGGGACCCATCGCAACCCCTTCTCGGTGCTCGGCATTCACGAGACGGAGGAAGGCAGCATCCTGCGGGTCTTTCTGCCTGGCGCGCTGGGCGTCGATGTCCTCGATCGCGAAGACGGGACCTTGCGCTGCTGCCTGACATCCCTCCAGATCCCCGGCCTCTTCGCCGGGCTGCTGCCGCATGCCGCCCCCTATACGTTGCGCATCCGCTGGCCTCGGGGCGAGCAGATCACCGAGGACCCCTACAGCTTCGGCCTGCTGCTGGGCGAGATGGACCTCTATCTGATCGGCGAGGGAAACCATCGCAACCTGGGACACTGCCTGGGAGCCCAGCCCATGGAAGTGGAGGGCGTGGAAGGCGTGCGCTTTGCCGTCTGGGCACCCAATGCACGGCGGGTCTCGGTGGTGGGCAACTTCAATGGCTGGGACGGGCGCCGACACGTCATGCGGCTGCGCCATCCCGCCGGGGTATGGGAGCTGTTCGTGCCGCGCATCGGGCCGGGTGAATCGTACAAGTACGAGATTCTCGACGCCCAGGGCGCACTCGGTCTGCGCGCCGACCCCGTGGCGCTCGCCACCGAGACGCCGCCGAATACCGCCTCGGTGGTGGCCGATACCCGCCCCTTCGACTGGCATGACGACGAGTGGATCGCCAGGCGCGGCGAAAGGCACGAGCCGGACCGGCCCATCAGCGTCTACGAAGTGCACGCCGCCTCTTGGCGCAAGCACGGCGGTGACAGCGGTGAACTCTATCATTGGCGGGACCTGGCCGAGCACCTGATTCCCTACGTGGTGGAGATGGGCTTCACTCATGTCGAGCTGCTGCCGATCATGGAGCACCCTTTCGGCGGCTCCTGGGGCTACCAGCCGCTGAGCCAGTTCGCCCCCAGCGGGCGCTTCGGCACGCCTGCCGACTTCGCTTACTTCGTCGATGAATGCCATCGCGCGGGACTCGGCGTGATTCTCGACTGGGTGCCGGCCCACTTCCCCACCGACGCCCATGGCCTGGCACGCTTCGACGGCACCGCGCTCTATGAGTACGAGCATCCGTACGAGGGATTTCACCAGGATTGGGATACCTATATCTACAACCTGGGCCGGCGCGAGGTGCATGGCTTCATGCTGGCCTCGGCGCTGCACTGGCTGCGACACTTCCATGTCGATGCGCTACGCGTCGATGCGGTCGCCTCGATGCTCTATCGCAATTACTCGCGCAAGGAGGGCGAGTGGATACCCAACAAGTACGGGGGGCACGAGAATCTCGAGGCGATCGACTTCCTGCGCCATCTCAACGAGGTCGTCGCCGAGGAGGTTCCCGGGGCGGTGGTCATCGCCGAGGAGTCCACGGCCTGGCCCGGCGTTACCCAGCCCACCGAGGAGGGCGGACTGGGCTTCGCCTACAAGTGGAACATGGGTTGGATGCACGACACGCTGGAATATATTGCCAAGGACCCGGTGTATCGCTCCTATGCGCACCACGACATGACCTTTCCCATGGTCTACGCCTTTTCGGAGCGCTTCGTGTTGCCGATTTCCCATGACGAGGTGGTGCACGGCAAGGGATCGCTGATCGGCAAGATGCCGGGTGACGAGTGGCAGCAATTCGCCAACCTCCGCACCTACCTCGCCGTCATGTGGTCCCAGCCTGGCAAGAAGCTGCTGTTCATGGGCTGTGAATTCGCCCAGTGGCGGGAGTGGAGTCATGACCGGGAGCTTGACTGGTCGCTGCTCGGCGAGGCTCGTCATGCCGGCATCCGGCAGCTGCTTGCCGATCTGAACCGACTCTATGTCGAGCAGCCCGCGCTCCACGAAGGCGACTGCGAGCCACAGGGCTTCACCTGGGTCGTGGGTAACGACAACACCAACAGCGTCTTTGCCTGGTTGCGGCTGAGCGCCTCGGGCGAACCGCTGCTGGTGGTCGCCAATATGACCCCGGTGCCCCGCGAAGGCTACCGTTTGGGCGTGCCACACACCGGCGATTGGGAAGAGATATTCAATAGCGACGCCGAATGCTACGGAGGATCGAACGTGGGCAACATGGGGCGCGTCACGGCCGACGACGCCCCTCTGCATGGTCAGAGCGCCAGCCTGGAGCTGACGCTGCCCCCGCTGGCCGCCCTGCTGTTGCGTCCCGTCGAAGCGACCTGACACCCCTCCAGCCAATCGAAGGCGCCAGCCAGGCCCCGCCCACGCTGGCGTCTCCCCTTGAACGCGATCCGCAAACAGCTAAGGAGCAATAATGCGGGCAATGCTGCAACCGGTCCTTTCCCTCCTCTTCAGCGTGACTTTCCTGCTACTCGGCAACGGCCTCATCAACACCCTGCTTACCCTGCGCGGCACCGACGAGGGCTTCTCGTCGACGTTGGTGGGCCTGATCATGTCGGCCTACTTCATCGGCTTCACCTGTGGCACCTGGGTCAGCAGCCGGCTGATTCGGCGAGTGGGCCACATTCGCGCCTTCGCCTTCTGTGCGGCGCTGTGCGCTTCGGTTGCCCTGCTGCATATCATCTTCGTCGATCCCTGGGTATGGATGCTGCTGCGCTTCTTCTATGGTCTGTCCTTCGTCACCCTGATGACGGTGGTCGAGAGCTGGCTCAACGGCCAGGCGGCCAGCCATGAGCGCGGCCGCATCTTCGCGATCTACATGCTGGTCAACCTGGGGGCGATCGCCGCCGCCCAGCAGATCCTGCGCCTGGACGCACCGGGCAGCTTCCTGCTCTTCGCCGTGACCACGATCCTGATCAGCTGGGCACTGCTACCGATCACCCTGACCCGGCGCGAGCAGCCCAGGGCACCCGAGAATGCCAAGAGCAGTCTCAAGGCACTGCTCGGGTTCGCTCCGCTACCGGTGGCAGCCTCGGTGCTGTCGGGCCTGGCCATGGGCGCCTTCTGGGGCATGACCCCGGTATACGCTCGCCAACTGGGCTGGAGCGCCACCGACGTAGGGACGCTGATGAGTGTCACCATAGTGGGTGGCGCGCTGCTGCAGCTGCCCATCGGCCGCTTCTCCGACAAGCACGACCGTTCGCAGGTGATGACCTGGGCGGTCATCGCCGCCGCGGCGCTCGCCGCCATGATTCCCTTCGCCCCCAACCAGGCGGTCCTGATAGTCTTGTTCTTCCTGTGGGGCGGGTTCTCGTTCGCCATCTATCCGCTGGCCGTGGCCCAACTGATCGACCAGCTGCACCCGGAAGAGGTGGTGTCGGCCTCGGCGGACATGCTGGTGACACAAGGGGCAGGCAGCGCGCTGGCCCCGATTCTCGCCGGGGCACTGATGAGCGCCTTCGGCGCGCAGGCGCTGCCGCTCTACATCGCCGCCGTCCTCGCCCTGCTCGGCGCCTATGCCCTTTATCGCCGGCAGCGCGTCTCCGCGCTGGTACAAGGCCGTCCGGCACACTTCGAGCCGATGACCCAGACCAGCCCGTTGGCGCTCGAGATGCTCTTCGACGGCAGCCAGCCCGACCTGTTCGACGACCCCAGCTTTTATGAACAGCGCGAACGCGAGCGGCTGGTCGAGGAGTACCGCCAGCGATACTCCTCCTAGGCGAGCCTGTCGCCGAGTGCGTCGAGGTCGGTCACGGTCAGGTCCGGTTCGATGCCCCAGTGGTCGAAGGGGGCATCGAGGCTGCGCCGCACCCAGGCGGCATGCAGCCCGGCATGGCGGGCGCCGATCACGTCGAAAGGGTTGCTCGAGATCAGCCAGGTATCGCCCGGGGCAACGTCGAGCCGGTTGCGCAAATGGGCATAGACGGCGGGGTCGGGCTTGAAGCGCTTGACTTCGTCGACGCTGATCACCGCCTCGAAGCGCTCGAGTATGCCAGCCTGTTCGAGCAGGCCATTTACCGCCTCCAAGGTGCCGTTGGAGAAGGCCACGCAACGCATACCGGTGGCAGCCAGGCGTTCCAGGGCATCGGCGGCCTCCGGGAAGGCCGGCAGACGGGCATAGACCGCCATCAGGTGGTCCTTGTCGACGTCGGACAGCTGCGTTTGCAGGGCGCGATCGGTGAAGTCCAACGCCTCCTGAGTACATTGGCCGAAGGGGACGTAGGCGCCCATCAGGCCGCGCCGGAAGCTGTACTCGAGCTGCTTGTCACGCCAGCGACGCGAGAACTCGATAGCCATCCCGTCCTTGCCGCTGCGGCCGAGCCGGCTCTCCAGTTCGGTGACCACGCCGTGGGTATCGATCAATGTACCGTAGACATCGAAGGCAAGTACTGTTGCCATCAACTGCGCTCCTCGTTTCGATTGACCTTCCACAGCATGGGTGCTGCCGCGCCCGGGCTCAAGGCGACGGACAGCGCAGCGTTGTTCATCCTTCCAGCCGTGACAGTGCGAAGCTGGCGATGGCGGTATCCTGCACCCCGGTACCGGTCAGGTCGCACACCGTAATGGCGGTGTTCGAGACCCGCAGCCGTTCGCCGCGTTCGATCACCCGCCCCAGTTCGTGCACCTTGAACGGCGCTTCACGCTGCTGGTTGGCAAAAAACTTGAGTTCGCCATTGTGTTCGCTCTGGGCCCGAGTGTCACAGACGAAGGCGTCGGCCCGGGTCAGCACCGATTCATCGAGCTCACGCTTGTCGGGGCTGTCCGAGCCCATGGCGGTGACGTGCACCCCCTCGGGGAAATCCCGCGCATGCAGCAGCGGCTCCCGCGCTGGGGTGGCGGTGATCACGATGTCCGCCTGCTCGCAGGCGGCGTGGACACTGTCACGCACGGTCACGGTATAGCCCTGGCTGCGCATGCGCTCGGCATAATCCTCGGCACCTTCCCGACGCCGAGCCCAGACGTCGAGCGTGTCGATATTGCGCACCAGGCGCAGCGCCTCGACCTGCCGCTGCGCCTGTTCGCCGGCACCGATCACCGCCACCCGCCGGCTATCCTCGCGGGAGAGATGCTTGGCGGCGATCGCTCCCGCCACGGCGGTACGCACCAGGGTCAGGTAGCCCTCGTCGAACAGCACCGCCTCGACCTGCCCGGTCCTGGCGGAGAACAACATCATCAGCCCGCTGAGGCTCGGCAGGCCGCGCTTGGGATTGTCGAAGGAGCCGCTGCTGACCTTGATGGCGAAGCGCTCCCAGCCCTCGATGTGCGCCGTCTTGACATCGACCTCGCTATTGAACTCTTCCATCGACATCGACAGGATCGGCGGCTGTATGGCCGCGCCGCGGCCCAGCGCGGCAAAGCCCGCCTCCACCTGGCGCAGTGCCGCTTCGTCGATCCCGACGACAGTCTCGATCTCGTCACGTTGATAGAGCTTCATTCCGTTACCTCCCGGTGCTTCACCAACTTCAGATGACACCTCCACGCGCTCGGGCCGGAGACGGCGAAGCCGCCTAGCCCTCGATCATGGCCCGCGCCCGATCCAGCGTCTCGAGCGCCACCCCATTGCCGGAGAGAATCAACGCCACTCGCTGGCCGTGCACGTCGATGCCGTGCTCGGCGAGCGCGGCCAATCCCACCGCGGCGGCACCCTCCACCAGCAGCTTTTCGTGCTCGAGAATATCGACCATGGCGCGGGCGATGGCCGCCTCAGAAACCTGCCAATGGTCGTCCATCACCTCGCGAACCAGGGCCAAGGTACAGCGGTTATCCAGACCGATGCCGCCACCCAGCGAATCGGCCAGACTCTCGACCTCCTCCACCGCCACCGGTCGGCCCGCCTGCAGGCTCTCCCACATGGCCGCCCCACGCGAGAGGCTCACGCCGGTGACTCGCGTCTGGGGCCGTATGGCCTTCACCGCCGCCCCGATGCCGCCCAGCAGCCCACCGCCGGAGAGTCCGACGATGACCCGGTCGAGATCCGGCGCGTCCTCCATCAACTCCAGGCCGATGGTGCCCTGGCCGGCGACGATCAAGGGATCGTCGAACGGGGGGATTAGGCTCATGCCGCGCTCGCGCACCAGCCGCTCGACCTCACCGAAGGCCTCGTCCTGGCTCTCGCCCACGCGTTTCACCTCGGCGCCCAGCGCCTCGATGGCCGCCACCTTGTTGGCCGGCACCAGGCGCGACAGGCAGATCGTCGCGGGCACGCCGAGCCGTCCGGCGGCATAGGCCACCGCACGGCCGTGGTTGCCGGTGGATGCCGTGGTCACGCCCGCAGCCAGAGCGTCGCGGCCGTGGCGTTCGAGCAGCGCGGCGATCATGTTGGCGGCGCCGCGCAGCTTGAAGGCGCCGGTCGGCTGCTGGGTTTCCAGCTTGAGCAGGATCTCGGCGTCGAAACGCCCGGAGAGCGCATGGGAACGAATCAGCGGGGTACGCATCGCCTGCCCGGCGATGCGGCGACGCGCTTGGTACACGGAGGCGAGGGAAACACCGTGATCGGGTTGCGACATAGCGATGCAGACTCGAAGGCTCGTGGCAAGGTTGAGGTTTTTCCAGACTAGAAAAGGTTGCCGGCAAGGGCCAAGAAAAAGGCCGCGGGTTCGATCCCCGCGGCCTTTGAGCTCAGCGTAAACGGATTAGCCGACCGACATGCTGGCCTTGACGACGCCTTCGCGGACCAGCTGGTCGGTGACCTTGTTCACCGCGCGCTCGGCCCGGGCGACGATCTCGTCGACCTCGGCGCGAGTCGCCACCAGCGGCGGCGCGAAGCCGAGGATGTCGCCCTGCGGCATGGCACGGGCGATCAGGTTCTCGTCCAGTGCCGCCGCCGCGATGCGCGGGCCGACCTTGTGCGCGGCATCGAAGTGCTTGCGCTTGGCCGGATCGGCGGAGAACTCGAGGGCGGCCAGCATGCCCACGCCGCGCACGTTGCCGACGATGGGATGGTCGCCGAAGGCGGCCTGCATCCGCTGCTGCAGGTAGGCGCCGGTCTCGGCAGCGTTTCGAGTCAGCCCCTCGCGCTCGATGATCGCCAGGTTGGCCAGTGCCGCGGCGCAGCCCAGGGCGTGGCCGGAGTAGGTCCAGCCGTGGCCGATGGGACCGTACTCGGCAGTCCCCTGCTCCAGTACGCTCCATACGCGGTCGCCCACGATCACGCCGGAGAGCGGCTGGTAGGCGCTGGTCAGGCCCTTGGCGACAGTGATCAGGTCCGGCTTGATACCGTAGAAGTGGCTGCCGAAGTCGGCGCCGATGCGACCGAAGCCACACACGACTTCATCGGCGATCAGCAGCACGTCGTACTTGGCCAGCACCGCCTGGATCGCTTCCCAGTAACCGTCCGGCGGCGGCACGATACCACCCGTGCCGAGCACCGGCTCGCCGATGAAGGCGGCCACGGTGTCGGGACCTTCGGCCAGGATCATCTCCTCGAGCTTACGCGCGCAATGCTGTGAGAACTCACGCTCGCTCATGCCCTCCTGCTCGGCGGCGCGGTGGTAGTAGTACGGCGCCTCGGTGTGCAGGATGCCGGCCAGCGGCAGGTCGAACTGGTCGTGGAACGCCTTGAGGCCGGTCAGCGAGCCGGTGGCCAGGCCGGAACCGTGGTAGCCGCGCTGGCGCGAGATGATCTTCTTCTTCTGCGGACGGCCCAGCACGTTGTTGTAGTAGCGCACGATCTTGAGCTGGGTCTCGTTGGCGTCACTGCCGCCCAGACCGTAGTAGACCTTGGACATGCCGGGGCCGGCGAGCTCGATGATCTTCTCGGAGAGCGCGATCTGCGGCTCGTTGGAGTGGCCCACGTAGGTGTGGTAGTAGGAGAGCTCCAGCGCCTGCTGATAGATCGCCTCGGCCACCTCGGTGCGACCGTAGCCGATGTTGACGCAGTACAGGCCGGCGAAGCCGTCAATGAACTCGCGGCCGTCCTTGTCGACGATATGAATGCCCTTGCCGCCGGTGATCACCCGGCCCGGCGCGTCGCCGTGGGCGAAGTCTCGCAGGTGGGTGGAGGCGTGGAAGGTGACCTTGCGGTCGCGCTCGATCAGATCGCGGTGCTGCTGGCTCATTGTGTTCTCTCTTCTCTTCAGGTCCCCGCCGCGGCGGGGAGATTTCATGTTCGTTGGTACCGCTCAAGGTTGGGTGCCGAGGCGGGAGCTCTGCGAGCAAAGGCCAGACAAGGCGGATCTTGACGAGAACAGCGGAGTTTACGTTCTGTAAATGAGCATGTACGAGTCAAGATCCAAGGCCGTATGGCCGAAGCGCAGCTAGCTCCCCGAAACGGAGCCCAAGGCGCCCAGGCAGTAGTACTTGGTTTCGAGATACTCGTCGATCCCGGTGATGCCGCCCTCGCGGCCCAGCCCCGACTGCTTCACGCCGCCGAAGGGTACCGGTGGGCCGGTCATCTTCACCGAGTTGACGCTAACCATGCCGTACTCCAGCGCTCGCAGCAGCTTCCAGATGCGGCGGATATCGTGGGTGTAGACGTAGGCCGCCAGGCCGTACTCGGTATCGTTGGCCATCGCGATCACTTCGTCGTCGTCGCGGTAGGCGGTCACCCCCGCCACCGGGGCGAAGTTTTCCTCACGCCACACCTTCATCTGCGGCGTCACGCCGGTGAGCAGCACGGGCATGAAGAAATTCTCGCCCGGCGCCTGGGTCTGGTCGCCGGCTACCAGCGTCGCGCCACGGGAGATGGCGTCGTCAACGATGGCAGCGGCCTTGTCCACCGCCTGGCGGTGAATCAGCGGCCCCAGGTCGATCTCGCTCTCCATGCCGTTGCCCACGGTGAGTGCCGCCATGCGCTCGGCGAAATGGGCGACGAACTCGTCGTGGATCGACTCGTGCACCAGGATGCGGTTGGCCGCCAGGCAATCCTGACCGGCGGTCTGGAACTTGGCCGCCACCGCAGCAAAGGCCGCTTCCTTGGGGTCCATGTCCGGGCCGACGATAAAGGGGGCATTGCCGCCCAGCTCGAGCGACACACGCTTGACGGTGCTGGCGCTCTGCTCCAGCAGCAGCCGGCCGACGCGAGTGGAACCGGTGAAGGATAGCGCCTTGACGCGTTCCTCGGCACACAGAATTTTCGATACCTCGGCGGGCTCGCCCAGCACCACGTTAAAGACCCCGGCGGGAATACCGGCACGCTCGGCCAGCTCGGCCAGCGCCAGCGCCGAGAACGGCGTCTCGCCGGCCGGCTTAACCACCACGGTGCAGCCCGCCGCCAGGGCGGCGGCAGCCTTGCGGGTGATCATCGCCAGCGGAAAGTTCCACGGCGTGATCAGCGCGGCGATACCCACCGGCTCCTTGATCGTGCCCAGCGCCGCATTGGGAATATGGCTGGGGATGGTCTCGCCAAAGGTGCGCTTGCCCTCCTCGGCGAACCAGCGCACGAAGCTGGCACCGTACTCCACCTCGCCGCGGGCATCGGGTAGCGGCTTGCCCTGCTCCAGCGTCATGATGGTGGCGAGATCCTCGCGGTTGGCCTGCAGCAGGTCGTGCCAGGCCAGCAGACGCTCGCAGCGCTCGTCGGCGCGCAGCGCACGCCAATGGCCGAAGGCGGCGTCGGCGGCATCCACCGCCTGGCGGATCTGGTGCGCCTCGAGCCAGGGAATATGGCCGATGGCCTCGCCGGTAGCCGGGTCGTAAACCGCCTCTTCGCGGCCGCCCTCGCCGTGAGTCCACTTGCCGTTCACGTAGGCATGCTGGCGGAACAGGCGCGGATCGTCGAGCTGAGCGGTCAGCGTCTTGGACAGTTTCATTGGGCACCTCCCCTGACATCGGCTTACTCACTGCGAAGCCGAGTGTGGCAAAAACGAGAGAGCAGCCAGGGGCTGCTCGATGGGTACAGGGTAAGGGCAAAGCCAGGGTGGGACTTTTCGTTAGCCGGCGTAACCAATACGGTTTTTTTTGTCCTTGCCGGGGATGTTGCGTTTTTTTCTTCCGTCCGGGTCAGGACAACCGATCGGGTGTCACGTGAGGGGTCTTCTGCTTGACCGTCTTGGTCACGATGTAGGTGAAGTAGCGCTCGATACCGGCATCGGAGGTCAGCCACTCGTCGATCAGGCGCTGGTAGGCGTCGACCGAGTCGGCCTCCACCTTCATGAGGTAGTCGACGCCGCCGCCCACCGCCACGCACTCGGTGACCTCCGGCGTCTCGTGTACCAGGGCTTCGAAGCGGGCGAAGCTCTCGGCATTGTGCTGCTTGAGCTCGATCTGGACCCATACCGGGGTGCGCTTGACCAAGACCTCCGGATTGATGCGGGCGCTGTAGCCCTCGATGACCCCGGCTTTCTCCAAGCGCCGTACCCGCTCCCAGCAAGGGCTGACCGAGAGGTTGATCGCCTCGGCCAGCTTCGACTTGGTGATGCGCCCATCACGGGACAGGATTTCGAGGATCTTCAGGTCATAGCGATCGAGCTTCATGGTTTTCTCTATTGTCAGCTCATGGTTTTCGGGCACTAACCCAACGAATCGACGACCTCGGCAATCACCGCAATGGTGTCACCCATGTTGACCAGGGCCGGAAAGCGGCGTGCGGCGAGAATGCCGTCGCGGCTTGCGCGGTACTCCACCGGTGAAGCGCCGCTGCGAGTGGGGTCGTAGACGCGAGCGATGACCTGCCCCTTCTCGACCGTGTCGCCCAACGCCAGGGTCAGTTCGAGCAGGCCGGTATGCTCACTCTGCACGTAGCAGCTGGCATCGGGCATATCGAGATAGACCTGGGGCTCGGCGGGCATCGCCACCTCCCCCTCGATCAGCCCGAAATGGATCAGGAAATTACGCACGCCGCGCTCGGTGAGGGCCAGGCTCGCCGGAGTCGAGGTACCGCCACCGCCCAGTTCGGTCGCCACGAACACCTTGCCCTGGCTCTCTACCGCCGTGTCGAACAGCGCCGCGGCATCGAGCTCGAACATCATCATGGCGTAGGGCGCGCCGAACGCCTTGGCGCCTTCAAGGGCCTGACGCTGCTGCTCGGGGTTCTCCAGCACGTGGGAGGCACCGAAGGGGATGATGTCGAGGGTACGTCCGCCGGAGTGAAGGTCGAGCACCACGTCGGCAAGCGGCACCAGCACCCGGGTGAAATAGTCGGCGATTCTCTCGGTCACGCTGCCGTCGGGGTCGCCGGGAAAGCTCCGGTTGAGGTTGCCGCCATCCATCGGCGAGGTCCGCTTGCCGGCCATGACTGCCGGCATGTTCATCATGGGCACGATGATCACGCGCCCGCGCACGTCCTCGGCGCGCAGCTCGCTGGTGAGCTTCAACAAGGCGGTGATGCCCTCGTACTCGTCGCCGTGGTTGCCGCCGGTCAACAGCGCCGTGGGACCTTCGCCGTTCTTGATCACGGTGACCGGAATCATCACCGCCCCCCAGGCCGACTCGTCGGTGGAGATCGGCAGCTTGAGGAAACCGTGCTGGACGCCCTCGGCGTCGAAGTCCACGGTGGCGCTGATCGGGCTGGGGCGCTTGTTCATGTGGCTCTCCTGTTGCATGGCGGCTGGCCTTACTTGACGAACAGCTGGCGCGGAAAGTTGGCCAGCGACTCGCAGCCGCTCTCGGTGATCAGAATGCTCTCGGTGATCTCGAGCCCCCAGTCGTCCTGCCACAGGCCGGGCATGAAGTGGAAGGTCATGCCGGGCTCGAGGATGGTTTCATCCGAGGGGCGCAGGCTCATGGTGCGCTCACCCCAGTCCGGCGGGTAGCTGATGCCGATAGGGTAACCGCAGCGTGCACCGCCACGATCGAAGCCGTACTTGTCCATCGCCGCGCCCAGCGCCATGGCGATATCGGCGGTGCGATTGCCCGGCTTGGCCACGGACAGGCCGTTCTCGATGCCCTCGAGAAGCGCCGATTCGGCACGCACGAAATCCTTCGGCGGTCGACCCAGGAACACGGTACGCGATAGCGGCGCGTGATAGCGCTTGAACACCCCGGCGATCTCGAAGAACGTGCCCTCCCCGGTGCGGAAAGGGGTATCGTCCCAGGTCAGGTGAGGCGCCGCGGCATCCTTGCCGGTGGGCAACATGGGCACGATGGCAGGATAGTCGCCGCCATGGACCTTGCCGTTGTCGTCGACCCAGCCCTCGATGCCCACACGGTAGATTTCCGATACCAGCTTGCTCTTGGGCAGGCCGGGTTCGATCACTTCCAGGATACGCGAATGCATGCCCTCGACGATCTTGCCGGCGACGCGCATGTAGGCGATCTCCTGGGGAGACTTGATGGCGCGGCACCAGTTGACCAGGGAGTTGGCGTCCATGAAGCGAGCGTGGGGCAGTTCGCGCAGCAGGCTCTGGTAGGCCTTGGCGGAGAAGTAGTAGTTGTCCATCTCCAGCCCCACCACGCCCTGGTGCCAGCCGCGATCAGGCATGATCGACTGGGCCAGATAATCCATGGGGTGCATGTCGGGGTTCTGGACGTAGTAATCGGGATAATAGGTGATGTTGTCGGGATCGATCCAGCAGGTACGCAACGCCCCGTTGGCATCCATGCGGCGCCCATACCAGACGGGCTCGCCCTCCAGCCCCACCAGCACGCACTGGTGCACGTAGAACGACCAGCCGTCGTAGCCGGTCAGCCAGGCCATGTTGGAGGGATCGCTGATCACCAGTACGTCGATCCCTCGACTGGCCATTTCGGCCCGCACCTTCCATAGACGGCTTGCGTATTCCTCACGAGTGAAGGACAGGGATACCTGGGTCATGGGCCACTCGCCATAAAATCACCAAGAACCGGCCGTCTTCCAGGGGAAGAGGCCGGGCCATCGGGTAGCCGGACATTATCGGTCAGGGGGCAGGACCGCCGCGGAATTGTCATGATCTATTTGATGGAAAGCATGACAATTCCGGTTCAATGCCGCTAAGCTGATAGTAGCACCACCTCTTGGCTGGCGGTCAAAGGCTTTATTGAATCATGACAATTGATCTAACTCCGTATCTGACGGACACGGGACCCAAGTACCTGGCAATCGCCCGTGCGCTGTCGGAAGCGGTGCGCCAGGGAGAGCTCCTGCCCGGCACGCGCCTGCCCCCTCATCGCCAGCTCGCCGAGAGCCTGGGCGTCAGCGTGCAGACCGTGTCGCGCGCCTACGCCCAGGCCGAGAAGATGGGGCTGGTTCAGGCACGGGTCGGTAGCGGCACCTGGATCAACGCCCTGGACGACGCACGCGAATCGGCCTATCTGCGTGGCCATGAGACGCGTCAGGAAAGTCCGCTGATCGACCTGTCGATCGCCCATGCGGTCTGCCCGCCGGGCCACCACCTGCGCTTTCGCCAGGCGCTTGCGGAACTCGCCGAACTGGCCAGCCCCGAGGTGGTCAGCGCCTGCCGTCCCATCGCCGGCCTCGCCCATCAGCGCGAGCGAGCCAGCGCCTGGTTGCAGTCGCGCCTGCACGTTCCCGGCGACATGGACGACAGGATTCTTTGCAACGGTGCCGCCCACGGCCTGATGCTGGCGATCTCGAGCGTGGTCCAGCACGGCGACCTGGTCCTCACCGAGGCGTTGACCGACCACGGGCTGATCGCCCTGTCGCGCACGCTGGGCTTTCAGCTGCGCGGCATTGCCATCGACGATGAGGGCATCGTCCCCGAGGCCCTGGAACTGGCCTGCCAGCGCTTCAAGCCGCGCGCACTCTACCTGACGCCGACCCAGCTGAATCCCACCGGGGCGACCATGAGCGAGGCGCGTCGCGACGCCGTGGCCGAGGTGCTGGCCCGGCACCGGGTGTGGCTGATCGAGGACGACGTGCATGCGCTGCTGGAAACGCCGGGCCTGGTGCCCGTCACTGCGCGCATTCCGCAGCTCAGCTTCCATGTCACCAGCCTGACCAAGGTGACCGTGCCGGGGCTGCGCGCGGGCTACCTCACCGTGCCGCGTGGGCAGTTGCACCATGTCTTGCCTCGCATGCGCGCCACCACCTGGATGGCCACCCCGCTGATCTTCGAGATCGCCGACCGCTGGCTGGCCGACGGCACTGTCGAGGCCCTGGCCGCCGAACAGCGCAGCCTGCTCGGCGAGCGCCAGCAGCTCACCCGGCGGCTGCTGGGGCACCACTCGCTGGAGTCGCGCCCCACCAGCCTGCATGTATGGGTCTCGCTACCCGACGCCTGGCGTGCCGAGGAGCTGCAACAACAGGCCGAGCAGGAGGGACTGGCGATCACCACCGCGGTGCCCTTCATGGTGGAGCAGACCCCGCCGCCGCGACGCATCCGCGTGAGTCTCGGGGCCGAACAGGACATCACTCGTCTCGAAGCGGGCCTCAAGCGCTTGGCCGTGTTGCTCGACGAGGCGCCGCCGCCCATGATGCAAATCGTCTACTGATCGTATGAGCCAACCGCCCACAAGGGGAGCCGCATGCGCATACTGCTGCACATCGATGACATCGAGGCCTGGCGCGACGCGCTGGCCCAACGCCTGCCCGAGGCCGAGATCGTTACCGCCGACGACCCCGCCGAGCGGCGCCGTGACGCCGACTACCTGGCGGTATGGAAACCGCCCGAGTCGTTGCTTGCCGAGCAGACCCGCGCCCGCGCCATCGTCAATTTGGGGGCCGGCGTCGACGCCCTGCTGAGCAACTCCGCCCGCCCCGAGGGCGTGCCCATCGTCAAGCTGCGCGATGCCGGCATGGCCGAGCTGATCGGCGACTACGTGCGCTACGGTATCCTCCACTTTCAACGTGACTTCGATCGCTATCGCCGCCAGCAGGCGAGCCAAGAATGGCGCGAGCATACCGTGACCGACAAGCGCGACTGGCCGGTGGGCGTATTGGGCCTCGGCGCCATCGGGGCCAAAGTGGCCGCCATGGTCGCTGCCGATGGCTTTCCCGTCCATGGCTGGAGTCGCGCGCCGAAGTCGCTGAAAGGCATTACCTGCCACCATGGCGACCGGGGCCTGACCGAGCTGCTCGGTCAGGTTCGCACCCTGGTGCTGCTGCTACCCGGCACCCCTTCGACCCGTCATATCGTCGATGCCGAGGCGCTGGCGGCGCTGCCCGAGGGCGCCAGCCTGATCAATCCCGGCCGTGGCAGCCTGATCGACGAGGCGGCGCTGCTCGAGGCCCTGGGCGATGGCGAGCGCGAGGGCCGGCTGCGCGGCGCGCTGCTGGACGCTTTCCCCGAGGAGCCGCTGCCCGCCGATAGCCCGCTTTGGGCGCATCCCCGCATCTGGGTGACGCCGCACATGGCCGGCCCCACGCCGCTGAACGAAGCGGTCGATCAGGTCGCCGAGGCGATCCGCGCCTTCGAGGCCGGCGAAGAGATCGAGACCGTCGATCCCGAGGCCGGCTACTGAACCGGGAGACCGGAACAGGTCAGCTCCAAAGCAAGCGGCGATCCAAGGCCCGCCGCTTCGCCATTCCAGGGGCGCCTCACGTCATGCCGGTTGCGGCAGCCGCTTGAGTTGCCGGTAGTCGAGTTCGGCAACGTCCTCCAGCTCGACCCGCTCACGCTGCGCCAAGCCTTCGCTGACGTGGAAGCGTTCGATCAGCCGGGCCATCTCCCCTGCCTGGTCATCCAGAGAGCGGCTGGCAGTCGCGACCTGTTCGACTAGCGCCGCGTTCTGCTGCGTGGTGGCTTCCAGCTGGGCCACGGCCTGGTTGATCTGCTCGATCCCCGCCGACTGCTCGCCGCTGGCCGAGGAGATCTCGGCCACCAGGTCGGCGACGCGCCGCACCCCCTGTGAAATCGCTGCCAGCGCTTCGGAGGTCTGGCCTACCAGCCCGTTGCCCGCCTCCACCCGCTGGGTGGTGTTGCCGATCAGCTGGCGAATGCGCTCGGCCTCCTCGGCACTGCGGCTGGCCAGCTTGCGCACCTCGCCGGCCACCACGGCGAAGCCACGCCCGTGCTCGCCGGCACGCGCTGCCTCCACCGAGGCGTTGAGCGCCAGCAGGTTGGTCTGGAAAGCGATGCTGTCGATGGCTTCGACGATGGCGGTGACCTGACGGTTGGCCTCGAAGATCTGTTGCATGGCCTGGCGCGCTTCCTCGGCGACCCGGCTGGCCTGCTCCGCCTGCGCCACGGCCTGTTCGCTCATGGCGCTGGCCTGGCGCGCGTTGTCCGCCGACTGGCGCACCGTGGACGTCATCTGCTCCATGCTGGTGGCAGTTTCCACCAGTGAGGCGGACTGCTCCTCGGTACGGCTGGCGAGGTCCTCGTTGCCCTGGGCGATCTCGCCGCTGGCCGAGCCGACACCGCGAGCGCCCTGCTGTATCGAGGCGACCAACGCCTCCATGCTGGCAGTCGAGGCATTGAAGGCGCGGTAGAGCTGGGAAAGCTCATCACTGCCGGGCTCCGCCAGGCGCTGGGTCAGATCGCCGCCGCGCGACTCGATCTCGGTCAGCGCCAGGCGCAGCGGTCTTACCATGCTGCGCACCAGGACGAGGGAGAGGAGTACCGCCACCACGATAGCCAACGCCGCCAGACCGGCAAAGGTCGCCAACCCCAGGCGCGCCTCTGCGGCCATGGCATGGGCGCGCTCCTGCAGGTTCTGCGCCTGGGCGAGCTCGACGTCACGCAGCCGCTCGAGCTTGCCGGTCTGGGCCTCGAACCAGCGCTCTGCGCGGATGCCGTAGCCGCCATCGATGCCCTGGCGCATCGCGATCTGGCGCATCATGTACAAGCTGGAGTGAGCTTCGTGCTCGCTCGTGGCGGCCAGGTAGCGCTCGGCCAGCTCCCCATCGCTGAGGACCGTGAAGCTCTCCTCGAACGCCTCCTCCTCGCCCAGCAGCCTGAGGAAGCGGTAGTAGACATCCGGCGACATGCGGTTGGCGGCAAAGGCGCTGGCCAGCAGTGCACGCTCGATCCCGGCGGCCTCCTTGATTTCCAGCAGGGCGTAGTAGGCCCCCAGGCTTCGGGTCAGCTCGCCGGCATTGCCCAGCGAGGTAAGCCGCCCCACGGTCTCGACCAGGCGCGCGTTGATCTCGGTGTAGTACTCGAGGGCATCCAGGTCGCTGAGTTCGAGCCCATCGACCTGCCGGCGCTTGGCACTGAGCTCGGCCAGCAGCGTCCCGATCTCCTCGAGGCGGCTCCCGATGACGGGATCGCCGCTGACGTCGACCCCCTCCCAGACCGTACCGTAAGCGGCCAGTTGCTCGTCCACCCGTGCGCGCTGGGCGGCGAGACGGTTGCCGAAGGTTTCCCCCCGGCTGCCGAGGAAGCCGACCGAGAGGCCGCGTTCGACCTGCACCTCGTGTACCAGGCCGCCCAGTTGTGCCGAGAGCGCGGTGAAGCGATCGACCTGCAGCATGTCGTTGGCCAGCCGCTGGCGCTCCATGATGCCGTTGGCGGCCAGCCAGACGATGATGCAGACGGGAAGCGCCAGCGCCAGCATGAACTTGCGCGACACCGGAATGCGGTGAAGAAGATTTTGCATGATAGGAACCCTGCCGAGCTCGTTGGTAACGGAAAGACGTGACGTGGCTGGCGTAGCTTGCCGTTGTTGTTGTGATATCCGTCGGCTTTTATGCGAATGAACTTCATCAGCAATCGCGAACGCTTCTTCGGCCGCATGCGGCAAAGCTTGAGCCCAGCGTCTCGTTCAATCGTTCGTTTATGATCCACGTCATTCTTTCCACCGCCCTGCAGGCGCTTTCGCAACCGTGGAACAATCGTGCAGCGTGGAACCCATGCGCGTGGCAAGGCTCACACATACTGTCGCCTTTCAGCCAAGCGGTGTTCCCGACATGAATCGACTTGCAAGAGCGCTGCCTCGCCTGCCTCTCGTTTTGCTTCTGGCCTGGCTACCCGTCACGGCGGCCTCCTCCGTACCGGAACCCGAAGCCGTGCTGCAGCCCTTCACCGCCCACTACCGCCTGGAAGTGAAGGGCTGGCCCAACGCCCGTATCGAACACCGACTGAGCCGCGAGGGCGGCCACTGGCAGAGCCGCATGCAGGCCGCCATCGCCGTGGCCCGCGGCAACGAGCGCAGCCGGTTCATTGTCACACCGGAGGGGGTACGCTCGGTGAACTACGCCAGCGGCTACTCGCTGCTGGGGGTGGGTGGCAACTATCGCCTGGGTAGCGGCGAGCTCGCCGACTTGCCCGACCGCCAGGCGGCCCTGATCGAACTCTCGCGACGCGCACTCAACGGCGGCTGCGGCAACGACGCCTGTCGCCTGGTCTATCAGGATCATCGCGGCCGTGAGGAAACCCTCGATTACCGGCTGTTGGAAATGGCGACGCTGACCCTCCCCGCCGGGGAGTACGAGGCGGTCAGCGTCGAGGTCAACGACCCGGAAACACCCGAGCGAAAGATGCTGTTCCACTTTCATCCCCGCTATCCGGGTCTGTTGCTGGCGCTGGACTACCACCGTGACGGCGAGCGCACGACCCGCCTCACGCTCACCTCGTTGCAAACGGAGGCCCACTGAACGCGCCTTAACGAGGCTCGGCGCGGCGCAACGAATGAAAGCCTGCTAGAGTTGGCGGCTTTCGCCGCCATGGGCGGCCTCGGTGAAGGAAGTGCAATGCTGTCGGGGCTCTTGATCGTGCTGCTGCCACTGCTGCTGGGCTATCTGGTACCGGTACGCCACACAGCGGTCATGAATGGCATCAACCGCGGGGTCAACGCCTCGGTCTATGTCATCCTGATGCTCATGGGCATCGGTCTGGCGGGCCTCGACGGGCTCAGCCGCGAGCTGTCGCGCATGGGTGGGCAGGCCCTTCAACTGTTCGCGGTGATTACCGCCTGCAACCTGATGGCACTGGGGTGGCTGTCGCATCGCCTGGGGCTGCGCATGGGTGCCTCGCCGGTGGTGGCAAACGCTCCCACGACCAAGCTGGCCGCCCTGCTCGGCTCGCTGTCACTGGTGGCCGTGGTCGCCGCCGGCGTGGTGCTCGGGCTGGCACTCGCCTGGCTGGGTGGCGACGCCGTCTTCCGGCATGCCGAACGTCTGGCCGAGTGGGTGCTCTACGTGCTGCTGGCGTTGATCGGTTGCCAGCTGCGCAACTCGGGGATGCCGCTGCGCCAGATTTTGCTCAATCGCCACGGCCTGGCCATTGCCTCGGTGCTCGCGGTCAGCTCGCTGATCGGTGGGCTGATCGCCGCCCCCCTACTGACGTTGCGCTGGAACGAAGGGCTGGCGCTGGCCTCCGGCTTCGGCTGGTATTCGCTCTCGGCGATTCTGGTCGGCGACCGGCTCGGCCCGGTGCTGGGCGGCGTGGCCTTCTTCAACGACCTTACCCGCGAGCTACTGGCCTTCATCCTCATTCCTCTGACGATCCGGCGCCATGCCCCGCTCGCCATCGGCTACGGCGGCGCTACCTCGATGGACTTTACCCTGCCGGTGATCCAGCAGCATGGCGGCGTGGCCTGCGTGCCCATCGCCGTGGTCAGCGGCTTCCTTCTCTCGCTGCTGTCGCCGCCACTGATCCTGTTCTTCCTTTCGTTTTAAGACGGGGCGTGAGCTGGACTATGCTCCAGAATTTCCCCAGGCGGCCGATCTAGTCTCATGTGGTGCCGCGAAAGGCTGAACCTAGGCCCGACCGTCACTGTCCACGGCGACTGGTATCCAACTAAGCCGAACCATCGAGGCTCGACCAGGGGAAACCTATGCAAGACAATACCTTCTGGTGGCGCGGCGGCGTCATCTACCAGATCTATCCACGCAGCTTAATGGACAGCAGCGGCGACGGCGTAGGCGACCTGCCCGGCGTGATCGAGCGGCTCGACTATGTCGCCTCGCTGGGCGTGGACGGCATCTGGCTGTCACCCTTCTTCACCTCACCGATGCGCGACTTCGGCTACGACATCAGCGACTATCGCGGTGTCGATCCGCTATTTGGCACGCTAAAGGATTTTCAGACACTGCTGGATCGTGCCCATGCGCTCGGTCTCAAGGTGATCATCGACCAGGTGATCAGCCATACCTCGGACCAGCACCCCTGGTTCAGGGAGAGCCGCATGACCCGCGACAACCCGCGGGCCGACTGGTACGTATGGGCCGACCCCAACCCCGACGGCACGCCGCCCAACAATTGGCTGTCGATATTCGGCGGACCGGCGTGGACTTTCGACAGCAGGCGCCAGCAGTACTATTTGCACAATTTCCTGTCGAGCCAACCGGACCTCAACTTTCACCATCCCGAGGTGCGCGCCGCACAACTCGACAACATGCGCTACTGGCTGGAAATGGGAGTGGACGGCTTCCGCCTCGATACGGTGAACTTCTACTTTCATGACCCGCACCTGCGCAGCAACCCGGCGCTGACCATCGACGCCACGCGTACCCTGGGGGCGCCCAAGGAGAATCCCTATACCTGGCAGCGCCACCTCTTCGACATCAGCCAGCCCGAGAATGTCGATTTCCTGCGTGAGCTGCGCGCCCTGATGGACGAATACCCCGATACCACCACGGTGGGCGAGATTGGCGACGACAACCCCCTCGAACGCATGGCCGAGTACACCTCGGGCGGCGACAAGCTGCACATGGCCTACACCTTCGACCTGCTCAACTCGCCGCGCTCACCGCGTTATATCCGCAACGTGCTGCAGCGTTTTCAGCAATACGCAGGCGACGCCTGGCCGTGCTGGGCGCTGTCCAATCACGACGTGGTGCGTAGCGCCACACGCTGGGGCAGCGAAGAATGCGCCTTCGCCTATCCTCGTGTGGCCTTGGCCCTGCTTTTCTCGCTGCGCGGCAGCGTAAGCCTCTACCAGGGCGAGGAACTCGGCCTGCCCGAAGCCGACGTGCCCTTCGAGCGCATTCAGGACCCCTACGGCTTGCCGCTGTGGCCCGACTTCAAGGGGCGTGACGGCTGCCGCACGCCCATGCCCTGGGACGATACGCCGCTCGCCGGGTTCTCCCGTTGCGAGCCCTGGTTGCCGGTGGCCGAGTCGCATCTGCCGCTGTCGGTGGCACGCCAGGAGGCCGACCCGGAATCGATGCTCAACGCCACGCGCCGGCTGCTACGCTTCCGCAACCGGCACCCCGCGCTGTTCGACGGCGACATGAACCTGATCGAGCTGGGCGAGTCGCTGGTCGCGTTCACACGCCAGCGGGGAAGCGACACGCTGCTGTGCGCCTTCAACCTCACCGGCCAGCCTCAGACCGCAACGCTGCCCGAAGTCCGCGAAGCGCTGCAGGAGCACGGCTTCCAGTATGAGGTGAGTGGCGGCACGCTGCACCTGCCGCCTTACCAGGCCGCGTTCTTCCGGTTTTGAGCCTGGTATCGGCATCGCGACAGGACCAGGACCGGCTGTGAGCCAACCTGATTTCGCGTATAGCAAGCATGAGCTCTCGGCAAGCCCGGCAGCCGACCGGCTGCTGGGCGAAAGCTTCGCCTGAACCACCACCGGCCTCGCTTGCACACTGCTTGCACGCTTCGTGACCATTGGCTGCATCGCCCTGTGCCATCCTGCTCGAGCCTCCAGTCGCCGCGAGCCTTCGATGTCTGCCACCAATAACAGAGTCACCTTCCCTCCAGGCGGCGCCGTCGCTTATCAGCGCGGCCGCGTCTCCCTCGGTGCCCTGCTTGCCGTGCTGGTTCTGGCTGCGGCAGCGGCCGGCGCCTGGTGGCTGGTCTCGCAGCCGCCACGCATCGAGCGCCGCGCGCCGGTGGAGACACCGGCCCCGCTGGTCGACACGGTACTGGTTCAGCGTCAGGCCGCCGCCCCGGAATTGCACGGCTTCGGCCGGGTCATTGCCGAGCGCGAGGCGCGCCTGGCCAGCCGGGTCGCCGGGGAGCTGGTCGAGTTTACCGCCGAGGCCCTGCCCGGCCGCGTGGTGGAGGCCGGCACCCCTGTCGCGCGACTCGACGATGCCGACCTGCGCCTGGCCTTGCGCGAAGCGGAGGCGGCGCTGGCACAGGCCGAAGCAGCGCTGGCCATGGAGCGCGGCGAACAGCAGCGCGCCGAAGCCGAATACCGCAGCTTCGGCCGTGAGCTTACCGCCGAGCGCCGCGCGCTGGTGCTGCGCCAGCCGCAGCTGCGACAGGCCGAAGCCGAGCTGGAGCGAGCTCGAGCCGCTCGCGACCGGGCCCGGCTGGAACTCGAGCGGACCACTCTCCTCGCCCCCTGGCGCGGCATGGTACAGGCGCGCCTGTTGGGCGCGGGCAGTAGCGTCGCCAACGGCACCGAAATCGTTCACCTTGTCGACGTTTCCCGCTTCTGGGTGCGCGTCTCGCTGCCCAGCGAGGCGTTGGGCTGGCTCACGGTCGCCGATGCCGACGGTCCCGGTAGTTCGGTACGCCTGTCGACGCGCACCTGGGCCGCTGGAGAAAACCGTCACGGGGAAGTGATCGCCACCCTTCCCGCCCTGGAGGAGCAGGGACTTCAGGCCCAGCTGCTGGTGGCGGTCGACGACCCGCTGGGCCTGGAGAGCGACGCGCCGGCCCTGCGCCTGGGCGACATGGTGCGCCTGTCATTCGATACCCGCCCCCGCGAGGGGCTGATCGTCCTGCCTGCCGCCGCCCTGCGTCCTGGCGATCAGGTCTGGGTGCTGGACGAGGAGGAGCGCCTGCGCCGACGCCAAGTGGAGGTGGTGCACCGCGGTGAGGCGCAGGTGCTGGTCGACACCGGCCTCGAGCAAGGGGAACGGGTGGTCGTCTCGCCGCTCGGCCAGCCGCGCGAAGGCATGACCCTGCGGCCACGCATTGCCGACGACGAGCGTCCTGCCGGGGAGTATCTGGAGTCACGCTCATGATGCGCCGTGGCCCTATCGCCTGGATGGTGCATCACGGCGTCGCGCCCAACTTGCTGATGGTGCTGCTGATCGTCGGCGGTCTGTTGGCATCGCTTGCGATCAAGAAGGAGGTCTTTCCGGAGTTCGAACTCGAAATCGTGCATGTGGCGATCGGCTATCCCGGGGCGACGCCGGAGGAAGTCGAGCGCAGCCTGCTGCTGCCCATGGAGGCGGCCCTGGCCGATGTCGACGGTATCGACGAGATGACCGCCACCGCCAACGAGGGGGCCGGGCGCGTTTCCCTCAGCCTGATCGACGGCGTCGACGTGATGCGCGCCTACCAGGAGATCCAGCAGGCCATCAATGCCATCACCCACCTGCCCGCCGCCGCCGACCCGCCACGCTTCAGCCTCGCCGGTCGTGCACGTAGCGTGATGAGCCTGCAACTGCACGGCTGGGTAGACGAGCGACTGCTGCACGACGTGGCCGAGCACCTGCGCGCCGAGCTGCAAGCCGCCCCCGGCATCTCGCGTGTCGAGCTTGCCGATAGCCGCGAACGCGAAATCCAGGTGCTGCTCGACGAGGAGGCGATGCGCCGGCATGGCCTCGATCACCGCAGCCTGGCGACACGCATCGCCGACGAGGCTTTGGATCTCGCCAGCGGCCGGTTGACCACTGCCGAAGGCGAGTGGCTCGTACGTTACCAGGGCCGGCGGGACGGGACCCGCGAGTTCGCCGAGCTGCCGCTGCTGGGTACCGCTGACGGCGGCCAGCTGCGCCTGGGCGACATCGCCCGGGTCGTCGACGGTTTCGCCGAGAGCGACCGGGAGGTGCTGTTCAACGGCGCACCGGCGCTGAGCCTGGAGGTCTACCAAATCGGCAACCAGACACCGATCGGCATTTCCGATGCCGTGCAGGCCCAGCTCGATCGACTGCGCGCCGGCCTGCCGGAAGGCATCAGCCTGAGCGTCTCGCAGGACAGCTCCGAGATCTACCGTGACCGTCTCGACCTGTTGCTCAAGAACGCCTGGCTGGGCCTGGCGCTGGTGATGGTCCTGATGGCCCTGTTCCTCGAGGCGCGCCTGGCACTCTGGGTCACGCTGGGCATTCCTACCGCCTTCCTCGGTGCCATGCTGTTCCTGCCCTGGCTCGGCGTGTCGATCAACATGATGTCCATGTTCGCTTTCATCATCGCGCTGGGTATCGTGGTCGATGACGCCATCATGGTCGGCGAGAACATCCACAGCTACCGCGAACAGGGCCATTCGCTGCGCGAGGCCGCCGTCCGCGGTGCCCGCGAGATGGCGATGCCGATCACCTTTGCCATTCTCTCCAACATCGTCGCCTTCCTGCCGCTGCTGTTTCTGCCGGGCTTTCTCGGCATGATCTTCGCGGTGGTGCCGCTGGTAGTGGTTACGGTGTTCCTGGTGTCGTGGCTGGAGGCGCTATTCATCCTGCCCGCTCACCTGGCGCATCGCGCCGGCGGACGCCAGCCGAGCCCCTGGTTCAGACCCCTGGACCGCCTGCGACGCGCCATGCAGGATGGGCTTGCCCACTTCACCCAGCAGCGCTTCGAGCCCTTCCTGCAGCGTGCCCTCGACCAGCGGATGTTCAGCGTGAGCCTGGCCGTGGCCGTGCTGGCCCTGGCCATCGCCTGGAGCCTGAGTGGCCGCATGGGGTTCTCGCTGATGCCCCGCGTGGAATCCGACCGGGTGCAGGCCACGGTGACCCTGCCGGTGGGCAGCCCCATCGCCGAGGATCGGCACATTCGCGACCGGCTGCTGGATGCCGCCACGACGCTTGCCCAGCGCGACAACGGCCCGCGCTTCACCGACACCCGAGCGCAGATCGACGGCGATCGACTGAATGTGCGGCTGACCATCGCCCGAGACAGCCTCGCAGACTGGTCGCCTTCACGGGTGGCGCGGGCATGGCGCGAAGAGACCGGCGACGTCCTCGGCGTCCAGGCGGTGCGCTTCGAATCGGACTTCGGTGGCCCGGGCGCCGGCGCCGGCCTCACGCTGCGCCTGTCTCACCCCGACAGCCGCGCACTCGAGGCCGCCGCGACCCGGCTCGCCGACGAGCTGGCCGCCCTCGAAGGGCTGACCGATATCGACAGCGGCCTGGCTGACGGCAAGCCGCAGCTCGAACTGCGCTTGTCGCAGGAGGGTCGCGCGCTGGGCCTCACCGGCGCCGATCTCGCCGCTCAGCTACGCGGCCCGCTGCAGGGGGCCACGGCCATCGAGCAATTCGTCGGTCGTCACGAAATCAGCGTTGCGGTGCGCCTGCCGAGCGAGGAGCGCGACAGCCTGGGACACCTCTACCAATTGCCGATTCGTACCGCGGACGGTCTGGAGGTGCCGCTCTCGCGGATCGCCGAGGTCCACCTCGGCCATGCCGCCACGACACTGGAGCGACTCGACGGCCGGCGCCAGATCAGTGTTACTGCCGATACCGACGGCGACGCAAGGATCAACCAGGTGCTGGCGACGCTGCAGGCGGATGTCTTTCCCGCCCTGCAGGCTGCCTGGCCGGGGCTCGAGCTGACCCTCGGCGGTCGCCAGCAGGAGACGACCGAGAACGTCTCGGCGCTGGGCCAGGCCACCTGGCTCACCTTGATCGCGCTTTACGCCCTGCTGGCGATTCCGTTTCGCAGCTACCTGCAACCGCTGCTGGTGCTGGCGGCGATTCCCTTCGGCATCATCGGTGCCATGGCCGGCCATGCCTTGATGGGCTTCGGCCTGTCGGTAATCAGTCTGATGGGCATGCTGGCGCTCTCCGGCGTGGTGATCAACGACGCCCTGGTGCTGATCGACTACGCGAACCGTCGCCGGCGCGAAGGCTTCGGTGCCCGCGAGGCGATCGTCGCCGCAGCGACCCGCCGCCTGCGCCCGATCCTGATGACCACCATGACCACGTTCCTGGGTCTTGCGCCGATGATCTTCGAGACCTCACGCCAGGCGCGCTTCATGATCCCGATGGCCATCTCGCTGGGCTTCGGGATGCTGTTCGCCACCCTGATCCTGCTGATACTGGTACCCTGCCTCTATCTGATGCTGGAAGGCCTGCGCGAACGATGGGGACACCCGACCCACGCCGAACCCACTCAGGAGCCGACACGATGAGGTCTCGCCTGCCGCGCCCCCGCTTCTCGCACCTGGGCGTCAAGCTGTTCGTCATCATACTGTCGGTCAACGTGGTGATCGCGGGGTTGGTGTTCCTGGCCGTCTCTCGCAGCCTCGATCGTGGCTTCCTCGAATACCTCGAGACCACCCAAACCCATCGCGCCGAAACCCTGGCCGATGGGCTGGGTCAGGAGTGGGCACGCCACGGCGGCTGGGAGTGGTTGCGCGGCTCGCCGCGCACCTGGGAGCGGGTGGTACGCCAGCAACTGTGGCCCGGCGAGCGACCGCCCCACGGCATCGAACGCCGCCTGGGCGATGCCAGGGAGTTCGTGCTGCACGACGCCGAGGGCCGGCAGGTCATCGGACCACCGCCCCACGAGCGCGATGGGGACGAGGCACTGCGCTGGCTGCCTATCGTGTACCGGGACCAGCAGGTCGGCACCCTCGGCTACCGGCCTCCCGAGCAGCTGATGGCGCGCATGGACCGCATCTTCCTGTCGCGCCAGCAGCGCAACCTGGGCATCATCGTCGCCGCCCTGGGCCTGGCATCGCTGCTGCTGGCAGGCGGCCTGGCCTGGTGGCTGGGCAGGAGGACGCGCAGCATGGCACTGGCGACACGCCGCCTGATCGAAGGCGACTACAGCGCGCGGCTGCCGGAGCGCGGTCGCGACGAACTGGCGCGCCTGGCCCGCGACTTCAACACGCTGGCGGCAACGCTGGAAGCCAGCCGAGAAGCGCGCAGCCGCTGGGTTTCCGACATCGCCCACGAGCTGCGTACGCCGCTGGCCGTGCTGCGTGGCGAGATCGAAGCCATGCAGGACGGCATCCGTCCGTTGAACGAGGACAACCTGCATTCGCTCTCCCAGGAGGTCGGTCAACTCGAACGGCTGGTGGCCGACCTGCGCCTGCTGTCGCAAAGCGATGCCGGCGCGCTCGAGGTACAGCTGGCGCCCCTTGACCTGGCGGCAAGCCTGACCTCGCGTCTAGAAGAAGCCGGCGGTTGGCTCGCAGACTGCGGTATGACGCTCTCCCCTTCGATTCAGGGGCCAGCCTGGATCCGCGGCGACGCCCGGCGGCTGCGCCAGCTCTGGACTAACCTGCTCGACAACAGCTGTGCCTATACCACTGCCCCGGGCAGGCTGGAGGTCAAGCTGGACACGTTGGCGGATCGCGTGCGGGTGATCTGGCAGGACAGCGCCCCGGGCGTACCCGAGGCCGCGCTAGGCCGGCTCACCGAGCGGCTTTACCGCGTCGAGGGCTCGCGCAGCCGTGCCAGCGGCGGCAGCGGCCTTGGGCTCTCCATCGCCAGCGCCCTGGTCAAGAGCCACGGCGGCACCATGCAGGCCTCACCCTCCCCCTTGGGTGGGTTATGTTGGACCCTAGAGTTTCCGGCCCTGGCAGCCGACGAGCGAACCCCATGAGGAAAGGCGCCCATGCACGACTCCGAAGCCCCACGTGACACCCTGCTGATCGTCGAGGACGAGCCCAAGATCGCGCGGCTGGTCGCCGACTACCTGGAGGGCAGCGGCTACGCCACCCGGCATATCGATCACGGCGACCAGGTTCTGCCCTGGCTGCAGGAGCGCAGCACCGCCGAGCAGCTGCCGGCGCTGGTACTGCTCGACCTGATGCTGCCCGGCACCGACGGCCTTACCCTGTGTCGCGAGATACGCCAGCGCTGGCCCGGCATTGCCATCATCATGCTCACGGCACGGGTCGAGGAGGTCGATCGCCTGCTGGGCCTGGAACTCGGTGCCGACGACTACATTTGCAAGCCCTTCAGCCCGCGCGAGGTGGTGGCCCGGGTCAAGGCGGTACTGCGCCGCAGCCAGGCGTTGCACGACCCCGCCGCGGCCACCGGAAGCCAGCTCACGCTGGACGACGAGGGCTGGCGGGCTCTGGCCGACGGCTACGACCTCGGCCTCACCGCGGTGGAGTACCAGCTGCTCAAGGTGATGATGCAGGCCCCCGGGCGTATCTTCTCACGCGACCAGCTGATGGATCGCATGTACCGTGACCACCGCATCGTCTCCGAGCGCACCGTCGACAGCCACGTCAAGAAACTGCGGCGCAAGATCAGCGACGTCTGGCCCGAACGCGAGATCATCCGCTCTGTCTATGGGGTGGGATACAAGTACCAGCCCGAAGAGTGACCTTGCTTCTTTCACGATTACTGCAAGTTGGTTGCACAGGGCCGTACGACACTGCACGCATCAACCCAACGCCAAGGAGTGACTTTCATGCGTCGTAACGCTACCCGGAAACTGCTGATGCCCGCCCTGCTCGCCGTGGCCATCGCGCCCCTGTCGCTGGCTGCCGTCGCCGCGCCCAGCGAGAGCCAGGGCGACTGGCAGGAACAGCGCCAGGAACGCTTCGAAGAGCGCCGCCAGGCCCTGTTCGAGCGTGCCGGCCTCGACGAGGAGACCCGCAGCGCCCTGGAAGAGGCCCATAGTGAACACATGCAGGCGCTGCGCGAGCTGCACGAGCAGCACCGCGAGCGCATGGATGACATCCTCGACGAGGAGCAGCGCGAAGCCCTGCGCGAGGCCAAGCGGGAAATGCGCGAGGAGAGGCACGGCGAGCACGGCGAACAACGTCGCCAGAACATGCAGGAGCGGCTGACCACCCTGGTCGACAGCTGGGAACTCTCCGACGAGGAGCGCGAGCGGCTGACCGAGCTTCGCGAATCCCTGTATGCCGACGTGCAGGAACTGCGCGAACAGGAGTTCGACTCCCGCGAGGCGCGTCGCGAGGCGTGGCAGTCACTGCGCGAAGCGCATCGCGAGGCACTCGGCGAAGTTCTCACCGACGAACAGATCGCCGCTCTCGAGGCCTTCATGCAGCCCCGCCATCACAAGGGTCATGGCAAGCATCACCGCGGTTGATCGCGACGCAACGCTCGTAATGGCATCGGGCCCGGCTTGCGCCGGGCCCGATGCGTTTCGCCGCTTCTTGCCGTCATGCCTCAGTTGTAGAGCACGCCCGGCAACCAGAACACGATGCCGGGCACCAGGTAGAGGATGATCATGGCCACGAAGACCAGCAGCAGGAACGGGGCGATACCGATGAAGATATCGCCCAGTTGGATCCCCTTGGGCGCGATGCCCTTGAGGTAGAAGGCCGACATCGCCATGGGCGGCGTGAGGAACGATGTCTGGATGTTGAGTGCCACCAGCACGCCGAAGAACAGCGGGTCGATGCCGAACATGTGGAGCAGCGGGAGGAAGATCGGCACGAAGATGATGATGATCTCGGTCCATTCCAGCGGCCAGCCGAGCAGGAAGATCATCAGCTGCGCCAGTAGCAGGAACTGCAGCGGCGTCAGCGACAGCCCGCTGATCCAGTGCTCGATCAGCGAGTGACCGTCGAGCAGCGAGAACACCGACGAGAAGATCCATGAGCCGACGAACAACCAGCACACCATCGCACTGGTGCGGGCGGTAAGGAACACGGCTTCGCGCAGCCGGGTAAAGGTCAACTGGCGGTAGGCGGCGGCCAGCAGGATGGCTCCCAGCGCGCCGATGCCGGCGGCCTCATGCGGGGTGGCCAAGCCGAAGAGAATGGCACCGAGTACCGCCATGATCAGCACGAACAGCGGTACGAAGGAGGTCAACAGGCCCCAGTAGACCTCGTTGCGTGGGACGTCGAGACTTTCTGGCGGCAGCTTGGGTGCCACCTGGGGATGCACCATGGCCCGGCCCATCACGTAGAGGATGTAGAGCCCCGCCAGCAGCAGTCCGGGAATCAGGGCGGCGGCATACAGGCGCACCACCGAGACCCCCGCCATGGCACCGTAGAGAATCAGCATGATGCTTGGCGGTATCAGGATACCGAGACAGCCCCCCGCACAGATCACTCCGCTCGACAGACGCTTGTCGTAGCCGGCCTTTAGCATCGCCGGCAGCGCGAGCAGCCCCATCAGCGTCACCACGGCCCCGACAATGCCGGTGGCAGTGGCGAACAGCGCACAGGTAATCAGGCTCGCCACCGCCAGCGAGGCCGGCATGCCGCGCGCAGCCAGCTGCAGGCTGCCGAACAGTCGGTCCAGGATGTTGGCCCTTTCCACCATGTAACCCATGAACAGGAACAGTGGCACGGCAATGAGCACATCGTTGGACATGACCCCATAGGCGCGCTGCACCAGCAGGGGGAAGATGATGTCGCAGATGGCGAAGTAGCCGAAGCCGATGCCCATGGCAATCAGCGTGAAGGCAATGGGGAAGCCGAGCATGATCAGGATGACCAGCATGCCCAGCATCAGGATTCCGATTTCCGGTTCGCTCATGGCTACTTGTCTCCCGACTCTTGCTGGGCGGCCTTGATTTCAGCCTCCTTGTTGACCGGTATGGCGATCTCCTCGACGTCCCCCAGCCGCCGTGGCCACTTGCCGTGCCTGAGGCAATGGAAGCAGCGCACCACCTCGGCCATGCCTTGTATGACCAGCAGTACACCGCAGGCGGGGATGACGAATTTGTAAGGCCAGATGGGCGGTCCGCCCGGCGTGAAGGAGCTATGCTCGTTCTGCCGGAAGGAAGCGGCGAAGAAATCCCAGCCGCTCCAGACCAGGGCCAGGATGCCGGGATAGAAGAACAGGAGATAGAGCGCCAACTCGATGCCCGCCTGCCAGCGCGGCGAGAAATAACGCGACACCACATCGGCGCGGACGTGAGCGTTGTGAGCCAGTGCGTAGGCCCCGCTCATCATGAACAGCGTACCGTAGAGCATGTAGCTGGTGTCGTAGGCCCAGGTCGTTGGCGACCCCAGGGCATAGCGCATGAAGACCTCGTAACTCACCACGAAGGTCAGGATCAGGATCGACCAGGCGAAGACCTTACCCACCCACGTGCTGAGATGGTCGATGAAGAAGACGAAACGCATGATCACCTCTCACCACCCCTGCTTGACCCGACTGGGCAACGCAGGGCGGAACAGAACCCCGGCCACGTCCTGTACCGGGGCAACAGGGTTGTCCGGGCCCACTGGGGGCCCGGCGACTCACAGAATGGTCGAGGTGTCGGTAGGCGACCTGCCGTAGAAGTGCTGGAAGGCAGGCTCCTTGGGGGTGTTGTTCTCCAGATGGAAGCCAACGACGCGTTCGCAGTACTCGCGCTGGTGATCGACGACTTTCTTGAAGAATTCGTCCTGGGACTCGTTCTCGATCACCTTGTCCCACGCATCGAGCTGCGCCTGAAGCACGGAATCGGGCGTGATGTAGGTCTGTACGCCCTGCTCTTCGCGCATGGCCTGGAGGTCCCGCGGGTAGCGCTCCATGGCCTTCCAGTACATCTCGGAAGAAGCCGCCTTGGCAGCGTATTGCAGGATGGCCTGGAATTCCTCGGGCAGGCTGTCGTGCTTGTTTTTGTTGAAGATGATCTCGAAGGCCTCGCAATCCTGATGGTAGCTGCGCAGCATCCAGGTCTTGCTGACATCGGGGAAGCCAAGCAGGCGATCCGAGGAAGGGTTGTTGAACTCGGCACCGTCGAGCAGGCCGCGATCCATGGCCGGCACGATGTCGCCGCCCCCCATGATGGTCACTGCCGCGCCGAACTCGCGCATCAGGTCGGCCCCCAGGCCCACGGTACGGTACTTGAGCCCGCGGAGGTCGTCGGCACTGGTAATCGGCTCCTTGAACCAGCCCAGCGCCTGGGTCGGCATGGGGCCGGTCTGGTAGCCGACAAGAGGCAGCTCGAGATTGGCCAGCAGTTCGTTGTAGAGCTCCATGCCGCCGCCTGTCCAGAACCAGGCCAGGAACTGATGGGCATCCCAGCCAAACGGTGGTGGCGTGCCGAACAGAGAGAAAGCCTTGTGCTTGCCGTACCAGTAGGCCGTTACGCCGTGGCCACCGTCGAGCGCACCGGAAATGACGGCGTCCTGCAGCTGCAGCGCGCCCACCACGGCACCGGCCGGCAGCAGGTTCAGACGCAGGCGTCCGCCCGACATCTCGTTGACGATGCGGACATAGTCGGCGGCAAATTCATGGAAGATGTCCTGATTGGGCCAGGTGCTCTGAAAGCGCAGCGTCGTGGTCTGAGCCACGGCAATGCTGGGAAAGCCGACCGCGGCTGCGGCACCGGCCCCCACGGCGGCTGCCGAACCGGTAAGGAAACGGCGGCGCGAGGTGTTGGTGGACTTGCTGTCGCTGACGCTTTGCCCTTCGGCCTGAGCCGCGGGCGTGTTCTTGTCTTTAGCCATCAGATACTCCGGAAGTTTTTATCGTTGTACTTCTCGCTGCCCTGACCGGAGCTGGCCGGTCGCGCAGTCATCCCGAATAGCCTCCCTGCCCGTACCGGCATGCGTGCACCTTCCCTGACGTGATGTCGGTTACATCAGATATAGCTGGCAGAGCGATAGGCGCAAGCCGACTTTGGTCCGTTTCGTTAACGCTGTCGGCCGATCTGTTAACGCAGGGTTGAAGGGGATGGGGAAAGGGCGTATTTTGTTTGAACGTTCATTCAAAAATAAAAGCGCCTTCCCGCCATGAGTCGTCAGCTCTGACATCCTCCCTGATGCCAAAGCGCCTCCGTCTCGACGACCGGCGACAGGTCAGGTCCGCACCTCGGGCAGTCACAGGTGTGCTTTCGATTGCGAGCAGCAATCCTCAGCGCGTCTCCTCAGGACTCGGCGGGAAGGTTCACACATTCGGAAAGGAGATCGCCTGCATGGCGCAGAACCTACCCCTGAACGAGCGACGCGACCGGCTCAACACCGTGGTGTTCCACGGCTCGGTGGCCGGCATTCTGGTTTTCCTCGTTCTCACCATGACCTTTACCGAAGAGGCAGGCGCCTTCTTCGACGCCGGCCTGGCCTGGGTCAGCGAAACCTTCGGCTGGTACTACATGCTGGCGGTCGTCGCCTATCTGGTCTTCGTGATTGGCATCGGCATGTCGCGCTACGGCCGCATCCGCCTCGGCCCCGACCACTCACGGCCGGAGTTCTCGACACTCTCCTGGGCGTCGATGTTGTTCGCCGCCGGCATCGGCATCGACCTGCTGTTCTTCAGCGTCGCCGAGCCGGTGGCTCACTACCTGGCGCCCCCGGATCTCGAGCCCGAGAGCCAGGCAGCGATGCGCAACGCCGTGGTTCAGACCTTCATGCATTGGGGGCTCTCCGGCTGGGGGCTCTACGTGCTGATGGGCATGTCGCTGGCCTACTTCAGCTACCGCCACCGCCTGCCGCTAGCCATCCGCAGTGCACTCTATCCGTTGCTGGGCAAGCGCATCCACGGACCCATCGGCAACGCCGTGGACATCACCGCGGTGATCTCCACCGTGTTCGGCATCGCCACCAGCCTCGGCATCGGCGTCATGCAGCTCAACTATGGGCTCAACTACATGTTCGGCGTGCCCGAGAGCCTCTCGGTGCAGGTGATCCTGATCGTGCTGGTCGTGGTGCTTGCCACTATCTCGGTGGTCAGCGGCGTCGAGAAAGGCATCCGCCGGCTGTCGGAGTTCAACATGCTGCTGGCACTGGTACTGCTGCTGTTCGTGCTGTTCCAGGGCCAGACGCTGAAACTGCTCGACATGGCGGTCAATAATGCCGGGGATTATCTTTCGAGCTTCGTGGCCAAGAGCTTCGACACCTATGCCTTCGCCGGCGAGGCGGCCAACGAGTGGAAGATGTGGTGGACCATCTTCTTCTGGGGCTGGTGGATCGCCTGGACGCCGTTTGTCGGCCTGTTCCTGGCCCGGATCTCGCGGGGACGCACCATCCGTCAGTTCGTGGCCGGCGCCCTGTTCATCCCGCTGGCCTTCATGATGGTGTGGATGTCGGTGTTCGGGAACAGCGGCATCGAGCTGGTCGCCAACCAGGGCGTGACCGAGCTCGGCCAGCAGGCGCTCGAAACGCCCCAGACCACCATGTATACGCTGCTCGAATACTATCCCTGGGCCAGCATCACTGCCGCCGTGGTGACCATCCTCGGCATCGTGTTCTTCATTACCTCGGCCGATTCCGGCGCCCTGGTCCTGGCGAACTTCACCTCGATCCTGTCCGACGTGAACCACGACGCACCGATCCGGCTGCGTATCTTCTGGTCGGCGGTGATCGGGTTGATCACCGTGGCCCTGCTGATGGCCGGCGGCCTGGCGGCGCTGCAGAGTGCCGTGGTCATCACCGCCCTGCCCTTTTCACTGGTGATCTTCGCCATCATGGTGGGCATGTTCAAGGCGCTCAAGCTCGAGGGCAGTAAGGCCGAGGCACGCCGTCATATTGCCGGCACCGCCCCGGGCGGGGACTGGCGCGAGCGTCTCGACCGGGCCCTGGACGTCTCCAACCGCGCGGGAGCTGCCGCCACCATCGAGCATGCCATTCGCCCGGCACTGACCCAGTTCGCCCAGGAGCTGGAGAGCCGCGGCCAGGAAGCCAGCGTGAGCGAAGCGCCGCTCGAGGGCGAATCCCTCCCCTGCCTGACCCTGCAGGTGGATCTGGAGAATTCGGCAAGCTTCGTCTATCAGGTTTACCCGCATCGCATGCGCACGCCCAGCTTCCTGCCGGTGGATGACGACTACTACGTACGGCTCGACGTCTACCTGGCAGAAGGCGGCCAGGAGAAGGACCTCAACGGCTTCACCCGTGGCCAGGTGATCGCCGACGTGCTCTCGGAGTACGAGCGCCATCTGCACTTCCTGGCTCTGGCCGGACAGGGCGGCAATGTACAGGCCATGCCGGGCGCGGTGGGCGAACCCCCGGCGGATGCCAGCCCGGCCTGACGGAACTCGTCTCGTCTCGTAGCGGCGGTGCCTTAGGGCACCGCCGCTTTTTTTATGCGTTAAGCACAATGGACCGCTTGTGGCGGCCCAATCGGCAGGAGTAACGTAATTGTTACTTTGCTTATCTTCCGGTACGGCCATGTCCCGCTCACGTCGCGCTTTCCCCCATCGTCCACCATGGCCCGGCAGCGCCCTGCGGGCGGCTTGGCGCCAAGGCTACGGCCTGGTCGAGCTCAAACGCGACCTGCTGGCCGGCTTGACCATCGGTATCGTCGCGGTGCCGCTCTCAATGGCGTTGGCCATCGCCACCGGCGTACCACCGCAGCACGGCCTGTACACCGCTATCGTGGCAGGGGCCATCATCGCGCTCACGGGTGGGTCGCGCTTCAACATCTCCGGACCCACCGCTGCCTTCGTGGTGATCCTGTTTCCCATCGTTGCCAGCTACGGCCTCGGCGGCCTGATGATCGCCACGCTGATGGCGGGATTGATTCTGGTAACCCTGGGCCTCGCACGCCTGGGTAACTTGATCCAATTCGTGCCCTACCCCGTGGTCCTCGGTTTCACTGCCGGCATCGCTGCCGTCATCGCCCTGCTGCAATTGCCCGACTTCCTCGGGCTCGAGGGCGTTGCGCTCGGCGACAGCACACTGCACAACCTGGCCAACATCGCGCGAGCCCTCCCCTCGCTGGCCCTGCCCGAGCTCGGTATCGGACTGGTCACCTTGGCCACGCTGATCCTGTGGCCGCGGCTGAAGCTGCCGCTGCCGGCCCCTCTGGCAGGCCTGGCAGTAGGCACGCTGGCAGCGCTGGCCGTCGCACCACTGGGCGTGGAGATCGACACCATTGCCTCGCGCTTCGCCTGGGAGCATAACGGCCAGGCCGGTAGCGGCATTCCGCCCTTCGCCCCAGGTCTGGTACTACCTTGGCAACTGCCGGGGCCAGGTGGCACGTCGCTTAGTCTCGATTTCACCCTGATCCGCGAGCTGCTTGGCCCCGCGTTGGCCATCGCCATGCTGGGGGCGATCGAGTCACTGCTCTGTGCCGTGGTGGCCGACGGACTGACCCGCACCCGTCACGACCCCAATGCCGAGCTGATCGGACAAGGGCTCGGCAACATCGTCGCGCCTTTCTTCGGCGGCATTACCGCCACGGCGGCACTGGCACGTACCGCCACCAATATACGAAGCGGCGCCTTTTCGCCGATTGCCGCCGTCATTCACTCGGTAGTGGTTCTGCTGGCCGTGGTGGCGCTTGCCGGCGTACTTGCCCGGGTGCCGATGGCCGCGCTGGCCGCCCTGCTGTTCGTGATCGCTTGGAACATGAGCGAAGCACGCCACTTCGTGTACACCCTAAGGAGCGCGCCGGGCAGCGACGTGGCAATTCTGGTGATCTGTTTTCTGCTGACGGTGGTGTTCGACATGGTGTTGGCAGTGGCGGTGGGTATCGGCCTCGCCGCGGCGCTCTTCATCCGCCGCATGGCCCATCTGACCCACGCTCGACGCGTCGACCCCGCTACTGACGACACGTGTCGTGATCTGCCGCCTCAGGTAGCGCTTTATGACGTCAACGGCCCCCTGTTCTTCGGCGCGGCGGAGAAGGCGGTCTCTTCGCTGCGCGTGGTGGACCCCGAGGTGCGTGTAGTCATGCTCGACATGCGTGATGTGCCGAGCCTTGATGCCACAGCTATCGTCGCCCTGCGGTCACTCGTCGAGGAGCTGCGTGCACGCCGGGTGGGCCTGATCTTCATCGGCATGCCGGCGCGCATGGTGCTCAAGCTCAGGCGCGCCGGTGTTAGGCGACAGGCTGGCAGCCTAGCCGCCGTGCGTCACGTGTCTCGGGCCAAACAGCTGGCACTGCAATGGCTGGGAGTGCCCTAACGTCATCGCCGCCCAGCGCGGCAGAAGCGTGCCACAGACGGCCATGAGAGCCGAAGGGGACCTGCTACCTTTGATATGAGGCTGACAAGCACCGACCCCAGGAGGCCAAGCATGCCAGGGCAGATCAGTGAAGCCCCCCGCCAGGAACGAATCGCCGCCATCCCGCCCGTAGGCAGGCCCCTACCGGGCTACCGCAACGAAAAGAAGCGTACACATCATGCAGGATGACGAACGCTCGCGGACCCGACGGGCCATCGATGCAGAGCGGCTGGAGCTGCTCGAACAGCTACAGGACTGGCTCGAGTGGCCCATGCTGGTGTTGGCTTTCCTGTGGCTGACGCTATTCGTGGTGGAGACGCTCTGGGGTCTTAGCCCGCTGCTGGAACTGCTGGGCTACGTGATATGGGGCATCTTCGTGCTCGAGAGCGTTCTGGGCTTCGTGCTCGCACCGAGCAAGGTGGTCTATCTGCGACGTAACTGGCTGAAGGTGATCTCGCTGCTGGCACCTGCCCTGCGCACGCTGCGCATCGTCGGCCTGGTGCGCCTCTCGCGCGCTTCGCGTCTCGCCGGCATGTCGCGCGGCCTGCGCCTGTTGCGCCTGCTCAGCTCCCTCAACCGCGGCATGCGTGCGTTGGGCAAGAGCATGGAGCGGCGAGGCCTCGGCTACGTGATACTCCTGACGCTGATCATCACTCTGGTTGGAGCGGCAGGCATGTACGGCTTCGAGCGCGAAGGGATGGACAGCTATGGCGAAGCCGTATGGTGGACGGTCATGATCCTGGTGACGATGGGCACGGACTATTGGCCTCACACGGTAGAAGGACGCACCCTGTGCCTCTTCCTCGCTCTCTACGGCTTCGGCGTGTTCGGCTACGTGACGGCCACCTTGGCCACCTTCTTCATCGGGCGCGATGCCGAGGCCCCCGACACGGAAACCGTGGGACGCACCGACATCCGGGCCTTACGCGAGGAGATCGCCACCCTGCGCGACGAACTGCGCCAACGCAATGAATGAAGCGCATCGCCGGATAGCGTCACGCGTCGCCCACCCGCCCCGTCCGACCCCCACCTGTCTACTCGCCCTGTAGCGTGGCGATCAGCCGCCGCGCACCGCCGTGCTCGCGATGTTCACCGAGCCAGATACCTTGCCAGGTACCCAGCGCCAGACGCCCATCGCGCACGGCGAGGGTGAGCTGGGTGCCGAGCAGGCTGGCACAGACGTGGGCCGGCATGTCGTCGGGCCCTTCCAGAGTGTGGCGAAAATAGGGCAGATCGCCCGGGATGCGCTCGCGCAGGAAGGCGTCGAGGTCGTGACGCACGTCCGGGTCGGCGTTCTCGTTGAGGGTCAGCGATGCCGACGTATGCAGCAACTGCAGGTGCAGCAGACCTACTTCCGTCTTGCGCAGCTCGGCAACGGCCGAAACCACCTCGTCGGTGATCAGGTGAAAGCCGCGTGAGCGCGGCGTCAGGCGCAGTTCCTGCTGGTGCCACATGGCGATTTCCTCGTCTCGGGGTGAATATTCGCTCATGCTAGCGGGCCACGCCTTGGGTGCAAGTGAGCCGCGCGGCTTGCCACCGCGCGGCCCCGGTGCTCACTGGCGCGGGTCGTCCGACGGCTCGACGTACTCGATGCCCCACGGGCCGGTACCGTGCAGCTGGATGATGGTCTCCCCTTCGGCATAGCCGAACATGGCATCCCCAGGCGACATGATGGCATAGCCCCCCACCGGCAAGGCGTGGGTGGCCTCGCGCTCGAATTCCTCGCCATGGGCGAAGTGCAGGGTGCCTTCAAGCACCGTCACCCGCTCATAGGCCGGATGCACGTGAGGCCGGATTTCGTAGCCGTCCTCCATCCGCAGGCGAAGGGTGAAGGGCGCTTCGGCCGAGAGATCACCCTCGATGACCGCGATTTCGGCACCCTCGCCCATGGAGGCGACCGGCCCCCATTCGAGTTCGTCGGGTGTGCCGATCAGGTGGCCATCCCCCTGGTAAGGCTCCGCCCAGACCCCGGTGGACACAGTGCCCAGCACCAGGGTCAGCAGGGTGGCACTGAGGGAAGTGGTGATGCGTTTCATGATGGCTCCTCCTTCGTTACAGGCGGTGTAAGCCAGTCCTCGCCGATCAGCGCTTGATCGCCAGCAGCGAGATGCTCTTGACGCCATAGGTGGCGCTGGCGCCCTGGGCCGAGTCGGTCAGGAAGCGGTATTCCGGGTGCTCACGCCAGGTTTCGATATCAAGGCCGGCTGCCTCGATCGCCGCGCGATAGGCGTCCTGCTGCAGCGCGCCACCGATACATGCGGCCCATAGGGTGGCGTTGCACGAGACGCTCTCCGGCAGCGCCCTTTCGGTGACGATATCGGCCAGCGCCAGGCGCCCACCGGGACGCAGGACGCGAGACGCCTCGGCGAAGACTCGCGGCTTGTCGGCCGACAGGTTTACCACGCCGTTGCTGATCACCACGTCGATGCTGCCATCGGCAAAGGGCGGCGACTCAATGTAGCCCGCATGGAACGTCACCTGGTCGAAACCCGCCTCGCGCGCCAGTCGCTCGGCCTTCTCGCGTTGGGCCACCGTCATGTCGAGCCCCAGCACCTGGCCGCCGCTTCCCACTGCCAGGGCTGCCAGCAGGCTGTCCATCCCCGACCCGCTGCCCAGATCGAGCACCGTCTCGCCGGGCTGAATCGCGGCCAGGTCGAGAAAATGGCCGACACCGGCGAAGGAGTCGATGGCGGCGGCGGGAATACGATCCAGGGCGCCAGGGTCGTAGCCCAGCCGTTCCGCCAGGGCGCGGCCCATCTCGAAGTGAAACGCCCCCTGCGGCGCCTCGGCCACGTCGCGATACATCGCCTTGACGCGCGCTTCGAGCTCCTGTCGATCCACGCCGGTGGCCTGGAGTTTTGCTGTCACGGTCATGTTGTCTTCCTCCTCGGCTGGTTGACACGACACCAGGCGGTGCCGTGTGCGCCAGGACGCAACGCGAGGGCAAAGAGTTCCCGCCGGGAACCGAAAACGTCATTGCTGCGTCCCTGCCATGCCTGCCGCTTGCCCAGTGAGGGTGAGCGGACCATGCTCGAAGAGGTGTCGCCATGTCGCTGGCCGATCCGTTGCTTGACCGTTCGAGGTCGCAACCACGCGCCCGATACCGGGACGCCACGGGGGCGTTCATGCATTTCGACGAAGCCGCCAACCGGCGGGAATGGTTCGAGCAGCGCCTGGCACCGCTCATGGACCGTCTCTACGGGACGGCGCTGCGACTCACCCGTCACCCCGCCGATGCCGAGGACATCGTTGCCGAGGCGGTCATCAAGGCCTGGACGCAGCTCGACCGGCTGCGCGATGCCCAGCGCTTCGAGGGCTGGATGTTTCATATTCTCACCAACACCTATCTCAGCGAATGGCGACGACGCCGCTGTCGCCCGCAGGCAACCGATGGCGCAGCCGCCGAACCCGCCGAGCTGGATAGCGCCAGCTTCACGCTGTTCCAGCAGCTGCACCAGCCCTTCCTGCTGTGGTGGGGCAGCCTCGAAGACCAATTCTTCAACGGCCTGTTGCATGAAGACCTGGAACGAGCGCTGGACGCACTTCCCGACGCCTACCGGGTCGCGATTGTCCTGGTCGAGGTGCAGGGCTATACGTATGAGGAGGTCGCGAGTCTGCTGGGTATTCCGTTGGGTACCGTGCGCTCGCGCCTGAGTCGGGCTCGCTCCCACTTGCAGCAAACGCTGTGGGAGCAGGCCAGGGAAGCCGGCTTGGTTTCCGGGCAAGGTACGGGAGGGGCACAGGAATGAATCCGAGAGCCCTGAGCTGCGAAGAGGCCATCGAGCGTCTCTTCGACTACCTCGACCGTGAACTCGAGCCGCGAGAGGCGGCGGAGGTCGAAAGACACCTCGAGCGCTGCCGCGACTGTTTCACACGCGCCGAATTCGAACGACGGCTACGGGCCAGGGTGGCGGCCACCGGCACGGCGAAGGCACCGCCACGGCTGCATCAGCGCATCCGGACACTGCTCGACCGCTACGACGAGTCAACACCACCCGCTGACCCGTGAGGAGAGCGCCTCATGGTGGCAATACTCGGATATTCACGCCCGCAAATCCTGGCGGCTGTGCAGCACATGTACACGATCGTGGCGAAGGCACCGGATTCGCCCTTCCATTTCCCTGTGGGTGACGAGGCCAGCCGACGCCTGGGCTACTCTCCCGAACATCTCGCACCGCTGCCGGCCGACGTTCGCGAGGCCTTCGCCGGGGTCGGCTGTCCCTTTCGCGCCGATGCCATCCGCCGTGGCGACCGGGTACTGGACGTCGGCGCCGGGGCCGGTGGCGATGCCATCATTGCGCATCACCTGGCAGGTCCCCAGGGACGTGTCATCGCGCTGGATCTCACCGCGGCCATGACGCGCCGGCTGCGACAGGCCACGCAGCGGCACGCCATCGATCGGCTCGGCGTAATGCAAGGCTCCGCCGAACAATTGCCGCTGCCCGATGCCAGCATCGACAGTATCACCAGCAATGGCGCGCTCAATCTGGTGCCGGACAAGCGCCGTGCCGTGGCCGAGATGTTCCGCGTGCTCAAACCGCACGGGCGCGTGCAGCTGGCCGATGTGGTGATCCATCGTCCGGTGTCGGTAGATTGCCACGACGACCCCCGTCTATGGGTCGAATGCGTGGTGGGCGCCACGGTGAAGGAGGAGCTGGTGGCGCTCTTCGAGGAAGCCGGCTTTGAAGAGGTGAAGGTGGTCGGCACCCACGACTACTTCGCCCTGAGCCCAAGCGCGCAGACCCGTGAGATAGCCGCCGGCTTCGGCGCGCATTCGGTCGAGATCGGCATGCGCCGTGGTGCCGCGAAACCCTCCCCACTCTTGCGTTGGGGCCATCGCCTCGATCCGCGGCGTTGGCTGCGGTTGTGGTATCGCCGCGGCCTGCTCGGCATGCTGGCCTTCCTGCTTGCCCTGGCGAGCTGCTACGGCACCCTGGCACTGGTCGCCCTGCTGCCTCTGCTGGGAGTTCACCTCGCACTGGACGAGGGGCTCTGGGCCGGAGTCATCGCTGGCTTCGTGCTGGTCACCCTGGTGGCCGTGGCCAGCGGCGTACGACGATATGGTGCCTATTGGCCCGCCCTGCTGGCAGCGGGAGGCAGCGCACTGGTGCTGCATGCCCTGTTCATCGACTACCGGGTAGTGGGGGAGTTAGCCGGTTTCCTGCTGCTGCTGGCGGGTGCGGCCTGGGATCTCGTGCTGCGCCGGCGACATGAGGCGAGCCTCCTGGGCCTGACATGAGCGGCCATGACGCTCGGCTCGGCATGGTTCATCGCTTGAAAACGGCCAGGTGCGTTGGCTGGCCCAGCTCGGGATGCCATTCGCCGAATCCCGAGAGAGTGACCCGATAGCCGTTGCGATGGGCAACGCCGCGAGCCCAGTCACGAAAGCGATCCCGCGACCATTCGAAGCGGTGGTCGGGATCGCGGAACTCGCCGCGGGCCAGTCCGAACAAGGGGTTGTAGTCGTGGTTGGGGGTCGTCAGTACGAGCAGGCCGGGGCGCAATGTGCCAAAGACACTCCGCTCCACTTGCGACAGGGAACCCGGCGGCACGTGTTCGATGGTCTCGACCATGGCGGCCGCTTCGAAGCCCATGAGTACCGCATGGGGTTCCGTATAGGAGCCACACACCAGCGTGAGCCTTTCGCGCCGAGCGGCTGGCAGGCGTTCCAGGCGCAGCTTCGCCTGTGCGAGCAATTCCCCGGAAAGTTCCAGCCCCGCCACCTTATCGAACTGAGGCTCAGGCAGCAGGAACTGCAGCAAGCCGCCCGAGCCACAGCCGAGATCGAGGACACGGCGCGCTCCGCTGCTCTTGAGTAGCGCCGCCACGTGCTGCAGCCGCTCCTGATGCAGGTCGAGTCCATCCCGCGCCATTTCTATCCGCGATTCTGGAGCCGATTGTGAATGGCGGTGGCCGCAATCGAAGCCTGGCCGGTGGCCACCGTGATCTGGCTCAATTGGTTGGTCATGTCGCCTGCGGCGTATAGCCCCTCGATTCCCGTTTGCATATGCGGATTCACGACCAGGTAGCCCTGGGGGTTTCTCAGTGCCCCCATGTTCGTGCCGAGTTCGCTGCGTACCTGGGTCCCCAAAGCGCAATACAAGGCATCGAAGGTAACCTCCCGACCGTCGTCCATGCGAAGATGGATGCGCTGGCGTGCATCGTCATGCATGTCGCTCACTTTCCCCTGCACCAGCGCAATGTTTTCGCGAGCCAGGCGCTCGATCGAGGCATTGTCCAGGTAAGCGCCCCCTTCGATATCGATCAGCGTCAGATCGCCACTGAACCGCTTGATGAATACGGCCTCGTCAACGCCATGGGCATCGCGAGCAATGATACCGATGCGTTCTCTCGTGAATTCGAAACCATCGCAAATGGGACAGTAGCGGATCAAGCCCTTCTCTTTCACTGACTGGAAGCCTTTCAACGTCGGTTCGACGTCGACGACCCCACTGGCCAGTAGTACCGTCCGGGATCGGATGACCTCGGTGTCGGTCGTGACGTCGAACGTACCGTCCACGTTGCGCTCCAGCCGCACCACCCGCCCTGACGTCACATGGCCGCCATTGGCCTTGAGCTGGGCCCGGAGCCTCTCCAACAAGGCGAGGCCACTGATGCCATTGCCGAAGCCGGGGTAGTTGTGAGTGGACGGAATCAGTGCCGCACGGCTGCATCCATCGTCGATGATGCGGATGTCGCGCAGAAAGCGCTGAAGATTGATGCCGGCAGCCAGCCCGGCGGGACCTGCGCCGACGACCACGCAGTCGATCGCCTTCTCTTCCATGTCGGTCTCCTGGTATACGACGAATCCGGTGTCGTTACAGGGAGCCTAGAAGCTTTCTCAGAAAAGAGAGGAAAAAAGGCGCGACATGGGTCGCGCCTGAAAAGTCGCCTATGGCGTGCGACGAGACAACACGCTTATTCGCTGGCGAGATCGAGCACTACCCGCCCTTCTATCCGACCCTCGTGCAGTCGCTGGAAGACATTATTGATGTTCTCCAGCCGATCGGTGCTCACCGTGGCCTTGACCTTGCCCTCGCCGGCGAAATCCAGCGACTCCTGCAGGTCCTGGCGAGTACCCACGATCGAGCCGCGCACAGTAATGCCATTGAGGACGGTCTCGAAAATCGGCAACGGAAAATTGCCGGGCGGCAGGCCGTTGAGGGAAATGGTGCCGCCGCGCCGCACCATGCCTTGCGCCTGTTCGAAGGCTTTGGGTGACACTGCCGTGACCAACACGCCGTGGGCACCACCGATCTGCTGCCTGAGATAGCTCACCGGGTCTGTCTTCGCCGCGTTGACGGTGACGCTAGCGCCCAGGCGCTCGGCCAACGCCAGCTTGGCATCGTCGATGTCCACAGCCGCCACGTTCAGGCCCATGGCCTTGGCGTACTGCACCGCCATGTGCCCCAGCCCACCGATACCCGATATCACTACCCACTGGCCGGGACGAGTATCGGTGACCTTTAGCCCCTTGTAGACGGTAACGCCGGCACACAGTACCGGGGCGATCTCGATGAAACCGATGTTATCCGGCAAGTGCCCGGCGTAGTCGGCCACCGCCAGGGTATAGTCGGCGAAGCCGCCATTGACCGAGTAGCCGGTGTTCTGCTGCGATTCGCACAGGGTTTCCCATCCGCCCAGGCAGTGCTCGCAGTGGCCGCAGGCGGAGTGCAGCCAGGGCACGCCGATGCGATCACCCTCCTTGACGTGCTTGACGCCGGCACCCACCGCCGCCACATGCCCCACGCCCTCGTGTCCGGGAATGAAAGGCGGGCTGGGCTTGACCGGCCAGTCGCCGTGGGCGGCATGCAAGTCGGTGTGGCACACGCCCGAAGCGGCCACCTTGACCAAAACCTCTCCGGGGCCGGGGCGCGGTACCTCGACTTCCTCGATCGCCAGCGGTTGTCCGAATTCGCGCACCACGGCGGCCTTCATCGTCTTGTCCATTATCCTTTTCCTGGTGGCTGGCGGGCAGCGAAGGGCCGCCCGCGGGTTTCACGGAATCGCCAGGGGAACGGAGCGGTAGGCCGCTCTCGAAGATAGGAAGAGCCGCCCGCCCCAGCGGAGCGGGCAGCTGGGCTCAGAAGAATCCGAGCGGGTTGGTGTCGTAGCTCACCAGCAGGTTCTTGGTCTGCTGGTAGTGCTCCAGGGCCATCTTGTGGGTTTCGCGACCGACGCCGGACTTCTTGTAGCCGCCGAAAGCGGCATGCGCCGGATACTGGTGGTAGCAGTTGGTCCAGACTCGGCCGGCCTGGATGCCACGCCCCATGCGGAAGGCAACGTTGATGTCGCGGCTCCAGACGCCAGCACCGAGGCCGAACTCGGTGTCGTTGGCGATCGCCAATGCCTCTTCCTCGTCCTTGAAGGTGGTGACCGCCACCACCGGGCCGAAGATTTCCTCCTGAAACACGCGCATCTTGTTGTGCCCCTTGAGCAGGGTCGGCTGGATGTAATAGCCCTTGTCATAGGCGGGATCGAAGCTCTCCTTGTCGCCGCCGGTGAGGAACTCGGCGCCCTCCTCGCGGGCGATGTCCATGTAGGACATGATCTTGTCGAACTGCTCCTGGGAAGCCTGGGCCCCAACCTGAACGTCGGTGTCCAGCGGATTGCCGCGTTTGATCGTCTGTACCCGCTCCATGACCTTGGCCATAAAGGCGTCGTACATGCTCTCCTGAATCAGCGCTCGCGACGGACAGGTGCACACCTCGCCCTGGTTGAAGAAGGCCAGCACCAGGCCCTCGGCCGCCTTCTCGATGAACTCCGGCTCGGCGTTCATGATGTCGGCAAAGTAGATATTGGGCGACTTTCCGCCCAGTTCCACGGTAGAGGGGATGATGTTCTCGGCGGCACACTTGAGGATGTGCGCCCCCACCGGGGTGGAGCCGGTGAAGGCGATCTTGGCGATGCGCTTGCTGGTGGCCAGCGCCTGGCCGGCCTCGGCACCGTAGCCGTTGACGATGTTGACCACGCCCGGCGGCAGCAGATCGCCGATCAGCTCCATCAGCTTGAGAATCGAGGCCGGGGTCTGCTCGGCGGGCTTGAGTACCACGCAGTTACCGGCGGCCAGGGCCGGGCCAAGCTTCCAGCAGGCCATCAGGAGGGGAAAGTTCCAGGGAATGATCTGCCCTACCACGCCCAGCGGCTCGTGAAAGTGATAGGCAACGGTATGGGCGTCGATATCCGCGGCGGTGCCCTCCTGGGCGCGGATGCACCCGGCAAAGTAGCGGAAGTGGTCGACGGCCAAGGGAATATCGGCATTGAGGGTTTCACGTACCGCCTTGCCGTTGTCCCAGGTCTCGGCCACGGCCAGCATTTCCAGGTTCTGCTCGATGCGATCGGCGATGCGGAGCAGGATGTTGCTGCGCTCGGCGGCGGCGGTCTTGCCCCAGGCGGGGGCAGCGGCATGGGCGGCATCGAGCGCCTTGTCGATGTCCTCCGCCGTCGAGCGGGGGATCTCGCAAAAGACTTCCCCGTTGACCGGGCTGACGTTGTCGAAATATTGCCCCTTCACCGGTGGCACGAATTCACCGCCGATATAGTTGCCGTAGCGCTTGTCGAAGGAGACGACGGAATCGGGGCTGCCCGGGTTGGCATAGATCATGGCATGGCTCCTGACGTTATCGTTATGGGTAGGTGCTCCCCCAGTGTTGGTCAGAAATGCAAATTGCGACATACTGCCGTGGCAGGAGACGATCTCATCCCTTGGGAGGAGAGAGTGAAAGAAGGGAGGGCCGCGATGCCCCCGACACATACCCTGATGGTCGCCGACGACCATCCGTTGTTTCGCGAAGCCATCGCTGCCGTGATCGCGGCGGGGCTCCCGGCCTGCCGTCTCTTGGAGGCGGATAGCCTTGCGCGCGCCCTGCACCAGGCGCAATGCCACCCGGACATCGACCTGCTGCTGCTCGACCTCGACCTACCCGATGCGGCAGGCCTTTCGGGCCTGACGCAACTGCGCGAGACATTGCCGGAACTGCCGGTCGCCATCGTATCTGCCGAACAGGACCGGCGCGTCGTTCTGGATGCCATCAGCCTCGGCGCGGTGGGCTACATTCCGAAATCAACCTCACGCACCGCCCTGCTCAACGCCCTGAGCCACATGCTCGACGGGCAGGTCTATCTTCCGCCCGATATCATGCGGCGCCCTCCCGCTTCCGCGCCCCGGCCTCAGTCGGAAACTTCCCTCGCGACACACCTTGGCTCGCTGACCGAGAAACAGCGGGAAGTCCTGTTGCTGATGGTACGCGGCCACTCCAACAAGCAGATCGCCCGCGAGCTCGATATCGCCGAGACGACGGTCAAGACCCATGTCTCGGCGATCCTGCGCAAGCTCGGCGTCGCCAGCCGGGTGCAAGCCATCGTGGCAGCCGGTGCCTGGGAGCCTCAGCATGGGTGATCTACCCGGACACCGTCCGAGCTCGGTTTAAGGCGTCGCCGCGGCGAGACGCTGCAACAGCAGCATGCGCAGGCGCAGCGGCTTGAGCGGCTTGAGCAGGCAGTCGAATCCCGCGCGGCGCGCCCTGGCCTTGACGGCTGCGTCGTGGTTGGCCGTGATCAGTATCACCGGCAGCCCGGCATGGCGCCGGCGCAACCGATCGGCCACCGCGAGCCCGTCCGCGGCGTCGCTGTCATCGCTCAGGTGGTAGTCGATCAGCAGCGCATCGGGACGACAGGCGATGCCCTGCGCATCGAGCCCGTCCAGCGACGCCGCCGTGACGACTTGGCACCCCCAGCCACTCAAGAGCGCCTCCATACCTTCCCGTATGGCGTGATCGTTGTCGATCACCCAAACCGTGGCGCCGGCCAACGGAGCCGATGCGTCATTCCGCGATTCGGCGCCGGAACGACTCGCCACGATCCGCGCTGGCGCGGCATAGGGCACGAGAATGGAAAACAGAGCCCCGTGTCCCGGACGAGAAACCAACCGCAGCGGATGGCCCAGCATACCGCTGATGCGATCGACGATCGCCAACCCCAGCCCCAACCCGCGGTCCCGCTCGTCCGGGCTGATGCCGAGCCGGCGAAACTCGAGAAAGATCGCTTTCTGCTGCGCCGGCTCGATGCCGGGTCCGGTATCCCCCACCACGATCTCGAGCCCTTCGGGCCGGCGTCGGCAGCCCAGCAGGATACGCCCTTGCGGGGTATAGCGGATCGCGTTGGAGAGAAAGTTGCGCACCACTCGCGCCAGCAACGCCAGGTCCGACTCGATCACCGCATGGCTGGCCACATAGCGAAGCTGGAGACCGCCCGCCGATGCCATCTGGCGGTATTCCTCGGCCAGGACGTCGAGTAGCTCGCTGGCCCGGAACGGCGTCTTGTCGGGCCTGAGCAGTCCCGCATCGAGACGAGAGATATCCACCAGCGTGCCGAGCAGGGCCTCGACATCCTTGAGCGAACGCGCGACGTTGCCGACCAGACGGCGCGAGGGACCGGGCAGGTCGTGCTCCTTGAGAGCACAGGTGAACAGGCGCGCCGCGTTGAGAGGCTGCAGGAGGTCGTGACTCACTGCAGCCAGAAAGCGTGTCTTGGAGCGATTGGCCGCTTCGGCCTCAGCCTTGGCCTGGTGCAGTTCGAGCAAGGTCTGCTGCAGTGCCTCGGTGCGCTCACGCACCTGCTCGGCCAGCAGCACGGTGTGTTCGAAGGCGGCATAGGGGGCGCCACCGACGGTGCCGCCGGCCTCCACTCGCTCGATCAGCGAGGCACAGATGCGCCGCAGGCGATCGTTCTCCTGACGGAGAGCCGCCTCCCTCTCAGTGGGCGTGCCCACCGGCTCGGCGGGACGGGCGAGATCCAATGGCGACCCCGGTGAAGGTCTGGTTGAGGTGCATGCCATGGTACTGCTCCCCATAGGTGTTGAAACCGATGACGCCGGCCCGCCCCAGGAGTCGGGAGGCCTCGGCAACTTGTCCTCGGCTCTCCAGTTCGAGCCTGCGCAGGAAGCAGTCGCAGCCGAGTATCAGGGCCGGCTCTCCCAGCCGCTGGCGCAACCCGGCCAGAACGCCTTCGAGTTCTTCCAGCAGCGGAGCAGGCTGCATGGCAGTCAGTACGATGCCATTCTCGACGGCACAGTAGAAACTGAGACTGCCGTCCTCGTTCGCTCCCTGTATGGAGCGGACATAGTGCTGCCCGCCGATGCGGACGGCCAACGGATGCCGTGCGAATATCTCGGGCGTCAAGGACGCGGGTGACGTTCCCACCAGCCGTGCGTATTCGTCGGCCGCAGGCGCGGCATTGAGTTCCAGCACCCGGCGACGCTCGCTGTCGGCCCGAGTCACTACCAGCTTCGTCGTCTGCGGGCGCAGATGATGGGCCGTGAAGACTTCGAAAGGCACGGGTGTGTGGAACATCACCACGACGGCTGCATCGCGATGGAAGCGTCCTCCGCTGAAGACGTGGGTGTGCGCCAAGCGGTTGTCGTCACCGGCCGAACCGCCGAAGCTGGGAATGCTGCCCAGTGCGGTATCCAGCGTTGCAAGGACTTGCTCCTCGCTGCTGGAAAGCCCATCCAGCAAGGTCATGACGAAGCGTTTACCATCAGGCTCACCCGGGGCTAGCCCCCGACAATCCTCGAGCAGCCTGCCGGTAAGCTGCTGCGCCTGGATCAAATCGAAGCCCGCCAGATCGTCGATCAGCGCACAGGAAACGGAAAAGTCGCGGCGACCGAACCCTATCGCCACGATACAGCCCCGGCAGTAGCCCTTCGGCGTGATCTCCCCTGCCGTGGTGCATCCCGCCAACGGTACTCCTGGGAAGGCCTCACCCATGGCGCTTCCCAGCGTCTCGAGCGGATACTCTGCGCTGCAGAAGAACAGCACGAAGCCCAGCTCGAAGCGTACGAACGCTTCGGCAAGCTCGCGCGCCGCTACCGCAGGGTCTTGATGTGCGCTGAAAGCGGTTCGCACGTTCGGGCCGGCGTGGTGACGTTCCCATTCGGCAGGCTTGGCACAGGGCAGATCCATGGCGACCCTCCGCGATTTCGCTCCAGTGTAGGGCGGCGACGAGCCTCATCACAACGCAAGCGTGCCTAGCGAACGTCCAACCGCTCGTTCAGCCAGCTCTCGAGTGTCTCGATGGTAAGGGGTATGGTGGCCTGCAGTACCTTGAGTTCTATGGCGACGTCGTCGCTTTGTTCACCATGGGCGAACAACTCCAGTCGCCGTGCAACCTCGGCAAGCCGGCGCCCGCCGAGACTCCCCGACTCCCCCTTGATGCGATGCGCCCTTGCTGCCATTGCCGCCAGATCGCCACACTCGTAGGCCGCCTGCAGGGACTCGACATGCTGCTGCAGCTGTTCGCGATGCACGGCGAACAGCCGGGCAAGCGCTTCCGGCCCCAGCGACCCTTCGAGCTCCTTGAGTACGTTCTCGTCCAGCATACCCGCCGTAACGAACTCGTCCGACGTTTCTCCCCGGGATTTCCCGGGCAGGCCCTGCTTCAACGCCGTGGCGAGGTCGGCACGGCGCAGCGGTTTGACAAGATAGTCGGTCATGCCCGCTGCCAGACATCGCTCACGCTCGGCGCCCGGCCCCCCCGCAGTCATCGCCACGATCGGCACCCTGGCGGGCCAGCCCGGCATCGCCCGCAGGCGCCGAGTGGTTTCCAGCCCATCCATGCCGGGCATCTGCACATCCATGAAGATCATATCGAAGGGCGTTCGTTCGGCAAGCTCCAGCGCCCTGCTGCCGCTATCGGCCACGGTGACGTCGCAAGCGTGCCGTTCCAGCATCGCCACGGCCACCTGCTGGTTGACCGGGTTGTCCTCCACCAGCAGCACTTTGCTGCCCTCGGCGGGCTCCAGGATCGGGGGCGGTGCAGGCGGCTCCGGTTCCTCGGCGCCTACCGCTTTCAGTGGTAGTTCGATCCAGAAGCGGCTGCCCTGGCCGGGATGGCTGTCGACCCCGATCTTGCCGCCCATGGCTTCCGTCAGGCGTCGGCTGATTGCCAATCCCAACCCCGTGCCACCATAGCGTCTCGCCGTCGAGGCGTCGCCCTGGCGGAAAGGCTCGAAGAGCCATTCCCGATTGTCCGCCTCGATACCTGGGCCGGTATCTCGCACGGCCAGGCTCAAGCGCCCCTGACGGCTCACCGTTGCCTCGATGCGCACTTCCCCCTGCTCGGTGAACTTGATGGCATTGGAAAGCAGGTTGAGCAGCACCTGGCGCAGCCTGGCCGGGTCGCCTTGGATAGACTCCGGCAGTGCCGGTGAGATAAAGGTCACCAGCTCGAGTCCCTTGGCCTGGGCGCGCGGGCCAAAGAGACGACAGGCATCGCCGATAAGCGTCGCCAGGCGAATCGGGCGCTGTTCGAGCTCCAGCTTGCCGGATTCGATCTTGGAAAAGTCGAGGATGTCGTTGATCAGTTCCAGCAACCGGGCGGCACTGACGTGCAGGGTGCGGGCGAACTCTCGCGATTGTGCATCGAGGGGCCGATCCATGAGCAGGTCGCTCATGCCGATGACACCGTTCAGCGGCGTACGTATCTCGTGGCTCACGGTGGCCAGGAATTCCGATTTCGCCTGGCTGGCCGCCTCGGCCTGATGCGCAGTGGCTTGTAGCTCCCGACTCAGCGATTCGAGCGAACGACGGGCTTCGGCGTTGTCGCGCGCCTCTCGCACCAGGAAGCCGACCACCAGCAGTGCCGTCAGGCTCATGGCCAGGATCAGCGCCAGCAGCAAGGCGTAGAGTGTCTGCAACGCTTTACGGTCGCTCGTCGCCACCTCGGCCTGGTGCCCCTTGATGGCTACGATCAGCTGCTCGGTCAAGCCGCCAACTCGCTCGAGCCGATCCGACACGACCCAGCGTTCGCCCTGGCCGAGCCGCTCGATCTCCTCGAGCAGGGAGTCGGTGTCGTCCATCAACACGACCAGGTCGGACAGGAGCCGCTCGCCCATGCGCGTCTGGGCCAGCAGTTGATTGACGTCGCCCCGCTGGAGCAGGTTGATTCGGCTGTAGATCAGCTCGAAACGCAGCCGCAGCGCGTCCAGTGAACGGGCGTTGCCCACCTGCAGCGCCAGGTCGCTGCGCAGTTGAACGATGTCACGATCGAGCTTGTAGGCATGCCAGTCGGCGTCCCCGACCACACTCTTGTGTAGCGCCTCCTGGCGCCAGGCAGCAATGCCCACCACCACCAGGGCCGCAGTGAAGAACACCAAGGCTGCCGCCAGTCCCAGCTTGAGCCGCAGCGGATAGCGCAGCATGCTCAGCGCCTCGCGTACCGGGGTGGACGGAAGAAACGTAATACCTCACGGTACATGTACGGTACCCACGTGCCACACGGAGCGATGGCGGATGGTTTCGTTGAGCAGGTCCGGATGCTCGTCGAAGGGATAAAGCACGAAGACAGGGCCCAGGTCGCGTACCGCGATGGGCTCGCCGTCACGCTCAATGGCGAGGATCACCTCGTATTCTTGCAGGTCGCTGAGCGGTATCTCGATTTCGTATTCGTTCAAAGACTGGACGCGCACGCTCTCGCTGTTCACTCCAGCCGTCTCCAGCACGGCGCGAAAGAGAGGGCCTTCGAAGCGCCCGACACCTTCCGTCCAAGGGGTACTCGTCTCGATCACGTGCGGCGAGAGGGACATCATCTGTTCCCGGTCGAGGTGCAGCTCGTCGCCGACGTTGGGATGTTCGATATTACCCGTCACCCTGAGCAGCACCTCGCCTTCGGGTGCCGGCAGCGCCGCAGCCATGGCGGGCGGCAGGGCGAGATTGACATAGAGACCGAAAGTTAGCGCTGCACGACTTGGCCATGATCGAGGCATTGGGGGCAGTCCGTGGTCACGGGAAAGGGCCAAGCGTACTCGAATCTCAAGAAAAGTTCAGGTCGGGAGGCAAACGTTTTGCGGCAGGGGGCTGCCCCCTGCCGGTTCGGCTCGCCAGCCCGGCTTCAGCGCATATTTTCCGCTGGCTCACAGCGAACCAGTTCCTTGTAGGCGTGCCAACTGGCATGCCCCAGCACCGGCAAGATGACTGCCAGGCCGATATAGAAGGTCAGCATGCCGACGATGACGCAGGCAGTCAGGATGACGGCCCACAGCAGCATCGGCCGGAAATTGCGGGCCACCGCGCGAATGCTGGCCTCGATACCTTCCATGAAGGTCAGGTCCTGATCCATCAGCGTCGGAATGGCGACCACGCTGATGGTGAAGGCGCCGAAGGCCAGCACCGCCCCTGCCGCGGTGCCCACGGCAATCATGCCGAGTCCCTGCGAGGTGGTGAGCAGCATGGCGTAGAGTTCGACGGGCCCAGGCGCATCGAAGCCGAAGAACAGGGCGAAAAGCAACGTCGCCAGGCGAATCCAGACGAGAAAGAAGATCATCATCATCACGCCCATCATGGCCAGTTGACCGGCGTGCGGCCGCCAGGAACTGAAGGCGTTGCCCAGGTGCGGGACGCACTTGTCCTCCAGCGCCCGGCTGATGCCGTAGGAGCCAACCGCCACCAGCGGCCCCATGAACATGAATCCGGCAAGCATGGGCAGGAGCCAGTGCCATAAGTCGAGCGCTATGGCGCCTGCCGTAATGGCGATACTCAAACCTACCCAGAACATGCCGTAGGCGAGGCTGACGGCCGTCGCTTGACGAAAATCCTCGATGCCGGCCATGAGCCAGGCTCGCGGCCTGTCCATGCCGATGGCGTTGATGGTGATCTTGACGCTGGGAGCGGATGACGGTCCGGCGCTTCGTGTGGCTGCATTCATTGTTGTACCCCGTATGGTCGCCATGGGAGGGACGATTGGCGTCTTTCCGGCCGGGAGGTCCGGACGACGTCTTGTTGTCTTCCTACCGCTTCACTGTAGTTGAGCGCGCACAAGGCTGCCGAGCAAAGTTGTCAACGCAGCGAGCAACCGCTCTCTTCCCGCCCATGCCGCTTCAACGCTACTGTAGGGAACACGACATCGGCCGGCTGCCATGAACGTGCTGCACAGGGATGGGTCGTACATAGAAATGCAACCAGGGAGGCTGCAATGAAACGGATCCTTCAGAGGGTGGCCTTGGTGCTGCTCGGTACGTTGCCGCTCGTGGGAGCCGCCTCCCCGGGTGTTGCCGAGGAGGAGTTCCCCTCCGAACAAGTTGCCCTCATGGCAGGCGCCTGCGCCAACTGTCATGGCACCGACGGACGCCAGGTGGGCAGCGTGCCGACCATCGCCGGCAGGCCGGCCGTCGTGCTGGAAGCGCGCCTTCTCGAGTTAAAGCATGACCCCCAGAACGATGCCACCATCATGGACCGCATCGCCAAGGGCTTCAGCGATGCGGAGCTTGCCGCTCTTGCTGAGCATTTCGCCGCCATTCACCCCGCCGCAGACGCTGCTCCGGCAAGCGAAGAAGAAGCGCAGGAGCAAGACGCCCCATGACAGAACAAACCTCACGTTCCGCTCTCAACCGCCGGCAACTGATCAAGGGGCTGGGCGCCGCTTCGTTATTGCCGCTGGTCGCTGGCATCACGCCCTTCTCCATCGGCAGCCAGCATGCCGGCCAGGTCGTGGTGGTAGGCGGCGGGTTCGGCGGTGCCACGGCCGCCAAGTATCTCAAGCGGGCCAATCCCGCCATCGAGGTCATCCTGGTCGAGCCGGCCGAGACCTTCTTCACCTGCCCTTTCAGCAACCTTCATCTGGCCGGGCTACGCAGCATGGACAGCCTCGCCCGTGGCTATGACGAATTGCAGGAACGCTACGGTGTGCGCGTCATACACGCCGAGGCCGAGGAGGTCGACGCCTCGGCACACACGGTGCGGCTCTCCACCGGGCGTGACCTGGAATATGACCGACTGATCCTTTCGCCAGGTATCGACTTTCGCTGGGACGCCCTGGAAGGCTACGACGAGGCCGCCGCCGAGAAGGCGCCTCACGCCTGGAAGGCCGGCCCGCAGACCGAATTGCTGCGCTCCCAGCTGGAAGCCATGGAGGACGGTGGTACCTGCATTCTGGTGGCACCGTCCAATCCCTTCCGCAGCCCGCCCGGCCCCTACGAACGGGCCAGCCTGATCGCCAACTATCTGGAACAGTTCAAGCCGAAGTCCAAGGTGCTGATTCTCGACGCCAAGGACGACTTCGCCAAGCAGGAACTGTTCATGGAGGGCTGGAAACGGCTCTACGGCGACCGCATCGAATGGGTGGGCCGTTCGAATGATGGCCGCGTGACCCGAGTCGATGCCGATCGGTTGGAAGTGGAAACGGAGCAGGGCATCGTGCACAAGGCCGACGTCCTGAATGTCATTCCGCCCCAGAAAGCCGGGTGGATCGCCGAGCGAGCTGGCGTCACCGACGAAACCGGCTGGGTGCCGGTCAAGCCGGACACCTTCGAATCGCAGCAGGCCGAGGATGTCTACGTGATCGGCGACGCCAGCATTGCCGACCCGATGCCCAAATCGGGCTTCTGTGCCAGTGCCCAGGCCAAGGTGGCCGCAGCGGCCATCGCCGCCTCCCTCGAGTCTCGCCCCACCCCCGAGGCCTACTGGACCAGTGCCAGCTACAGCCTGGTCGGCCCCGAGTATGGCATCTCGACGGCCGGCGTCTATCGCGTGAGGAATGGTGCCATCGCCGAAGTGGAAGGGGCCGGAGGCCTGAGTCCTCGGAACGCTCCAGAGACCACTCGGGCGCTCGAAGCCGAATACGCCATCGGCTGGTACAACGCCATCTGCCAGGACACCTGGGGCACCCAGGCCTGACGCCGCGGCAGCGAAAGCCCTCCCCGCTCGATCGCCTGCGGGTCAGCGAACCCGCAGGCGGGAGCACGAAGGTCAGCGGACGATCATTACCGATACCTTGGTGTGATGCACCACGTGTTCGGCGTTGGGGCCCAGCACGTAGTCGGCGAACTTGCGCTTGTTGTGCGATGCCATCACGATCAGGTCGACCTCGAGCTTCTTGGCCGCCTTGACGATCGCCTCCCAGGGCGAGCCGTCGACGATCACCGAGTGCACCTCGATCTCCTCGGGCACGTGCTCCTCGATGAAACGCCGCTGAGCCTGGGAGAGCGCTTCATGCGCTTTCTTCGAGAAGTCGCGAGGGAAGTAGGAGCTCACCATGGGCATATGGTAATCGGGCATCACCGTCACCACGTGCAGCGAAGCATCGAAGGTTCGGCACAGGGTGATGGCATTGGGCAATGCCTTGGCCCACGAAGACTCTTCGTTGAGGTCGATCGGCAGCAGAATCTTGTTGTACATCTCTCCCCTCCTCAAGCGGCGTGGGTGGTCGAAGTCTCTGGCTGCCGACGCTGACGCCGGCGCTGCAGCAGCACTACCAGACCGAACACCAGGAAGCCCGGGATCCACATCCACTCCTTGGCCCAGCGATCCACCGGGGCCAGCACCTCGACGATCTCCTGGTCGAAATCGAAGCCGAGATCCTCCGCCGTGCTGCCGAACTCGACGAAATCGACGATGGTCCTATCGTCTTCCGTCATCAGTTCCAGGCCAAGACGCTCCATGCGCTCCTCGGCGGTATCGCCATTCGGCACAGGCACCAGGACGTAGGTGGTCATCGGGGCGCCGAAGGGATCCTCGCCGGCGATCTGCACGCGCAGCTGGCTGCCATCTTCCACATCGGCCAACGTCTGGGCGAACTGCGAAGGCGGCACCGACTCGTAGGGATCGTGGATCCGATCCATCCAGAAACCGGGGCGGAACAGAGTGAACGCCACCAACAGCAGCAAGATCGATTCGTACCACCGGTTGCGCACCAGGAAGTAGCCTTGGGTGCCCGCAGCGAAGATCAGCATGGCGATGGTGGCAATGACGAAGATCAGTATGCCCTGGAACCAGCCCACTTCGATGAGCAGCAGGTCAGTGTTGAAGATGAACAGGAACGGTAGCGCTGCGGTGCGCAGGCTGTAGTAGAACGCCTGGAAGCCGGTGCGCAGCGGATCGCCACCGGAAACTGCCGCCGCGGCGAACGATGCCAGCCCCACCGGTGGCGTCACGTCGGCCATGATGCCGAAATAGAAGACGAACAGGTGCACCGCGATCAACGGCACGATCAGACCGTTCTGCTGGCCCAGCAGAACGATGACCGGGGCCATCAGAGCGGACACCACGATATAGTTGGCCGTGGTGGGTAGCCCCATGCCGAGCACCAGGCTGAGGAGCGCGGTCAGCAGCAGGATCAGCATCAGGTTGCCCATGGCGAGGATCTCGACCACATCGGCCAGCACGAGGCCCACGCCGGTCTGGGATACGGCACCCACCACGATGCCTGCGGCGGCGGTGGCGATACCGATGCCGATCATGTTGCGAGCCCCTGCCACCAGCCCGTCCCACAGATCGAGGAAACCCTCCTTGATATCCGCCATCAGCTTGCTGCGCCCGCGAAAGAACGCGGTAATGGGCCGCTGGGTGATCATGATGAAGATCATGAAAACCGTCGCCCAGAAGGCGGAAAGCCCGGGGGACAGGCGCTCCACCATCAGGCACCAGACGAGCACCAGCACCGGAAGAAGGTAATGCAGCCCCACCATCACGGTCGGCCGGGTCTCCGGCAGCTTGACCACTTGCGAATTGGGGTCGTCGAGTTCGAGTTCCGGATAGTTCGAGCCGAGCTTGAGCAGGCCGACGTAGACCACCGCCAGCAGCACCCCGATGACCCAGGGCGTGGCATCGCCCAGCAACGGCTTGAGCCAGCCGAGGCCGTAGTACACGGCGAACGACAGCGCCATCAGCAGGATCAGGCCGGTAAGGAAGCCGAGCGCCTTGTTGAGGAAAGGGCGAACCGGATTGCTCGACGGCAGCCCCTTCATGTTGGCCTTGAGCGCCTCGAGATGCACGATGTAGATCAGCGCAATGTAGGAGATCACCGCCGGCAGGAAGGCGTGTTTGATCACCTCGACATAGGGGATACCGACATATTCGACCATCAAGAAGGCCGCGGCCCCCATGACCGGCGGCATGATCTGGCCGTTGACCGAAGAGGATACCTCCACCGCACCGGCCTTTTCGGCGGAGAAACCGACCCGTTTCATCATCGGGATGGTAAAGGTGCCGGTAGTCACCGTATTGGCGATGGACGAACCGGAAATCAGGCCAGTCATGCCCGAGGCTACCACGGCCGCCTTGGCCGGCCCCCCTTTGAAATGGCCGAGCAGCGAGAAAGCGACCTTGATGAAGTAATTGCCGGCGCCAGCCTTGTCGAGCAACGCACCGAACAGCACGAACAGGAAAACGAAGCTGGTGGACACGCCCAGCGCGATACCGAACACGCCCTGAGTGGTCAGCCACTGGTGGTTGATCAGGCCGTAGAGGCTAACCCCCCGGTGGGCCAGAATACCCGGCATGTAGGGCCCGAAGAGCGAATAAAGAATGAAGATGGAGGCCACGACCATCAACGGCGGCCCAAGTGCCCGACGCGTCGCTTCGAGCAGCACCAGAATGCCGACCACACCCACGATCACGTCGCGAAGGATGGGCGATCCCGGGCGTTCGGAGAGCTCGGCATAGAAGATGTACATGTAGGCGGCACAGAAGGCGCCGACCAGCGCCAGCACCCAGTCCTGCAGCGGAATCCGATCGCGTGGCGAGCGCTTTAGCGCGGGATAGGCCATGAACGCCAGGAAAATGGCGAAAGACAGATGGATGGAACGTGCTTCGGTGGCGTTGAATACCCCAAAGCGAAAAATGTAGGGTAGCGGCGAGGCAATCCAGAGCTGGAAAAGCGACCAGGCGGCCGCCACACCGACCAGCAGCTTGCCCGGGGCCCCGAGCGGCTTGCGTGCCCCGCTATCGCTCGAGGCGACCATTTCCTCGAGATCTACCCCGGGGTTGCGTGGATTCGTCTTTTCGTCAGTCATTACCGTTGTGCCCCACTTCGCTTAGCACTTGGAAACCGTCGGTTCATGAGGAGCGTATTCGTCCTGCCGGTGGCCCATGCAAACAGATGCGCGGACCCCCAGGGTCCGCGCAATCTCACCAGAGGGTGTCTGCCCTCTCTATTCGATCACTCGATCCAGCCACGCTCGCGGTAGTAGCGCTCGGCACCTTCATGCAGCGGAGCCGTCAGGCCGTCTGATATCATGTCTTCCTCGTTGAGATTCTCGAACGCCGGATGCAGACGCTTGAAGCGGTCGAAGTTCTCGAATACCGCCTTGACGGTCTCGTAGACGATCTCCTCGTCGAGGTCGGCATGCGTGACGAAGGTCGCGGCCACGCCGAAGGTCTCGACATCCTCGTCGTTACCACGATAGAGGCCGCCCGGAATCACGGACCGGGTGTAGTAGGGATATTCCTCGACCAGCTCGTCGATTTCATCACCGGTCACCGGAATCAGGTTGGCCTCGACGGTGGTAGTGGCCTCCTGGATGGAGCCGTTGGGATGACCGACCACGTAGACCATGGCATCGACATTGTTGTCGGCCAGGGCGGCAGCCTGCTCGGCGGCATCCAGCTCGGAGGCCAGGGAGAAGGTATCGGTATCCCAGCCCATGGCCTCCATGACGACATTCATGGTGTTGCGCTGGCCGGAGCCCGGATTGCCGATATTGACGCGCTTGCCCTCGAGATCGGTGAAGTGCTCGATGCCGGAATCGGCACGTGCCACCACGGTCAGCGGCTCGCCGTGCATGGTGAAGACGGCACGCATCTCTTCCCAGGCACCGTCGGACTCGAAATTGTCCTCGCCATGGAAAGCGCGGTACTGGACGTCGGACTGCACCACGCCCATATCGAGCTCGCCGCTCTTCATGCCGTTGACGTTGGCCACGGAGCCGCCCGTGGACGGCGCGTTACAGCGAATGTTGTGCTCTTCGCTGCCGCGATTCACCATGCGACAGACGGACTGTCCCACGACATAATAGACACCGGTCTGGCCGCCGGTACCGATAGTGATGTAACGCTCCTGAGCCACGGCCGGTGCAGAGAACATGGCTGCCCCCAGCAGGGCTCCCGAGAAGGCGGCTGCGGAAAAAGCATGGCGTTTCATTAACACACCTCTTTGGACGTTATTTGTCTAGCTGTCATTGCTGAAAGCAAGATCCCTGAGTAGCCAAGACGCATAGAGCCCCTTGGCTGACGGTTGCTACCGCACACACCTACTTTAGCGAAAAAAACACCGTCATGACGGTCTTTTTCAACTTGAGCTAATTCTAGTCGCGATTTTCGTTTAGTGAACGTTAATTCCTTAATGGCATGGCCCATAAGAGGGGTGATCCCTGTCTTTTACGACGCCATCAGGATGAGCTCCCGTTTGCGCGTCTTCATGGCGGCAAAGTCGGCCTCGTAGAAGAATTCGCTCTCGCCCAGCGCCGGCTCGAGGTGATTGAGCCAGGTCGCCTGCGCGTCGTATTTGGCAAAGAAAGGGCGCTGCACCCAATCGCTGTCGCGTCCCTGGATGAAGCGCAACACGAAGACTTTCTCGCCGTGGATCTCGGTGATGCCCTGGACCTCCACCTTGCCCGGATCGGCGGACATGGAGGGCCCGCGGGCGGTACGCGCCAGGCCGGGCACCTGCTTCGCCGCTTCGCGGTAGATCTCCCAGGCTCTGACCAGCGGTACCTCGAAATAGTGGCGGGCGCCGGTATCTCGCTCGACGAACATGTAGTAGGGGATCATTCCGAGGCGCACCTGCGTGGTCCACATGCGCGCCCACTGTCCCGCGTCGTCGTTGATGTGTCGGAGCAGCGGCGCCTGGGTACGAATCTCGGCACCGGTGGCACGGATTCGGCGAACCGCCTCGCGGCAGATCGGCGTCTCCATCTCCTTCCAGTGATTGAAGTGCGCCATGAAGGCCACGTGCTTGCCGGCGGCGGTCAATTCACGGAATAACGCCAGGATATCCTCGGCGTCCGGGTCGGTGACGAAGCGATAGGGCCAGAAAGTCAGGCTCTTGGAACCGATGCGGATGTCCTGGACGTGGTCGAGCTCGGGCTTCATCAGCCCTTCCAGATAGAGGCGTAGGTGCTTGGCCTTCATTACCATGGGATCGCCGCCGGTCATCAGCAGGTCGGTGACCTCGGGATGCTCGGCCAGGTAGCGGTGCAGGGAATCGGCTTCGCTGGAGGCGAACTTCAGCTCCTTGTCGCCAACGAACTGCGCCCAGCGAAAGCAGAAGGTGCAGTAGCTGTGGCACACCTGCCCCTGGCTGGGGAAGAACAGCACCGTCTCGCGGTACTTGTGCTGCATGCCGGGCAGCGGCTCGCCATCCAGCATGGGCAGGTTGAGGTCCATCTGCCCCGCCGGGTGCGGGTTGAGCTCGCCGCGAATGCGCTCGATCACGGGCTTCATTTCGGCACTATCGGCCTCTCGGCGCAACAGGTCGGCCACTTCGTCGAAATGCTCGGGCCTGAGCATCCCGCGCTGGGGAAAAGTGAGTTGGAAGACGGGATCGGCCGGCACATCGTCCCAATCGATCAGTTCCTCGATGACGTACTCGTTGACGCGAAAGGGTAGCACCTGGCTGACCACCCGCATGTCGAAACGCAGTTCATCCGGCAGATTCTGCAACGCCTCGATCTTGTCCAACTGGCGATGGGTATAGACCTTGAATTGGCGGGCCTCGATGGCCTCGGCTCCGGCACTGCCGAGATCGATGTTCACACGCTGGTTCATTGTCTCCTCCTGTTGTTGTGGGCCATGGGCGGGAAAACCTGCGCTGCGGCACAAAGCGGCCGTCACACCGACACGAGTCGGTGAGCCGTGGCTTATCGGGGGAGCACATTGGTACCGTCTGAGCGGACGAGTTGCAAGTTTATGCTATTATTTGCAACGAATGTCACGCCAATGGAGACGAAATGCAACAGAACGTTTCCATCGAACCGAAGCTCGTTCACGCCTTCTCGACCCAGCGCCCTACCAGGCGCTGCAAGCGTGGCGCACCGAGAAGTATCAGGACAAAGGCGATCGGCCAGGCAATATAGAAGGCACGCCACCAGCGCCCGAGAAACCCTGCCCCGAGCCCCGTATTCACCCAGGTAATGACAAAGGTCATGAGCGTGACCATGTAGATCGACATCAGTACCCCAAAGGCCAGGGGAGCATAGCGCGCAGGCAGTCGCATGACTGTCTCCTCACGTTGGATAGAAGAAACTGGCCGGCTCGCTCGATCCTTGCTTGAACGAGGTCGCGCTCGCCGACCAGACTGATACGACACGCCTCAGGAGACAGCGAGATGCCAGCCGAAGTGGAGTGCCGTCAAGGCGATATCGCCAACCAGCCCGACATCGAAGCCGTCGTCAATGCGGCCAACGCCGCACTGCGGCCAGGCGGCGGCGTAGCCGGCGCCCTGCATCGGGCGGCCGGACCGGAGCTCGACCGGGCGTGCCGCCCACTGGCGCCCGTCGAGCCCGGCCAGGCCGTGATCACGGAGGCCTTCGGCCTGCCCAACCGCCACGTCATCCACTGCCTGGGGCCGGTGTACGGCCGCGATATACCGGAAGAAGCGCTGCTGGCCGATTGCTATCGCAACGCGCTCGAGCTGGCCGAACGCCACGGGATTGCCAGCATCGCCTTTCCCGCCCTCTCCGCGGGTGCCTTCGGCTATCCCCTTGAGGAGGCGGCCCGCGTCGCCCTTGGCACGGTCAGCGAGACGCTGCCTCGATGTCCTGGTATCGAACGGGTGCGCTTCGTGCTGTTCGATGCCCAGAGCGCCGAGGTATTCCAGCGCACCCTGGACGCCCTCGACTAGACGCTGTAGCCAAGCGTGCGTGGCAACCACAGGGCAAGTTCCGGAAAAATCGCCACCATGGCCAGTGCGCTGGCCATGGCCAGCACGAACAACAGCGCCCAGCCCACGGTCTGCTCCAGCCGAATCTTGGCGATTTCGGTGGTCACCATCAGGTTGACGGCCACCGGGGGTGTGAACTGGCCGATGGCGATGTTCATCGCCAGCAGGATCCCGAACCATACCGGATTCCAGCCGAAGTGCTGCATCACCGGTATCAGGATCGGCATCATGATCAGGTAGATCGAGATGGCATCGAGCAGCATGCCTGCCAGCAGCACGGCAATCATGATCAGGATCAGCAGCATTACGCCGTTGTCGGAAAGGCCGATGATCCACTCCGCCAGATGACGAAAGGTCCCCAGCATGGTGCCGGCCCAGGCGAAGATGCCGGCCAGGGCGATGATCAGCATCACCACACCGGAGATTACCGCCGCTTCGCCAAGCAGGCTCCACAGGTCGCGCAGGCGCAGCTCGCGGGTCACGAACAGCCCTATCAGCGCACCATAGGCGACCGCCACCACTGCCGCTTCGGTAGGCGTGAACAGCCCGGAGCGCAGCCCACCGAGAATCAGCACCGGAGCAAACAGCGCCGGCAGCGCCTGCTTGAAACTCTCGGCGACTCGCGGCCTCTCGGTTACGGCCATGGCACCACCGCCTTCCCAGCCGTAGCGCCTCGACACCAGCAGTGCCGGCACCAGCAGCGCCAGGCCGGCCAGCACGCCGGGGAACAGCCCAGCGGCAAACAGCGCCCGCAGGTCGACGCCCGGCACCACGATGGAATAGAGAATCAGCGCCACCGAGGGCGGAATCAGGATTGCCGTGGAGGCGGAGGCGGCGATCAACGTGGCCGAGAAGGGCCTGGGATAGCCCGCCTTGGTCATGCTCGGCAGCATCACCATGGCCACCGCCGCGGCATCCGCCGGCCCGGAGCCGCTCATGCCGCCCATGATCATGCACACCAACACGGCTACCAGCGCCAACCCACCGTGACGCGGGCCGATCAGGGCCTGGGCGAAGCGCACCAGGCGCAGCGCCACCCCCGCGCGCTCGAAGATCAGCCCGGTCATGATGAACAGCGGGATGGCGATCAGCGGATACTTGGCGATGCTGTTGTAGGTATTGGTACCCAGTGTGGCCAGCATCTCGGGCGATAGGCCCGATACGATGCCCACCGCGCCGGCCATGGCCAGCGAGAAGGCCACCGGCACGCCGGCGATCAACAGCCCAGCGAAGGCCAGTATCATCCACAGGTCAGGGCTCATCGTCGAGCCTCCCGCTCAGGCGGTCTCGGGTCTGTTGAACCAGGCGCACCAGCATCGTCGCCGACAGCAGCGGCAGCCAGGCGAGATACCACCACTGGGGCAGGCCCAGGCCCGGCGACAGCGATTCCCACTGGTACTCTTCCCAGGTCAGCTTGGCACCGTACCAGAGGATCAGGCCCAGCACGGCGGCGCCGCACAGCCCCTGGAAGAGCACCAAGGCACGGCGCGGCCCCGCCGGAAGGGCACGTTCGAGCAGGCCGATACGAATATGGCCGTTGCGTCGCAGCGCCACCGAGGCGCCGGCAAAGGTCAGCACCACCAGCAGGAACACCGAGAACTCCTCGGTGAAGGCCAGCGAGCCGCCCGTGACGTAGCGCGTGACGACATTGCCCAGGCTGATCAACGAAATGACGGCCAGCGCCAGCGAGCCCAGCCATCGCTCGGGTTTGGCATCGGGTGAGAACTTCATGGCAGCCTCGCAATGAAAGCCCCGGCTTCGCGTGAAGCCGGGGTCTGCCTGAGGTGTGGCTCAGCGTGCCTCGATGGCCTGACGCGCGGTGTCGACCAAATCCTCACCGATACGCGGGATCCACTTCTCGTGCACGCTCTGGGTGGCGTTTACGAAGGCACGATGCTGCTCTTCGGTGAGCTCGGTCACTTCCACGCCGCGCTCCTGGATGGCGGCCAGACGCTCGCTCTCCTGCTCGCGGGTCATGGCGATCTCCCATTCGCCGGCCTCGATGGCGGTCTCGCGCAGCACCTCGCGCTCCTCTTCGGAAAGCGATCCCCAGACCTGCTCGTTGACGGCGAAGATCAGCGGGTCGTTCATGTAGTTCCACAGCGTCAGGTACTCTTGCCCCGCCTGGTCGATACGCGCCACGTCGAACACCGAAAGCGGGTTTTCCTGGCCGTCCACGGCGCCCGTGGTCAATGCCGGCTGGGCGTCGGTCCAGCTCATCTGGGTGGGGTCGGCCCCCAGCGCGGTGAAGGTATCCTGGAACAGCGGCGAGCCCACCACGCGAATCTTGAGCCCATCGAGATCGCCGGGGGCATCGATCGGCCCGCGGGAATTGGAGAGCTGGCGGAAGCCGTTCTCGCCCCAGGCCAGCGGGACCACGCCGCGTGACTCGATGGCCTCGAAGACCATCTCGCCGGCCGTGCCGCCGGTGACGGCATCCACGGCCGCCTCATCGGGCATGAAGAAGGGCAGCGAGAAGAGGTTGAGTTCGGGCACTTGGGGCGACCAGTTGATGGTCGAGCCCACCGCCATGTCGATCAGGCCGGAACGCATCGCGGAAAATTCGCGGGTCTGGTCGCCGGCCACCAGCTGTGAGTTGGGATATACGCGCAGGGTGAGTTCGCCCCCGGTGCGTTCCTCCACCAGCTCGGCCCACTTCTCCGCTGCCTGCCCCCAGGGGAAGGCGTCGGAGAGTACGGTGGAAACGGAAAGCTCGCGTGCCTGCGCGGAAAGCGAGGCGCTCAGCACGGCAGCACCGGCCAGGGCCGCGGCAATACGGGTGATACGGCTTGCAGAGTTCATGACGTGTCCTTGCAGCTGAGGCCGGTCTCTCAGGACCGGCCATGATTATCGTTCTGGCGGGCATATGACGCGCATCGCCACGCCTCGACATTCTACGATGTCGCGCGTTGAATAATAGTCCGGTAACGATATCTCACGACGCCCGCGTAGCGTACTGCTACCCTCGCTTGGCCGTCATTCCTCAAGGAGCCTATCGTGCCACTGCGCGACCTGCTGCTGGGCCTGCTGATCGTGGCGATCTGGGCCCTGAACATCATCGTGATCAAGCTCGGGGTCGAAGAGCTGCCACCGCTGTTGCTGACCACCCTGCGCTTCGTGCTGGTGGCGTCGTTGCTCGTCCCCTTCCATCCCGTGGCGCGCCATCAGTTGCCTTTTCTGCTGCTCATCTCGGCAACCTTCGGCACCCTGCACTTCGCCCTGCTGTTCATCGGCCTGGGGCAGGCAGAGGCCGGCACCGGTGCGCTGCTGGTGCAGATGGGCACTCCCTTCGCCACCCTGCTGGCGGTGATTTTTCTGGGCGAGCGCCTCAGTGCCAAGCGGCTGGCCGGGCTGGCACTCTCGTTCGGTGGTGTAGTGGTACTCGCCGGCGGTCCCAGCCTGCCCTCACCGTTGCCCATGGCCCTGCTGCTTCTCAGCGCCTTTGGCTGGGCGGTGTCGCAGCTGCTGATCAAGAAAGGCCCCAACATCGCCCCCATGGCATTGGCCGGGTGGACGGCGCTGTTCGCCGTGCCGCAGGTGGCGCTCGGCTCCTGGTGGTTCGAGCGCGATCACCTGGGCGCCTTGACCGGCGCCGGCTGGTTCGGCTGGGGGGCGGTATTCTATACCGCGGTCATGTCCTCGATTGCCGCTTACGGCCTGTGGTACGGCCTGCTGCGCCGCCACCCGGTCAGCCGGCTGGCGCCGTTGAGCTTGCTGGTTCCTGCGGGCGCGGTGATCCTGGGCATCCTGCTGCTGGGCGAGTCCCTCAATGCCCACATCGTCTTCGGCGGGGCCATGGTGATCGCCGGGGTGGCGCTCATCGTGATTCGCTTTCGCGCCTTATTCGGCCGCTGAGCGGCAGCCCTCCTGATGGCCAGGCCAGCTGACGCAAGCGCCCTCTCCGATGTCACGTGCCGCAAAATAACCGGCGTTGACCTCCAGCGCCGCGTGGTAGGCCGCACCGGCCACGGTGACAGGACAGTCGTACGGACTGCGCGAGGTACAGGGCTGCATCGTATGCAGGGCCGCGATACGGCCGTCGACGTCGATGAAGGCGATATCCAGCGGGATGCGGGTGCGGTACATCCAGAAGCCGCCCGCTGCCGGCTGCTCCTCCTCATAGAGAAACAGCATGCCGGCATCGGGGTCGAGACTGTCACGATCCATCAACCCTTTCTGCCGTTTGGCTGTCGTGCGCGCCACTTCCACTTCCAGCCGATGCTGCTCGCCATCGGCCTCGATCACCAACGGCACGCGCTCGTGTGCGGTTGTCTCCGCGGCCTCGGCCGGCCACTGCCAGGCCAGCAGCAGCGTCGCCAGCCCGACCAGTGAGATAGCCTGCCACCCGCCGTCACGTCGCGTTTCGTGCCTGTCGCTCATGTCACCGTCTCCTTGGGTTCGTCGGGTAGCAGGTGGATGCCGGCCGCCAGCAGCGAGACCTGCACCCGCACGCCGCGTGCCAGGGCGCTGCGCCTCGCCGCATGGGTGGAAATGTCGAAGCGCAGCACATCGCCGACCTCGTCGACGACCACCGCCAGCGACGTGGTCCCCCCCATGACGATCATTTCGCTCACGCGGCCGGCAACCGGGTTCTCGCCACTGCCACGCGAGCTACGCTCGCCTCGATGCAGCACCACGTCGGAGTCGGGCAGATACCACGTGACCCGCTGTCCCGGTGCGAGCCGCTCGAGCCCTTGCGCCACCTCGAGCCGCAGCGCCCCCCACTGCAGCCGGCGCTCGCCCCGATGCTCCACCACCTGGCCGCGGAACAGATTGTGTCGATCCAGCAGGCGTGCCACCTCGGCGCTGGCCGGACGTCGAAACAGCGTCTCGGCGTCGCCGACCTGCAGGCTTCTGCCACCATGAAGCACACAGAGCCGGTCAGCCAGGGCGACCGCCTCGTCGAGATCGTGGGTCACCAGCACGATGGGAATACGGATCTGCTCGCGCAGCCGGGCCAGCTCGCGCTGCAGCCGGCGACGAGTGACCTGGTCAACCGCCGAGAAAGGCTCATCGAGCAGCAACGCGCGGGGCTCTCTCGCCAGAGCCCGGGCCAGCGCCACGCGCTGGCGCTGGCCTCCCGAGAGCTGCGACGGATAGCGTCCGCCCAACCCGTCCAGATGCATGCGAACGAGCCAGCGCTCGGCCTGTTCGGCGCGCTGCTCGGCCGCGAGGTGCCCCAGCGCCACGCGCACGTTGTCTCGCGCATTCAGGTGGGGAAACAGCGCATAGTCCTGAAACACCATGCCGACGCGACGCTGCTGCGGGCGCATGTCGCGGCCTGCGCCGACATCGAGCCAGACATCGTCGCCACAGGCGATGCGCCCCGCCTGCGGCGGCATCAAACCGGCAATGGTCCGCAGCAGCGTGGTCTTGCCGCTGCCGGAAGGGCCGACCAGCGCCAGCAGCTCACCGGCCTCGCAGCGAAAGCGGACATCCAGCGGGATGGGGCCGGCTTGGTGCACGGCCACCTCCAGCCATCCCGAGGCGGGTACCAGCTCGGCGACGGGCATGGAATCACCATGATATTCAGACACGAAGCCACCGCCTGCGGCCCGCCAGGCCGTAAACCACGCCAATGGTAACGAAGGAGACCAGTAGCAGCACGGCCGACATGATACCGGCGCCGCGCTCATCGAAAGCCTGCACCCGATCGTAGATGGCGATGGCCAGGGTGCGCGTCTCGCCATCGATGGCACCGCCCACCATCAGGATCACGCCGAACTCGCCGAGGGTATGGGCAAAGGTCAAGGCCAGGGCCGAGATCACGCCCGGCCACACCAGCGGCAGCTCGATGCGCAGAAAGGTCTGCCAGGGCGAGAGCCCGCTGCACCAGGCTGCCTCCCGCAGGTTGGCAGGCACCGCTTCGAAGGCACGCTGGATGGGCTGCACGGCGAACGGCAGGTTGGCCACCAGCGAGGCAAGCAGAATGCCGGTGAAGGTGAAATTGAGCCCTTCGCCAGTGAAACGATGCCAGAAGGCACCCAGTGGCGCGTCACGGCCAAAGCTTATCATCAGGTAGAAGCCCAGCACCGTGGGCGGCATGACCAGCGGCAGCGCTACAAGGGCCTCGCACAGCGGCTTGCCGCGAAAGCGGGCCCGGGCCAGGCTGCGACCCAGCCACAGCCCGAAGGGCAACAACAACAGGCAGGTCGCCAGCGCCAGCTGCAGCGAGACCGACAGCGCCGTCCCATCCATCAAGGCGCCCCGCTCTTGTCGCCGCTCGCCCCGTCCGGTTCGGCAGGAAGGCGAAAGCCATAGCGCGCCAGGATGTCACGCGCCTCCTCGCCCTGCAGCCAGGCGTAGAAGGCCCGAGCGCCGTCGCCGGCCCCCTTGACCAGCGCCATGCGCTGCACCAACGGTTCATGCCACGCTTCGGGGATCAGCACGTGGTCGCTGCGCTCGGCCAATTGCGGGGCCAGGGCCAGCGACCAGGCCACCAGCCCCCCACGTGCGTCCCCTGCGAGGGAAAACTGAACCGCCTGGGAGACGTTTTCGCCAAGGATACGCAGCGCTGCCGTCTCTTCCCACAGGCCGGCCCGTTCCAGCACCTGTCGCGCCGCCACGCCATAAGGGGCGTGCTCGGGGTTGGCCAGGGCGATACGTGTCCTGCCCTTGCCTCCAGCCTGAAGCGCTAGCGCTTCCCGCACACCGGCAAGCGGGTCATCTTCGTCGGGGAGGCCGTCCTGCCCGGCTCGCTGCAGCCAGGCCAACCGGCCCCTGGCGTAGACCACGCCTTCATCCTCGGTGTGCCCCTCTTCGTGCAGCGCCAGTACATACGCCTCGTCGGCCGAGAGGAAGAGTTCGAAGGGCGCGCCCTGGGCGATCTGGCGACGGAAGTTCCCCGACGAACCGAAATTCAGCCGCAGCGACTGTCCGGTTTCGGCCTCGAAGCGCGCTGCCGCCTCACTGAGCGCGAACTGCAGGTCGGATGCCGCCGCGACCGTCGGCACACCGGCCACGGCCGGCGAGACAGCGGACAGCAGGCAGGCGGCCAGCGCCCAGCGCAGGAGGAAGTTCATCACAGGACGGTCCCATCGAACTGAAGGATGACGTGACGGCATTGTCGTGCAGCGAGCCGGGGCGGTAAAGCCGCCATGCGAGGTACTCCCTGGCGAGAGCCTCGCCCGGACTCAGGAGGCGATGCCTTCGCGCTGGCCGAGAATCGCCATCAGGTCAATGCGCGTCTCGCGGGTGGTGAGGTCGAGCAGCCCCTCCAGCGCCTGGAGATGGTCGTGGATGCAGTGTCGCGCGGCTTCACTGTCGCCGCTGCGCAGGTGGGTGAGCAGCGCCGGGTGGTCCTCGGCCAGGTAGCAGCTCGCCAGGCCGGCGCGCTTGTACAGGGCAATGACAATGGAAGTGCGCAAGATCAAGTCGGTGAGCATGGCGCCAAGCACTCGGTTGGGCGAATGCTCGGCAAGCAGGTGATGAATGGCCAGTGAGTGTTCGATTCGTGACGGTTCGTCGCCGCGCGTATGGGCGGCGGCTTCCTCCTCCACCCGCTTCGCGATGTTTTCGAGCAGGTCGTCGCCGATCCGGCCGGCCAGCAACGCGGCCACCTCGCCTTCCACCAGCCGGCGGGCGGCGAAGGTTTCGCGGGTCTCCTCGATGCTCGGTGCGCGCACCCGGGCCACCTGGTTGGGCTGCTGGCTGACCACGTGATCGGCGGCCAGGCGGGTCAGGGCCTTGCGCACCACCGAGCGGCTGACGCCGAAGATCTCGCCCAGCGCCACCTCCGGCAGGCGCGTGCCGGGCGGCAGGCGCTGGGTCAGCACGGCAGCGCGCACCTTGTCGACGATGAAGCGGTCGCTGATTCGCCCACCGCCGCGCGTCTCGGCGGCAATCTCGTCCTGCCAGGTCGTGCTCATGAGTCGCCTTCACCTTTCTCGTTCATGAGCTTACCTTCGCATGTTTCGTCCTACCTGACCACACGAAAGCTGACCTTCTGTATACAAAAATCAGACTTGTGCGTGTTTCTCGGAAACGTCGTGTATTTTCAGGGTATTGGTACCGCCATGGGCGTTCATGTGGTCGCCCCGGGTCAGGATGACATGATCGCCCGGTTCGGCAAT